>NZ_JBVJTD010000007.1:0-342610 GCF_055605965.1 Streptomyces sp. NPDC037126
GACGTGCACACACCCAAGAAGACGCAGCCAGCACAGGGACAAAAGAAGAGGTCAACAACCCCGAAACCCCGCCGCACAGGTTAAAGATCAAGCTATGGCTTGTCCCGTAAATGACCTATGACTGGTACGGACGTAGTGGTGATCAATCCAACCGCTCGCCTGTCGGGCGAACTTGAGGGGTACAGCCGGGCGATGCCGAGCATGGCGTAGTGAACGCCATCCCCCTCGAGGCGGAAGTCACGGAGGATCTTCCAGGCCTTCATTCGGGCTAAAGCTCGTCACAGAATGAGCCGTTCGCAACCGGCCCGGTTCCCCAGCCTCGTCCTTCTCTTCCAGGTCCGGCAACCTACCCATCGCCGAGCGCCAGCCGCTTGGATAGGCTCCGCGGGAGCCCTTCCGAGGAGGTGTCATGGCGAAGGTCACCATCAGCCTGGACAGCGATCTGGCCATCGAGGTCATGCTGCTGGCTGGTACCAGGAGCCCGCAGGACGCTGTCGAGTTGATCGTGCGGGACTACCTGGAACGGGGTCACCGCACCGAGGCTCGTACTGGTAACGCCGCCGACCAGGATCGCCTCGCCGACCGGCGGTCAGCGCCGGAAGAGGGCCGATGAGCACTTGAGGTGAGATCGGCGTGTCGACTGGTGGTTGAAAGGCCTTCTGGGCAGGGTCCGGCTGGTGTCTACCGATCTTGTCTCCGACGACCCGTGGGAGCGAATAGCTCCACCCCTGCCAGAGCGGCCGGCGTCGATGACGGCCTGGTGGTTCGTGGAGTACCGGTGATTCTTGGACTGCTCAGCGATGACGAGGTCGCGGGTGGGCACCGGGGTGCCGTCCGCAATGAGCATGGTGTCCCTACGGAACCGCCTGCGGGGCCATAGGGCAAGTGCGGGACCAAGGGTGGCCGCGCGCATGGTCGCCCGCCGCCGGGACTCGTGGCCCGAACATGCCCCGGTACTGCGATCAACTACGGGCTCTCCCCCAGCGACCACCCTGATCGGCATCACGGGCGGGCGTAACGCACGCCGCTCTCCCGGGGCGGTTGGGTCTCGCAGTTCAGCCCTCCCGCTCAACGGGAGCCGCTATGGCGCCACGGCGGTGCCGCCGGTGGAAGGACCACCCCCGGCACGATTCGAGACGGCTCGTTACGGGCGCAGGCCCAGCAGAGCCCGCCTGGCCGGCCTTGTCGCTTCTCAGGGTCATTCGGTTCTCCTGGAGAGCCGCCCAGGAAAGCGGTGAAGGGCAGGGAAGCCGCGCGCGCTGGACAACTGCCGGAGGAGCCATGGGGGACGTGCGGAGGCCCGGCATCGACCACACGACAGATTCGAAGGCTGTTCCTACAACGATGGAAATCGGAGCCAGGACGATGACAGCACAGCCGTGATGTCATGTCCACCCTCCGGAGCCCACGTCTTTCCAGGACGCTTCAGACCCCTCCCAAGACGATTCGCACCATCGAAAAGCCCTTATGGCCTGCGCATTTGTGACGGACGAGGCGCCCAGCCGACCCGCTGGCGTCAGTCTCAGAGACCCATTTCCCGCCGCACGCACGTGACTTACGCATCTGCCACCCAAGTCGTCCTCCTCGAAGACCGTCTGATCCCTTGACAGCTTTCACGACCGTCATCCACTGTGCTTCTACATCGTTGTACGAACCCGTCAGGCCAGGTCGCCCCCAAGTCCGTCCGGTCGGTTCCCTCTTCGCTCTTCAGCCGGAGCTCCGTGTGCCCAGACTTTTTCGACGAAGATGTGATCGGCCAGAACGTCGCCGCCGGCCGGGCCGTCGCCGACATCGAGACCAACCCCCGCTTCGGGCCCCTCGCCTTCCAGTCCCTGCAGGACTTCTACGGCACCACCGGCGTCCAGCCCAAGGTCATCATCAAGGACGGTCACTTCACGTCCGACAACGCCGAGCAGGCCCTGTCCCAGGGCCTGGTGCACTGACCGAGCCGCCAGGTCCGGCGGGCCGCGGGCCCACACCCCGCGGCCCCCGGACCCGCCGCACCGGCTGCCGCCCCGCACCCCGCCCCCGGCAGCCCCCTTCGAGGAGGCAGACGTGGTCCAGCAGGACCCGCACCCCGACGCCCACCCCAGCCCCGTCCTGGAGGTCAACTTCGTCCCAAGCTGACGGACCGACACCAGCCCATCCAGGCACGGGCCGATCATCGGTCGCGCCTTCGTCCCGCTCCCACCCACGCCTGACGCGAGCGAACGGCAGAACCACACCTCCGCGCGACTTCACGGCCCCCCGCGACTCCTCGTACCAACCGCCTCATGCCCCTGCACTGTTCCGCACGACCGCTGGACGCGGTCCTTGACCAGGAGGGACACCCCCGTGGAACGCCGCACGTTCCTGACCAGATCCATGACTGCCGCCGGTGCCGTCGCACTGACCGGCACCGCCGCGCCCGCGCAGGCCTCGTCGTCCCCGGGGCCGGTCGCCCCGGCTGCCGGCTCCCTCCCCCACTACACGGCCAACCGCGCCCCCCTGCAGCGAGAGGCGTTCCTGCGGCTGCCGCCCGGCAGCATCACCCCGAAGGGCTGGCTGCGTGCCCAACTGGACCTGCAGCTCGACGGTCTGAACGGGCGCATGCCCGAGATCTCCGACTACCTGGACGACAAGACCAGCGGGTGGGCCGTTCCGGAGCGGGAGGGATGGGAGGAACTCCCCTACTGGCTAAGGGGGTTCGGCGACCTGGGCTACGTCACCCAGGACAGCCGTACCCTCGAACTCACCCGCACCTGGATCGACCGCATCCTCGCCACCCGACAGCCCGACGGCTTCTTCGGCCCCGTCGGCCTGCGCACCTCACTCGACGGCGGACCGGACTTCTGGCCCTACATGCCGGTCCTGGATGCGCTGCGCACCTGGCAGGAGTACAGCGGCGACGATCGCGTCGTACCGGCTCTGACCGACTGGCTGAAGTACCTCCACGCCCAGCCCGGCACGCTCTTCGGGCGGGGCTGGGGCTCGGCCCGCGTCGGAGACACCATCGACACCGCCTACTGGCTCTACAACCGCACCGGCGACGACTGGCTGCTGGACCTGGTCCGCACGATGCACACCCACAGTGCCGACTACACACACACGATCCCGACCTGGCACAACGTCAACCTCGCCCAAGGCTTCCGGGAGCCCGCCCAGTACGGCGTCCTCGCCGGCGACCCCTCCTTCCTCGCGGCCACCCACCGCGTCTACGACACCGTCATGGGCGGCTACGGGCAGTTCCCCGGCGGTGGCTTCGCCGCGGACGAGAACGCACGCCCCGGCTGCCACGACCCCCGCCAGGGCTTCGAGACGTGCGGCATCGTCGAGTACATGCACAGCCACCAGATACTCACCCGTATCACCGGTGACACCCTGTGGGCCGACCGCTGCGAGGACCTGGCCCTCAACATGCTGCCCGCCGCCTTCGACCCGCGACAGAAGGGCACCCACTACGTGACAGCGGCCAACAGCGTCCAACTGGACAACGTTGCCAAGTCACACGGCCAGTTCAACAACTCCTTCGCCATGCAGGCGTACATGCCCGGCATCCACCAGTACCGGTGCTGTCCCCACAACTACGGGATGGGGTGGCCGTACTACGCCGAGGAGATGTGGCTCGCGAGCATCGACGGCGGTCTGTGCGCCTCCCTGTACGCCGAGTCCTCCGTACGTGCCAAGGTGGGTGACGGCACCACGGTCTCCGTCACCGAGCGCACGGACTACCCCTTCGACGACACCGTCACCCTGACGGTGTCCACTCCGCGAGCCGTCGACTTCCCGCTCTACCTGCGGGTTCCAGGATGGTGCGAGGAGCCCTCGGTCCGGCTGGGCGGGCGTCCCGTGCCCGTCCGGCGCAGCGGCGGCCACCTCGTGCTCGACCGCCGGTGGCACGACCGCGACCAAGTGGTCCTGCGGTTGCCGATGCGCACGACGGTGCGCACCTGGAGCGGCAACGAGGATTCCGTCTCGGTCTACCACGGCCCTGTCAACTACTCCCTGCGCATCGACGAGGAGTGGCAGCAGTCCGGCGGCAGCAGCACTTGGCCGGAGTACGAGGTGCGCCCCGCCTCGCCGTGGAACTACGCGCTGGAACTGGACCGACAGAATCCTGCCCGATCCTTCACCGTGGAACGCACTCGCGCTCGCGCCGCCAACCCCTTCACCCATTCCGGCACTCCGGTGTCCATGCGGGCCAAGGGCCGGCGCCTGACCGGCTGGGTGAGCGACGACCAGGACGTCGTGGCACCGTTGCAGCAGAGCCCGGCCCACACCAGGGAGCCGGTCGAACAGCTCACGCTGGTCCCGGCGGCCGCCGCGCGGCTGCGCATCACGTCCTTCCCGGTCGCCTCCGCCTCCGGCAGGGCACTGGAGTGGGCGGCGGTCACCGCCTCCTTCAGCGGCGTCGACAGTCCTCAGGCACTGCTCATGAACTCCGTCGCCGAGCCGTCGAGTTCCTACGACCAGACGATTCCGCGCTTCACATGGTGGGGCCACACCGGGAGCGAGGAGTGGGTCCGGTACAGCTATGCCGAGCCCGTCCGCGTCAACGCGGTGTCGGTGTACTGGTACGACGACACCGGCCACGGTGCCTGTCGCATCCCCGAGTCCTGGCGGCTGGAGTACCTCTCCACGGACGGCCAGTGGCACCCCGTGGACGGCGCCCCCGACTACGGCGTCGCCACGGACCGGTTCAACCAGGTCTCCTTCCCCGCCGTCTCGACCACGGCGCTGCGCATCACAGCGCGGCTCCGCACCGGGTTCTCCGGCGGCCTGCTGGCCTGGCGCACCGAGCCGGACGGCCCGCGCGCCTGACAGCCGGCAGAACCCGAAGGGCAGCCACCGACGCCGTGAACGGACGGCGGGCGTGCCGAATGCATCACTGCAACGCAACCCCAATGAAAGGTGAGGACCCCCTTGAGTCCCGGAAGACACCGCATGACCCTCCTGCGCAGACTGGCGGCCGTGGCTCCGCTGCTGCTCGGCGGCGCACTTCTCGCGCCGGCCTCCCTCGCCCACGCCGAACCGACGAGCGAGGCCGCTTCCACCGTCACCCCGCAGGGGCTGCGCAGCGACTGCTACCTCAGCTCCGACAGCACGTCGCTGGACTTCGCCACCTACGGCAGCACCGGGGTGCAGTCCTCCCTCAGCGTCAAGGACCTGCTCCCTACGCTGCGCGACTGCGCCGGGTCCACCCTGAACGACGCCGTGCACTGGACGGGCATGCTGGACGTGCCCACCAGCGGTTCGTACACGTTCTACATCAAGGGCGACAACGGCTTCCGCATGTCGCTCGACGGTACGAGCGTCATCAACCACTGGACCACCGACTGGGACGTCCAGACCACCTCGCAGCCGATCACGCTGACGGCCGGAATGCACCAGCTGTCCTTCGACTACAACCAGGGCAACGGCGGCGCCTACATCCAGACCGAGTGGTCGGGCCCGGGCATCGCCCGGCAGCCCGTCCCCGACTCCGCCCTGCACGAGCCGGCCGGCTTCGCGCCCCTCGACCTGCACAGCATCGTGGACTCCACGGGCCGAAAGGCCGTCGTACAGCTGCCCGCCGCGGTGGACTCCGTGCCGGCGGACGTGACGAAGCACCTGTCGGTGATCGCCGGTGGCCACCGCTGGACCCCGACCGTGACCACCGACCCGGCCGATCACTCCAAGCTGGTCTTCACCGCGGCGGCGTCGGACACCCCGGCGGCCATGAAGTCCCAGGTGCGCATCAGCTACGACGGACAGGGCGGCCTGAACACCGCCACCGGCCCGCTGGACGTGTTCTCCAGCGTTGCCCAGAACAACTCCACCTGGTACTTCGCCACCAAGTGGGCCAAGGACGTCTCGCCGTCCAACGCCTTGCCCGACTACCCGCGTCCGCAGCAGACGCGCAAGCAGTGGGCCAACCTCAACGGAACCTGGCAGTTCCAGGGAACTACACAGGACGCCGCGCTGCCGACGAGCAGACTGAGCGGGAAGATCCTCGTCCCGTACCCGATGGAGGCGCCGCTGTCCGGCGTCGCCGAGCACCACGACTGGTCGCTGTACCAGCGTACGTTCAAGGTGCCGGCCGGCTGGCGGGTCGGCTCGGCCAACCGTCTCCACCTGAACTTCGGCGCGGTGGACTACGAGGCCTGGGTCTACGTCAACGGCAAGCAGGTGGCCCACCACACCGGCGGCTACCAGGCGTTCACGGCGGACATCACGGACGCCGTCACGGGCAAGGGCGACCAGACCGTCCTGCTGAAGGTCAAGGACACCACCGACTCCTCGCAGCAGGCGACCGGCAAGCAGTCGCGCGACCCGAGCGGCATCTGGTACACCCCCACCTCGGGTATCTGGCAGACGGTCTGGATGGAGCCGGTTCCCGAGGAGAGCGTCGACTCCCTTGTCCTCACCCCTGACCTCAAGGACGACTCCCTGTCGGTCACCGTGCGCCCCAGGGCCGGAACGAACGCCTCGGCCCGCGTGACCGCCACCGCGTTCGACGGCGACGAGCGGGTCGGTTCCGTCACCGGCGCCGCGGGCGTCCCCCTGCGGCTGCACATTCCGCACCCCAAGCTGTGGAGCCCGGACCACCCGTTCCTCTACAACCTGAAGGTCACCCTGGCCGACGGTCGCTCGCACGACAGCGTGGGCTCCTACTTCGGCATGCGATCGATATCCGTCGCCAAGGTCGGCGGGGTGAACAAGATCGAACTCAACGGCAAGCCCACCTTCCTCCTCGCCACTCTCGACCAGGGCTTCTGGCCCGACGGCATCTACACGGCCCCGACGGACGCCGCGCTGAAGTCGGACCTGCAGCTGCACAAGCAGCTGGGCTTCAACGCCGTGCGCAAGCACATCAAGGTGGAGCCGGCCCGCTGGTACTACTGGGCCGACAGGCTCGGGCTGATGGTCTGGCAGGACATGCCCAGCCGCAACACCGGCTCCGCCAGTGCCGCGAGCAACGCGGAGTTCGACAAGGAGGTCCACGAGATCGTGGACCAGCACATCAGCAGCCCCTCCGTGATCATGTGGACCATGATGAACGAGGGCTGGGGCGAGCAGAGCAAGCAGTCCACCGGTGAGCTCGCCGACGCGGTGAAGAGGCAGGATCCCTCGCGCCTGGTCGATGCGCACTCGGGAGTCAACTGCTGTGCCTCCAAGGGCGATTCCGGCCGCGGTGACGTCATCGACTACCACCTCTACCACGGCCCGGCGAACCCCGCGCCCGACGCCACTCGCGCAGCCGTCGACGGAGAGCACGGCGGCTACTCGCTGACGATCCCCGGGCACATCGCCGGCGTCGCGGGCGGACAGGACTACGGTGGCGGCCCCGCCGACATCGCCGAGATGACCAAGACGTACGTGGACAACACGAGCCAGCTCCTCGCGAACGCGTCCACCACGCTTTCCGGCTCGGTCTTCACCCAGATCAGCGACGTCGAGGGTGAGCTGAACGGTCTGGTGACCTACGACCGGGCGGTCCTGAAGGTCGACCCCGACCAGGTCAGGGAGATCAACCGCAAGGTCATCGCGGCCGGCGCCGCAGCCGGCGACACCACTCACTGACGGCAAGCCTGGTACCACCAGTACCGCGCAACCTCGGCTCTCTCAGGCCCGGCCACCCCGGACCTGAGAGGGCCGCCGCCTGCACCGCGATCACCCGACAGCACGGGACGATGAACCTCGGCCGGCCTGGGGGACGGCACCGACCTGCGCGCCAAAACCCAGGCAGCCCCAATGCCTAGGGTGAGTCGGCTGATGGAGTCGGTCATCTCGAACTCCACCGGCAACGCGCCGAGTCAGTGGTCATCAGCGGGCTGTTCTGCGTTGCAGGGCTCGAAATCGATGTAGTCGAGCGGGTCCTCGTCGCGACGTCCCAGTGAGGGCAGGCCCTCGGTGGCGAACCGGCCGCGCAGCCACTCCAGCAGGGTGTCGGTGAGACCGGTGCCCAGCGGTGGGCCCTGGTCGGCATGGCGCGGTAGGACGATCAGTGGCCACTCCTCCGGCGTGGCGCCTTCGGTCAGCCAGCAGAGTTGGTCGCCGTCGACGGAGTCGGCGAAGGAAAGGAATCCCCCGGTCTCGGGGTAGACAGCCAGGGGATAATTTTCCGGGAACTTGGCTCGCCTCCCCCGGTAGGTGTCCGCGTACCACTCGGCCCAGGGTGCGAGCGCGTACGGGTCCTCGCCGAGTGGACTCTTGAAGCGCAGCCAGCCGACCCAGGAGCCGGCTCCGTACCGCTCCATCAGTCGCACGTACTCGTCGGGCAGCCGTGTACCCAGCCGTCCGTACAACCAGTCCCAGTCGTGCTCACCAAGCGCGGGCGCCTTGGGCGGTGGCACGAGTACGGTCGGCGCCTCCAGCCCGCCGCCTGTGGTGAGCGCCGCCCGCTGCCGAGCGGTCGGCTCCGGTCGCCGAGGCGGTGGTGTCCACGGGGTGCGCTCCAGTTCTGTTTGCATACCACTTCGCGCGGCCACCGGGCGCATGCCGTCGGCCACGAACTGGGCCAGCGTCGGCACGAGCGGGGTCGCGAAGCGCCGCCAGGGGTCGCGACCCGCGTTCTCGTCGTCCTGACAGCGCATGACGACCGGCCATTGGTCGGGGTTGTCGGACGCTGTGGTGTCCCAGTAGAGGGTGTCGGCGGTACGGGTGGCGCCGAAGGGAAGGACGCCAGGGGCGTCACGCCGAGCCTGCTGCACCCAGGCCCCGTAGTCGAACCACCCGCGGTTGACGCATGGCATGTGGAGCCAGAGCCACCCGCCGATGTCGAGGGGGCCGTACGCAGCGGTGACGGCCTTGTAGTCAGCGGGCAGACTCATCCCCGACCGGGTCTCGACCGCTGCCCAGTCGACAGGCACGGCGAAGTCGGCCGGCGGTTCGCCGAAGATCTCGGCGAAGGCGTTGACGTGTGGGTCTGCAGCATTCACGGGTCTCTAGACCTTTGCCGCGAGCGAACGGTTGCGCTCGGACGACGGCCCCGGCTCAGCAAGCACGGAGGTAGCTTTTCCCAACCTGCACTGCAGGCTGGCGGTCGAGCTGCCTGGTGGGACAGCTCCCTCTGCCAACAGTCTCGCTTCAGCGCCGTCGAACCGCAGCACCCGCCCTCCGCTGTCGCGAGATTCGCCTCAGGACCCGGGTTGACCCTCGACCTGGTGCAGGGCCCAGAGTGCTGGGTGTGGAGAACGACATGCACAGCATTGGCGAGATGGCCCGCGACAGTGGCCTGGGCGTGAGCGCCCTGCGGTTCTACGACCGTGCCGGTGTGCTGGTCCCGGCCTGGGTGGATCCGGTGAGCGGATACCGGTGGTACGAACCCCAACAGCTCGAAGAGGCCCGGCTGCTGGCCCGCTTGCGTCGGGCGGGAATGCCACTGCCGGACATCAGGCTGGTGCTGGCCAGCTGGTCCGGCGCGGACACCGATCTGGTCCGAAAACTGCTCAAGGCGCACCTGTGCCGTCTCGAACAGGGACTGTCCGATGCCCGCAGCCAGTTCTCCGCACTCCGAGCACAACTCGATCACCGGGAGAACGCCATGACTTCGCTCCGCACCGCCACCGTCCGGGTGCCCAGCGCCGCACCCGAGTTGGCAGCCGCGCTGGACGCGGTCCGTTTCGCCGCGAGTACCGACCCCGAACTGCCGATGCTCGGCGGGGTCCTGTTCGACATCGAGGGCGAGAGACTCCACCTCGTGGCCACTGACCGGTACCGAATGGCTGTCGCGCAGACCGGGATCGCCGGGCACGACGGGAGCCGCGTGCAGGTCATCGTGCCCACCCCGCTCGCCGACGCGATGCGGGCGCTGTTGGACAGCGAGGGACCCGTGCGGCTGTCCGTCGACGGTGACCGCGTGACGCTGGAGGTGGGGGACGGGCAGGCAGCCGGCCGGTGCCTCGACCACGACTTCCCCGACTACCGTCGCCTCCTCCCCCAGGCCGCAGGGCGCCGCGCCGTCGTCGAGGTGGCGGCCTTTCGCAAGGCCCTGGAGACCGGCCCTGTCCGTTCCGGAGAGGCCGGAGCGCCCGCCCTCAGCGTGCTCAGGGTAGAGGATGACGGCACGGCGACCCTTTGCCCAGACGGTGACGCAGACCCGAACCGCGTCGCCGTCAACCGTGAGTTCCTGCTGGACGCGCTGGCCGCCGGGTCCCGGGACCGACTGATCCTCGAGCTCGACACGCCCACCGTGCCGATCGCTATCCGCCGGCCCGACGACCAGGGCACCTTCTCGATCCTGATGCCGGTCCGCCTGGAGGACTGACGCTCCACCCCCCTGATCCGGCCCGCCCAGACCGATCGGACGCAGCCGGCTCAGGGGGGTGCTGGCGAACCATCGATGGAGACGGACGCGCAGGCGAACACCGAAGTTCACAGACGATCTCCCCCGTTTCCGGTGCCGTTCGCGCGCCCACCGCAGGAGGCATGGACACTGTGCACTGCACACCAGGCCGCGTGCGCAACCTTGCGCTCCCCCTGCCGTACCCGCCCGTCGGGCTTTGGGCCGGCGAGCACCACACACCCCGCGTACACGACGCCCACCAGCACCCGGCTACGGCGCCCCAGCAGCACGGCGGCCGACCGCGCCCCGGCCTCCCGGTCCTGGCAGGCGTAGATCACGTCCGTACCCACGGCCCAGCAGATCAGCGCCCCGTACAGCACACCGCCCCCGAGCCCGAGCCCTCCGGCGAGCAGGCCGTACACCAAGGGCAGCGTCCAGTGGATGGTGATCCCCAGCCACACATGCGGCCAGTGGGTGACCCGCTTCATGGAGGGATACACCGCCGCGAGGGGCGCCCCGGCCGCCGCCCACAGCACGGCCTCCATGCTCCAGAACCCCATCACCAGCGGAGCGAGGGCCCCCACGACGACGCACAGCACCAGTGCCCGACCGGCCGACAGCCGCCCGGAGGCGACCGGCCGCCCCGCCGTGCGCGGTACCTGCGCGTCGAACCGCGCGTCCAGCACATCGTTGAGCCCGCAGGCCGCCCCTCTCGACAGCACCGAGTACACCGGGAGCAGCAGCGCAAGCAGGCCCCCGTCCCGGGGCCCGGCGATCGCTCCCAGGGCGATCCATCCGGGCACCACCAGCAGCCAGGCCCCCACCGGCCGGTCCAGCCGCAGCAACTCCAGACAGGGCCGCACCCCGACGGGGGCCCGCCCCACCAACCGGGCGCCGCGCCCATGGGCGGGGACTTGAGTCGAGACTTGGGCCGGGGCTGGTAAGGCGACGGTCATACCGATTCATGTCCCTTTCCAGGGAGGTTGCACGCCGATCGGTCCAACGCAGCTCCGGTCAGGTCGAGTTACCTGTCCCTCAGGGGCCGTCCCCGCGTGCTCATGGGCAAGGGGAATGGCCCATAAGTGCAGGCCGGGTGGTGCCCGCGATCAGTTCCGTGGTCGTCACGACCCGTGCGAGGCCTCCGCCGTGCAGGAATACGTCCGACGCCCGCACCAGGTCCATGGCTGTTACAGGTCCCTGACACTTTTCCATGAACGCCCCTCCTACGAAGGCACGTCCTACGGGCCGTACGAAGCACCCGTCACGGTGAGCACCGGTGCGATAGCCCGGTGTCGGCAGAAGGGGAACCATGACCGTCACGCTGAACCGCGCCGTCCATCGCACCGACGCCGCCAACGCCTTTTCGCCGCCAACCATCTCTCCCTGCATCCCGGCTACTACAGCCTCGAGGCCTTCGTAAATCCCATCGGCCTGCGCTGACAAACCCAGCTTTCCCACACTCCGCACTTGCTCTTCATGTCCGCCTCGAACGGCTCGCAGAGGGCGTGCAGATCGCCCGATCTCCTGCCCCATGCCGCCCAACCACGACGACAGGACCAACTCAGGTGAATTCCATGCCTAATTCAGACTCCGTCGAGACCATCGACGACATCCGCCGTCGCTACTTCCCCGTACGGCTCCCGGGCGCGAGCAGCGGAGTCGGCCGGTGCGTCGACGAAGCGACGTTCCGGGAGGCGGTCGGCCAGATCTACGCGTCCGTCTTCCCCGATCGCGACGCCTACCCGTACCACCCCAAGTCCCAGGAACTGGCCGGGGAATACCAGAAGCTCCACCAGGAACGGATCCTGATCGAGGACGCGGACGGCAAGCTGATGGGGTGGCTGAAGGGCCGAATGGCGGACCCCGACACCTTCTATCTCGGCACGAGCGGAATGCTGCCCGAATACCGCGCGCAGCGCATCGCCGCCCTCTGCTACGTCAAGCTGCTCGAATACCTGCGGGCGCTCGGATACGAGCGTGTGACCTCCGAACATCACCCGAGCAACCGCACCGCGATGATCTTCCAGCTCAAGCACGGATTCAGCATCGAGGGTATGAGCCTGGAAGAGCGCTGGGGGCCGATGGTCAAGATGGTGCGCTTCTTCGACGAGGAACGCCAGGCCGAGTTCGACCGGCGCTTCGGCTTCGAGCAGTACCCGAAAGGCATCTGACCGCGCTCATTTGTCCTCGCGTCACACATCTCGCCCCGACCCGATGAGGAAGCGTGCACATCACCTACCTGCTCGCCACCAGCAGCAACACGCTCTACGACGGAAAGTACAGTCACCGCGGGCGCTACCACACATACGGCCAGCAAAGCTTCGTGTTGGACCTGATAGGGACGATGAGCAGAGCAGGTCACTCCGTACGGCTCACCGTCGACGATCTCTCCAGGTTCGCCCTGACCTCGACATTCCAGACCATGGACTCCGTCACCGTGACGGAGGAGATCGACCCCTCGGAGAAGACCGATCTGATCCTGGTCGACGATGTACCTGACGAGATGCTGATGCGATTAGACGAGCACATACCGGCGTTCAGGATCGTCCATCACGCGGGTCGCCGCTCGTCCGACTACCTCGTCTCGCGCTGCGAGCGTTTTCTGTGCATGACGGAGAACGCGCTGTCGCTGCAAAGGAGGTACCTTCCCCACGACCGGGCGGTCCTCGTACACCAGGGCGTGGACCTGCAACGCTTCCCCGCCATCCTCAGCAAGAGCCGCCACCGGCGACCGCGGGTGCTCCTCTACTGCCGGCTGGACTCGGGGCGCGAGGCCCTCCTCGGCCAGATCATCGACAGCATCGACCGCGAAGAGGTCCTCGTCTACGTGGCGGGCGAAGGCCCCGGGTTCTGGGAGACCAGCGATCGCTTCGGCAGCGAGATCGTCCTCATCAACCACGTGCCGTGCCAGTCGATACCCCACTTGCTCAGCGAGATGGACGTGGTCATCTCGCTCGGCCGCGGTGCGATGGAGGCCATGGCGACCGGGATACCGACCCTCTGCGCGGGCTACCGCTATGCCGGCCCCATCACGGCGGACAACATCGCCTCCCTCATGCGGTACAACCTCACCGGCGTCGGCAGCGACCGAGACCCGTCACTCGTCATGGCGGACATCCGCGAGGCCCTCGACAGTGACCGGCACGGCGTGCGGGCCCTGGCGGAGGCGCGGCTGTCGGCCGGCTCCTTCGTGGAGAGCGTGTCCGACCTGTACACACAGCTCTCCGGATGACGGACACCACAACGGGCGTGCTGGCGTCGGCTTGATCTCTCCCAAGTCGACGCCAGCATGTGGCTCGTGATGCTGGGCTGGCACACGTGTCGGCCCAGCCACCCGTGAGCCTCTTCGCCAGCCTGCTTTCCTCTCGCCGACTGCGTCGCCGTCGCCGCGTTGCGCTGAGCCGTGCGTTGATGCCGTTGCCGGCAGCAGCGTGCTCGTTGTGGTGCCGAGCGTGATCAGCGGGCGGGTCCGACAGCAGCGTCAGGAGGTCCGCGAATGTCAGGGCCGCCTACACGGTGTGGCGCTTGACCTCAGCAGCGATGATGTCCAGCGCCTCGGTGATGCGGTCGAGGTGGGTGCGGTGGGAGACCACGCAGATGCGCAGCGTGTAGCGGCCGTCGACGGCTGTGCTGGAGAGCACGATGCGGCGGTGGCCGTTGATTCGCTCCAGCAGACGGCGACTGGCCTCGTCGGCCCGCTCGGCGGCGACCCGGCTGCTGTCGGAGGGACGAACCCGGAAGATCACGGTGGACAGGTCCGGACGTAGCGGAACCTCCAGCTCCGCGACGCCGGACAGCACGTCGTGGACGTGGTCGGCCAGGTCGAGCTTCTCGTCCAGGGCCGCGCGGAAGGCGTCCACACCATGCAGGTGCAGGGGAAGCCAGGCCCGCAGACCGCGGATCTCGTGGGTCAACTCGGGGCCGAGGCGAACAGAATCAGGAACGCTCCCCGCCGTACCCATGTCCTGGAGATAGCTACCCGTACCGTCGTGCGCGGCATGCAGAGCGGTGATGTCACGGACGACCAGGGCTCCGGTGCCGAACGGCAGGAACAGGGTCTTGTGCGGGTCGAGGGTGATCGAGTCGGCTTCCTCCAGACCGGCGAGGCGTTCCTGACCGCGCGCGGTGAGGCGGAAGAAGCCTCCGTAGGCCGCGTCGACGTGGAACCACATGTCCTCGCGGCGAGCGAGACCGGCCAGCTGCGGCAGCGGGTCGATGGTGCCGGTGTCGGTGGTCCCGGCGGTGGCTACCAGCAGGAACGGCCGCAGCCCGGCATCCCGGTCCGCGCGGATCATCGCCGCGGCGACGCCGGGGTCCATCCGCAGGTCCCGTGTGTGTGGCACGGTGCGTATGTGGGCGGCGCGTATGCCGGCGAGCCGGGCGGCCTTGGCGACGGAGTGGTGGGCGAAGGCGGTGGTGTAGACGGTGCCGTCGGCGAGATCCTCGCCGAGCCTGTCATGGCGGGCGGCGACCGTCGCTGAGAAGGTGGCCATCGAGCCGCCGCTGGTGAACAGGCCGCCGCCGCCCTCCGGGAGTCCGCACACATCGCGGGCCATCCAGCGGATCACGCTCTCCTCCAGCGCGGCGAAGGCGGGGGCGACCGAAGCCAGGCCGCCGTAACGGTTGACAGCACGGTTGTAGAACTCGGCGAGCGCGGCCGAGTACAGGCCGCTGCCCGGGATGTACGCCAGGTGGCCGGGCCCTGCCGTCTCCAGGGCGCAGTCGGCGGCCTCGTCCAGGCGCGTGAGCAGAGTCTTCAGGTCGCCGCCCCTGGCCGGTGGTGGCGTCAGGAAGGACGCCACCAGTTCGGTCTCGGCCTGCCGGGTCAGAGGACTGGTCGCGGGGCGGGCGGCGAGCTCTTCGGTGCGGTCCACGACCCGGCCCAGGACGAGATGGCCCATCTCGGTCATCGGCCCGGTTCGTGACGCCCGCAGCACCTTCTGCATCCGCACCGTCATCGACCGCGGCCCCCTCCCCCTCAACTCCTGGCGCGCCCCGCATCCGTGACCGGACGACACGGCTCAACCTGCCTGCGAAACACCGCTGGCTACCCTCGCCATCCCGGCGTGCTGACCGCTCAACGTCGCGAGCGCGCCCGCATCCGCGGCGAGAGGGGGCATCCACTGGGGCGGTCGCCCCCTCTCCACCGCGCCCTGGCGCCCCGGCGAACCTGTGCGGTCAGAGCACCTAGAGTTGCGAAGCCCCTCCGTCGACAGGGAACTCCGTTCCCGTCGAGAAGGTCGCATCGAACGCCAAGTACGCCACTGCGGCGGCCACTTCCTCGGACGTTCCCAGCCGCTGCATCGGGTTGGTGCTCCGGTAGGTGTCCTTCGTCGCCTCGACGACGTCGGCGGGCAGCGAGGAGCGGTCCAGGATGCCCGTGTCGATCGGGCCGGGGCTCACGGCATTGACGCGCACCTTGCGCGGAAGTAGCTCGCGGGCCAGGGTGCGCGTCATCGACCGCAGGGCTGCTTTGCTCGCCGAGTAGACACTGAGCGCGTCGATGCCCCGGACGTTCACCACCGACGTGGTGAGGACCACGCCGCTTCCTTCGCGCAGCAGCGGCGCCAACGCCTGCACTGTGAAGTACGGGCCCTTGGCGTTGATGCCGAACAGCTCGTCGTACATCTCCTCCGTCGTCGAGTCGAACGGCGCGGACGCAGTGACACCGGCGTTGACGAACAGCGCGTCCACAGCGCCGAACCGCTCCTGGACCGTGCCGGCCAGCGCCTTGATGTCCTTCAGGGACGCGGCGTCGCTACGGACGGCGATCGCCTTGTTCCCCAACTGCTCCAGCGCGGCGTCCAGGGTGGACCTGGTGCGGCCGGTGATCAGTACGTGCGCCCCACCGTCCGCGAACAACCGGGCCGCAGCCAGGCCGATACCGCTGCTTCCGCCCGTGATCACGATCTTCTTGCCGTCATAAGTGGTCATGCCCTCCAGCCAAATATGCACCCGCACACCCTGTCCAAGACCTGTTTCGTATGCCGTCATGTCCCAGGCGTATGGCGGCGCGCAACGTACCCTGGGCGAATGGACGTTGATCTGCGGCTCGTGCGCTATTTCACGGTCGTGGCGGAGTACGGCAACTTCGGCCGGGCCGCCACCCAGCTGCACCTGGCGCAGCCGTCGCTGAGCCGCCAGATCCAGCGACTGGAAGCTCAGCTCGGTGTCCGGCTTCTCGACCGTTCGCCGCAGGGCAGCAGCCTCACCGACGCCGGTCAGGCCTTCCTTCCCAGGGCCCGGATGCTGCTCCAAGAGGCCGAGCAAGCCGCTCACATGGCCAGAGCCGCCGTCCAGCCCCGTACCATCACCGTCGGCTACGCCGAAGGACTGGTCATCACCGCCTGTGTGCAGGAACTGCGCCGCCGGCACCCCGACGGCCAGGTCCGCACCCGGCACCTTGACTGGCGGGACACGCACGCCCTCGCCGAGGGGCGGCTCGACGCCCTCGTCGCGTACAGACCCCTGCCCTGGCCCACGGACGGCTTCCGGGTGACCAAGCTCCATGAGGAGTCGCGGGTACTCGTCACGTCGGCGAGTCATCATCTGGCGAACGAGAAACCCGTCAGCCTGCGGGCTCTGTCGGACGAGGAACTGATGGCCTGCGTCAGCACTCCGGTTGTCTGGAGCACCCCCAAGCCGGTCGGCGACCGCCCGGCACCACCCCCGCCCTCAATCGACGACAGCTACGAGGACAAGCTGGAACTCATCGCCACCGGCCACTGTGTCGCGATCTTCCCTGCCGGCGATCGACGCGCTGCTGTGCGCGAGGACATCGCCCTGGTGCCCGTCATCGACATCGATCCCTGCGAAGTCGTGCTCGTCACACGCGCTGACGACCCCAACCCGCTGCTCGGATCACTGGAAGACGTCGCACGTACATTGCTCGGTCTTACTCGGTCCGTCAGCCGTACATCGCCACCCGGTACGGACGCGCGAGCGCGCCACTGAGTGGGAAGGGGGTGGGGCTTACGGCCGCCCTCGCCGTCACTCGTCTGCGCCATCTCTGATCCGCCGCTGTACGGCCCGTACACGAGATCGAGTGACTGCCTGCCTGGCTCCCTGCCGGGAGCCGAACAAGGTCCACCCTGCGGACACGCCGGAAAAGCCCTGGTCCGGTTGGGGACGGCCGCCGTGCCCACACGGGGGACCCGTCGTACAGCCGCGGCCCGAAGGCGGCAGTCGCGAGCCTCGTCGGCTTGGCCACGCCCTCACTCGCGTGTTAGTCCACCTGCGGGACGTGGCTGCGTCGATCACCGGGCGAGACGGATTCCGGTGTTTCGATCGGGTCAGGAGGCATATGACATGGCTGACGACCGACAGCAGGACTCCCGATCCCCCCTCACGACCTCCCGGCGCCGGCTGCTGGCCACGGCCGCCCTCGCGCCCGTTCTCAGCGCCGTGCCGGCCCGGGCCAGCGCCCTGTCCGCCCCGCGGGAGGGCCACGCCCTGGTCGAACCGGTGATGACCAAGCTCGCGGACTGGGCAGCCGTGGGCGCAGCACTCGGCCGGCCAGGTGACATGAGGCGATTCATGTACCACACGGCCTTTCCACGCCGGGACCTCAAAGTCTGCTCCCGAGGCGTGCTGATCGATCCCGCGCTCGCCCTGGGCACGCACGTGTCCTTCGTCCGCTACGCGGACGGCAGCACGCTCCTGATGGGCGACGTCGTGATCACCGAAGGCGAACTGCAGCACTTCTGCGACGACCTGCAGAAGCACGACATCATGCTGTCCGCCATTCACAAACACCTGCTCGCCCACGAGCCGGCCGTCTGGTGGGTACACGTGCACGCACACGGCCACGACCCGGTCGCCGTTGCTCGCGGCCTGCACACCGCGTTCGAACGCACCGGCACCCCGCCCGCCGAGCCCGCCACTTCCTCGCCACCCGTCGACCTGGACACCGCCGCCATCGACGCCGCGATGGGCGTCAAGGGCACCACCGATGGCGTGATCTACAAGAGCACCTATGTCCGTCGCGAGACCGTCGCCGACGGCCATCTGGTGCTGCCTCCAGGCCTGGGCTCCACCACCTCCGTCAACTTCCAGCCGCTCGGCGGCGGAAGGGCTGCCCTCAGCGGCGACCTCGTCATGATCGCCAGTGAGGTCCAGCCCGTCCTCACGGCTTTGCGGCGCGGCGGCATCGACCTCGTCGAACTGCACCACCACAACCTCGATGACGACCCACGCCTGTTCTTCGTCCACTACTGGGCCGTCGGCAACGCGGTCAGGCTGGCCGGAGCCGTTCGGAAGGCCGTGGACACCACCAACGTCGTACCCATGCCCGGAGGAGTCGGCTAGTGACTGCGGACAACGAGACACCCACCTGCCCGTTCGACTACAGCAGAGCCCTGGATTTCGATCCCACGCTCCAGTCCTTGATGCAGCGCGGTTCGCCCGCGCGCATCCGGCTTCCCTACGGCGACGCCGAAGCCTGGCTGATCACGGGTTTCGACGCCGTCAAGCAGGTGGTCACCGACCAGCGGTTCAGCAGGGCGGGCATCATCGGCCAGGACTACCCCCGGATGACGCCGGAGCCCATCGTCTCACCAGAGTCGATCAACGTGATGGACCCGCCGCACAGCACTCGCGTCCGTCACCTGGCCTCGCAGGCCTTCACGCAGCAACAGGTCGACGGTATGCGGCACCGGATCGTCCAGCTCGCGGACCGTCTGCTGGACGACATGGAGAAGCAAGGACCGCCGGCCGACGTGGTCGAGCACCTGTCGGACAAACTCCCCCAACATGCGGTCCTGGACCTCCTCGGTATCGAACGGGAGGAGTGGCCCTGGATCGAGAATGCCGTGCACCAACTGCTTGTCGTCGGTGCGGGGAACAAAGAGGCCGCCACGAAGGCCAAGGCCGATCTGCTGCGGTACTTCGCCGAATTGGTCGAACAGCGCCGGAAGTCACCTGGCCCGGACCTCATCAGCGCGATGGCCGCGGCGCAGGAAGGCGACGAACAGCTCGACGACAGGGAACTGGCGGTCATGACCCTGACGTTGGCGCTCAGCGGTCAGGACACGGCAACCTGCCAGATCAGCAATATCACGTATCTGCTCCTGACCCGTCCCGTGCTGTTGCAGCACCTCAGGAGCCGGCCCGAGACCCTGACCGACGTTTTGCACGAGATGCTCCGCTGCATCCCGTTCCGCAAGGGTGTCGGTATCCCCCGGGTGGCCCTTGAGGACGTGGAACTTGACGGCGCGCGGATTCGGGCGGGCGACTTCGTTCACGTGTCGTACCTGACCGCCAACCGCGACCCGGAGCGCTACCCGGACCCGAACGTCATCGACCTCGACCGTCCCAGCGCCCCGCACATGACCTTCGGCTGGGGCGGACACCGATGCATCGCGATGCCTTTGGCCATGGCAGAGCTCGAAGTGGCCATCGGCAGGCTGGTGGAGAGATTCCCCCGTCTGAGGCTCGCGGTGGCGCCGGAGGACGTGCGGTGGGACACGAAGACCATCAGGAGGTTCCCACTCGAGTTGCCAGTGGCTTGGTAGACGCCTCGTAGCGCAACAGCCCCGCACGCCCTGCGCGAACACCTCGGACAGGGCGCACGGAGACGGCTCCCAGACGGCCGTAGCGCTCGCGCACCCACCACCCCGATCCGGTCAACGAGGCGGCGGCCGTGCCGTCTCGTTGACCCGCACGGTCATGTGCGCCGCATCGGGCTCGTCATTCCACTCAACTTCGACTACTCACCGCCACAAGCTGGTCACATTCCGAGACCATTTTCATGCGTGGCCCCCACTACACCGCAAGCGGTCCCCGTATCACGTACGGAATATATGTGGCAATATGGCATCTGTGGCATTGGTGCTGAAGACAGGTGAGAGGAGTGCACCATGATTGCCAAGCTACTCGGCAGGCTCTTCTTCACCCGCCACTACGGTGCGTACGGCGAACACGAATGGGATGCATACGCCGGCGACCGCTGAGTCTGACCGCATTGCCGGCGGGCGCCCCCGGGCGTCCGCCGACGCCCAGCCACGGTGCCGACGAGACAGGCCTGGACAGGTACGAGAGCCCGGGACGATCTCATGGGCCGAATGAATGAGCCACCGCGGTTGCCCGGTTGCAGTTTCACGGCTTGGAGCCGCGACCGGCTCGCACTGGCGCGCCGCGGCGCTGCGGAGTGCGGGGACGTCTGGCAGCTGGAACCGGGGGTGTACGTAGCCGCTGCGGCCGGGCCGTGTGAAGCAGTCCTGCGCCGCTCTCAGGATTTCCCCAAGGCGCCTTCTCCCCTCTTCCCGCCGTTGAAGCGGTCCAGCGGAGAACCGACCCCTGAGGAGCGCGCGCGTGCTCACGCCGCCCGCATGCGCGGCCTTCGCTCGCAGGCGGTCGCAGCCCGCATCGGTGAGGTGGCGCCCCAAACCGCTCGATTCGCTGACCAGTGGCCCCCGGATCAGGACGTCGAAATCCTCCCCCTGGTCCGGCACGTCCTGGCAGAGATCGGCATGAGCTACCTCTTCTCCGAAGACGCTCCCACCCTGCTGCCCTTTGCCGCACAGCTCTTCCTGGCCCGGGAGATCCTCGTACGCCCCTCGCGCTGGGTATGGCCGCGCTGGATCCCCACACCGGCACGGCGATTCCGCACACGGCAGCAAGTCGCCTTCACCGACGCTTTGCGGCCCATCGTGCGCCGGCGCCGTTCAACGGGCCGGCTCGGCGACGACATGCTGGGGCAGATGCTCCGCCCCTCCTCCCGCTACGGCCTACTGCCGGAAGAGGCTGTACTCGACACTCTCCCGGGAATCACCGTCGCCACCTTCGAGACACCTTCCCGGGCAGCCGGATGGATTCTGCTCCACCTGGCGCGGCACCCGCGGGCAGCGGACCGCGTCGCGGCCGAATCCGCCTTGCTGCCTGCCGATCCGGCCACGACGACCAGCACGCACCTCGGCAGCCTGCAATACACCCAGGCATTGGTGCGCGAGGTGCTCCGGCTGTACCCCCCGAGCTGGCTCCTGACCCGGTGCGCCCCGCGACAGACTCAGCTGGCCGGCTACACCATCGACGCCGGCTCCACCGTTCTCGTCTGCCCCTACACCGCCCACCGCGACGCGCGGGAACACACCGATCCAGACCGCTTCCAGCCCGAACGCTGGCTCGATGATTCGAGTTCGCCGGAGGAACCCGGGGCCTTCCTCTCCTTCGGTACCGGCCCTCATGGCTGCGAGGGAGCCGCTCTGGCCATGACGATGCTGACGCTCCTCACCGCACAGACCGCCCGCCGTTATCACTTGAGCGAGCCGGCCGGACCCAGTTACCAGGTCTCCACCTTCGAAGGCCTCACAACCGCAGGACTCCGCCTGCGCGCCACCCTCCGCGGATGAGGGCAGCCCTGGTTGTGCAGGCGCCGTCCCGTACCGGCCGCCCGCGAGCGGCGTCGAGTGGGGCGGCGGCAGCGGACCCGCGAGCGACTCCGCCCAGCACGCGCGAACGTGCTCCATCGCTCGTGGTTCCTATCGATGGAGTCGTCCGTTTCCGGTCTCAGTTCGTGGGCTCAGCGGTTGGGCTGTGACCCGGTGCCGGTGCTCGCCCCTCCGAGGGGGCAAAGGTGCTGCTCCGGCTCGGCACCGACTTGCCAACGTCTGCCGCGGTGGGGGGACGACTGCCGAAGTGTCAGGCGCCGGCGGCCGTGACGACGGCATCGGTGGCGAAGCCGAGCAGCAGACCAAGGAGGATGCACCAGGTGGTGAGCGTCTTGAGTCCGGCCTTGCGAGCGACAGCCAGCAGTTCGATGACGACGTAGAGAATGGATCCGGCGGCAAGGCCGAGGAATGCGATCGACAAGGTGTCGTTGACCAGGTGCTGGCCGACGAGGGTGCCGAGGAAGGTGGGTCCGCCGCCGATGAGGCCGAGCAGGAGCAACGTGGACCAGGACGGGCGTTCGCCTTCGGCGGCCAGCGGGGCGACGATGCCGAATCCCTCGGTGGCGTTGTGCAGGCCAAAGCCGATGATCAGCAGGAGGGCGAGGGACAGCTCGCCCTGGGCTGCGGAGTTGCCGATGGCCAGGCCCTCGGCAAAGTTGTGCAGGCCGATGCCGGTGGCGATCATCAGTGCCAGCGACCCGGCCTGACTACGGCTCTTCGGCGCGAGTTCGGCGCTTGCGGCAGCACCGGGGCCGACGTGCCGCGATCCGGCGGCACGGCGACGGGCGATCCAGCCGTCGTAATGGACGAGTCCGGCCAGCCCGAGGGTCAGGCCGGCGGCCAACGTGGCAGAGCCTGAGGCGACGGTCGCCCAGTCATGCTTGCTCAGCGCCTCGTCGGTCGGCTCCCAGGCGTGGGTGAGAACGTCCCATATGAGGAAGACCAGGATGCCGATGGCCACAGCGTTGAGTCCGGCGCGAAGGCGCGGGGTGGGGTTACGGAGGCGGCCGAGCGGGAGGCCGAGGTAGATGGTGAAGCCTGCGATGGCGCCGAGCAGGGCGATGTTGGCGCTGGACATGGGGACTCTCCGGTCTGACGTGCACAGGAAGCTCCCAGACGTTAAGCCAGGGAAGGCTTACCTAACAACATCCGGGGGCTTGGCGCGGGAAAGCTTGGCCAAGTCATTGCCCAGCTGTACCGCCGTTCCAGTGCGGGGGTTATTTGCCTTTCTTGACGGATACGCCGGGTAAGTGTGAGGGGTTGAGCGCGAGCACGGCGGGCAGTTCGGTTGGTCCGGAACCCGCCGGCTTGCGCTCGGGAGGCGATCTCGTTTACGGCCTCACGGTCATCGACAAGGCGAGCAGGCCGGATGGCCTCCCACCGCCCGGTGCGCGGCGGCGGGTTGGACCACACTCGCGGCACACCCGGGGCTGGGGAGCGCTGCGGCCTTTGGTCCGGCGTTCCAGGGCAGCCGGCGGCCTCCTCAATCGTGGCGGAGGACGGTTCGGGCTCCGCGCCTACCGAAAGCCGAGGTGCGGATCGGTGCCAGTCAACTCACCGCTGACGGTCCACAAGTGAGCGGCGGCGGCCGGGTCGGCCATATGAGGGGGGACGGGCTCACGCCTAGGTATGCCACGCAGGCCGAAGACCCTCGGCCCCCACAGCTGCCCTCCCTGCACCTCCGAGTCGAGGACGGCACGGACGACGGGCCATGCACCGGCGTCCTTGCCCTGCACCAAGAGCGCGGAGGGCAGGGCGCGTAGCCGCTCGCCGCGGGTGGTCACGACCACCGGCGGGCGGGACGGGGTGAGGGAGTCCAGCGCACCGCCGGGGTGCGCCGCCACACTGAGCACCGTGCTGCCGACGGCACGCAGGCGACGATCGAGTTCGAAGGCGAAGCACATCTGCGCCAGCTTCGAACGGCCGTAGGTGCGCTTGGGTCGGTAGTCCTGGGTCGACTGCAGATCGCCGAGGTCCAGCCGCTCGGACCGCGCCGCGAAGCTTCCCACCGTCACGATGCGCCCCGCCGGCGCCGCGGACAGCAGAGGGGCCAACCACTGGGTCAGCGCGAAGTGACCGAGGTGGTTGGTGCCGATCATCAACTCGTGGCCGTCCACGGTCTCTCGACGCGGCGGGTCGTCCAGCGCGACCCCCGCGTTGTAGACCACCGCGTCGAGACGATCGAGGTCCAGCGTGTCGACGGCTGTCTTCAGAGACGACAGGTCGGCGAGGTCCAGTTGAAGGTGGCGCACCTGCGCGCCGGGGACGCGTGAACGAATCGTGGCCATGGCGGCTTCGGCCTTCGCGCGGTCCCGGCTGCCGAGTACGACGACAGCGCCGGTGGCTGCGAGTTGCTCCGCGGCGAAGTAGCCGATCCCGGCGTTACCACCGGTGACCAGGAAGATCCTGCCCTCGGCGGACGGCAGCCGGTGAACGTCCCACGGTCGGCTCGGGGATGGGGAAGACACGATGACAGGCTCCTTGCAATCTGGGCGAGCGTGCTCATAGGGAGCAGCACCAACCCGCCCAAGGTCGCAACCTTCACCGACATACCGCCGACAGATCACGCTCGCCACCGACAGATCTCCGGCACCCTTCCACAGAGCCGCACCGACAACGTGCGCACATCACGGTCGACGTCGTGTTGTCGCGCCGGAAAGACCCGGCCCACTCATGCGGCTGGGGTGAGTTCGGCTCGGCCGAACAACAACGCCCACCCGGAGGGAAGTTGGTGCAGGACGCGGGTGAGGAGGTCGGAGCCGGCCAGAGTGGCGACGGCACACAGCACGGAGCCGGTGTCCCAGCGGGTGGTGGCCAGGGTGCCGCCGGTGCGGGCGGCGAGGTCTTTGACGAAGGCCCAGCCGGTGAGCGGTTGGAGGTCGGGGACCTGTGCGGTGAGGATGCGTGCGGCTTCGAAGGGAAGGCGGGTGGCGAGTTCGACGCGTTCGTCGCCCGTCAGTTGACGGCCGAGGCCTGCGAGGACCAGGCGGACGGCTTCCTCGGCCCGGTTCCGGGTGGGGAAGGCGCCTTCGTAGCGGACCTTCTCCAGCAGCTGCTCGTACGTCGTCACAGGCGTGTGCTGGAGGGGTGCACGCTGGTCGGTGATCATTGTAGGTGCCTTTCGATGGCCGAAGTCGTGGTGGTCAAGCGCCGGAGGGTGGCCGAAGCGCAGGTGGTGACCCTTGGAGAGCTGGCACAGGATCTCTGTGAGCAGGTCATGGGCCCTGCCCACCAAGTCCGCGCCGGGGAGGACGAGCAGACGCGTCGCCCGCCCTGCCCCCTGCAGGCCGGGCGTCTGCGCTCACCGTGGTCCCTCTTCGTGTCGCGAGGTCACGTCGGCCGCCCTCTGCTTTGTTGTCCGCTCCGTGGGGCGGAGGACGGGTGGGGGAAGCTCAGGTGCCGTCCTCCGCCGCTGACCGGTGCGTGTCGCCGGACTCAGCCGGAGATCTCCTTGCGCTCGGATGCTCCGCTGATGGCGATCTTGCGGGGCTTGGCGCGCTCGGCGATCGGAATGCGCAGGGTGAGCACCCCGGCGTCGTAGTCGGCGGTGATGTGCTCGGTGTCCAGCGTGTCGGCCAGCACGATCTGGCGGGAGAAGACGCCCAGCGGCCGCTCGGACAGTTCCATCTGCACGCTGTCGGACTTCGTCACGGGCCGGCGCTCGGCCTTGACGGTCAGCATGTTGCGTTCGACGTCGATGTCGATCGCCTCCGGGCTCACGCCGGGAAGGTCGAAGGCCACCACGTACTCGTCGCCCTCGCGATAGGCGTCCATGGCCATCGCGGTCGGCCGCGACCAGGTGCCCGGAGCCGTCAGCTGCTGAGCCCGGCGGTCGAGTTCACGGAAGGGGTCAGTGCGCATCAACATCGGAAGAACACCTCCAGCAGAGTCAGGCAGTGGCTGCCAATGCGCTCACGTAGACGTTGTAACATGTCATCCAATGGATGACAATCACTGAGTCATCCAGGCGATGACATCGAAGGAGGTGCTCATGACGACAGCGGATCAGCCGGCTTCTTCCGTCACCACGGAGCTCGCCACCGATCAGAGCCCGGCGTCCTTCCTCGCAGCCGCGGCAGCCCTCGAGGCCATAGACCAGGCCCTGAGAACGGCCCAGCAGCAGACCCTCGACGCACCCGATGTCGTCCCGGAACAGGCCCTGGCCTCCTTGCTGCTGCTGCGCCAGGTCCGCGAGCAGCTTGCGGGCTGGGAGACCGGCCTGATCGAAACCGCCCGCCACGCGGGAGCCAGCTGGGCCGACCTCGCCCACCCGCTCGGCGTCGCGAGCCGCCAGGCCGCCGAACGCCGCTACCTGCGTGGTCGGCCCGGCCCCGCCGGAACCACCGGCGAGCAACGCGTCCAGGCCACGCGAGAACGGCGCGCCGCCGACCGCGCCACCGTCATCTGGGCCCGCCGCAACGCCGCCGGCCTACGCCGCATCGCCGGCCAGATCACCGCCCTCACCGACCTTCCCCCCACCGCCCGCCAACCACTGAGCCAGCTCGACGAGGCCCTCGCCCGGGACGACGCCGCCGCCCTCCTCACTCCACTGAACGCCACCCGCCCCCACCTGGCGGCCCACCCCGACCTCGCTGCACGACTCGACACGCTCACGATGTCCGCGCCGACCGCAATGCATCCCGAATGACTTCCGCGGCCACGACAGCAAGGTGCCCGATAGGCGATGTTCGGCGGGCCAGAACCGACCGGGCACCGCATGGGTCACCCTGCGTGGCTGCGGGCACAGCTGCCGCAGGCAGCCCCCGAACACGACCCATGCGCCCCATCCGCGGCGACCTGGACCTTCACGTCTACGTTCTTTCCGTGCCTGAGCAAGATTCCCAATGACATGATCTGCGAGGTATACCCGACCATGCCCATCGAGACCTTCGAGTTCCAGGTCGAGGCCCGTCAGCTGCTCCAGCTGATGATCCACTCCGTCTACTCGAACAAGGATGTCTTCCTGCGCGAGCTCGTCTCCAACGCCTCCGACGCACTGGACAAGCTGCGCCTGGAGAAGCTGCGGCACGACTCCCTCGACGCCGACGTGTCCGATCTGCACATCGAGATCGACGTCGACAAGGACGCCCGCAGCCTGACCGTGCGGGACAACGGCATCGGCATGTCCTACGACGAGGTCGGACAACTCATCGGCACGATCGCCCACTCCGGCACCGCACAGTTCCTCCAGGAGCTGCGCGAAGCCAAGGACGAGGCCGAGGAGGGACTCATCGGCCAGTTCGGCGTCGGCTTCTACTCCGGCTTCATGGTGGCGGACGAGATGACCCTGCTGACCCGGCGCGCCGGTGAGAGTGAGGGCACCCGGTGGACGTCACGCGGTGAAGGCACGTATTCGCTGGAGACGGTTTCTGACGCACCGCAGGGCACCTCGGTCACGCTCCACCTCAAGCCGGCCGACCCCGACAACCAGCTTTACGACTACACCTCCCCCATCAAGGTCCGGGAAATCATCAAGCGGTACTCGGACTTCATCACCTGGCCCATCCGCATGGCCCCCCAAGCCACGCCCGCCGAGGGCGGCAAGGCCGACGAGACACCCGTACTCGAGACGCTGAACTCCATGAAGGCGCTGTGGGCGCGGTCCCGCGACGAGGTGTCCGAGGAGGAGTACCACGAGCTGTACAAGCACGTCGGCCACGACTGGCGTGACCCGATGGAGACGATCCGGCTCCAGGCGGAGGGCACCTTCGAGTACCAGGCCCTGCTGTTCCTGCCCGCTCACGCTCCCTTCGACCTGTTCACCCGTGACTACAAGCGGGGCCTGCAGCTCTACGTCAAGCGGGTCCTCATCATGGAGGACTGCGAAGCGCTGCTTCCGCCGTACCTGCGCTTCGTCAAGGGCGTCGTCGACGCGGCAGACCTCTCGCTCAACGTCTCCCGCGAGATCCTCCAGCAGGACCGCCACATCGAGATGATGCGCCGACGCCTGACGAAGAAGGTGCTGTCCACGGTCAAGGACATGATGACCAAGGACCCCGACCGCTACGCCACGCTCTGGCGGGAGTTCGGCACGGTTCTGAAGGAAGGACTGGTCACTGACGCCGAGAACCGTGACGCCCTCCTCGCCGTCGCCTCCTTCGCGAGCACACACCACGAAACCGAGCAGACAACGCTCAAGCAGTACCTGGAACGGATGAAGGACGGACAGGAGACTGTCTACTACCTGACCGGCGAGTCCCGGCACAGCATCGAGGGCTCCCCGCACATGGAGGCGTTCCGGGATCGCGGCATCGAGGTGCTGCTGCTCACCGATCCGGTCGACGAGGTATGGGCCGACACCGTCGGCGAGTATCAGGGCAAGAAGCTGCGGTCCGTCGCCAAGGGCCAGATCGACCTCGACCCCAACGACGCCGCCACCGCCGACGACGAACAGCAGAAGCAGAGCGAGGAGTACTCCGGGCTCCTCGACTGGATGACCAAACAGTTGCAGGAGGAGGTCAAGGAGGTGCGCCTGTCCTCCCGCCTGACCGTCTCCCCTGCCTGCATGGTCTCCGACGCCGACGACCTGACGCCGGCCCTGGAGAACATGTACCGCGCCATGGGCCAAGAAGTACCGGCCACCAAGCGAATCCTCGAGCTGAACCCGCGTCACCAGCTGGTAAAGGCTCTCAACCAGGCTTATACGGAACGCGAGGACAGCACGGACCTCGGCGAAAGCGTCGAACTCCTGCACGGCCTGGCAGAACTCGCGGAAGGCGGCCAGCCGAAGGACCCGGCACGATTCGTCAAGCTGATGGCGGACCGTCTGGAACGCGCTCTGTAAACAGCCTCGCCGTTCAGGCGTCGCTGCGGTACGGCAAAACTACGTACGCGGCTACTCACCGGAATGATCCGATTCACAGGGCTGGTTCCCGCCCTTCCGTGAAGGCAACGCCCGGTGTGCCCACCCGCTGTGCGACCGACGGTCACCGGAACTTCTTGTTTCGGTGACCGTCGCCCTGCGAACTCCCACATCCCGCCGTACTCGGCTCCCCTCCGGGCGGCTGGGTCGAGCGCGAGCCCCCGGACACGCGGTGGTGCGCGGCACCGGCGGCCTAGACGACGGCATCGCCACATACACCTGCCACGCTGCCAGCGGGCCTGCTTCAGCACAGCGCCTCCGCGTGGGCGCGGGTACACCGAACGGCCGCAACTGGGGTGACGGCGGCATAGCTGATGTGATCTCCGTTCGAGTGGAGCGGAGCCGCAGTTGGTGTCGGCGTAGGGCGCGTGCAAAAGTGCCCCGGTGACTGGTAGCGCGCAGAGTTCCGAAGAGGGCGACGGCGACCTGGCCCGACTCCTGGCCGCCATGCCCGGGCTCACCCAACTGGCCCGCACGGTCGTCGGGCTGCGCCCTCGCCGCGGGGCGCCATTGACGTTCCCGAGATCGCCTTCCCCGAGGGTACCGATCTGGTGCAGATCCTCTGGTGCCCCGAGGTGCACGGCCTGCCGGAACCGCAGTTCCAGGGCAAGCGGTGCAGGGTCCTCTGGCGGCGCTCCGACGAAGTCGTGCACGGGCCGGGGGTGCAGCCTGATCCCTGGGAGCACTGAGACGCGGAGTGGGACGAGGTCCCCCGGCCGTGCACCGTACATCCAGAACGGGTCACCGAGTACCCCTGGCGGGAGGAAAATCGGAGGACCCGCACACGTACCTGGACACCGTGACGGGAAAGCATGTGGTCTGGGGGACGGAGGAGTGCACACTCGTCCGGGAGGCGACCGGCTTCCGTGTGGACGATGTCGCCGACGCCGGGATCTACGTCTGCTCGGCCGATCCGCGGCACCCGGCCCTGTACTTCACCCAATAACGGAGCCAGGAGCGAACTTGTCATGAGCCCCAGGCCGATGGAGTCAGCCTGGCGGGAGAGGTCTACGGTCGGTGCCGGGAGACCTCGTCGGCGCCTGCAAGGGGTAACAGGCCGCCGTCGCGCTCGCGCTGCCGCTCGGCTCGCGGCGGGCGCTGCGCGGTGGGCTCCCAGGGGTGAGGGAACCGCGGAACCCGGTGAAGCCCACGGCGCCGGGCTACGGGCGGCACATCGCGGTGACCGCGCCTCGTACCAGCTCGTCGATCTCCGCGGCGTCACCGCCCCGGGGCAGCTTTCCGTAGAGGGCCAGTGATGCGAGGCCGTGGACCAGCGACCACCAGCCGGCCAGACGTGCTTCCTGCAACTCCCGAGGCTCGTCCTTGCCGGCTCGCGCCGAGATGACGGCGTAGGCCGCATCGCCGGCCGCCTTCACCTCCGGGTGGGCGGGATCGCACGGCCGGCTGAACATGAGCCGGAACAGGGCTGGGTGATCAAGGGCGTAGTGCACGTACGCCTGGGCCAGCGCCACGGTCTCCTCGTCTGCGGCCGCCGCCTCCTGCACCTGCAGGAGCGTCCTGCGCAGTTCGTGGAAGCCGTGCTCGGCGAGGGCGGCGAGCAGGGCCTCCTTGTCCGGGTAGTGCCGGTACGGCGCGTTGGGCGACACGCCGGCCCGACGGGCGACGGCGCGCAGGGAAAGGGCGGCCTCGTCGCTCTCCTCCAGCAGGTCCAGAGCCGCACGCAGACACTCGGCCCGCAGATCGCCGTGGTGGTAGCGGCCGACGCTCGATGTTGACACTGCATACTCCCGTCTCCTAGTGTGCGCAGTGTACACATCGGGCTTCCTGGTGATCCAGCTCCGAGGGCGCGTCCCGGCCCCTCGCCCCAGCCCTGTGACCCCCCAACCCCTGCCGTGTGAACGGAGCACCATGAAGGCGATATCGATCAAGGAACCCGGTGGTCCCGAGGTCCTGGAATGGATCGAGGTCGAGGATCCGAGGCCCGCACCGGGCGAAGTCGTCGTCGACGTGGTGGCGAGCGCACTGAACCGGGCCGACGTCGCACAACGGATGGGCCTCTACCCCGTGCCGCCGGGGGCGTCGCCGTACCCGGGGCTGGAGGTCTCGGGCCGTATCAGCGCCCTCGGCGAGGGCGTGACCGGCCGGCAGGTGGGCGACGAGGTCTGCGCCCTGCTGGCAGGCGGCGGGTACACGCAGAAAGTCGCCGTCCCCGCAGGGCAGTTGCTCACGATTCCCAAGGGAATCGGCCTGGTCGAGGCCGCAGCGCTGCCCGAAGCGGTCACCACGGTGTGGTCCAACATCGTCATGACCGGCAGACTGAAAGCGGGCGAGACCTTTCTCATGCATGGCGGGGCCGGAGGCGTCGGCACCATGGCCATCCAGATCGCCAAGGCGCTGGGCGCCCGTGTCGTGACCACCGTGGGCGGGGCCGAGAAGGCCGCCCGAGCCCGGGAGCTCGGCGCCGACCTCGCGATCGACTACCGCACGCAGGACTTCACCGAGCACGGCCCCTACGACGTGATCCTCGACGTCATCGGCGGCCAGTATCTTGAACGCAACGTCCGGTCCCTGGCCGCCGACGGACGCTTGATCGTCATCGGCCTTCAAGACGGCCTGGAAGCCCAACTCAACCTCGCCGAGCTGGTGTTCAAACGCGCCTCCGTACATGGCACCACCCTGCGCTCCCGGCCCACGGCGCAGAAGGCCGCCATCGTGGCCGAGGTGCAGAACGAGGTCTGGCCGCTGATCGAGAACAAGGCCGTTCAGCCGGTCATCGACCGCACCCTGCCCATGGCCGAGGCCGCCGAGGCGCATCGGCTCATGGACACCGGCCGGCACATCGGCAAGATCCTGCTGGTCAACGGCTAGGGGTTCGTTCGCCGACGTCCCAGCAGCGTTCGCAGGCAGTGCCCGGTCAGATGCAGGTGCCGCGCATCCCGTCTCCCCAGTTCGTGCCGTCGGCGTAGTCGTACCACGAGCCGTAGCCGATCGCGCACACGGATTCGGCGGATGCCTGATAGGTGCCCAGGCCCTTGCTGCGGACGTCCGCCCAGGGCGTGTCCGCGGTCGGGCCGTCGCCAGTGAGTCGGACGACCGAGGCCACGGATTCGCCCTTCGCCGTGTAGAGATTCACGTGGATTTCGTCGCCGGGGAACGCGTTCCTGTGTCGGTCGTCCCACTGGAAGTGTGCGCGGGCGGTGCCGTCACAGGTGTTGTAGACCTGCTGGACCTGGCCGACTAACCAGTCCCCGGCCCCGACGTTCCCGGGTTTGCCGACGTTGATCGGGCCGCAGTTCGCCGGGGCGGCGTGAGCGGAGCCCGCGGTGGTGACGCCGAGTCCCGCAGTCAGGCACACGGCAGCGGCGGTGGTCGCGAGCCGGCGCTTGAGAGTGCTCACAATGGTGTCCCTCCCGTTGAAGACGCGCACCGGGAGGAAGACGGTGCGTTGCGCGTTCTTCCTGGCGCGCGGTGTTTCGGCGAGGCTATGTCAACGCGCTGACACACAACTGATGTAGTACGCATCGGCAGTCGACGATCTCGCGCCGGCCACAGTGCGGATCTCCCGGCCGAGTCAGGTGAGAGCCTGACGTGGGGGAACGCGGACGTCGCGGCGAACGCTGCGGCTCGAAAGTCTCCGTTCCAGTCTGGAATTCGTCCTTGTGGAACTTTTTTGAAGACGGCCTCAAAGGCTTCCACGAATGCGCTCAGAAATGTCAGGGCCGGCACGCGGGCCGACACCAGCGCCTTCCCGCGTACTGGGATCCAGGGCGGATTGGAGGAAGAAGTCCGGGTCTCTTACGGCCACCGTGGACGCCAGGGTGCGTAGTTCGCGGTCAGTGATGTGCGTTCCGTACGATGCGAGCACGGTCACGGCGTCATTCCGGCGCACGAAGTAGAAGACTGCGTACTTCCTGACGGTGCGCCAGGTGTTCGGGGCCACTGGCTCGCACGGCATGTGATACAAGGGGCCGCTGTCGGCTTGCGCCTCGCAGACCGGTGGGTGGAAGCCGGACTCCACCGGTGCCACGGTCACATGGACGGCCCAGCCGTTCGGGTCGTCGGCGTCGACGCCCGCCCGCTCGGGCCACAGGCGGTAGGCGAGCTCATGACCGTGGCGAGTGGCCCATGGATGGTCGAGGCGGTAACCGGTGAGGTCGGGCGCAAGCAGGGGAACGCCGGCATCCACGAGTTCACTGCGCTCGCTCGCTTCCGCGTGGTGGTCGCCTACGAGTCCCGAAAGCGGCCACATCAGAGCAAGGGCAATGAGCAGCACGATCCGGGGCCACCAGAAGGCGGGACGGGGCGCGGTCAGGGCAGCGGCCAGTGCGAACAGGGCGGCCGAGGCCAGCGGGAGGACGGCTGTCGGGAGGTTCCCGTAGAGCGCCCGGTCGCTCAGCTCGGTTCCGAACCAGAAGAGCAGGATGGTGAGCACGGCAACCCGCCAGGCCGGCCGGACACCCGCCAGGCGCAGCAGAAGCCCGCTCGTCAGGAAGCCGACCACCGCTGCCACTTTGAGCAGCAGTAGTGCCAACCCGAGGCAGCCCCACTCTTGCTGACCGCACGGGAGGATGTCGTCCAAGGGCCAGGCCGACAGCGCGGCGACCAGCACAACCGCAGCGATTCCGAATCCGGCTCCGACCAGCGACGCCCTGGCCACACGGGTTCCCAGCAACGGGCGCCACTGGGTGCGTCTCCGATCCCCTCCAGCTCGTACGGATGTCATCTTCTCTTGCCGTCCCCTCTTCGAGCCCGCTTCGAAGATCGATCATGGGCGTGCGAGAGAAGGCGGGGCATGAGTACTCGTACTCAACTGGCTCGCGGACTGAGTACGTTGGCCAGGTGAGCGGTTGCGTCGATGATGCCGGTGCGTCAGAGCTCGCCGCGGTGCCACCGTTCATGTTCGTTCGCGAGAAGGGCGAGATCGACGGATTCCTGGCGCAAGGACTCGACCCACGTGGCGACCAGCCCTCCGAAGAACTCACAGGTGATGGCGTCGGTTTGATCGCGAGCCATGAGGATCTGCACCAGGGCTGCGACGTCCCGCCCACCGCGGTCACAGACCGGGCACAGCATGCTCTCACGCAAGCCGTCGATTCTCAGCCCCGCACTGTTCGTCCACGAGTGCCGGAAGCGCGCGGCCGCGAGGGTTGGTCCCTCGCACCGTGAGCAGGGCGGCGGGGTGTCGACCCGGAGGTGGATTTCCTCGTACTCGGGGTTCTGGTCGTTCATGCGACACCCTGCCATGCGTCGGGGCCGAACGAACCCTTGATCTCGGAGGCGATGGACGTCGCGTTCACGGTGGCCTGCAGTCGGTACACGACCGTCTTCTGTACTCCGCGAACGGAGAGGTGGACCGGGTTCTCGCCGGGGTGGGCCTTCACGATCCGCCGGAGTTCCGTGACCGCCGGCTCGTTGATGCGGTGGTACGGCAATGCGAGACCGACCGGTGCCGCGCCGGGACGCTCTGCCGACGTGACGTCGAGGACCTGCAGCTCCTGTCCGAAGATGCTGAGGGAGCCGTCTCGGTCGTTGATACGGCCCTGGACGGACACCACGCTGTCTTCGACCAGGGCTCCTGAGACGAGCTGGTACGTGGCGGGGAAGAAGAGGACTTCGATCGTGCCGTCCCGATCGGCAAGGTCGACGATCGCCCAGCTGTTGCCCTGCTTGGTCATCTTCAGTTGGACGCCGGTGATCAGGCCCGAAAGGCGCACGACGCCCTCGGTGCGGCCGGAGGACAGCAGGTCGACGATCGTGGTGTCGCGGTGGGCGGAGAGGATGTTCTCCGTGCCGTCCAGTGGATGCGCGGAGACGTACATGCCGAGCATCTCGCGCTCGGTGGAGAGGAGTTGCCTGCGCGGCCATTCCTCCTCCCCGATCTTCATGTCGACGCCGAACCCGGAGTCGTCGCCGCTGTCGGCGCCGCCGAGGCCCGCGAACAGGTCGTCTTGCCCGTACGCGGCGGCCTTCTTCAGCGGTACGACCGCGTCGACCGCCATTTCGTGCACGGAGGCCAGTCCCTTGCGGGTGTGCCCGAGCGAGTCGAACGCGCCGGCCTTGATGAGCGAGTCGATGGCCCGCTTGTTCAGTGCGGGCAGGTCGACCTTGTCGAGGAAGTCCTGGAACGAGGTGAACTTCCCCCTGGCCTTCCGGGCGACCCTGATGGACTCGATGACGTTCTCGCCGACGTTGCGTACCGAGAGCAGGCCGAAGCGTACGTCGTCGCCGACGGCCGCGAACTCGGCCAGGGATTCGTTCACGTCCGGTGGGAGGACGGTGACACCGAGTTTGCGGGCGTCGGCCAGGTAGACGCCGGCCTTGTCCTTGTCGTCGCCGACGGAGGTGAGCAGGGCGGCCATGTACTCGGCGGGGTAGTTGGCCTTCAGGTACGCGGTCCAGTAGGAGACGAGCCCGTACCCGGCGGTGTGGGACTTGTTGAAGGCGTACCCGGAGAAGGGGAGCATGACGTCCCAGATCGCCTTGGTGGCTTCTTCCGAGTAGCCGTTTCCCTTCATACCGGAGTGGAAGTTCTGCCACTCGGCGGCCAGGACCTCGGGCTTCTTCTTGCCCATCGCGCGACGCAGCATGTCGGCGCCGCCGAGGGTGTATCCGGCGAGGGTCCGGGCGATCGCCATGATCTGTTCTTGGAAGATGAGCAGGTGGTGGGTGCTGCCCAGGATGGGGTCGAGGACGTCCTTCAGTTCCGGGTGGATGGGGTCGGGTTCCTGTTTGCCGTTCTGTCGCAGCGCGTAGTTGGTGTGCGCGTTGGCGGCCATCGGGCCGGGCCGGTACAGGGCCAGGGCTGCCGCGATGTCCTCGAACCGGGTCGGTTCCATCAGCTTGAGGAGCGCGCGCATGCCGCCGCCGTCGAGCTGGAAGACGCCGAAGGTGTCGCCCCGGCCCAGCAGTTCGAAGGTCTTCTTGTCGTCCAGGGGGATGACGATGGTGTCCTGGTCGCCACTCATGGGGTCGACGGTAGCGAGCTGGACGCCTCGGTTCTCCCGGATGTTCCTCAGGGCGTGGTCGATGACGCCCAGGTTCCGCAGGCCCAGGAAGTCCATCTTGATCAGGCCCATGGATTCGCACGACGGATAGTCGAAGCCGGTGATCTTCACGCCGTCGGAGGCCCGCATGTGCAGCGGGATGCGGTCCGTCAGCCTGGTCTTGGACAGGATGACCGCGGCCGCGTGGACACCGGTGCCCCGGGTCAGTCCCTCGACGCCCTTGGCGGTGTCCATGACCTTCTGCACGTCCGGCTCGTTCTCGTACATCTGGCGGATCTCGCCGGCCTCGCCGTAGCGGGGGTGCGCCGGGTCGAAGATGCCGTCGAGCGGGATCGACTTGCCCATGATGTCCGGCGGCAGCGCCTTCGTGATGCGCTCGCCGTGGGAGAAGGGGTAGCCGAGAATCCGGGAGGAGTCCTTGATCGCGTTCTTGGCTTTGATCTTGCCGAACGTGTTCACCATGGCGGTGTAGGCGTCGCCGTACTTCTCGGTGACGTAGCGCACCATCTTGTCGCGCTGGCGGTCGTCGAAGTCGAGGTCGACATCCGGCGGGTTGATCCGCTCAGGGTTGAGGAACCTTTCGAACAGCAGGCCGTGTTCGAGGGGGCACAGCTCGGTGATCCGGGTCGCGTAGGCGACGATCGAGCCGGTGGCCGAACCTCGGCCCGGTCCGACGGGGACGCCGTTGTCGCGGGCGTACTTGCAGATGTCGGCGACCACGAGGAAGTAGGAGGAGAACCCCATGGGGCCGATGACCGACATCTCGGTCTCGAAGCGTTCCAGCACTTCGGCGGGGATCGGGGTGCCGTAGCGCATGGCGAGGCCGTCGAGGACGTCCTTGCGCAGCCAGGACTCCTGCGTCTCCCCCGCCGGCACGTCGGGGAACTGGGGCATCTCGTCGACGTAGTCGAAGACCTCGTCGTACGAGCCCACCCGCTCGGCGATCAGCAGCGTGTTGTCGCACGCCTGCGGCAGTTCGGAGAACAGGGAGCGCATCTCCTGCGCGGTCTTCAGGTAGTAGCCGCTGCCGTGGAAGCGGAACCGCTTCTCGTCGGCCTTGTTCTTGCCGACGCCGATGCACAGCAGATTGTCGTGCGCATCGGCCTGGTCCTCGTGGATGTAGTGCGCGTCGTTCGTGGCCAGGAGCGGCATGCTCAGCTCCTTGGCCAGACGCAGCAGACCGTCCCGGACCTGCCGCTCGATGGACAGCCCGTGGTCCATCAGCTCCAGGAAGTAGTTATCCCTGCCGAAGATGTCCTGGTAGGCCACGGCGACCTCGCGGGCCTCGTCGTACTGGTTCAGCCGAAGCCGGGTCTGGATCGCGCCGGACGGGCAACCGGTCGTCGCGACGATGCCCTCGGCGTGCTCGCTGATCAGTTCCATGTCCATGCGGGGCTTGCCCGACGGGAACTGGCCCGTGTAGCTGGCCTCCGTCGAGAGGCGGAAGAGGTTGCGCAGGCCCTGCGCGCCCGTCGCCCACATCGTCATATGGGTGAAGCGGCCACCGCCGGAGACGTCCTTCGAGCCCTCGCCGTCGTCCGCCATGGCGCGCTGCCCGCCCGGTCCCCAGAATTCTTGTTTGCGATTGCGTCTGGACGAGGGAGCGACGTACGCCTCGATCCCGATGATCGGCTTCACGTTCTCGAAGCCCTTGGCCACCTGATGGAACTCGTACGCGCCGAACATGTTGCCGTGATCACTCATCGCCACCGCCGGCATGCCCTGCTGTGAGACCTCGGCGAACATCGGCTTGAGCTTCTGAGCACCGTCAAGCATCGAGTACTCGGTGTGATTGTGCAGGTGGACAAAGGACCGGGACACCGGGTGCACACCTCCGCGAAGGGTCGAGGGAAGCCCGTACGATACCCCTGCGCGCGGTCGGCCCGACCCGCCCACGCCGCGAACTGATGGTAAAAAAACCGCAGTTCAGGGGCGTCTGCCTAGCACAGAACTCCGACGGTTGTCACCCGAGCGGCCCCGTTTGTGGCGTCCTCCGACGGAGAGAACGGCGTCGGCGATTGGCGGGTGCGTCAGCCGATCAGTGGCGCGTCGGGTTCCGTCGCGACTCGGCAGAGCCCTTCCGGGGGGCCGGTCCGAAACGCCACGGCGGATTCCCATGGCCAGCCGCCATATGACCGGGGTCCTTCGACCTGACGCAGACTGTCCGGCCTTCACGAGCCGCCCCTCCAGGGAGCCGCAGATCCGTCGATAGCGGCGCAGCAACGATTGCAATTGCAATATTCGTCGTGCGCGCTGCGAGCATCCGCTCCACGGCTTCCGAGATCGCAGGGTGCAGCCGGTCTTGCGGGGGCGCTTGCTTGTGCGTGGCGAGAGCCAGGAGTCAGCCACGTCCGTACGACGCTCTTCGTCCCGCGGCACAGGCAGGCAGACGGACCGACTCGGGGCCGGGTGGAGACAGTAGCTTTCAGCGGGCTGCGGGCCGTGGCTAGGGCTTTGATGCGTTCACCCATGGGGCCAGGACCTTCCGGAATGCCCCGAGGGTCGGGCTCAGCCACTCTGTCTTCGTCTTGGGTTCACTCTGCACGAACGACCACTGGGCCGGGCACGTGTCGTCGTCGCCCCCCGTCACCTTCGTGGTGCCGAGCTTTCGGCCGGTCTTCGCCTCGTACACCGTGACGTCGTACTGACCCTGCCGGAAGTAGCGGACGTAGTCGTCGCTGTAGCGGCACGTTGACAGCAGCCTGGTAGGCCGGCTGGCCCGACAAGAGGGTGGCGGGGCCGCTCTTCTCGCAGTACGCCTCGAGGTCGTAGGTGTCCGTCGCGACAGGGTGCGCGGCGGCCGCGGTGGCGGGCGCGGAGGGCACGGGGGTCACCGATGGCACCGCGTGCGAACCGCCGCCACCGCTGCCGCACGCTGCGGTGAGAAGCGCGATGCCCACGATGACGATCGCCGCTGTGCCACGAGCCCTTGTCACCGCTGCCGCCCCTTGCCCTCTCGTTCGGCGACACGCCGGCCGCGCCGCCGACCCACTATCTTTCCGTGTCGAACAGCCCTCGATCAACGGCACTTGTCGACGTCTCGTGGTGTGTGCCATTGCCCGGTGCCACGCGTCGCCAAGTACCGCCTGTACCCCTGAGCGGTGGGAAGGCGGTGCCGCGTTGACCCCGGTCGTACCCGGGGGGCGGCGCCGCGTTGTGGCTGATCACTGTCAGCCGGAAAAGGGGCGCGGTCACGAAGGCGGGCTCGCCGTGCGGGCAGTTGGGGCTCGGGCGGTCGGCGCGGGTGTGCGGGGCGCCGGCCGCCCGTGGGTGCTCGGTGTCAGCCGACGGGGAGGGAGGCGGTGGCTCCCTGTCCGGGCTGCCTTCCGGAGGGCGCGGTCGCCACCAGCGGGGCGTGGGTGAGGCCGCGGGCCTTCAGTACGTCGGCCCGTGAGCCCCTCCGTTCACGTCGCGTCGCCGCCGGCCGGTGCGGGGACGGCGGAGGCCATGCGGCGTGGGGTGCGTGCGTCCAGCCTCAGGCGCAGCCTGCGCGGGTGGTAGACCGTGGCGAGCGGGACGGGGCGGATGTCCATGCCGGGTTCGCAGGTGATACGCCAACGGCCGAGGATGGTGGCGAGCCCCAGGGTGGCCTCGGTACGTGCGTAGAGGTCGCCGATGCACTTGCGGGCGCCGGTACCGAACGGCACGTAGGCGTGGCGGGCGGCGGGCGCGATACGGTCCGGGAGCCAGCGGTCGGGGTCGAACCTCGCGGGGTTGTCGAAGGCGTCCTCGTACTGGGAGACCGCGGCGGGGCTGAAGACGACGGTGGAGCCGGTGGGCAGCTGCCGGCCCGCGAGTTCGGTCGGTGAGGTGGTGAGGCGGGTGAACAGCCAGGCCGGAGGGTGCAGTCGCAGCGTCTCGGAGATGATCCGGTCGGCCAGGGCGAGGTTCGGCAGGTCGTCCCACTGCGGGGCGCGGCCGTCTAGGACGGTGTCGATCTCGTCGTAGAGCGCGGCCTCGATCTCAGGGTGCTGGGAGAGGAGGTAGAAGACCCAGGTGAGGGTGCCGGCGACGGTTTCGGTGCCGGCCGCCATGACGGTGATGACCTGGTCGTGGATCTCCTTGTCGCCGAGCCGGCCGCCGTCGTCGTCGCGGGAGGCGATCAGGGCGGCGAGCAGGTCGTCGCGCTCGGGGTCGGAGCCGCGGTAGTCGTCGATGAGCCGCTGGGTGGTCGCGTGCAGGAAGTCCAGGTTGCTCCGGTACCGGCGCTGGGAGGGCAGGGGCAGCCGGCGGATCGAGGCCGGCAGGAACATCTGCCGGAACAGGCCGTTGAGCACGACGTCGAAGGAACGTTCCACCTTGGCCGCGAGGCCGGGGCTGACGGGCGTGGAGTACAGGGTGCGGCCGACCGTGCGCAGGGCCATGCCGTACATCTCCTGGAAGGCGTCGACGACCATGCCGTCCTGCCAGCGCGACGCCGTGGCCTCGATCTCGGCCTGCATGGCCTCTGCGTACCGCTTGAGCCTGCCGCGAGTGAACGCCGACTGCATCAGCCGGCGCTGGCGGCGGTGGTCGGCGAACGGGCAGGTGACCAGGCCGTTGCCGGCGATGTCCCGGGCGCGGTCGTAGAAGACGCCGCCCTTGTCGAAGATGCGGTCGTTGGTCAGTACGTGCCGCAGCAGTTCGGGGTGGGTCGGGACGTAGGCCGTGGTGGGGCCGATCCTGATCTCGACCAGGTCGCCGTGGGCCGACAGCGAGGTCATGAAGTTCACGGGGTGACGCATCATCTGGAGGGCGTGTCCCACGACGGGGAGCGCCCCGGGCGCCGCTCCCGCCGAGAAGGTGGTCTGCTCGCTCATGTGATTCTCAACTTCCCGTCATTGCTGGTCGGTTGACAGCCGATCCGGCCTGTCTCTAGTGCGCGGTGCTGCCGAGTTCCTCCAGGTAGCCCTGGGCACCGGCGGCCAGCGCGAACTCGGCGTCGTAGCGGCCCGAGGAGCGGTGCCAGTCGTAGGAACCGCGGATCACGGTGCGCACGGCGTCCTTGCGGTAGCGCTCCAGGGCCTCGCGCTCGGCCTCGTCGAGCCGGTAGATGTCGCCGACCTGTGGCACGAAGGACTCCAGCAGGAGGTACTGCTCCAGGCGGACGCGCACCTCGCTCTGGATGTGGGCGACGCTTCGGTCCTTGGACCAGCCGTGCTCCCGGCGAAGGATCATGACCATGTTGTTCTGCTCGCCGCGGGCCTCTTCCTTCTCCAGCGAGGCGATGTCGTTGAGCAGCAGATTGACGTCGACGGCGATCTGGAGCATCGCGGAGACCACGGCGCTGTCGAAGACCCGGTGCGGCACCTCGAAGCGGCCCGCGCGCTCGGCGAGGTCGACCGTCGGCTGCACTCCGATGGTCCGCCGACGCACAACCAGGTACTGGGCGGCGGAGTCGTACGGCGTGTCCCAGAAGCGGCTCTCCGCCTCGTCGACGTAGCCGTCGAAGTAGCTGCGCCAGTGCCGGGCGCTGCGCGCGCGCCATGCGGGTGTCATGCCCGCGCAGCTGCGCCGCCAGATGTCGGCGAAGCCGTGGGCGATGGGCGGCGCGCTGTCGGGGAGGGGACCGTCCAGGGCCGCCGCGACCGCGTCGGTGAGCTGTTTGGTCTCTTCCGGGTTCTCGCCGCGGGGCCCGTCGAAGAGGTCGTCGAAGAGGAAGAACCACGACATCAGGTCGACGCCCAGGTCCAGGTCGGCGCCGGTGGCATGGGGGTAGAAGCGGGAGGCCAGGTCGGCGTAGCCGCCGCGCAGATGGCGCTCGGCCGCCGCCTCGGACCTGATCAGCCCGAGCGACCGCGGCCAGGCGAGCTGCTCGGCGTCGGCCCGTGCGTGATCCGGGCTCTGCCGACCCGGCAGGGGTATGTGGAAGTCGATGTCCTGGGGCATGGGGGATTCCTCGGGAGTGGGGTGCGAAAGGAGTGGCGGGTACGGTGGTGCCCTCGTGGGCGTGCTGCGCTGATCGGAGAGTCGGAGTCGGAAGGGGGAATGCGGGTAGGGGGCCGGACCCCTCTCAGACCTCGCGGTCGACGACGAACCGCCCGAGCGCGAGGAGTTCGTCCCGCGCGCCGGAGTCCAGTTCGACACCGCGCAGCGCGTCCTCGGCCAGTGCCAGCCGCCGGGTCGCCTCGGACAGTGCCCAGTCCCGGCCGCCGGCGCGCTCGATCAGGGCGGCCACCCGCCGCAGTTCCTCCTCGTCGGGTTCGCCGGGGGCTGCGAGCCAGGCGGCCAGCTCTTCGCCGAGCGGGCCGTCCTGGTTCAGGGCGTGGCTCACCGGCAGGGACTTCTTGCGGGAACGCAGGTCGGAGTGGGCCGACTTGCCGGTGACGGCCGGGTCGCCCCAGATGCCGAGGACGTCGTCGACGAGCTGGAAGGCCACGCCGACCTGGTCGCCGTAGAGCGCCAGCGCGTCCACGGCCGCCTCCGGTGCCCCGGCGAGGACGGCGCCGATCGCGGCGCTCGCCGACAGCAGCGCGCCGGTCTTTCCGGCGGCCATGTCGACGCACTCCTCGACCGTGACGTGTGAGCGCTGTTCGAAGGCCAGGTCCTGGACCTGGCCGCGGATCAGGTGCCGGGTGGTGCGCGCCAGCAGCCGGGCGGCGGGCGCCGCCGTCGGCAGCCCGGTGTCCAGCAGCACCTCCTGGGCGAGCGCCAGCATCGCGTCACCGGTCAGGATGGCGCTGGAGGGACCCCACAGCTTCCACACCGTGCGCCGGTGGCGGCGTTCCTCGTCGCCGTCCATCAGGTCGTCGTGCACCAGGGAGAAGTTGTGCACGAGTTCCACGGCGACGGCGCCGGGCAGGGCGACCTCCGGCGGTGCGCCGACCGCCTCGGCCGACAGCAGCGCGAGCGCCGGGCGTACGGCCTTGCCGGCGTCGGCGCTGGTGGGCGCGCCGCCGGCGGTGATCCAGCCGAAGTGGTAGGCCGCCTGGTGACGTGTGCGGTGGTCGAGCCGGTCGACGGCGGCACGCAGCGCCGGGGTGATCGTGACCCTGCTGTGGCTGAGGCGGGCCGGGGCGGTGCTCATGCGGCGACCTCCGCGCGCCAGGGGCCGGCCGGGTCGTCGAAGATGCTCACGACCTGGCGCATGACGCGCCGTTCGGCCGGGTCGAAGGCCTGCTTGGCGTGGACGGTGCCGAGCTGGTCCCACATGACGATGTCCCCGGGCTGCCAGGTGTGGGCGTAGGTGTACTCGGGGTTGCCCGCGTGCGACAGCAGTTCGTCGAGCAGCTTGCGGCTGTCGTCGGGGGCGAGGTCCAGGATCCGCTTGGTGTTCAGGGTGCTGATGTACACCGCCTGGCGGCCGGTGCGCGGATTGCGGGCGATGAGGGGGTGGATGGTGGAGGTGCCGTCCTCGGGCAGGATCCGTGCGGCGCTGTCGCCGAGGGACACCTCGCCCTGGAGTTCCTCCTCGATGGTCTCCTCGTACCCGGTGCGCAGGGCGTGGCGGACCCGGTAGGAGTGCAGGCGCCGGCGCTCTTCGGGCGACAGCGACTCGTACAGCGCGTACATGTCGGTGAAGAGGGTCTCCCCGCCACCGGAGGAAGGCACTTCCACGGCTTCCAGGAAGCCGACCTGGGAGACGCGGGGGCGGAAGGAGTAGTCGGTGTGCCAGCTCATCCAGTCGGCGTCGCCGACGCCGATCTTGCGGCCGTCCTGCACCAGGTTGGAGACGATCAGGATCTCGTTGTGGTCGGGGTGGGCGCCGCTGGTCAGTCCGGTCTTCGGGATGTACCCGAAGCGGCGGCCGAAGGCCAGGAACTCCCCGTAGGAGGGGGGCTCGTGGCCACGGAAGACGAGGACGAGGTGCGCGTCGAGCGCCGCCCAGATCTCCTCCGACTGGGTCGTGTCCATGTCGCCGCTGACATGGGCGCCGTGCACGACGGCGCCGAGAGCGGCGTCGGGTATCGGCGATACGTCCATGGGCATGGCCGCCTTTCGCAGACGGGATGGGGGGGGTGGGGTGGTCAGCGCAGTTCGAGGCCGGCGAGGTCGCCCGCCTCACGCCAGCGCCTGAGGATGTTCACGAACTCCACCGAGCCGCCGCCGTAACTGGAGTTGAGCAGGGGCAGTCCGCTCGGGTCGCCCTCGTTGTTGTAGAGGCCGGGCGTGCAGTTCTCGAGGAAGTCGATGTCGTTGGCGGCGAGCCGGAGGATCTCCTCGACCCACTCCTTCTCGCCGGCCTCGGAGGCCTCCACGACCTGGTGGCCGCGGTCCTCGACGGACTTGACGATGTGCGCGAGGTGCCGGGTCTGCTCGCCCAGCATGTAGGCGATGTTGACGTGCCGGCCGGCCTGGATCTTGGACAGGATGAAGCAGTTGGGAAAGCCATTCACCTGGAGTCCGTGCAGGGAGTGCGCTCCGTTCGCCCACTTCTCCGACAGCCTCACCCCGCCCCGTCCGACGATGTCGTAGCCGGCGCGGTCGGTGTACGGGACGGCGAACTCGTGCTCGTAGCCGGTGGCGAAGACCAGGCAGTCGATCGGGTACTCCCGGCCGTTCGCGACCACCCCGACCGGGGTGAGCCGCTCCACGCCCCGTCCCTGGGTGTCGACCAGGGTCACGTTGGGCCGGTTGAAGGTCTGGAGGTAGCCGTCGTGGAAGCAGGGCCGCTTGCAGTACACGCGGTAGTACGGCTTGAGGGCGGCGGCGGTCGCCGGGTCGGTGACGACGCTGTCGATGCGGGCGCGCAGTTCCTCCATCTTGAGGAAGTCCGCCCGCTCGGCCGCGAGCGCCCGCTCCTTCGGGTCTCCCCCGGTGTCGCCGGTGGGCAGGATGGCGGCGGCCAGCTTGGCCGTGGTCTGGGTCCAGCGGTCCTGGACCAGGTCCTCGTCCTGCGGGACCCCGGAGGTCAGGGCATGGAAGTTCTCCATCCGCCCCTGCTGCCAGCCCGGTTCGAGGCTGTCGGCCCAGTCGGGCGGGGTGGGCCGGTTCCCGCGGACGTCGACCGCGGCCGGGGTGCGCTGGAAGACGACGAGCTGCTCGGCCCAGTCCGCGAGGTGCGGGGCCAGCTGGACGGTCGTCGAGCCGGTGCCGATGACGCCGACTCTCTTGTCCCTCAGCTTGGTCAGGCCGCCGGTGCTGTCGCCGCCGGTGTATCCGAAGTCCCACCGGCTGGCGTGGAAGGAGTGCCCGGCGAACGTCTCCAGACCCGGCAGAGCGGGGAGTTTGGGGCGGTGCATCAGACCGATCGACATGGCCACGTACCGGGCCCGGATCAGATCACCGCGGTCGGTGCTCACCAGCCAGTTCCCGGCGGCCTCGTCCCAGCGCAGCTCGGTGACGGTGGTCTGGAAGAGGGCGTCGCGGTAGAGGTCGTACTTGTAGGCGATCTTCTGGAGGTGGGCGAAGATCTCCGGCCCGGTGGCGTACTTCTCGGTGGGTGTCGTGCCGATCTCTTCGAGCAGCGGCATGTAGATGTAGCTCTCCACGTCGCACCGGACACCGGGGAAGCGGTTCCAGTACCAGGTGCCGCCGACGTCACCGGCCTCGTCGATCAGCCGGATGCGCTCCAGGCCGGTCTCCTTGCGCAGGTGGGCGCCGGTGAGCAGACCGCCGATACCGGCGCCGACGACGGCGACGTCCACCTCGTCGGTGAGCGGCTCGCGCTCCTGCCGCCCGGTGTAGGGGTCTCGCGCGTAGCGGCTGAAGTCACCGCGCGCGAACTGGTAGGTGCGACCGGAGCTGCGCTTGTCACGTTCCTGCCGGTATTTCTCCCTCACCGCTGCCAGGTCGATGGTCAGTGTTTCATCGCTGCGGTCGTCGCTCTCGGCGCGGGCCACGGTTCCTCCTCGGGGGAAGGGGGCGGAAGGGAGACATGACGCCATATGTCATCGAACTGATCGCGCAACCGCAGCGGGGCGTCGGAGTTGCTGAAGAGGTAGAAGCGGTCGGAGCCGAGGGCCTCCCATACGACTTCGGCGACGTCCTCGGCGCTCACCGTGGTGTCGCCGCCCGCGCCGCGCGGGGCCGTCAGGCCTTGGACCATGGGGGTGTCGACGCGGCCGGGGCACAGCACCGACACCCGGACCCCGGTGCCCTGCAAGTCGGCGCGCAGACTGCGGGCGACCGCCAGGTCGGCGTGCTTGGAGGCGGCATAGGCGGCGCTGCCGGCGCCGACGGCGAAGGCGGACATCGAGGCGGTGTGGATCAGATGGGCGGGCCGGCCTCGCTCCAGCAGCCGGGGGACGAAGGCACGGGCCACCAGGACGTGCGCCCAGTGGTTCACCTCGAACACCTGCCGCATCCGCTCCAGCGGCACCTCCCACAGGGGGTGCCCCACGGGGCCGAGGACGCCTGCGTTGTTGCACACTACGTCGACGTCGCCGAGCAGGTCGAACGCCGTGTCCGCGAGCCGTTCGACGGCGTCCGGGTCGGTCAGGTCGGCGGTCACAGCCGTGACCTGAGCACCCTGTGCGGTGAGTTCGGCGGCCCTGCGGTGCAGTGCGTCGCCTTCGACGTCCGCCATGACCACGCCGCCGCCGGCCCGTGCGAGGCGGGCGCTGAGGGCGAGGCCGATGCCGCTCGCCGCGCCGGTCACCACGGCTGTCCTTGTCTGTAAGTGCACTTGGCTGTCTCCGCTTCTGCGCGCGGGTGCGCCGAAGGACGGCGCGCCGTCGCCGACGAGAAGGTCTGGATCGCACCGCACCGTTCGAGGGGGCACGGGTGTCAGCTGGGGTCGGGGAGCTTCAGGCTGATCACGAGAACGGTCACCGAGAAACACCCCAACAGGGCGAGAACGAGTACGGCCGCCGGCGCCGTCGACAGCCAACCGGCCAGGGACAGATAGAGGGTTCCACCGACGGTCGCCCCCAGCGCGGTCGCCATCTGCTGGCTGGTCACCAGCACACCGCTGCCCATGCCGGCCTGCGCGGGGGGTACGTCGGCGAGGATCATTCGGAACAGGGTCGGGCCGATCAGCGCCGCGCCTACGCCGAAGCAGGCGATCCCGACGAGCACGAGCACCAGGGAGGGGTGCGGCCAGCCCAGCCGGACGACCAGCGCCAGGAGCAGCAGGCCCATGCCCTGGACGAGGGCGCCCAGGGTGACGATCCGGCCGCCCAGTGCCGCCGCGATCCTCGGGGTGAACTGGGCCACCACGAAGAACGCCACGGCGAACGGCGCCAGCACCGCGCCGGAGGTGAGCCCGTCGAAGCCGAAGTGCCCCTGTGCGATCAGCGCGTAGACGAACAGGAAGGCGCCGAAGCCCGCCGAGAACGGCACCACCGCCGCCAGCCCTCTGCGCATCCCCGGCCGGGAAAGCACCGACGGCGACAGCAGCGGGGAGCCGCCCCGTGCCTCCAGTCGGCGTTCGGCTCGCACCAGCGCCAGCGCCCCCACCGCGGCGACCGCGAGCAGCGACCACAGCCACAGCGGCCAGCCCAGGTCGGGACCCGCCACGACCACGGCCAGGACACAGACCATGCTGACACCGAACAGCACGGTGCCCACCGGGTCGAAGCCCGGCTTCGCACCGGCCCTGGTCGCGGGGACACGCCGGACGGCCAGCAGCGCGGCCGCTCCGATCGGCACATTGATCGCGAAGACCGACCGCCAGCCGATCCCGGCGACGTCCAACGAGACCAGCAGCCCGCCCAGGATCTGCCCGACGACCATGCCGAGGGCCGCGGTCGCGCCGTACATGCCGATCGCACGGGCGCGCGCCCGGCCCTCCGTGACCGCCTGGATCGTCGCCAGCACCTGGGGCACGAGCATGGCGGCGGCGGCACCTTGCAGCAGCCTGGCCGTGACGAGGAACTCGATGGTCGGGGCGAGTCCGCACAGCGCCGAGGTGACGGTGAACGCCGCGAGCCCGTAGGCGTACAGGCGCCGTCTGCCGAAGGCGTCGCCCAGCCGTCCGCCCAGCACCAGGCCGAGGGCGTAGGTGAGGCCGTAACCGGACACCACCAACTCCAGTGCGGCGGGGCCGCCGTGGAGGTCGTCACTGATCGAGGTCAGCGCCACATTGACGATGGAGGCGTCCACGATGGACAGGGCGTATCCGGTGAGCACCACCACTAGGGCGATGCCACTCAGCCCCGTGGCGGCCGGTTTCGTGACGGCCGAGGGCTCTGGTGTCGCGCCGGGCCCCTTCAGAGGGGGGATGCCCTCGCGTTGCGTCATGCGCTGCCTACCCAGGCGTTCGTGGGGGACGGTTGAGGTGGATGCGAGGTGACGAGGTCACTCGGTGGTGGTGGGGGTTCCGGTGATCTTCGACATGATTCCCTTGGAGGCGTCCTTGGCGGACTCCGTCCAGGGGGTCAGGGCGTTGAACCCGCGGTGCGAGGAGGCGGGCTGAATGCGCGTGTCCATCGACATGCGCATCCCGGCCGGGTCCACCGAGACGTTCGGGATGGACTTGTGGCACATGAAGGCGTGGAAGATGATCACGTCGCCCGGTTCCATGGGCGAGAACAGCAACTGCTCGTCCGCGCCGAGCTTCTCCACCGGGACACCGCGCACGGCGTGCCCGAAGCGGCGGAAGTTCTCGGTGACGACGTGCTCGCGCGGACCCCTCTTGTGGCTGCCGTCGGCGACGGCGACGCCGCCTGTGCCGCGGGTCGTCGGGAGCAGCGGTATCCAGGCGGTGCGGAAGTCCTTGTTCGGGCCGATGTAGAAGCCGTCCTGGTGCAGCGGCGTCAGGAAGCTCGGCTCCGCGGAGCCCGCGGCGGAGGGGTAGTAGCGGATCGTCGTCGACCTGAACACGAAGACGGGTTCGCCGAAGACCTTCTCCCAGACCTTGAGGGCCGAGGGGTGGTTCCACAGGTCGTCGTACTTGACGTACTCGTGCATGGCCACCTCGTCCACCGCTTCGAAGGACTCGATGGTGAGGGTGTCGAGGGTGGTGCCGGGGGCGGCGTGGCCGAGTGCGATCAGGCCTTCGAGCATCTGCTCGGCGGCGGCCCGCACGAGTTCACGGTCCAGGGCGCCGCGCAGATAGAGGTAGCCGTGCTCGTCGTAGAACCGGTCGAGGGCCTCGCGGTCGTCGAGAAGGGGCGTGCAGTCGACGTAGTCGCTGAAAGTGTCCGTCATGCTTCCTTGTCCTCGTGGCGTCTGTGCGTGGGGGAAGGAGCGTCAAGCATTCGGGCGGGCCGACGGCTTCGGTTTCTCAGAAGGTGACGGGGAGTTCATCGAATCCGCCGGTGATCCGGTGCTCCTGCCAGCACAGCGACTCCTCGGGTACGGCGAGCCGCAGGTCGGGCAGTCTGCGGAACAGCCGCTCGAACACCGCGGTCAGCTCGATCCGGGCCAGCACGCGGCCGATGCAGTGCCGGGTGCCGTGCCCGAACGCCATGTGCGACCTGGGCTTGTCCCGGGTCAGGTCGAGGACGTCGCTGTCGGGGAACGCCCGGTCGTCGATGTTGGCCGCGCCGATGGCCAGCATCACCGCGTCCCCGGTGCGGACCACCGTCTCGCCGACGGTGATGTCACCGTGCGCGTAGCGGGGTATCAGCGCGTTGGATCCCTTGCCGCCGACGGCCAGGCGCAGGATCTCCTCGACCGCGGCCGGCGCGAGTTCGGGTTTCTCGGCCAGCAGGGCACGCTGAGCCGGGTTGCGCAGCATCAGCAGGATGCCCATGTCGATGCGCACGATGGTGGTCTCGTAGCCGAACAGCAGTACCGCGCAACCGAGTCGGGCGATGTACTCGGTGGACAGAGTGCCGTCCTTCTCGGCGATCAACTCGGAAAGGATGTCGTCGCCCGGCTCGGTCCGCTTGCGCACGACCAGTTCCGTCAGGTAGTCGACGACCTGTTGGAAGGTGTTCACCGAGTGCCGGCTGTCGCGCTGGTCGAAGGTGCCGCGGGCCCACTGGCCGATGCGCTCCCGGTCGGCCAACGGCACGCCGAGCAGATCGCAGACCACCATGGTCGGCAGCGGAAACGACAGCGCGCGGTGCAGGTCGACCGGCGCTGTGCCGGCGGCCAACTGGCCGAGCAGCTCGTCCACATGGTGCTCGATCCGGGTTTTCATCAGACGCATCCGGCGCGTGGAGAACCGGGGCACGAGCAGCTCGCGCATCAGCGGATGCTCGGTGGCCTCGGTGCCGTAGTCGTCCCCGGCCATCAGCGCCATCATGGTGATCCTGGCCGTGTTCTTGGCCGCCCGCTCCGGCTTGGGATCGCTGAGCCCGAGTCGACGGTCGGAGAGTAACGCCTTCACCTCGTCGTAGCGGGTGACCAGCCAGGCGTCCTCACCGGCGGTCCGCACCCTGGTGATCGGCCCCTCCTGCTGCAGTGCCCGCATCTGGGGTGCGATGCCGAGTATGGAAGGGTTGTCGAACGGTAACGTCGGGAGTTCGTTCATGTGGTCCGTCCTCGGGGCGTCGTGCAGGGATTCGTCGGGCATCCGGGCACGCCGACGGACTCGGTGGTGCCGGGAGTGCTGCGCGCCGGTTCGCGGGCGCGCCGAAGCGGCGGCCGCCAAAGCGGCGACCGCCGCTTCGGCGGACGACCGTTGCTGACGTGCGGGTGGTGCAGACGCCGGGTCGGCGAGAGGCTACAGAGACGACCCGATGAGCAGTGCCAGGTCGATGAGGCGGTTCGAGTAGCCCCACTCGTTGTCGTACCAGCCGACGACCTTGACCTGCGGGCCGGACACCCGGGTGAGCCCGGCGTCGAAGACACAGGAGGCCGGGTCACCCACGATGTCGGTGCTGACCAACGGTGCGTCCATGTAGGACAGCAGGCCCTTGTACGGTCCCGAGGCCGCCGCCGCGTACGCCTCCTTCACCTCGTCCACCGTGGTGCCGCGGCGGGTGGTGACCGTGAGGTCGGTGACGGAGCCGGTGGGAACGGGCACCCGCAGGGCGAAGGCGTCCAGCCGGCCCGCGAGTTCTGGCAGGGCGAGGCCGATGGCCTTGGCCGCGCCGCTGGAGGTGGGCACGATGTTCAGGGCCGCGGCCCGGGCCCGGCGCAGGTCCTTGTGCGGGGCGTCCTGGAGGTTCTGGTCCTGCGTGTAGGCGTGGACCGTGGTCATCATGCCGGAGTCGATGCCGACGGCGTCGTGCAGCACCTTGGCCAGGACAGCGAGACAGTTGGTGGTGCAGGAGGCATTGGAGATGATGGTGTGGCGCTCGGGATCGTAGGCACCGTCGTTGACGCCCATCACCAGGGTGATGTCCTCGCCGCTGGCCGGAGCGGCGATGATGACCTTCTTCGCCCCGCCTTCGACGTGTGAGCGCGCCCTGGCGGCGTCGGTGAAGATGCCGGTGGACTCGATCACGATGTCCACTCCCAGGTCACCCCAGGGCAGGGCGCCGGGGTCGCGCTCGGCGAGGACCTTGATCGTCCGGTCGCCGACGCGGATCGCGCCCGGCTCGGCGGTGATCTCCTCGGGGAAGCGCCCGAGGATCGAGTCGTAAGCGAGCAGATGGGCCATCGTGGGCACGTCGCCCAGGTCGTTGACGGCGACGATCTCCAGTTCCGAACTCCGCGGGGCCGCCGCGCGGAAGACGTTGCGACCGATGCGCCCGAAGCCGTTGATGCCGATTCGCACAGTCATTGGTGTGTTCCTCACCTAGCGCTCTACAAATCCGATGACGCGCCGTTGCGCCGAGGTGCAATGCGGACCGAGCGCCTGGACGAGGCACCGGCACGCAATCGATCAGGAGCTTATATAAGTCTGCGATACATTTCCAGGGTGACTTCTACTCAGCGCGCCGACCACGACACCGACTTGGACGTCGGTGACCTCACCAGGGCGATCGAGAACTTCAACCGCTACTACATCCGGCTCCCCGCGGTGCAGAAGCTGTCTTTCACGACACTGTCCGTGCTGGACACACTGGCCTGCAGCGGCCCGAAGCGGCTGACCGAACTGGCCAGAACCGAGCAGATCAGCCAGCCGGGGCTCACCCAGCTGGTCACCCGGCTCGAGCGCGACGGTCTCGTGGAACGCCGCCCCGACCCGGCGGACGGACGCGCCGTCCTCATCCAGATCACCGACAGCGGCCGAAGGATCGGCCAGGTCCGGCACGAGGACCGGGGCCGTCATCTGATCCCGCTGATCGCCCAGTTGACGCCCGCCGAACGACAGGCGATCGCCGGGGCCCTGCCCGCCCTGACCCGCCTGGCGGAACTCGGGGCCGAAGCCGGACGGTAGGGTCCGTCCGTCCCTCGAACGCGCCGGCCGCGCCCATGGCCGATCGGACCGGGACTCGACACGCCGAACCGGCCGAAGGATCTTGATGGCCTGCCCTCCGGGCACCCTCCCGCCGGGGCATGGCCACTAAGATCGCTTCGGCTCGTGCACGGCCGCAGCGCGTGCCAGGGCCTTGCGCTGACGAGCGGCTCGGTAGACGGCGATGAGCGCGGTGAGTCGCGGATTGTACCCCTCGGCTTCCTGCAGGGCCGCTTCGGGCATCGGGTCGTCGAGGGCGCAGCCGAGGGCGGGGCGTCCGGTGACGTGCTCGCGCAGGGCGTCCAGGCGATCGAGGAGAGCAGCGCGGCGCGCTTGCTCGGGGTTCAACGAGCGCAGCCACGCAAGGCGTTCCGCGGTCGTCTCGGGGCGCGGCGGCAGGGCGCGGCGGATGTCGTCGGCCCGCTTGGTAAGGATGTTCCACACGGGCATGCGCAGCGTCGCGACCAGGGTGTCGGGTGCGGCTTTCACGGTGGGCGTCATGCTCACCACGGTCGCAGTGTCCACTGACAGCACCCTGCACCCCGGGCACCGGTTCAGTCGTCCGTGGTGCGCTCGATGGTGCAGTCGGATCAGCCCTGCGCCTCGGTGTCCGGGCGCCTCGGTGTCCGGGCGCCCCGGTGCCCCGGCCGGACGGCTCTCCTACCCGTATCGCGTCGCGTCACCTGTCGCAGGAGCCACACGACCGCATCCCAGATCGGATCAGTTGTCCGTTCTCGTGGGTGCCTGTGGCAAGGTGGTGAATCTCCGCCAGAGCGGGGCATCGTGCTCGACGCCGAGGAAGTTCTGGAAGTCCCAGTAGACGCCTCCTTCGAGGCGGCCGTACCCATCGCCCGGGCGGGCGGGGCTGTTGCGAGGGTCGTGCTCACTCTCCCAGTCGACGTCCTCGTACGCGGGGTCGTAGATGCTGTAGTGGGTCAGATAGGCGCGTGCATGCTCGATGTCCAGGCCCAGAGCCGGAAATTGGGCCAGCAGGAGATCGGGGCGCCCCTGACACGGAAGATCGTCGAAGAACGAGCCGATGTTGTCGATCTCCTGCTGGAACTGGTCGATCACCGTGCCATGGTGGAACAGCTCGCAGCCCCAGAAGTCGTCGTCATAGATGAAGACCAGCAGCCCGGGGCAGTCGTAGGCGCGCGAGACGTAGAGCTGGGCGCGTCGACGAAGGTCCCACTCCCAGCCCCGGGTCCATTCCAGTACTGTCCAGTCGCCGCGCCGCTCACGCAGCGCGTAGGAGTCGCGGTTGACGTCGTTGACGTCCTCCAGCTTGAGGGTGTGCTCCTCGCTGCGCCAGAACTCCTCCAGCGCGGTGTAGACCTGCTCGTGGTCGACTCCGTAGAACAGGTTGGTGCGCCGGAATGTGCCCATGCATACCCCCAAGGCATGTGGTTGGCGAACAGCGGGAGGCGCTGTCGCCCGGCAGTATCGCAGCCGCCCCGTCGAGAGCGCCCCATCATTTCGGCGGCGCGCGCTCTGCGCGCCGGATCGATGCCTCATTGCGTGGCATGCCGCACCATGGGGCGAGCACGCCCCACCCATCGTCGGCGGCGTTCGCGAGCGGGCTGCCTGCGCCTTCGTCAACGCCCGATGGGCACTTCACGACTGCGCTTCGGCTTTGCTGCGGAAGTGGTCTGCGAGAAGACGTCGGCCAACCGGAGGAGCGATGACGTCGTGGGTAAGGACGGTCAGGGGAAACTCAATCACGCCGTGGATACGCAGGGGGGTCAGTCGGCGCAGCAGGATCAAGCCGATCTTGAGCGTCCCTAGCGGAAGGTGGGTGATGCGGGCGGCCCTGCCCAGGACCTGGAAGGCTGCTCGTGCGATCTCTTCGTGAGTGAGAATGTCTGGGCCGCCGCATTCGATGCCGTGGTCGTCGGCGGTGACGGCGTCGGCGAGGATGGTCGCGACATCCTCGCCCGCGATGGGGTTGATGCGGAAGTCACCCTTGCCGAAGACGAAAGCCCGGCCTTTGCGCGCCATTCGGAGATAGTCTTCCATGTCCGAGAAATAGCCGTTCGGATACAGGATCGTGTATCTCATCCCTGAGACTTGGAGTTCCTTCTCGAAGGCACGCTTCGCCTGGACGAGTGCCAGGTTCTCCAGCCCCGGCGCGTGGACCACGGAGACGTACACGAACTTGTCGACACGCGCCCGCTGCGCCGCTCGCAGCAGGTTGAGGTTGGCCCCGTAGTCGACGTCCCAGCACGTGAGCTTGGCCGGCTTGCCCACGAGCCCGATGGTGCTGACGACCACGTCGACCCCGTCACAGCAGCCGGCCAGGGCATCGACGTCCGTTGCGTCTGCGGTGACCACCTCGTCCACCGCGTCGCGGAGCGGGCCCAGCCCGTCGGGGTTGCGCACCAGCGCGCGGATCACATGGCCGCGTTCCTTGAGGCACGGGAGGATGTGCCTCCCGAGGTAGCCTGTCGCCCCTGCTACGAGAACCTTCACGACTGCCCCTTTTCCCGGTAGTTGATGGGTGCGCTGCCGGCATCCGGAGCCTGCCTCGGCAGACGTCGTGCGATGTCCGGCTCCCAGCGACGGCAGCAATGGTCAGCGGCGGCCTGCACCCGGCGCGACGGAGGCACTTCGCCATCCCCGCTCCGCGGGAGGGCGAGTACGAAGAGGAGTTCATGCCCAACCCGTGCACGGTGTCGCCTACCCCTGTCGTGGAGGACCCGAACTGTGCCGCAGGACCTTCGGCAAACCCTGCAACCGCGCATCGAGGAACTCGAAGAGCGCTTCGGTATGGAGTACGCCCTGCTGGCATGCGCGCTGCAGGACAAGGTCGGCGGGTCTCCGGCCTGGAACCAGCGGCCCGACTGGCACGCCGGCATCGTGGTCACCGAGGTGCAGGCGACAGGATCATCATGGTCTGGGGCGCTCGCGTGCCGCAGTTCGAACCTCTGCTGGAGAAGGTCCGCTTGCCCCGCATCGGGTCGGGCCCGTCACGCGTCCGCCCCGATCCCGTGCGCGCTGACAGGACGTACACCTCCCGCTGGGAACGCGCCCGTCCCCGTCACCGCGGGATCCGCTGCACAGGCGGCTTTCCAGGGTGCGTTGGTAGCACGGCGGTTCGCTTGCGCGAGGGTGGGAGGTGGGCAGGCTGGTGGAGAGGCGGGCGGTGAAGCGGGGCCAAGTGACCAGGACGACGGGGTAGATGGCGTAGCCGACGCGGGTGGCCGGGGAGAGCAGGATCGCCAGGGTGAGGCCCAGAGCCAGTCGGTCGGCGGCCGCAGTGGTGGTGCGTGGCGGACGGACCACCAGCGATATCCCCGTGCCTACGGCGCTCAACGCGATGAGTGCCATGGTGACGGCCTTGCCGTCGGGAACCAGTGAGACGATCAGGTGCCCGAGCAGAGGGCTTTGGGCAGAAGAGGCGGTCGGGCCGAGTCCGAACGGGTAGAGGACGACGTTCTGGTAGAAGGCTCCGCTGTCCACCAGCGCCACGGGCCCGATGGCGAGCACGGCGATGGCGACGGCCACTGCCGCGCATTTGAGTGCGGCGCGTTTCCCGGCGGTGGCCGCGAACACGGCGACGATCACGGGGAGCGCCGGCCAAGCGGTCCACTTCAGCGCCGCGGCTGCCCCGATGGCCAGGCCCGCGTGAACGGCAGCGTCCCGGTGGGTGAAGGCCAGGGCCAGACAGATCAGCGCGACGACGGGCGGGTCGACACCGCCGATGGTCAGGGGCAGCGCGATGACGGGGCAGGCGGTCAGCCACAGGGCGCCCGTTCCTGCGGTGGAGCGGCGTGCGGTGCCGTCCGCCGGTCCTGTGTCGCTGGTCCGAGGCCTGGTCACGACACGTACGGCGGCGGCCAGAGCCGCGAGGAAGCCCACGAGGAACCACACGCGGGCGCTGGTGAACGGGGTGTCACCGAACAGCATGTGCGGTACTCCGAAGAGCGCCATGCCGGGAAGGTAGGGGTTGAAGTCACGCACGGCGTGAGGTGCCGCGTTGTACGGGGTTCCGGAGGAGAACAGCAGGTCGGTCGCCCGTTCCACCACGCCGACCTCCATCTGCGCCTTGCCGATCGCTGTCAGGTACAGCAGGGGCAGGACGACCGCCCCGGTGACGGCGACGACAGCGGGGGTGCGGGCCCACGGCGTGGCCGACCTCGCCGCGGCCAGGGCGGCGCCTACGTATCCCGCCGCGGCGAACAGGCCCCACGCGTGCTGCGAGGTGTCGGCGGCGGAGAGGAGTCCGACCGTGAGGGCCGATACCGCGCACACCACCAGGATCGGCAAGTCCCACCGCCGTTCGCGGCGCACCGACTTGTCTGCGGGGCAGGCCCGCGAGGCTTGTTTTCGGGCAGCTCGGAGCATCGGACATCAATCCTTGGTGAGGGCTTGATCGATCGTTGAGGGGGCCGACTCGTGGTGTGACGGGGACTCGTGGCGTGACGCGGAGCGGCCGGCGGTGGGCATGGGTCGCTCGGCCCGTGGCCACGGCACGCGGTGCGCGGCACGCGGGTTTCGTGGTTCCGCGGTTCGCGGTTCGCGGTTCGCGGTTTCGCGGTGGACCTCAGGGGGCCACGGGTCTGTAGCTGCGGGGTCCGCGGTGACGGCGCGCGGTCGTCAGGTGGCGGCGCGCCGGTTGTGGTGCGCGGCGTCGGCGCCGGGCGCGGCGTGCACAAGCGCGCGGCGTGTTCCGAGGCGCGGTGGGATCGTTCCCGCGCGAGCCGTCGCCGAAGTGAGGCCCTCGTTCCCGCGGCCCCGGCGGGGCCGCGGGTGAGGTACGGGTTCGGATCAGGTACGGGACTTGCCGCGTGACGGGGTCTTGCCCGTGCTGCGGCCCAGCAGGTGGAACGTGGCGAAGGTCAGCAGGGCGGCGATGGTCAGGGCGAGAGCGGACCCGGTGAGCTGGAGGGGCCAGTAATGGGCGAGGGGGTGGTAGTCGCGGTAGTAGCTGACGGCATCGAGCTTGTCGTACGTGGCGTGACACGGCCTCCAGTCGATGCTGCCGCAGAAGGGGTTGGGCACTCGGGTCCCGTTGGAGGTGAGGACACCCTCGTCCACGGTCATTCCCGAGCCTGCCGGGCCGTCGAGCTTCAGGCTGCTGACCCGGGTCACACTCGGCCACAGGTGCGGCAGGGCCAGCTGTACGAGGCCGCACACACCGGCTGTGGTGAGGACGGCAGTGATCAGGGCGGGCAGGGAGCGTCGCCAGGCCAGGCCGGCCATGGCGCCGGAGGCCAGACCCACGAGGGCCAGGGCGACGGTGAGAGGACCGCCCGCGTAGAAGGTCGGCAGGTCGAACCAGGTCTTGGCGGTGTCGACGCGGCCGTGGCCGGCGGACCACGCGAGGTGGTGCAGTGCGACCAGCAGGCTGGTTCCGGTGGCGGTCAGGGCGGCCGGGACGGCGAGCCTCGTGGCCAGCCAGCGGGTCGGGGAGACCGACTGCGCCCAGATCAGCTGTGCGGTGCCCGTCTCCAGTTCCCTGCTGATCAGCGTGGCACCGGCCCAGGCGGCGACGAGGAAGGGGATGGCGAGGACTGCGGTCGTGACGTACTGGTAGACGTCCTTGTAGTCCAGGATCGCGGGCTGGTCGTAGACGCAGATCGGCCGCATGGCGCAGGCGTCGTAGTGCTTCCATGCCGCGGCGGCGGCATCGGTGAGCGGGCCCCCCAGCCACAGCAGTGCGGCCGAGATCGTGACCACAAGGCCCGTCCAGACGCTCAGCGCGGGGCGGTGCAGGCGCAGCAGCCACCGGGACTGGCGGAGCATGGAGGGTACGGCGGACGTGGTGGGGGTACGCCGGGTGGCCGCGGGGGTCGTGGCGGCGGGGACGGTCATGCGGTCGTCTCCTGGGACAGGGCGGGAGTGGATATGGGATCGAGGGTCAGTGCGGGGGCCGCCGGGCTGCGCAGGTAGGCGAGAACCAGTGCTTCCAGAGACGGTTCCGTGCGCTGCCAGGTGTCGGACAGCGGGCCGGCGGGGCGCACGAGGGCGGTGAGCTGGCGGCCGGTGGTGCGGGACTCCACCACGGTGTGCGGGCCCAGGTCACGGGCGGCGCCGGTGGCGTCGTGCGTGGGGCCGGTGATCAGGGTGTGGGCGGCGAGCAGGTCGTCGATGTCGCCGGCCAGGCGGACCCGGCCGCTGCCGATCAGCAGCAGGTGGTCGCAGGAGTCCTCCAGTTCTGCGATCACGTGGGAGGACATGACGATCGTGGTGCCGTGCTGGGCTGCAGTGGACATGAGGGTGCCCATCAGCTCGTGGCGGCCCAGCGGGTCGAGATCGGCCATCGGCTCGTCCAGCAGCAGCAGTTCGGGCCGCTTGGCCAGGGCGAGGGCGAGCGCGACGCGGGTGCGCTGGCCGCCGGAGAGCGAGCGGACCCGGGCCGCGGGGTCCAGGTCGCCACCCGCCACGACCCGCTGCGCGGTTGCCGGGTCCCAGCGGCCGGGGTTGAGGTCGGCACCCATGCGGAGGGTCTCGGCGACAGTGAGCTGCGGATACAGCGGCTTGTCCTGGGTGACGAAGCCGATGCGAGGCCGCACGTGAGCCGGATGGTCACCGAGTACCGTGAGCGAGCCGTCACTTGGGCCGATCACGCCCGCCGCCAGGGCGAGCAGCGTCGACTTGCCCGCGCCGTTGGGCCCCGCGAGCGCGCAGACGCGTCCGGCGGGCAGCCGGAAGGTGCACTCGCGCAGGGCCCAACTCCCGTGCCGTGAGAAGGACTTGCCCAGCCCCCTCGCCTCGATGGCGATGTTCGTCACTGCTGTTCCTTTCCCGTGGGCTCGAAGTGCTCGTCCAGCACCAGAGCGAAGAGCGCCGCCACGTCGTCGCGCTCCAGGCCGGCCTCGCGGGCGCGCGTCGCCCACTCGGCCAGTTCGCCCCTGAGTGGAGAGTCGCCCGGTGCGGCGCCGAGCGACTTGCGTACGAAGGTGCCGAGTCCCCGGCGGGCCTCGACCAGCCCCTCCCGTTCCAGTTCCCGGTAGGCCTTGAGCACCGTGTTCGGGTTGACCGCCGTGGCCTCCACGACCTCCCGTGCGGCGGGCAGCTTGTCACCGGGCTGCAGCATGCCCAGCCGCAGAGCCTGTTTGGTCTGCTGGACGATCTGCACGTAGGTGGCGACCCCGCTGCGCCGGTCGATCCGGTATTCGATCATCCCGGCAAACACCCTTTCACTAATTGAGTAGTGAATAGTGGATCAGGGCCGCTGCGGCTGTCAAGCGAACCCATCGGTGGGCGCATCCGTCGGGTGCGGCTACCTGCGGATCCGCCTGCGGGACTCCGACGGACCCTTCGCCGCCGGGCGCGTCGGAATCCGGCCATGCTCCCCCGGGGAACGCGGGCCGCTGCGCCGTCGGCGCCCGTCACTTCGCCGACTGTCGTGGCAGGCCGTTATTGTGCCGTTTCATGACCGATGACTTGCGGGGACACATACCGCCCCCCGCCCGCCAAGGGAGTGGCGACGCACGTCCGTTGCCCGGGCGCGAGACGGAGATCCAGCTGCTGCGGGAGGCCTTGGCCGGACTGCGGGACGGGGCAGGGCGGGCAGTGGCACTCGTCGGGGAGCCGGGCATCGGCAAGAGTGCTCTCATGTGGGCCGTGGCGGCCGAGGCGCGTGCCGTCGGCATACCGGTACGCGCGGCGCGTAGACGGGCCGAGGGCGCACACACCGGGGCCGGCTCCCCGCACCTGCAGGACCTCGGTGATCTCGCGGCCGAGGCGGCCGAGGGCGGCCCGCTGCTGGCCGTGGTGGAGGACTTCCATCTCCTCGCGGCGGACCAGCTCCCGAGCATGGAACGACTGCTTCAGGCGACCTCTACGGGACAGGTCCTGTGTCTCGTGGCGTGCCGGCCGCGACAGCTCTCACCCAGGTACGCGGAGATGATCTCCTGGGCGGCCTCCGTGGGCCTTCTGGAGGTGCACGACGTAGGACCGTTGTCCCGCGATCAGGCCATGGAACTGCTCGGTGACCATCCGCACGCCGACGAGATCCACGAGGAGGCACAGGGCAATCCGCAGTACCTCAAGGTGCTCGCGGCCCGGGGCCGTACCGGCTCCGAGGCCGTCACCGCCCTTCTCGGGGAGCTGGCCGGTCTCGATCCCGAGGCCCTCTCGGTCCTCCAGGCCGCGGCCGTCCTCGACGAACCGTTCCATCTGGAGCTGGTGGCCGCCGTCGCCGGGCAGGAGGCGTCCGCCGCCAGGCATGTGCTGGACACGCTGACGCGGCTCGACCTCGTCCGGCCCGCCGTACCCGCGCCGCGACTCGAACTGCGCCACCGGGCCGTGCGCGACGTCGTCTACGAGTGGCTCGAACCCAGCCGGCGCACCGAGCTGCACCGGCGGGCCGACGCCGCGCTGGCCGAGCAGGCCGCGCCCCTATCGAGACGTGCCCGTCATGTCGCCCGTGCCGCGGACCCCGGCCGTCCCGAGGACCTGACGATCCTGATCGCCGCCGCACGCAGCACCCTGTACACCTCCCCCGCCGTCGCCGCCGACTACCTGCGGGCGGCGCTGCCCCTGCTGCGCGAGGGCCAGGACCACTGGCACGAGACACAGGTGCTCCTCGCCCGCGCCCGTCTGCTGACCGGAGACGCGTCCGAAGGCCGCGAACTGCTCGACGCCCTGCGGTCGGCCATGCCCGGCCGCCCCGGCGAGGTCGCCGCGCTGGTCGACTCCAGCCGGATCGAGCGGCGTTTCGGGCGGTACACGGAGGCAGGCGCCCTCGCCCGATCGGGGCTCGCGGCGCTGGCCGACAAGGACGCCGCGATCGCGGCCGCCCTGCACACCGAGATGGCCGACCACACCTACGACCTTCAGCAGTACGAGGCGTCCCGGCAGCACGCCGATACAGCGGCGGCCATCGCCGAGCGGCACCACGACCACGTCGGCCAGGCCCGGGCACTGGCGCAGGCCGCACTCGGCTACCTGTTCACCGGCGACCTGACCACGGCGCAGGCGCGGGCTTCGACCGCCGCCGAACTCATCGACGCCGGCGCCGACTCCTCCCTGCTGACCAATCTCGACGCCTCGGTGCAGGTCGGGTTGACGGAGGGCATGCTGGGGCGGCTGATGGACGCCGACCGGCACCTGACGCGTGCGGCGGTCCTGTCCCGGCGAACCGGACAGACCTACATCGAACCGCAGATCCTCACGGTGCTCGCCAACGCCCAGCTGCGTTCGGGAAACCTCGACGGCACGCTGGCCACCCTCGAGCGGATCACCCTGCGCAGGGAAGGGGACTTCAATCCGTCGGAGGAGGCAGTCGGCGCCATGGTGCGGGCCGAGGCCCTCTTCTGGCGGGACGGTCCCGGCGACCTGGAGGAGGCCGAGGCGTCGGCCGCGCGCACCCTCGCCGTCGCCGGTGACACGCCGACCGCGTGGGCGGTCACCGTCCGCTGCTTCCACGCCGAACTCGTTCTGCGCACCGGTGACCCGGCGCGGGCCCGGTGGCTGCTGCTGGACGCCGCGGGCGGCCCCGAGCTGCCCAGGCTCACCGCCTGGCGCAAGCCCCGCTGGTGCGACACCCTGGCGCAGGCGTCTCTCGCCGTGGGCGACCGTGAGTCGGTCGAGCACTGGGCCCGGCTCGCCGAGCGGTGCGTCGAGGAACTCCCCTCCCCCGGCCGGACGGGTTTCGCCCTGCGCGCCCGGATGAGGGCCCACGCCGCGCGGGGGCAGACCGCAGCGGCGCTACAGAAGGCGGCGGAGGCGGTCTCCGACTTCTCCCTCAGCGGTGAACGCATCGAGGCCTGCGGCACCCTGCTGGCTTCGGCCGAGCTGTCCCTGGACGCGGGACGAACCCACGGCGTGGCCGAATGGCTCGACGGTGCGGCCGTCCTCGCCGACCAGTGCGGCTCCGGCCGCCTGGCGGGCGAGGTCGGCGAGCGGCGGACCCGGCTGGCCGGCCACGCCGGGAGGACCGACACACTGCCGTCACTGACCGCACGCGAACGCGAGATCGCCGGCCTTGCCAGCACCGGCATGACCAACGTCGGAATCGCCACGACCCTCTTTCTCAGCGTCCGGACCGTGGAGACCCATCTGCGGCAGGTCTACCGCAAGCTCGGCGTCTCCAACCGTGCCGCCCTCACCCGCAGGATCATGGACAGCACCCCGTCCGAAGCGCCGCGGACGAATGCCGACTGACGGGCGCGACCGGCGGGTTACGGTGCCGGTGCGCCCTCTGCCGGGCTACTTGACGTCGACGTACTCGCCGGCCGAGGTGACGGCGGCGGTGGTGGTGTCGGTCGCGAAGGAGAATCGGTAGTAGCCGTCGGACGTGGCCTTGGTGGTGGTCCTGAGCGCGCCGCCGGTGCCGCTGGTGAGCGTCTTGAGGGTCTTGTAGGTGTTGCTGCCCTTCGGGCGGAACTGCAGCATCACCTTCTGGCCCGTGTAGCCCGCGTAGGTGCCGTGGTTCCAGTCGGCGCGCTTCAGCTTGCCGGTGACGGTGAGGGTTCCGCCCTTCTTCACCGGCTCCGGAGCGGCGTCGGCGGTCAGCTGGGCGGCCTTCTTCAGGTGGGTGGTGGCGACGTCGTCGTTGTAGCTGGCGTTGGCATAGAGGTCGTAGCCGCCGAGGAACAGCTTCCACGTCCCGGCGGCGCCGTTGTTCTTGAAGTCGGAAGCCGCGTTGACGTGGAAGACGGCCTTGCAACTGTAAGTGCCCGTCCGGGTCGTCGACTCGGTACAGGTGGGGTCGTCGGTCGTACCCAGGGACCCCGTGATGGTGTCGGCGCTGGAGCTGTCGGTGCCCTGCCAGAGAAAGGCCTCCGTGAGCGCAACGCCGCTGGAACTCGTCGCGGTGTAGCTGACGTTGATGGTCGTCTTGGTGGTGACGCCGAGGACGGTGTCCTTGCCGCCGTTGATGACGGCCTTCGAGAACGTCATGCTGCCCAGCGAGGTCCGCGGCTGCGCGGTCCTCGTGGCGAAGGCGCCGAGCCTCGCCGACGCTCCCGGGCGCTCCGCGGCCTGTGCGGCCGCCGGTAGAGCGAGGGCGGACCCGACGACGGCGACGGAAACAACGGCGGCGGTGGCGTGTATGCGCATGTGCATTCCCCGTGGTGTCGTAAGCGGCCCGCCGGGTCGTCTCCCCGCCGGGCCTGTCGCTGCACAGTACGTTTCACGGGTCGCGGCCCCGCATCCGTGCAATCACGCAGACCACTACGCAGGTTCACCGCACGATCCGCTGGACGCGGCGACACCACGCGTCCAGCCCGGGGATCCCTCCCAGGAGGAGTCCGGCTCACAGACGGTGAATCGCTCACGGCAGGGCCCACCCCCGCCGCGACCATCGGCGGGCTGCCCGGCCGGGTAGCTCACAGCTGTCTGCGGATCCCCGGCCCGTGGGCAGGCGTCCGTGCTGGTCGGGCAGGTCGTCCTTGATGGCCCGCCGGGCGTCGCCTCGGCGCAGGATGGGCAGGACGGTGTGCTGGCGGACGTCCTCCACGAGGAAGGCCGTACCCAGGAGCAGCGCGGCGGCGGCCAGTGCGAAGGCATGGGGCGCGCCGAGTTGGTAGGCCGCATCGAAGGCCGCGCGCACCGTCGAGACGGTCAGGACCGCGCCGAGCAGCGACTTGCCGAGGAAACCGACCACGGCCAGCGGTACGAGCATCAGGGCGAAGGCACACGGGTGCATGCCGACCGCGGTGCTGGTCTGCTGCGTGGGGGCGATGATGTGGAGCACGCGGAGACCGACCCAGGACGTGGCGAACAGTCCCAGCGCGGTGGCCGCACCGGTGTCGCGGGTCAGCTACGCCATCACCGCGGCGAGGAGCTCCAGCGGGAACACGAACACCGCCATCAGGATCCCCGCCGAACGGACCTGCTCACCGGTGAGCACACCCAGCGCGATGCCGGCCAGCAGCGCCATACCGATGCCGAACATTACACCGATATAGATCTAATGCGAAGAAAATGCAGATGCTCCCAGTGCCCAGCCACCACGTCGCCTGACGTCGGCCGCTTCCGACCACCGGGGCCGTGTCCCAGCGGGGCCGGCCGGTCGCGCTTCGGGTGCCCCAGCGGGGGAACGCGGCCCGGCACCGGGGCCTCGCCCCCGTTCGGAGCAGCGACGGCCTAGGGTCGGCGAGCGGATTCGTCTCGGCAGGTCACCGGCTCGGCACGGCGCGCAGTCATAGGCGGGGGCCGCTGTTACGGTCGGTCTGCTCTTTCGGTTCTGTGGGCCTGCGCGTCCTGGAAAGTGGGCCGGCACCGCACCCGCACGGTTTCAGGAGGCGGCGTATGCGGGTTGGCCTGCATGCCCTGGGCATCGGGAACGGTGCTCGTCCAGAGGTGATCCGGGCGGTGGCCCAGGCGGCCGAGACGCATGGGATCAGCCGGCTCTGGGCGGGCGAGCACGTCGTCCTGGTCGATGCCCCTGCCTCGCCGTACCCCTATTCGGACGACGGCCGGATCGCCGTCCCTGCCGACGCCGACTGGCTCGACCCGCTGCTGGCGCTGAGTTTCGCGGCGGCCGTGACGAAGGAGATCGGGCTCGCCACCGGAGTCCTGCTGCTCCCGGAGCACAATCCCGTGGTGGTCGCCAAGCAAGCCGCGACCCTGGACGTCCTGTCGGCCGGACGGCTCACCCTCGGCATCGGCATCGGCTGGTCCGCGGACGAATTCGCCGCACTCGGTGTGCCGTTCACCGCGCGCGGCCGTCGCACGGAGGAGTACCTAGCCGCCATGCGGACCTTGTGGCGCGAGGAACCGGCCACGTTCGAGGGAGACTTCACGCGCTTTCACGGCGTGCGCGTGAATCCCAAACCTGTTCGCGAACACGGGATCCCGGTCGTCATGGGCGGCAACAGCACCACGGCGCTGCGCAGGGCCGCGACGGTCGCGGACGGGTGGTACGGCTTCAATCTCTCGGTCGCCGAGGCCGTGGAGCGTGTGTCGGTCCTGACCGAGCACGACCCGCAGCCGAACGACTCGACGCGGAAGCGCACCGTGGCGGTGGCCCTGACCGACGCGACCCCGGCGGATCTGCCAGACCTGGCCGACGCCGGAGTGACCGAAGTCGTCATCGTCGGGTCACCGCCCTCGGCACCCGAGGAGGCCGTGAGCTGGGTTGCGGATATCGCCGACTGCTGGGTGGGAGCGGCCGCCCGTTAGTGGTGCCGGTGCTCCTTGGTGGTGCCGGTGCTCCATGGTGGTGCCGGTACGACGCCGGGGCGCCGCACCTTTCCACGTCACCCGCCGGCACCGGCCGCGCCTTCGTGGCAGCCCCGTACGTCGGGACGCCGAGACATCAGCCGAATACACTTTGAGTATCTATGTCCGCCCTTGCGGGCACATGAAGGGTTGTGCCATGGATGGTGTCGCCGACATGGGGGGCACCCAGGGATGGGGTCCCGTTCACCCGCCGAACCGCGACGAACCCGTCTTCGCGCAAGACTGGGAACGCAAGGCGTTCGCGCTCGCGATCCTCTCCAGCCGCGTCGCGTGCGGCGGCGTCAACACGGACGCCTTCCGGCACGCCCTGGAGCGCTTGGACCGGGCCGCCTACCTGGACGACGGCTACTACGGGCGCTGGCTCAACGCCGGCGAGCTGCTGCTCACCGAACACTCCGTCCTGGCGCCGGGCGCGATCGAGGCCCGCGCCCGCAACCTGCGTGGCGAGGGTGTCGAGGAACCGCCGATCCCCGAGCCCAACCGGCCCGACTACGCCCCCACCGCCGAGGGCTCGCTGCGCTCCGTCGACGCGGCCCCCGCCTTCGGTGTCGGCGAGCGGGTACGCGCCAGGAACAGGTCCGTGCCCGGGCACACCCGGCTGCCCGGCTACGTCCGGGGACACACCGGGGTCGTGGACGTCGTCCAGCCCGCCCATGTGCTGCCCGACACCAACGCGCACTTCGAGGGCGAGAACCCGCAGTACGTCTACTCGGTGCGGTTCGACTCGCGCGAACTCTGGGGCGCCGACGTCGACCCCTTCGCCCTGACCGTGGACATGTACGAGAGCTACCTGGAGACCATCGCATGACCACCACCGGCGGCCCGGACGAGTTCCCTTCCGTGGCGCTGCGCACCGAGGCCCTCGAGCAGTTGCTCACCGAGCGCGGCCTGATCGACCCGAAGGTGATGAACGGGATCATCACCGACTACGAGACCAATGTGGGCCCGCTCAACGGTGCCAAGGTCGTCGCCAGGGCCTGGACCGACCCCGACTACCGTCGGCGCCTGCTCGAAGACGGCACCGCCGCCATCAAAGAACTGGGCTTCTCGGGGCCGCAGGGCGAGCACATCGTCGTGGTGGAGAACACCCCGTCCACCCACAACGTGGTGGTGTGCACGCTGTGTTCGTGCTATCCGTGGCCCGTGCTCGGCCTGCCGCCGGGCTGGTACAAGGACCCCGCCTATCGCGCGCGGGTGGTCAGGGAGCCGCGCACGGTGCTGTCGGAGATGGGACTCGACCTCGGCGACGACGTGCGGATCATCGTCCGGGACTCCACCAGTGAGGTCCGCTGGCTGGTGCTGCCCGAGCGGCCGGCCGGCACCGAACATCTCACCGAGGCGGAACTCGTGCCCCTGATCACCAGGGATGCGATGGTCGGCGTGGCCAAGGTGGCGGCTCCGTGAGCGCGCCGCTCGACGTCGAGGGTCCGGGCGCGCCGCCCCGCTCCAACGGTGAGCTGGTGTTCGCCGAGCCGTGGGAGAGCCGCGCTTTCGGCATGGCCGTGACCCTGTACGAGGCGGGTGCCTTCACCTGGCCGGAATTCCAGGCCGCGCTGATCGCCCGGATCGCCGCCTGGGAAGCCTCGGCGCGGCAGGGCGAGCCGTACCACTACTACCGGCTCTGGCTGGCCGCCCTGGAGGACGTGCTCGCGGGCCTGCGCGCGGTGACCACGGACGAGGTCACCACACGCGCCCGGTCCCTGGCGCGGCGCCCCCCGGGCCACGACCACCCAGACCACGACGACCATCCGCACTGACCTGCAACGCAGCCCCGGGCACACAGCCCGGCCCGGGCGCCGGTCCCCTCCCTCGGACACCGCTGACCAGCCGCTTCATCGGCTGTCCGGCACGCCCACGAACGAGTGAAACCACCCCCGGTCAGGGGTGAGGGCCCCGGGCGCGGTGATCATCACGGTCTCCCCCCGCCGTCGGCAGCCCGGCACACCTGCGTGTTATCCCCCGCCTCCTCGCCCTCGCCAACGGCCGCGGTGACGGGACCGGCCTGGACGTCCCGCCCGGCGACACCGCCCTCAGCGTCCGGCAGATCTACCCCGGCACCGTCTTCTCCACCCAGGCCCAGGGCCGTGACGTCGTCGTCGCCGAACTGAAACGGCGCTTCCCCGAGGCCGAGAAGACCATCACCACCAGCGGCTTCCCCGAGACCGGCGGGGCGGCCGGGCGGCACCCTGCGGTCGTACGGGATCCTCGCCGACATACTCAAGCGGTTCGGCGCCCAGGTCGACCTTCGCCATGAGCACGTGTGCTTCGTGCCGTCGGTCAGCGCGGTCTCCGTCCGCGACATCGACCAGCAGAAGGATCTCTACGCCGACATCGACGACAACGATCCGTCGGAGAGCGATGTCGACGACTTCGTCTGCTTTTCCACCAACACCGGCCACACCGCCATCACCGGCGAACTGTGCACGTGGCTGCCGGACCGGCTGCCTGACTGATCCCGGACTCCCCCGGGGCTTGCCATCGGGCAGCCTGCGTTGACCCGCGAGAGCCACCGCGAGGGGTTTTCGCAGGTCAACGTGCGGTTACGCGCTCCGCGCGATTGGTCACCAGGCGACCGGCAGCTCGGCAAGGCAACGGAAGACGGGGTGCTCCTCACGGAAACGCAGGCGAGACGCCTCGCATGCCAGGCGCAGGTTCGGCAGCCTGTTGAACAGGGAGCCGAGGGCGAGGGTCACCTCCAGCCGGCCCAGCGACGCGCCGAGGCAGAAGTGGGGACCATGGCCCCACAGCAGGTGGCCGGAGGCGTCGCGGTGGATGTCGAGGCGTTCGGGGTCGGGGAAGACAGTGGCGTCGTGGTTGGCCGCGAGCAGGCTGATCATCACCGACTCGCCCTGCCTGACCAGGGTGTCGCCGATCAGGAGGTCCTCGGTGGCCTGCCGTACGACGCCGTCCTGGATGACCGACCAGAAGCGCATCGACTCCTCCACGAACCCCGGCAGGAGCGCCCCGCTCTCGGCGAGGACCTCGGCGCGCAGCCCTTCGTCGGTCAGGAGGCTCAAACTGCTCACCGCTATCTGACTGGCGGTCGACTCATGGCCGGCGATGAGCACCAGCTTGAGGATGCCCAGGAGAGCGGCGCGGTCGAGTTCGCCGGTCGCCACGTGGTCGACGACGAGTCGGCTGATCAGGTCGTCACCCGGGTCGTACTCCTTGGCGCGCGCCGTCTCGTCAAGGAAGTCGATGATCCGGTGGTGCGCGGCCAGGGAAGCCGCCGGGTCGCCGTCCGTGAGCATGAGCTGGGTCTGCTCCAGGAAGAACGGGGTGTGCGTGTCCGGGATCCCCATCAGCCGGGCGATGACGAGTGCCGACACCTTGACGGCGAAGTCCCGCACCAGGTCCGCCGGTTGACGGCCGGCTGCCAGTGCGTCGGCGACCTGGTCGGTCACCTCCTGGAGCCGGGGCCGCAGCGTGCGCACCCGGCGTACGGTGAACTCCGGCGCGACCATCCTGCGGAGCCGGCCGTGCTCCGGGTCGTCCATGCGCAGGAATCCGCTCGGCCGGCCGTCGGCGGGCACGGGGATGCGCAGGGGAAAGCCGGGCCGGATCTCGTCGGCGCTCAGCCGGGGGTCCTTGAGGGCGGCCTTCACGTCCTCGTAGCGGGTGATCAGCCAGACCAGCTGTGCCTCACCTGCGCCTGCCGGCAGACGGACCAACGCCGGCGGGCCGTCACGAACCACGCCGAGGGCTGGCGGCGGCGACATCGGACACACGCGGGCCAGCGGCCAGTCGAGCACACTGGGGTGTGCAACGGGCATGGTCCTCCCCTTCATCGCGTACGAATGCCCGCGCCGCCCGCATCCCCGGCGGCGGGTGCCCCAACCGGACCACACAAGCACCGGCCGCTGACACCTCGGTGACCGACCGCTGACCCCGCCCGGCAGCCGGCCGCCGAAGCGAGGAGCGTGCCCTCTTTGATCGAGTCCTCGCGCGCAGACGGCAGCCTCGCGCGTGACGGCACGCACGGTGGCCGAGCTCGACGCGACAGCAGCGCTGGGCGACGTCTCACAGGCCTTGCCGCAGGTACTGCGCCCCGCAGCCGCGGCAGAAGGGTTCGGCCTCGGGCGTACCCCACTCCCGGGCGGGCCGGGTCTCGGCGGCGGGGTCGAGCTCGCGGCCACACATGGCCGCGCATCCCTGATGACCGAATGCGCGTCTCGTCGGCGTCCGGATGGAGAGCCTTGCCCGCACGGGCCTGTGCGCCGTGGCGGCCGAGTACCCGGGACGCCCCGTGCGAAGCGCCTGCCTGGTTCCGCCACGTTCGATATCCCCCGTTCGCCCACCTAAGCAGTTGAAACATGTATAGAGTTCCCCCGCACTTGTTCGACTTCAAAAGGGGGGGTCCCTTTGCGTACTCGTCTTGCCGTCTCGGCCGTGGCGGTCGCCGTCGCCGGCGTCTTCTTCAGTGCGCCCGCCGCGTCCGCGGCGACGCTGCCGTCCACCAACACCGCCCACCACTGCACCCACCACACCACCGGGCTCTGCGGCTGGACGCACCACCAGAAGCCCAAGGACAAGTACGAGACCGCCAAGTGCGTGGACGCGTCCCTGTCCTACTCGCGGCACTCGCAGGGCACGTGCTCCCACCACCACGGCGTCCGCTACTGGTTCAAGTAGACCTCGCGCGCAGAGGTGGGCCAGCCTGAAGGGTGGCCCACCTCGCCGTCCCGTGTCCAACATGTGCCCTCCAGGAGACTGATGACGGCAACCGGCGTGGTGCCCATGGTCTTCGTGCACGGGACACGCTTCAGCGCGGGACAGTGGAGTGTGCAGCTTGCGGCGCTCGGCGACGAATTCCCGTTGACCGCCGTCGACTTGCCCGGGCATGGGAAGCGCTCGTCCCAGCCCTGAAGCCTGAGCAGCGCAAGCGACGTCATCGCATCCGCGGTGGACACGCTGGGCGGATACGCCTCGCTGGAGCTCGCGCGCCGTCACCCGGAGCGACTGCGTGGGCTGATCCTCGCGGGAGCCAGCGTCTCCACCCGTGGTCCGCGGGCGGCGCCGTACCGGCCGTACCGGTGGATCGCCCGGCTCGTATCCCGCATACCGGTGCATCGGCTGGCACAGTGGAACGACCGGTTGCTGCGGCGGCTCTATCCGCCAGAGATGGTGGAGGCGACCATCCGTTCCGGCTACGCGAAGGCGCCGGTGCTGATCCTGAACGGCGAGAGGGACGGCTTCTTCCGGTCCGGCGAGGCCGACTTCGCCCGCGCGCATCCGCACGCCCGCGTCGAGTTGATCCCGCGGGCACGACACCTCGCGAACTTCGACGATCCGGACGCGTTCACCGACGCCGTCCGCCGCTTCGCCCAGCAGCTCCCTGCCCTTGGCTGACCGCGCCACCGCCAGGGCCCCGCACGCGGCCGGCGTCCCACCCGGGCCTGCCGCCACGCGCTTCACGCGGGAGCGATGAGTTCGGGCCCCGGATCCGGTCTGCCCCGGCATGACTCGCATCATCGCTGACATCTCGGTCTCTCTCGACGGCTTCGTCACCGGGCTCGACCCCGGCCCGCACAACGGCCTGGGCACCGGCGGCGAGGCCCTGCACACATGGGCGTTCTCCGACGACCCCGACGACCGCCGGATCCTGCGCGAGGGGACCGCACGCTCGGGCGCCGTCGTCCTCGGCCGCCACCTCTTCGACGTGGTCGACGGGCCCAAAGGCTGGGACGACACGTCCGGCTACGGCGCCGGCGAGGTGGGCAAGCCCGCCTTGGTCGTCGTGACGGCCTCGCCGCCGGAGTCGGTGCGGACGACCGACCTCGACTGGACGTTCGTCACCACCGGCCTGCCCGACGCCGTCGCCGCCGCGCGCGAGCGAGCCGAGGCGGCCTCGTCGGACAGCGGCAAGGATCTCGACGTGATCCTCATGGGCGGCGGCGCCACGATCCGCTCGGCGCTCGGCGCCGGCCTTGTCGACGTGCTGACGCTGCACCTCGCACCCGTCGTGCTGGGCGCCGGGACACCACTGTTCACCGGCGGAGCGCCGCGCAAGCTGGTGCGGCGGAGCGTGATCCCGACGTCGACCGCGACGCACCTGACCTACGACCTCTCCCGGTGATCCGATGACCACTGTCAACGCCAATGAGATCGCCCTGGGCATCGAGTCGTTCGGTGACGACGACGCGCCGCTCGTCCTGCTCGCGGGCGGGACGACGATGCTCTCCTGGCCCGACGCGCTGTGCGAGCGCCTCGCCGCCGGCGGGCGCCGTGTGGTGCGCTACGACCTGCGCGACAGCGGGGAGTCGACAACGACCGATCCGGAGGCGCCCGCCTACACCCTGCGCGGCCTCGCCGCCGACGCGGCGGCCCTTGCGGACGCGCTCGGCGGGGCGCCTGCGCACCTCGGGGGGATCGGCGTCGGCGGGATGGTCGCCCAGGTGGCCGCGCTCGATCATCCGGGCGCGTTCTCGGCGCTCACCCTGGTCGGCACCCGCGCGGTCGCCCCCGGCCCGCCCGACGATGACCTCCCCGACCATGACCGGGCGACCATGAGCCGGCTGTTCGCGCGTCCGATGCCCGACTGGGCCGACCGCGACGCGGTTGCGGACTTCGCCGCCGCCGGCGCGGAGATCCTCGGCGACGACCCCGTCGCCGCACGGGCAATCGCCGCACGCGTCTGGGACCGCACGCAGGGCACCGCACCCCCGGTCCAGATGGCCAACCAGATGGGCATGGTGTTCTCCAGACTCGACTGCACACCGCGCTGGCGCGAGCGCCTGCCCGAGATCGGGGTCCCCACGCTCGTCGTCCACGGCCGCCACAACCGGTTCTTCCCCGTCGGCAACGGCGAGGCGATCGCGCGCGCGATCCCCGGGGCACGGCTGCTCGTCCTCGACGAGGCCGCCACCGCGATCCCCGGTGCGGCGGTCGGCGAGGTCACCGAGGCGATGCTCACGCTGTCATAGAGGACGGCGTGTGCCGCGCGGCTCCGGCCCCCACGCAGCCTCGGTGGGCGAAGTCGGAAGCCTTCTCCGTCGGCGCTCTGCGCATCGTTCTGAGGGGCGACAGGTAGGTGGGCAGAACGCTCAGCGTCACTCCGACTGCACCTGTCCACAGGGTGCCTGCCGCTCCGAACGCGGAACCCGAGTGCCACCCCCGGACACGAACCGGTGATCACTCGGTCCATGGCCCTCTGCAGGACGTTGCGCCCGGCCCCGTACTCCTCGGCGAGCAGTGCCCGTGACGGCAGGCGCTCGCCGATCTCCCGCTCCCCCGCGAGAAACCGTGCGCGCAGCGCTTCGCCCACTTCGAGGTACGGAGCCTCTCGGGGCATGGATGATCCTCCGGTTGTACGTTGCCAGGGGTGTTGGCGAGTTACTGCACCCTGGGAAAGCTGCTGGATCAGGAACACGCTCCGCGCTCACGCACCGGTGCCGGTTCGCAGCGAGTCGCCGTGGTGGTGTCGTGCCGGCCCGTCCGTGCCGCACTGGCAAGATGGCGACATGGAACGTGTCCTTGGAATCGGTGGGTACTTCGTCCGAGCCGCCGACCCGGCTGCCCTGAGCGCGTGGTACCGCGACTGCCTGGGCCTGGACGCGGACGAGAACGGCTTGTGGCGTCAGGGGGTCGGGCCGACGGTGTTCGCCACGTTCGAGTCCGAGACCGACTACTTCGGGTCCCCCGCGCAGCAGACCATGCTCAACTTCCGGGTCCGTGACCTGGATGCGATGCTGGCGCAGTTGCGTGCCAAGGGAGCGGACGTGGCGGCGGAGACGCAGGACATGGACGGCGTCGGCCGATTCGGCTGGGTCACCGATCCCGAGGGCAACCGGGTCGAACTGTGGCAGCCCGCCTGACCCTGCCTCCCACGGCGGCGAGGTGCTGGTGGGGGCCGCGGCTCAGCCCGACCCGGCAGATTCAGCGTGCGATCCGGTGCCCCCGGTGACGCAGCCGGAACGCGCCGTAGACGAGGTCCGCGAGCAGCACGACGGCGCCGATGATGAGCAGGTAGAACAGGGCATGTGAGGCGAAGCCGATGATGCCCAGTACGACGGCTATGAGGATCAGGAGCAGGAACAGGCTCATCGGCTCTCCCAGTGGCCTCGGTGGTTTCAGCGGCGGGCGAGGCGGCGCTCGCCGCCGGCACCCGCGGCGTAGTCGAGCGCGTAGTGGGCGAAGACAGCCGGCTCCGCCGAAGCCGGCAGCTCGCCGTCCGTGTCGATCGCGGGGGCCTTCTTGACCATGTTCTTCTCGTAGGCGACCTTCAGGTACCCAGGACCCACGGTCGCGTCCACGAGCGGCACGAACACCAGTCGGCGGCGAGTGGGCAAGCCGGTGGTGATCGTGGCGTACAGCGGCTTGTCTGTCGCGGTGTCCACGTACACCGACTCCAGGACCCCGATCTTGTGGCCACCGGGGTCGACCACGTCGTGACCACGCCATTCACGGATGTCGCCTGCTTCGAACACGATAGACCTCCAGGCGTACGAGTACCCCGTGCCCGCACGGCATGCCTCCGACGTCGTCGTACGGGAAAATCGAAGGGTGCCTGGGCGTGTGCCGCGTCCACCGGAACCGCCAGGGCGCGTTCGGGGGGGAAGCAGATGTCCATGACGCATATGGGGTCCGGCTCTGGGAAGGCGGAGTGCGTCCCCTTGAAGCCGGGGGGAGGGAGTTCGATATGAGCCAGGTCAGGACGAGTCGGCCGGATCTTCCTCGGCCGTTGCGCGTCGTCGCCTCCGGGCTCCGCCGCTTGCCCGGAGCCGAGCAGGTGAACAGGGTCGCCGACGGAGCACTGGACTTGATCGGCGCGGTCTCTCCGCGAGGCCGCCGGATGGCGGTGTACGCCGGAGCCGGAGTGCTTGGCGTGGCCGGGGTGGTGGAATGGCCGGTCGCCGTCACGGGCGCGGCCATCGCCTGGCTGACACAGCCGCGTCCCGGACAGGCGGCGCAGTCGCCGGCGGGCGCGTCCCGTGAGACGGCGCCGCACCGCCCGCCCATGGAGGCCGCGCCCGGTCCCGCTCCCGTGGGACGCGCCGCCGTCCCACGTCGCTACGGCGCCGGTGACAGGCTGACCCCTTCCCACTTCCACGACGATCGCTCCGAAGGCCATGTGCACGAGCAGCCGGCGAAAGTCGGGGACCCCGCCACCACCTCGGGACTCAAGCAGGTCGCGGAGGCCTCCGCGCACCACCACGGCCCGGCCTCGCGAGACAGGGACCCCCTGCACGGCAGGCCCCGGTAGCAGAACCCGGAGCCCTGGCACTCGGTGGCGAAGCGGCGTCCTCCTGATTCGGTTCGGCCACTTCGATGTCACCGAGTGCCCACCGTGCGTGATGTTCGATCGCCGGGTCGGGCAGGATGCTCCACCGCATGACGGCGTCGCTTCCCGAGGGTCAGACCGGTCTGCCGTGCGGCAGAGGCCGGGTCAGATACCGAATGCGGCAGCGTAGTGGACGGTTCCGCCGGGTAGCGGACGGTCGGTGTCGAGGCTGAGTGCCATCAGGGCGTCGTCCGGGACGTCGATGGTCACTCCGATGCCGTGCTCCGAGGCGCGGACGAACCCGAACCGGGGGTAGTACGTCGGGTGTCCGAGGACGACCACATGGTGCTCCCCCAGCGACCTTGCCGCGGCCAGGGCCGCGCGGACGGCCGCGGTGCCCGCACCGGTTCGCTGATGTTCCGGGCGGACCGCACACGGCGCCAGGCACAGGGCCGGTGTGGTGCCTATGCGGCAGCGGGTCAGCAGGGCGTGGCCCACGGGGCGGCCGGCCTCGTCCGCCGCGACGAGGGAGAGGCCCTCGATCCAGGCTGCCGGGTCGGCGCGCAGGGCGTCGACGAGGTCGGCCTCCGCGGCGGTGGGGAAGGCGGCGAGGGTGATGTCGCGGATGGCAGGGATGTCGGCGCTGGTTTCGGCGCGCGTGATCCAGGTGTTGCCCATGAGGATGGAAGATCCGTTTCAGAGGAGGTTCGTGTGGTTGCCCGGCGAGCTCACGCTCTCGGCGAGGGCGGGTGGGAAGGTCAGGCCACGGCCCGGGACGTGAGGGAGACCCGGGCGCTGCGCACGGTGGCCCTTAGCGCGGTCATCAACCCCACCTCCTCGATCCTCGACGCCTGCACACGAACGCGGTAACCATACAACGCTCCGAGCGCCCGCCGAGGGTCGCGATGACCCCTGACGTTCCGCCGTCGAACCATCCGCCACCGCTTCAACGGAGTTGAGCCGAGTAGCGGCCTTTGTAAGTCCGTTTGCGTCAGGTCGTCTCGGTACAGGTGTACGCCCATCAGCCGGCGGAAGGCGTGAGGACGGTACGGTCGAACGGGCCGCCGTGCGCGGCGGCGTACTCGACGGCTTCGTCGGCCTCGTCGAGCGGGAACGCCCGGACGTGTTCGGGATCGAGATCCAGCGCACGGGACGCCACGAGTCGGATCATGCCGACGTTCGCCGAGCGTGGGTACATCCACTGTCCGCGCACGGTGACGGAGTTGCGCATGATCCACGGGTAGGGCAGGGCGAATTCCGCGCCGCCGAGCATGCCGACGCCGCCCATGAGGACGACCCGGCCGCTCTCGCGGACGGTCATGGCCGCCGTCCGCGCCACCGAGCTGGGCGCGGCGGGCGGGAGCAGGTCGATCACCATGTCGATCGGGCCTTCCGCGGCCGCGGACATGGCGAGGTGGTCGGCGGATTCGTCCTCGGTCAGCTGAACCGGGCGCACGCGGGGGCCGAACCGGTCGGCGAGGAGGTCGAGCACGGCACGGTTGCGGCCGGGCGCGACCACGCGACCGGCGCCCATGGCGAGCGCCACGGCGACCGCGGCGCTGCCCAGATTGCCGGTGGCACCGCTGACGAGCAGCGTCTCACCCGCTTGGAGGCCGCCGGCCAGGAGCCCTCCGTAGGGGATCACGTACACACCGAGCGAGGACCAGCGCGCCGGGTCGCTCTCCGCTTCCACGGGCAGCGGGTAGACGTTCTCCGTGGGTACCCGCATGAGTTCGGCGAACGCCCCCTCGTGCAGGTGCCGCGCGAGCCTGGCGCCGCCGTCGCCGCGGGAGCTCCAGCCCTGCAGCATGATGTCGGGGATCAGAGCGTCGTCGCGGGAGCGGACCGTGCAGTCGCACCACACCAGGTCACCGACGCGCAGCCGGGTGGCGTCCGGTCCGACGCCGACGACCCGTCCCACGCCACCAGTACCCGGGACCACGGGGGGTTCGAGCGGATAGTTCCGCCGGCCGCTGAAGACCTCGTCGGCGTACGGCGCGACGCCGGCCGCCAGGACCTGTACCAGGACCTCACCGCCGCCTGCCTCGGGATCGGGTATCTCCTGCACGGTGAGCGGGGCACCGAACTTCGTCAGGACTGCAGCTCGCATCTTTCGGCCTCCTTGATCGTCCGTCTTCGAGGCTAGGAGCCTGCAAGGCATGCGCCAAGCGAGGATGTGGCATATCTGGTATGCGTAGTGCGCATGGACTTCTCCAGTACGGCTCTGCGGGTGCTGCGACAGGTCGCCGAGTCGGGGAGCTTCACCGCGGCGGCCTCCCAGCTCGGCTACACCCAGTCGGCGGTCTCGCGTCAGGCAGCGGCGCTCGAACGGAGCGCGGGCGCCGTGCTGTTCGAGCGCCGCTTCGACGGGGTGCTGCTCACCCCCGCCGGTCTGACCCTGCTGCGGCACGCTCGGACGATCCTGGACTCCGTCGAGGCGGCCGAGCACGAGCTCAGCGGATCGGTCCCGCAGGTAGAACTGGTGCGGGTGGGAATGTTCCCCATCGCCGGGGCGGCGCTCCTGCCCGGTGTGCTCACACGGCTGGCGGCGGCCGGTCCGCACATCACGGTCACGACGCGTGAGGGCACCACGCCCGCTCTGATCCGGGCCCTGCGGGCGGGCTCGATCGATGTCGCCGTGCTGACCTCCCGCCCGCCGCACCGGCCGTCCGACGGCGAGTCCCCACGGCTGCACATCGAAACGGTCGAGGACACCGAACTGCTCGTGGGGGCGCCGACGACCGGCCTCTTCTCCGGCCGTGGCGCGGTGCACGTCGACGAGCTCGTCGACGCGCCCTGGATCGCCGCCGCGTCATCGAGTACCGAGCCTCTGCTCGGCGTCTGGCCCGGCCTGCCCGGGCGGCCACGCATCGTCCACACCACGAGCGACTGGCTGACGAAACTGCAGCTGGTCGCCGGTGGCTTCGGCGTGACGACGGTCCCGTCCCGCATGTCGGCACTGCTGCCGCACGGCGTGAGCCTGCTGCGTGTGGAGGGGGTGCCACCAGAGGTGCGGCGGATTCTCGTGGCCCGGCTTCCCGGCCGGCCGACCCCCGGAGTCTCCGCTGTGACACGGGCGCTCGCCCCGCTCGCCTGACGCGTGGCGCCGGGCAGCCGAGGCACCAGACCATCACGGTCTCCGAGGCCTGCCGGGCACCGGTCCGCGCTGTCCTCGGGTGACGTGACGAGGCTGTCCGCGGGACAGAACACCCGCACCTGTTCCGGCTCCGGCCGATGCTCTTCGTCGTCCGGGGCCCGCGGTCACCCGACGGTGTTCCAGAACGTGCAGTGGTGGCGGGCCCGCACCGTGCGTGTGGGGACGATGTGGTCCGGCGCCAGGGACAGCACCGTCCGCCGGGACCAATGAGGCGACGCCGGGCCGTTCGGGTCGGCGGTGCGGGCGAAGCGGGCCCAGTAGCCGATCATGGTGTCGGCCAGTCGGTGCTGTGCCGCGGTCAGGTCGCGGGGGCGGCCGCCCAGGTCGAACAGATAGGGCAGCTCACTCGCGTGCGGTGCGCCGAGCGGGAAGGGCGGCGTGCCCGGGGTGAGCGGCGGGGCGTGCTCGTCGGCGAACTCGTAGCGCCAGACCGGCACATGGGCGGCGAGCAGGCTGCCGGTGCGCGCCGTCGGGCAGGCGAAGTCGGCGTCGCCGACGACCGCGCCGAACACCGGTCCTCCGTCGGTGTCGTGCACCGGATACTCGCGGACGATCGCCTCCGCCCGCCCCGGGGCGGGGAAGAAGGCGGCGACGACGTCCGGCCAGGTGCCGGAGGTGACGGGATGGCCGGCCTGGATGATCCCGGCGGCCCAGCCGTTGCCCTCGTCGTGGTTGTTGCCGATCAGCACAGGGACATGGTGGAAGTGGCCGGCAGCGATCGCCGTCGCGGGGTCGCGGGGCAGCAACGGAGTGCTGTGCGCGGGCTGTTGATCGGTGTCCTGGGCCGCGATCAGACGCTTGACGTCCACGCGCCGCAGGCATGCCAGGACGTCGTCGGCGGAGCCGCAGCCGGCCTTTGCCGCGAGGTCCGCGCCCGCGGCGCGGGCGGAGGACAGGGGAACGGAGAACGGGGCGAACGGACGGTCGGGGCGTCCCGTGCACGGCCCGCTTTCGACGATCGCGCGGCTGAAGAGCCCCGCGGCGGTGGGTGAGGCGAGCTGGGCGCAGACGCTGTAGCCACCGGCCGACTCGCCGGCCAGCGTCACATTGTGCGGGTCGCCGCCGAAGGCGCCGATCTCGGCGCGGACCCAGCGCAGCGCCGCCTGCTGGTCGGCCAGGCCGAAGGTGCCGGAGCCGGGCAGTGCGTCGTGCGCGAGGAAACCGAGGGCACCGAGACGGTAGTCGACGGTGACGACCACGATGTCGCCGCGGGTGGCCATGCGGTGGGCGTCGTACGAGCTGCCCGCCCCGGTGGTGAAGCCGCCGCCGTGCACCCACACGATCACCGGGCGGAGGCGTGCCGGTCCGGCGCCGTCGGGCGTCGTGACGTTCAGGTGGAGGCAGTCCTCGTCGGTGCTGCCGCCGGGCACCTCGCCGGCCGGCTGTGGGCAGGCGCTCGCGGGCCGGGTCGCGTCCCGCACCCCGGACCAGGGGGCCGGCCGGTGGGGCGGTGCCCAGCGGAGCCTGCCGACCGGGGGCGCCGCGTAGGGGATGCCCTCGAAGGTGCGGTAGCCGTCGTGGGCAGCGCCCCGCACCGGTCCGTCGTGGGTGCGTACCGTCGTGGCGGCGGCAGGGCGTGCGGGCTGTGTCGGTGGTGGCGCGGACCAGGCCGTCGCGAGTACGGCGGTCAGGGCGCAGCCCACGGTGGTCAGGACGCGACGCGTGATCATCTTCTCCCCGTTCGGTCAGCTGCCGCCCATGCCGCCCTGTGCGGCGATCATGGTCATCGGCAGGGCGCGGACTGCTTTCTCCAGGCCGGGCGCGAGGGCGGCGAGAGTCCCCGTGCAGGCGTCGATGCGGGTCTGAAAGGCCTTGTGGTCCTGCCGGGAGACGACGGAGTGGACCCCGCCGGCGGCGGCCAGCGCCAGCAGCGCGGCGTCGGCTGCGGGGATCTCCCGAACGGGCCCGGCTCCGTGCAGCGCCGCGGAGACGCGGGCGTGCAGCGCGGCGGGCACCGAGCGGTCCGTCACGGTCAGCCGCCGCGAGCCGAAGGGGGTGCGGGGTTCGTGCACGGTGAGGAGTCCCGCGGCGGCGAGCCGGGCCTCCACCTCCGTCAGGGTCCGCTTGCGGTGGCGGCGCATGAGGTGCTTCCAGCCGTGTCCGGCGGCGGCATCGCGCAGAACGCCGTCCAGGACGGGGTCACCGGTCGGCTGGGAGCCGGACACGGTGACCGTGCCGCGGTCCTCCCCCAGCCTGCCCCGCAGCGCGAGGTCGACCAGGGCGGCGGCACGGACCAGCAGCTCCGCACGGGAACGGTCGTACGGGCCTTCGGCCGCGTCGTCGTGGGCGAGCAGATACATGAGGCAGGAAAGGTCGTCGATCACACTTCGACGCTATGGCCGGGTGCCCCACCCGGGGATCGGCCGAGGGAACGGACCGGCGCTGGGAACGCAGGAGGATCGCGGCCCCGGTCTCCTCCTTGAGGATGAGGCGGTGGCCTTCAGGGGCGGCGCGGGTGCACCAGGCCGTGGTCGTAGGCGGCCACGACGGCCTGGACGCGGTCGCGCAGGCCCAGTTTGCGCAGCACCGCGGTGACATGGTTCTTGACGGTGGCCTCCGACAGACGCAGCCGATCGGCGATCTCCGCGTTCGACAGCGCCTGCCCGATCAGGGTGAGCACCTCCCGCTCGCGGCCGGACAGGCCCTGCAGGGAGGGCGGCGGCGCCGGGTCGGGGGTGCAGCGCAGGAACTGGTCGAGGACACGGCTCAGCACGGTCGGCGCCAGCAGCGCGTCGCCCCGTGCGGTGAGGCGGATCGCGTCGACGAGTTCGGTGGGACGGATGTCCTTCAGCAGGAACCCGCTCGCCCCGGCCCGCAGGGCGGCGACCACGTGCGCGTCCACGTCCCAGGTGGTCAGCACGAGCACCCGGGCCCCGCTGCCGCACTCCGCGATCTGCCGGGTCGCCTCGATGCCGTCGAGGACGGGCATGCGGACGTCCATCAGCACCACGTCGGGCGCCAGCTCCCGCGTCAGACGTACCGCCTCCTGGCCGTCGGCCGCCTCACCGACCACGTCGAGGTCGTCCCGAGCGTCGATGATCATGCGGAATCCGGTACGGACCAGGGCCTGGTCGTCGGCCACCACCACGCGCAGCGTCATGAGGCGCGCTCCACCGGCAGCTGCGCCGCCACCTCGAACCCTCCCCCGGGCAACGGGCCTGCGCGAAGGCTGCCGCCCACGAGCCGTGCGCGCTCCCGCATCCCCACAAGACCGCGTCCCGCTCCCGCCGCGGCCGAACCCCCCTGCGACGTACGGCCGTTGTCGACCACCTTGATCTTCACGCACTCCCTTTCCGCCGTCACGCGCACGCTCACCTCGTCGGCGCCTGCCGCGTGGCGCAGCGTGTTGGTGAGGGCCTCCTGGACGATCCGGTAGGCCGCCAGTTCCACCGCGGCCGGCAGCCCGTCGGTGGGGCCCTCGCGGCGCAGGTGCACGGTCAGACCGGTGGCGCGCACGCTGTCGGCCAGCTCGTCCAGACGCGCGAGCGAGGGCCCCGGCTCCCGCTGCTCACCGGTGCCGGCCTCCCCCGCCTCGGGCCGGAACGCACGGAGCAGCAGGCGCAGTTCGCCGAGCGCCGAGCGAGCTCCCGTCTCTATGGCGCGAAGCGCCTGCCGGGCCTGGTCGGGTCGTTCGGTGAACACGTCGTCGGCCGCGCCCGCCTGGACGACCATCACCGACAGGGTGTGCGCCACGACGTCATGAACCTCGCGGGCGATCCGCGCACGCTCCTCCATCACGGCCCGGCGCATTTCCGCCCTCGTGCGTGCCTGCTGCGCCCTGCGCCACTGCCCCGCCGTCCACGCCAGGACCACCGTCAGCAGGTAGACGGTCAGGCCCGCGGGGCCGCCCGCAACGAATGCCAGCGGCGACGGCAGGCACATGGCCGCGAGCGCCGACACCGACACCCGTCGTGGTCTGGTGGCCGACAGCACGCACAGCGTGACCTGCGCCGCGAGCAGCGCCCCCGTCAAGGACACCGCGGGCAGCAGCGCCCACACCGCGAGCCCCGTCACCGCGTTCGCGGCCAGTACGGCGACCGGGGCCCGCACCTGCCACCTCAGGGCACAGGTCTGTGCGAGGACCAGGGCCAGGGCCACCGGCAGGCGCCCGCCGTGCCCCGCGCCCGCCACGAGCACCGAGGTGCCCAGGACCAGGAGCACCAGACCGGCCGACCCCCACCACAGCGCCCGGGCCACCCGGGGCGGCACCTCGCTCCGCTCTTCCCCGACGAACACGTCGTCCGGCTGTCCGGTGCTGCGGTCCACACCCCGACCTTATCCAGCGACGCGAGCGAGGCCGTTCAGAATCACCGGGTGCGCGATGACCACCGAGGCGGGGGCGACGGACAGGTCGGTCACAGACGGTCACTGCGCCTCGCGGAATTGCTCGTCGGGAGATCGCGACGTTTGTAGCCGGTTCCACCCACAAGGACGCCCCTAGTTCAGATGTGAACCGGCGTGAGTCTTTGCCTCCCGGCAGCAAACTCCCCAGTTCAACCACTGGGGACCTGCGAGGTTCGTACGGCCGCCAGGTGGGTCTTTCTGTCGACACACGGGAATAGTTGAAGTCTCTTCGACGCGGGATTCGAGTTGACTCGGTCGACACGCGGGGCAAGCATCGGGATGGAGTCGCCTCGCCTGCATTCAAGTTTCCAGGACTCGTTGCCATGGACGCATGACGCACAGTTTCCGATTTTTCTTGGATCAACTATCCGATGCATGGGACGAGCCTATCCGACCCACCCACGCTGGAAGAGAGAAGTCGATGAGAAACGGAATTTTGGCGGCCGCGATAGCGGCGGCGGTGTCCGCAGGGCCAACCATCGGCCTCATTCCAACCTCCCAGGCTTTCGCCGCTCCAACGTCTCCCTCAGCAGCATGCAGCGTACAAGGTGGAGTGATAAGTGGCAGCGGCTTCACTCCCAACCGGAACTACAACATCACGCGCAACGGTGCATCCATTGCCCGCGTCTCCGCAGGACCCAAGGGCGATATCCGAAGCGCCATCACCGGCGGCCTTCCGGTCTCCATAGGGCGAATTCAATGCCTGCCGCCCGGATCGGGCGGAGCGGGCGGAACGGCATCCTCACCCGGTGCCGCAGCTGCGACCGCAAAAGGGGCAGCAGCGGCAGCACAGGCAGTTCGAGGCGGTGCTTCCCAGCAGCAGGCAGCCCAAATAGGGCGCCAGGCGGCACAAGCGGAAGCACAAAAGCTCGGATTGCCGCCATCCGTGGTCAACCAAGTGACGAACAACGTCACGAACATCGTCAACAACACCATAAACGGGGGACAGGGCAACACCATCGGTGGCACCCAGATCGGCGGCCAGGGGAACACTCAGGGCAGCACGCAGGGCGGCCAGGGCAACGCCCAAGGCAGCACGCAGGGCGGCCAGGGCAACGCCCAGGGCAACACCACCACCAACCAGCCGGGCACCACACCGGGCCAGCCCGGCACGAAACCCGGCACCACGACCGGTCAGCCCGGTACCACCCCCGGCTCCACGACGGGCCAGCCCGGCACGCCCCCCGGCTCCACCACGGGCCAACCCGGTACCACCCCCGGATCCACGACCGGCCAGCCCGGTACCACCCCCGGATCCACGACCGGCCAGCCCGGCACCACCCCCGGATCCACGACCGGCCAGCCCGGCACGACCCCCGGATCCACCACGGGCCAGCCCGGGAACAACCCCGGCACGACCACCGGTCAGCCCGGCAACAACCCCGGCACGACCACCGGTCAGCCCGGCAACAACCCCGGCACGACCACCGGTCAGCCCGGCAACAACCCCGGCACCACGACCGGTCAGCCCGGCAACAACCCCGGCACCACGACCGGCGGCCAACCCGGCACCACTACGGGCCAGCCCGGCACCAGCCCCGGCACCACGACCGGTCAGCCCGGCACCACCCCCGGCACGACCACAGGTCAGCCCGGCACCACCACCGGCGGATGACGGAGGGCTGATCGCTGGATGGAACTCATCACCTCGCAGAGGTAGCCACCTCTGCGAGGTGATGTCACGTTTCCCGGCGGGCCGCAGGCCGGGCGGGCACCCACGCTATGGCGCGAGATCGTAAGAGATGCCAGATCAACGCCTATCCGGGATCCTCCGGCGAGTGATCTTCCAACACACCATATTGAAGGGCCAAGCGAGTGAGGTCGGCCCTACGATGAAACCCGCTCTTTTTGCGCAACCTCTCCAGGTGCGTATGAACCGTGTTTTCAGTGATGTTCAACTTGTTGGCGATCTCGCGATCGGTCGCGCCGTTCGCAACGAGCTGCAAGATCTGCCTCTCGCGGTAAGTGATATGCGGAGGCGGTACCGGCAGGCTCTGACCGGCGAGACTGGCGCCGAAGTAACTCCGTCCCGAGGCGACGGCGCGGATGGCCGTCGCCAACTCGGACTCCTCGGCTTGCCGGCTCAGGTAGCCCCGGGCACCGGCCTTGATGCACGGGACGGCATCGGACTGCGCCCCCGAGGTCGACAGCACGATGACCGCGTACCCCTGGCGGTACAGCCGTGCGACCTGTTCGAACGCCGCCTGTTCAGATACCTGCAAGTTGACCAGCACGATGACTTCTGCGTCATTCAGCTCGCGAGTCAGGTCATCGACACCGCCGACGAACGTCGTGACCCGCAGATCTGGCTGGGCGTCGATCGCCTGGGTGAGACCAGGTCGCAGCAACGCCCAGTCACAGACGACGGCCACACACGTCGGTGAGGATCGCATCGAACGCTCCAGCTCAGCCGGAAACCGCTGAACGCATCACGCAGCGGATCAGACGGCCGGCGCCTGCCGCCGTCTGATCCCAGACTCGCCCCTGCCGTGTGAGCCGGCACCCCGGCTGACCCGGACGAGGAAGGTCGGACGACGAGAGCCCCCGTACGAACCACGGTGCTCCTGGGATCCGCCAGCAGTCATCGCGCGTCGACGCCCAGCGGCGGCTGCCCTTTCGTCCAGGTCGGCCGGACCACGATGCGGCTGAATCGCCAGCCGTCGAGGGTGCGACGGAGGTCCGCCTCGAAGCGGCCGCCCACGGTGAAGAGGGGGTCGGCCCCGTCGCCGCGCTTCTGGAGTGAGGCGTCATGATGGACGTGGGTCATCAGGGCGTTCCACGAGGCGGTGGCCCGCTGGGCGCCAGAATCCGCTTCGGTGATGATTCCGGAGGCGATGTGCTGCGTGCGGTCGTAGCGCCCGAGCGCCTCCTCGGTGGCACGAATCGCTTCGGCCCCGCGGGACGGCCCCAAAGGCGTCTCCATACGCGCGTCCTCCGTCAGGAAGTCGCGACCCCAGTCTGCCGAGAACTTCCGTCCGTCCAGCGCGCGGAAAAACCGGTCGACGAGCATGCTGATCTCTGTGTGATCCGTCTGTGTGGTCATGGTCAGAGCTTCCTACCTCAAGTTAACTTGAGGTCAAGCCCGCCCGACTCGGCGAACGGAAGATCGGCGTGACCTGTCACCTGCTTTTTCATCCTGTCGGTGTGTGCGGACAGCGGTAGCGTCTTTGTAGGGTGAAGCTGAAGGCGTGAGCATGAATAGCGAAAATCCAGTGACCGCTGAACAGGTCCATGCCGCATTGGTCGCTCTCGGCGTCGAGCCGGTCGCCGATCCGTCGGCACGGCCCGAGGAGCCGCAGGCAGAGGACCGGCTGCGGCTGCTGGGGAGTCTGCTGGCGAAGACGGAACTGGAAATCACCGTCGCGACCCGGTTGACCGAGGAAGAGGAGATCGAGGACGTCCTCGACACGCTGCTTGGCTGGTCGGAGCAGGTGGGCCCCGACACCGGACTTGCGGTCAACGTCCTGACGAACAGGCTGCACCGCACTGCGATGCAGGTCGCGCCCGATGCGGAGGACCTGCCCCCGGGCAGGGAGGCCTGTTTCGCGGCCGCCATGACGGCGGTGTACGCGCTCGGTGCCCAGTTGCATGCGGACCGCGGTGATGTCGAGGGGACCCGCCAGGCCCTGGGCGGAGCGGAGGAAGCCCTCATCGACATCCTGCAGGGCATGCATGACCTACGCGTCACCATTGGAGACGTGGTCGGCGGGCTGGAGGACGAAGAGGGCTGATCCCGTCACGACACGGCGTCGACGTCACACGGGTGGATCGTGGCGTCAGTGGACACCGTGGGCTGGTCCGGCCAGGCGACCGCATATCGGGGATCGTCCCCGCGGCTCAACCGTACGAAGCGCAGCAGTTCCCGGACGACGCCCGCGTTGCCCATCGCCCAGCCGGTGCACGGTTCCAGGTCGCCCGGGGTGGCCCGGTGATCGAAGTTCGACCAGCGAGCGCCGTCACCGTCCCGAATCGCACGGGCTGCCAGGTCCGAGACGAGGACGCGAGCGAAGTCGTGGCCATCCTGCTCCTCGGCGATCCGGTCACAGGCCAGAGCGAGGACGCCTGCGGTCCCGCAACAACGCCCGTTGTTGTCCCAGAAGCCCGGGCGCAGCCGCTGGGGCAGGCCGGAGCGGGTGACCGTGTGCCAGCAGCGGTCGGCGAGGGCGGGCCATGCGGCGTCGGCCGTGAGGTCCCGCAGCAGCCGGAAGACCTGGGCGTCGCCGGCCGGGCCGTGACACCAGCCGTAGCTGACCGGCTCGATCACATCGGGGCGGTACTGCGGGGTGGAGTGCGGCACCAGGAAGCCCCCCGGCCCCGCCTCGTCCCGCGCCACGACGTCCGCGGCACCGGCCAGCGCCAGTTCGAACAGATCCGCACGACCGGTCGCCCGGCCGACCCGGGCGAGCGCCAGGACGATACCGAGCGTGCCGTGCGAGATGTGGTGCAGCCGGGAGTCGACACCGGTGCGGTGCGGCCAGTGGACACCCGCCGGGGTCTGCTCCGCCGTTCGCAGGTACGGCTCCGCGGCAAGGACGGCCAGTTCGGCGTCGCCGGCGAGGAGCGCCCCGAGGCCGATCCCCGCGTTGCCGCCCATCAGCTCGAACAGTTCACCCCAGCGGGCGCCGTCGAAGCGTGACCGCACCAGCCGCAACGCGCGGTCGGCGGCTGTGCCGGAGGCCGCGTCGCCGAGTTCCTCGTGAAGGATCCGCAGGGCGAGCGCGATTCCGGTGCGGCCGAAGTAGAGGGAGTCGTCGTCGATGCCGTCGACGGCATCCGTGAGGCTGCGGGCCGCGCGCAGAGCGGCGTCGGCGTAGGAGTCGTCGCCCAGGTGTCGCCATGCCTCCAGGAGCACGGGGATGTTCCCGGCCGTCCCGCTGTACAGCGTCGGGTTGAGTTCGTCGTCCGAGGGCCTCGTCGTCCAGGCGAGGCCTCCTCCAGGGGTTTCCCGCGCCGCCCCGGTCAGCCACCGCAGCCCGTCCACCGCGAGCCCCTCGACCTCGTCGACCGCCACGCCCGTCGCTTCCGCTGCCGTCATGGGCCCACTCTCGCATGATCTTCCGGACCCGCCCAGAGGGCGATGGCGCTCCTACGGCCCCTCCCCCGTCGCGCCACGACCGCGCCGGAGCGAGCAGGGGACAACGGGCAACCACAGTCGAAGCACAAGCCACCTCAGGACCGTGACCAGTCGGTTCACCTGGTTCAACGGCCAAGCCGCGCCCGCATGATCGCGACTTCCAGGGCTCACAGGTTCGGCTTCGGATACCCGCTGGCCACCGGGGCACGTCGCTCTGTACTTTGCCTCCATGACCGACAACCGAAGGGACAATGCCGCGTAGGCGCCCGTCATCCCTGCGGGGCGATCTCCCCGCCCGCTCCCACAGGCGGCGGCAGTATCCGATCATCGACCGCCTCACCAGTTCTTGCGCGGCCGACCTGCGTCGACTGGAGCGGACCCGCTTCTGGCCCGAAGCCACGGAGGAAGCGTTCTGGCACTGGAAGGCCCTTGCGCACGGCCCTCTCCGGCAACTCGCGGACGCATTCTCCGGTGATGATTGCGGCATCCTTGGGTGCGGGTGCTACGGCGTGGACTTCCGCGGGCACCTCGAAACCATGCTTCACGCGCTGCCCCGGAAGAGCGCACGCGAGTTGCGCGCCCTCGTGTGGGCCCTCGACAGGAAGATCCTGGCGAAAGCGCAGGTCATACCGGCCGACAGTCTTGATCAGCCATGGTGGCGAGGCGAGTTGAGGCGAGTCCTGGGACCATGACCGTCTGTCCCAGCAGCTCCCACACGCCCGATCAGCCACCCAGGCGGGGAACGCCCGTCGTCCAACGGGCCTGGCGGTGGTGCTGACCGCGGCTCAACGAGCGCTTTCTCAGTAGGTCCAACGGCCGCGCGGGGCACGTGAGTTCCCGATGAGGTTGTGACCTTTCACCCAGCCCGTCCGCCTGTCCCCACACACCACCGGGGGCCCATACTCCAGGACCTGACCAACCCACGGGTGAAGGAGAACGGTGAGCACAGCGGCGGCGGCAGGGACCTGGAAGCTCGGGGACCTGGAGGTGAACCGCATCGGCTACGGCGCGATGCGGCTGACGGGCAACGGCATGATGGGGAACTCCGACGGAACGCCGATCGACCGCGATGCCGCCGTCGCCCTGCTGCACAGCGCGTTCGAGCAGGGCGTCAACCACATCGACACCGCCGCCTTCTACTTCTCGCCGCTGCGTTCCGCGAACGAGCTCATCAACCGCGCCCTCTCGTCGTGGCACGGCGACGTGGTCGTGACGACCAAGGTCGGCCCGGCGCGCGATGCCTCCGGGGAGTGGCTCGCCATGGCTCGCCCCGAGCAACTGCGCGGCCGGGTCGAGGAGAACCTTCGCCAGCTCGGCCGGGACCACCTGGACGTGGTGAACCTGCGCCGCAACGGGCCCGACATGGCATCGATCGGCGAACACTTCGGTGTCCTCGCCGACCTGCGCCAGGCGGGCCTCATCCGGCACCTCGGACTGTCGAACATCCGCCCGGAACACGTGGCCGAGGCCCAGGCGATCGCACCCGTGGTCTGCGTGCAGAACTCCTACGGCCTCGACTGGCGCCGCGCCGACGAGAGCGGACTGGTCGACCTGTGCCGGGAACAGGGCATCGCCTTCGTCCCGTACTTCGCCGTCGCCGGCCTGCGCCGCGAGGCGGCCGCGGTTCAAGAACACGACGCGCGCGTGCGCTCCGTGGCGCTGGCCCACCTTGCGACGCCCGCCCAGGTCCGGCTTGCCTGGACCCTCCATCGCGGTCCTCACGTGCTGGCCATTCCCGGCACCACGAACCCGGCGCACCTCGCGGAGAACATCGCCGCCGGGACCCTGCGCCTGACGGAGGAGGACCTGGCCGTCCTCGACGGGCCGGGCGAGAGCACCGCCTGGGCGCCTGCGGACGACGGCCGATGAGCCCTTCGAAGAAGTAGCCGCCGTCGTAGCGTCCGGTTCCGACGAGGAGGAGGGGATCCGTGGGGTGGAAGGCCATCGCGTGCACGGGGTGGTGCGAACGGAGGAGCGCGCGGCAGGACAGATCAGCGGTGCTGTAGACGCCGACCGGCGCGGGGCTGTCGAAGTCGCGCACACCGGCCACCGCCAACAGGCCGCGGCGGCGAGCGCGGGTTCACCGACCTCGGCGAAGGGCCGGTCACCGAGGATCCGGTCGATACGGAGGGCCATGTCGGTGATCTTTCAGTGACGGAAGCAGGCGGGAAGCGAAATTCTTCATCGGTCGACCAGAACGGCTCGGCGCGAAGTGCCCCGCACAGTTCCTCCCTGGGTCCCGGTGTGCCGTGGGCGGCCTCGTGGTACACGGACCGAGACGGTCGATGAACCATGCGCTGGGCCGGAAAGAGGACCGGAATGACCGAGAAATTCACTGTCGGGGATCACGTCCGATGGAATTCCGAAGCCGGACACGTCGAGGGTGTCATCATCAAGAAGCACACCGGTGATGTGGATTACAAAGGCCATGTACGTCACGCCACTGAAAGCGAGCCACAATACGAGATCAAGAGCGACAAGACCGATCACATCGCCCTGCACAAGGGTGGCGCACCGACGAAACTGCAGCACTGAATCGCGCGGCCGAGAAAGACGGCTTGAAGTGTCGGCGAACTGGTCGAGGTGGCAGGATGGCGAACCGCGTCTACACGGTGGGGCATTCGACGCGCGACTTCGACGAACTTCTCACGATGTTGCGCAACCATGAGACAACCCACCTCGTCGACGTGCGCTCGTTTCCTTCGTCACGGAAGTTTCCGCAGTGGAACCAGCCGGCGATCATCGATGCGCTTCCCGCGGACATCGAATATCGATGGAACCCGAAATTGGGCGGTCGACGGCACACCCCTGCGGGGGTTCCGAGCGCGAACGGCGCGTGGCAGGTCAAAGCGTTCCGTGATTACGCCGACTACATGGCGAGCGAAGGATTCGCGGAGGGACTGGACGACTTGCTCGGACTCGCTGAAGACGGACGGCCGGTGATCATGTGCAGCGAGGCCGTGCCGTGGCGTTGTCATCGCAGGCTGATCACCGACGCGTTGATCGTCGGGGGCACGGAGGTGGTGCACATCATGTCGGCCACGACGGACAAGCCCGCCACGCTGAATCCGCACGCCCGCGTCCAGGACGGACACCTGACCTACCCGCCCACCGACACGACAAGATGAGCCGTGCAGGGGCTCAGTTCCTGCCGCGCACTCGGCGCGGCCGGCTTCCATCGCCGACATCCAGGCAGGCGAAGCCGGTGCCCTGCGAACCGGCACACCGCGTCATTCCGGAGGAATGCGAAACTCGAATTCCGGACGGTCCCACGGCACTGCGGGCGGGTTCGCGAGCGCGACCCCGGTGCGCACCGCGCCGACGCGGTGGTAGAAGTCCTCGGCGGGAACATGCGACACGACCTTGACACGGTCGAGCCCGGCGGCACGCGCCTCGGACTGCATGTGCGCGACGAGCAGTCGTCCAATACCCCGCCCCTGCGCTTCATCGGCGACGAACAGCAGGTCGAGCTCCGGCGGAGCGAGGAGGAGCGAGTAGAACCCGAGGACCCGGCCTCCATGATCGTCGGCCTCGACAGCCACGAAGGTGCGGTGGGCCTCGATGTAATCAGGACCGACCCGGTAGCCCGCGACTGCGGCTGCGTACTTACCCTCGTAGGCGCTTGAGCCACGCACGAGCCGCGTCAGCCGCTTGGCATCCCGCGCGACGGCCCTCCGTATCGTAATCGGCTGACTGATCCGGGAAGTGCGTGAACTCATCGGGAGAGTATCGCGCACCGGGGAGTGCCTTCGTGCGGCGGGTCGGATGCCGTCCGTGAAGATCACGGACGTTGCGGCGCAGGAGTCCTGGACACCCCCCTCCCAAACGCCGCCCACCCGCTCACCGACGCGGCGTCGGTGTCGCACGCGAGGAGACCCCAGGCGCCGGGAGTCCAGGCGAAGATCGCGTCCTGTCCGAAGCCGCGGCCCAGGTCACGCGCGGCAGTGTCGCTCAGGCCGACGACGGCGACGCTCTCCTCGCTGTGCGTGCCGTGCATGTCGCCGCCCTCCGCGGACCACCAGGTGAGGCCCCTGCGGTGGATCTCTTCGAGCAAGAGGCGGTGCGCACGGGCGTTGCGGTCCGCGGACGCGGTACGGCCCAGGGGATTCCAGGCGGTGATCACATGGACGGTGGCACCGCCGGCCGGTTGCGGGAAGGAACCCTCGGTCGTGCCCGAAGGACGCGGTTCGACACGAACGGTCCGGTCCTGGAACCGGATCTCGACGACCGCGGACCGGTAAAGATCCCAGTTACGGGGCGTGACGGCTGCGTCGATGATGTGCACAAGGGCCTCCTGTGGAACGAAGACCCCCTTACAGCTCGTGCAGGGAGATCAGTGCTTGTCCCCGACCCGGTCGCACTCGGCCGGGTCGGGCCAGACCGTAAGGTTTCATGATCGCGACATCGAAGCAAGGGGTTCTGAAGATGTTGCGTGAGGTGCGTGGGAAGCGCCCCCGCTGCTAGCGGTTCACGCCGGCGAGGGCAGGTGCACCCCGGGCGGCAGCCCCAGTCCGATCTCCCGACGCGGCAGCGACAGTCCAAGGTGCTCCCCAGCCGTGAGCACGTCCATTGTCAGTGCGGTGCGCTTCACTGGGCGCCATGGATCTCACGCAAGCGACCGTGAACGACCTGCTCGCCCAACTCGGCCCGGGGGACGGCCACATGTACCTCCCCGGCGATCTGGACCCGCAGGGCCTCACCGATTTGCTCGGCGGCAGGTACGGCGCCCCGCGCACTCTCGTCCTCGACGGCTTCACCGATCCGACGGTCGACGAGTCCAGCGGCGCGGCTCTCCTCGTCCCCTTCGAGCACCGGGCGGTGGCGATACGGGCGTGGGCCTACGGGGATCAGTGGATCGGCGCGGGCAGGGCGCGGGACGCCGAGGGCGTCGAGCGCCCGGTCCTGGTGGTCGCTCGCAGGGAGGTGCCAGAGCTCCTGGCGGTCGCTCCGGGCGAGGACGTCGACTGGACGGAGCGGCTCAGACGGATCACCGGCTGGACGCGGCCCGACGAGCGGCCGGACGTGGACTGGGCGGGGGTGGAGTCCCGCCTGGGCACCGCGCTGCCCAGCGACTACAAGCGCATGGTCGAGATGTTCGGCGAGGGCGCCTTCGACGGGTATCTGGACCTGGACCAGGAGCCGGGGACGCACTTCAAGGAGGACGGTCTGCTCATCTGGGCGGGGACCGAGCACGAGGACCTGTACTGCTGGAGGACCGAGGGCGACGACCCCGACCGCTGGCGCGTCGTGGTCCACTCCTTCGACGGCGAGGAAGTCCCTTTCGACTCCCGGGCAGCGGAGTTCGTCTGCCGCATCCTCATCGACCCGCACCATCGGTTCACCATGGCCCGCTACTTCGACACGCACTGGTTCATGAGCTACCGGGAAGTCGACTGAGCGGTCCCGCGGACGGCGCGTCGGCCGACGGTTGTCGCGGAGCGACTGCCTGTGACGACGTCTGCGGTCCCGTCCGGCTGCGGCCGCTGTCAGCGAGGCGCCTGAGGCCCCTCCACGAAGCGGGTGAGTTCCTCGGTGGCACCACGGGGCAGGTCGGCGAGGGCTGCCTCCGGCAGGTTCGTGATCGCGGTGCGCAGCCGCTCGGCGAGGTCCGGGAGCAGGGACCAGGCGGAAGCCGGGGCGCCGATGGCGGCGAGCAGCAGGTCTCCCTCGTAGAAGTACGCGTCCAGCAGCGGATCGTCGAGCAGCAGGCGCACCGCGAGGGGAAGGACGTGGGGCAGGGCCACCTGCTGTGAGATGAGCGTGCGCAGATCCGCCGGACCGAGTGCGCCCAGCGGAACGCTGGGCAGCCCGTGCACCTTGCGAACCAAGTGGGTCGCGTCGGCAGCGGGAGGAGGCCAACGGGGCGGGTCCGACTCGTCGAGCGTGCGGTCCAGGTGCAGCAGACGGTCCATCGCACCATTCTCGGCCCTCGGCCGGCTGCGGCCGGTCTTCAGGGCCGACGGGGCGCATTTCAGGACGGCCCGTGAGCTGTTCCCCGACGACGTCCACGATCTGTCGACCAAACCCTGCTTCCTGTTCTTCATCGTTCAGGCACCACCGTCGGATTCCGGCTCGCACGACTGACCGGTCGCGGATCAGGACTGGTTGATAGCGGTCCGGACCCCCAGGGGGCCACGCAGGTTCGGATCCTGCCGTCTCCGTGGACCCCCTACGGCGGTGTCCACCTGTCAAGTGTCGATCGTGCACAGCCTCTTCGTCGCGCGTGTCAGGGCGACGTACAGGTCCCGTTCCCCGCTGGGGCGGGCCGTGGCGATCTCCTCGGGGGCGGCGACGATGACCGCGTCGAACTCCAGGCCGCGGGCCTCGGAGGCCGGGACGAGGCGGGCCCACCGGGTGATGCCGGCGGAGGTCATGTCGCCGACTCTGGCGTCCGCGCAGATCACCGCGAGCAGTTCGGACGGGTGGGTCTCGGCCTGGGCTCGGGCCTCGTCGGTGACGGTGGTGACGAGGGACGAAGGGGACGCGGTGCGGCTGCGGGGCCGCTCGCCGTGGCGGATGGACCGGCTCGGTGCGCGGCCGGGAGCGATCCTCGTGAGCAGGTCGTGGGTGGTCGCCAGGATCTCCTCGGTGGTGCGGTAGCTGACCGTCAGGGTGTGGAGGGTGAACCTGGTGCCGACGTGCGGGCCCAGGGCGTCGGGCCAGTCGCTCGCCGTGGTCGCGGGGCCGGCCTGGGCGAAGTCGCCCACCAGCGTCATCGACCTGGCCGGGCACCGGCGCAGGACCATGCGCCACTGCATGGCCGTGAGTTCCTGGGCCTCGTCGACGACGACGTGCCCGAAGATCCGCTCCGGCGGCCCCTCCACGAGGCTTGCCGCCTCGTCCAGCAGCGGTGTGTCGGCGTCGGTCCACGGGGCGTCCGGAGGGCTCAGCAGCCGGGCCCGCTCCTCGCTGCTCAGCGACGGCAGCAACGTGTGCAGCATGCGGGCGTCGGCCAGCAGGGACCGTACGACGGCCTCGGGGGTCAGCCGGGGCCATAGGGCCTCCACGGCCCGGTCCACGTGGGCGTCGTCCGCAAGGTCGGCCCGAAGGGCTTCCGCATCGAACTCCTGGGCCGTGTCGCTCGCCGTCGTACCGTCGAATCCGAGGGCCTGCAGGTCGGCCCGGGCCACGGCGTCCAGGTTCAGGCCGGTTGCGCGTTCGACCTCGGCGTCGATGCGGTCGAGGGCTTCGGCGGTGCCGCGTTCCACCGCGTCCGTGACCGCATCGATCAGGTACTCCTTGAACACCTCCCGCGCGCGGTTGTGCGGGAGACCGCTCGTCATGGCCGTGTGCCGTGCCTCCGCGACATCCGCGCGCTCCAGGCGGACGCGGCCCTGTCCGATGCGCACGGAGAAGTCTCCGTCCGGCGCCTGCCGGGAGCGCACCAGAGCCGCCAGTGCCTCGGCCAGCGCGGAACTCCCCTTGATCCGGGCCGCGTCGGAGGGCGCGGCGGCGGCCGAGGGGACTCCGGCCAGCTCGCCGCACGTCGCCAGCAGAACGTCGTTCTCCCCGAGCGAGGGCAGCACCTGGGAGACGTAGTCGAGGAACCGTGCGTTCGGCCCGAGCACCAGGACGCCGCGCTCGGCGGCTCGTGGGAACGCGTACAGGACGTACGCCGCGCGGTGCAGTGCGACGACGGTCTTGCCGGTGCCGGGGCCGCCCTGGACCACCGTCACGCCGCGGTGCGAGGACCGGACGATCGCGTCCTGTTCCGCCTGGAGGGTCGCCACCGCCGCACGCATGCGCCCGGTGCGCCGTCCCTCCAGGGCCTGGAGCAAGGGGCCGTCACCGACGACGTCGCCGGGCACGGGGGCGGAGCCGTCCAGCAGTTCGTCGCTCACGGCGCGGACCTCGCGGCCCTCGACGCGCAGGTGCCTGCGCCGTCGCAGGCCCATGGGATGGACCGCCGTCGCCGCGTAGAAGGGGCGTGCGGCCTCCGCACGCCAGTCGACGAGCAGCGGGAGGTCGCGGTCGTCCCTGTGCAGGCCGAGCCTGCCGACGTGCAGGGCGGTGCCGTCCTCGCCGTCGATGCGGCCGAAGGCCAGCGCCTCCTCGGCTCCGTCGAGCCTTCGCAGCTGCCGTGTCAGCTGATCGGCGGTGACGTCGCGCGCGTACACCTCGCCCGCACTGTCGGCGGGTGTCCGCAGGACCTCCGTCAGTTGTGCCCGCGCATCCGCGAGCCGTTCGTCCAGCAGCTTGTACATGGCGGATACATGGGTCTGCTCCACCGCAATCTGACCTGCGGCGTCCTCGTTGACCGGCGACAAAAGACGGCCTCCTCCCGGGTCGGCCCTCCACTATGAAGCCCGATTTGCACAAAAGTAAGGCTTGACTTACCCGGACGTTTCCGCCCTCCGGGGGTCCGCGGTGGGACCGCACGGTCACTCATCCCCCTGCTCAGACCGGGTGCCGGCCGGAGATTCGCAGGCCCGGGCGGGCGGAAGCGCTTTCGATCCTGGTCGCTGCCCGTTCCCGGAACGTTCAACTCGTCCCCCTGCCAAGGTTCTTGGTCGCCCGCCTACGGTCCATGACGGTTCGAAGGAGGGGGTTCATGGAGGCAGTCCTCGCAGTCCGGGCTCGCGGGATCACGAAGTGCTTCGGCGACGTCGTGGCACTCGACGGCATCGACCTGGATGTGACACAGGGGCAGATCCACGGTCTGGTCGGACCGAACGGGGCCGGCAAGACGACACTGCTCGGCCTCCTGCTGGGCCTCGCCGCCGCCGACAGCGGCACTCTGGAGATCCTGGGCACGCCGGTGGGCCGGGCGCTCGCCGCTCCCGGCGGAGTCTCCGGTTTCGTGGACGGGCCCGGGCTCTATCCCTCGCTCACCGCCAGGCAGAACCTGGCCGCGCTGGCCGCCCTCCGCGGCCGGGACGCGCGGACGGCGGGGATCGACGACGTACTCCAGGAGGTCGGGCTCACCGATGTGGCCGACGACCGGGTCCGCGGCTTCTCCCTCGGCATGCGCCAGCGGCTCGGGCTCGCCGCCGCACTGATCACCAGGCCCCGGCTGCTCGTGCTCGACGAACCGGCCAACGGCCTGGACCCGGCGGGCAAGAGACATGTGCACCGGGTTCTCACCGGGCTGGCGGCGGACGGCACCGCCGTGGTGCTCTCGAGCCACCGCATGGACGACCTCGAGGCACTGTGCTCGGAGGTCACCATCCTCGCCACCGGCCGGATCGTCTTCACCGGCCCGCTGAACAAGCTGGCCGCCGAGAACCGTGAACTCGACTACCGGCTGCTCACCTCCGACCCGGGGACCGCGCGGAGGCTCGCCGACGACACGGACGGGGTCCGGGTCGTCGACAACAGCGCGGCCAGGCGTGACACCGACATCGTCGTCGTGCGCGCGCTGGTGCCCGCCCTCGACGAACTGGTGGTGCGGCTCGTGCGGTCGGGCGTCGCGGTGCGCGAACTCGCGCCCGTGGTGTCGCCGTTGGAGACCGCGTTCCTCGCCCTCACCGAACAGCAGCAGGAGGCCGGCCGATGACCGCGACCGTCGTCGAGGCCGACGTCGTCGGCTCCAGGGCCGTCTCCGTTCCGCGCGGCTACCGCTTCGAAATGGTCAAGCTGGTCTCGCAGTGGCGGATCCGCCTGCTGGTCCTCGCCTGCTGGATCGCGCCGGCGCTCTTCGTCGCCGGGGTGAGCCGGCAGAGCACGCTCCCCGCGGACACCCTCTTCGGCCGCTGGATGCACGCCACCGGGTGGGCCGGTCCGCTGGTGATGCTCGGTTTCGCGGGCACCTGGGCGCTGCCGCTGCTGACCTCGGTGGTGGCCGGCGACGTGTTCGCCTCCGAGGACCGGCTGGGTACCTGGCGCCATCTGCTCGTGGTCGTACGGTCGGCCCGGCGGATCTTCGCCGCGAAGGCGCTGGCCAGCCTCACCGTCATCCTGCTGCTGGTGGCCGGGCTGGCCTGTTCCAGCGCGGTCGGCGGCCTCGTGTCGGTCGGCGACCAGCCGCTGGTCGGCCTCGACGGCCATCTGCTCACGCCGGGGGACGCGGCCGGCCGGGTCCTGCTCGCGTGGGCCGCGGCCCTCGCCCCGACCCTGGCGCTCGCCGCGATCGGGCTGCTCGGTTCCGTCGCGCTGGGGCGGTCCCCGATGGGGCTGCTGCTGCCCCCGGTCGTCGCGCTGGCGATGCAGGTGACCCAGATGCTGCCGCTGCCCGTCGCGGTGCGCCTCGCGCTGCCCGGCTACGCGTTCATCGCCTGGAACGGCCTGTTCACCAGCCCGGCCCAGCTCGCCCCGCTGCTGACCGGCGTCGCGGTCAGCCTGGTGTGGGCGGTGCTCGCGACCGCGCTGGCCTATGTGCTGTTCGTACGGCGGGACTTCACCAACCCGGTCTACGACGGTTCCGGGCGCCGCGCGGTCACCGTCGGTCTGCTGCCGCTGGCCGCGCTGACCGCCGCCACCGTCGCGGTGGTCGCCGTGGCCACCCCGTCGACGGCCTCCGGGATCGAACAGGCCAAGGTCCAGAAGTCCCTGGCCACGGTGTTCGCCCATCTCTACCGCCTGCAGACGCGGCAACTCCACCGGCCCGCCGTGACCGAGGCCGAGTTGCGGGCCACGGCGGCGTGCACCAAGAGCGACGGCCAGGCCGCCCAGGAGGGGGCGGGCAACGACTGGCGTTGCGTCGTGAGCTGGCATCTCCCCGGTGTCGCGGTGACGGGGACGGCCGTCTACCAGCTCGACATCACCTCGGACGGGCGGTTCGTGGCGGACGGCGACGGTCCCAAGGAAGTCAACGGCTACTTCCTGGTGCGGACTTCGACCGGTGACGCCCCGAATCCGCTGTGGCAGTTCGACGGCAACGTGGAACTGCTCGACACCCACTGAAGGGAAGAGTTCCGTGCAGGTAACACGTCAGCGTCGGATCAACGAGAAGAGCAAGGTCGACCTCTTCGGCAGACGCATCGGCCGCCGGACCATGCTGGTGACGGCCGGGATCGCGGTCGCCCTCGGCGTCACGGGCACCGCCGTGGCCTCGACGTATCAGTTCGGCACCCAGCAGGTCGCCCAGGTCACCGCCAACGGTCAGGTCATCTCCAGCGACCAGTACATCAACCCGTACGGCAGCCGTACCGTCATCAACGACGGCAAGATCATGTCGTCGACGGTCAGCCCGGACGGCACCCACCTCGCGGCCTCGATCGCCGACGGCGACGCATCCCTGGTGGTCATGGACCTTGCCACCGGGCAGGTCAAGCAGAAGGTCGGCACCAACGCGGCGGACGACCTGCGCATCAGCAGCGGCGCGGTCGGCCAGGAGGGCCCGACCTACTCGCCCGACGGCAAGCAGCTGTGGCTGGGCCAGGCGAACGGCTACACCAAGTTCACCGTGAACGCCGACGGCACCCTCTCCAGCCCCACGGCCGTGTCGATCCCGGCCGACGGCTCCAAGCAGGCGCTGGTGGGCGCGGCCGTGTTCTCGGCCGACGGCTCCACCGTGTACTCCGCGGTCAACGGCCAGAACCGGGTGGTCGCGATAGACGCGACGACCGGGGCCGTCAAGCAGAGCTGGGCGGTCGGCAACGCCCCGCGCGGGATCGCCCTGGTCGGCGGCAAGCTCTACGTCAGCAACGAGGGCGGGCGCCCGGCCAGGGCCGGCGACACCACGATCAACTCCTACGGCACCGACGTGGTGGCGAACCCGAGGACCGGCGCCAGCACCACCGGTACGGTCAGCGTCATCGACACCGCGGACCCGTCCGCCGCCGTCGGCACCGTGGACGTCGGTCTGCACCCGACCGCCGTCTACGCGAGCAAGGGCGCCGTGTTCGTCACCAACACCGCCGACAACAGCGTGTCGGTCATCGACGCCCGCAGGGACAAGGTCGTCCAGACCATCGCGACCCAGCCGTGGCCGGAGGCGTCGGTCGGCTACGAGCCGAACGCCGTCACGCTCACCGACGACGGCCGGCTGCTGGTGACGCTCGGCCGCGCCAACGCCGTGGCCGTCTACCGCTACTCCTCCCCGCAGCAGCCCGCCCGTTACGTCGGCCTGCTCCCGACGGACTACTACCCGTCGGGGATCACCGCCCTCGGCAAGAAGGTGGTCGTCGCCAACACCCGTGGCGTCGACGCCCGTCGTCCCGACAGCGCCGGCCACAACACCCACGACACCACGTCGAGCCTGACGCGGTTCACGCTGCCGAGCGACCTCGTCGTCAGGTCGGAGACGGCCAAGGTCTTCCGGCAGAACGGGTGGACCGCCGGCTCGGTCGGCACGGCCAAGGGTGCGAGCCACGCGAGGGCGATGCCGGTCCCGGCGCGCCTCGGCGCCCCCTCGACGATCAAGCACGTCTTCCTGCTGGTCAAGGAGAACCGCACCTACGACCAGGTGTTCGGCGACCTCCCGCAGGGCAACGGCGACTCCTCGCTCACCCAGTTCGGTGCGAACGTGACGCCGAACCAGCACGCGCTGGCGCAGCAGTTCGGGCTGTACGACAACTTCTACGACATCGGCACGAACTCCGCCGAGGGCCACAACTGGCTGATGCAGTCGGACAACCCGGAGTACACCGAGTCGTCGGCCGGCGAGTACACGCGCAGCTACGACACCGAGAACGACGTCCTCGGCCACCAGAAGACCGGGTTCATCTGGACCGGTGCGCAGGCGGCCGGCAAGTCCGTCAAGGACTTCGGCGAGTTCCAGTCGAACGAGAGCAAGCCGGCCGGCGCGACCTGGCAGAACCTGTACTGCGACAGCAAGAACATGGCCGCGACCGGCGCCCAGACCGCCTACCCCATCAAGACGGGCTCGGCGATACCCTCGCTCAACGACGTGTCGGTGCAGGGCTTCCCGCTGTTCGACCTGGATGTCCCGGACGTCTACAAGGAACAGATCTGGAAGCAGGACTTCGAGAAGAACGGCCCGGCGAACCTGAACATGTTCTGGTTCTCCAACGACCACACCGGCGGCCCGGCGAACGCGGCCGCCGAGGTCGCCGACAACGACCTCGCGGTCGGCAGGATGGTCGACGAGATCACCCACAGCAAGTACTGGAAGGACTCGGCGATCTTCGTCGTCGAGGACGACTCCCAGGCCGGCCTCGACCACGTCGACGGCCACCGCGCCCCCGTCCAGGTCATCAGCCCCTACGCCAAGCACGGGACCGTCGACAACCACTACTACTCGCAGATCACCATGGTCCGCACCATCGAGCAGATCCTCGGGATCCACCCGATGAACCAGCTCGACAGCGCGGCCACCCCGATGTACGGCGCGTTCACGCAGAAGGCGGACGACACTCCGTTCACCGCGGTGCCCAACCGGACGTCGCTGACCCTCGGTGTGAACCCCCAGCCGTCCTGCGGCTCGGACACCCCGGCGGCCCAGGACACCAAGGCGGCGGCCGCGCCGACGTCCGTGGCGGTGCCGTCGGACGCGCGGAAGGTCGCGGCGCTGTGGCAGACGTGGGCGTCGCACCAGCGGCTGACGGGCAAGAACGCCGTGCCCGACTACGCGAACCCGACCCAGATGAACCGCTACACCTGGTACCAGACCCACAACTGGACCAAGCCGTACCCGGGTGACAAGAAGGTCTACGCCCCGAACGACGTTCCGGGCGCCTACCTCCCGTCGTCCGAGAACGACGGCTGACCGAGGCAGGCATCACGGCGGAGGTCCCTGGCCGGCGGTCGCGCCGGGCGGAGACCTCCGCCGTCGCGTGTCACTCCGGTGGCTCCGTCCGGCTCTCCTCGCCGCTGGACAGGCTGGTGGGGTGGCGGCCCCAAGGTTGCTGCGGCTCCGGGCGCGAGGGCGCGGGCGGGATCCTGCGCTCGACCGGGGCGCCGGGGGTGACGGTCATCGGCTCCCCGTGGTGCAGCACCGCGAGGGGGTCGCCCTCCACCAACTGGTAGCGGGCGTGCGTCGGTTCGATCTCCAATCTCAGTCTGCGTCCACGCATCTGCACCGTGAACGCCACTTTGGACAGCGCTTCGGGCAGGCGCGGCGCGAAGCCGAGCAGGTCCGGCTTCCCTCCGTCGCCGATGTGCCGGCGCAGGCCTCCGAAGCCGCAGACCAGTGCGATCCAGGTGCCGGCGAGGGAGGCGATGTGCAGCCCGTCGCGGGTGTTGTGCTCCAGGTCGTCCAGGTCCATCAGCGCGGCCTCGGCGAGGTAGGCGTAGGCCAGTCTCAAGTGCCCGGTCTCCGCGGCCAGCACCGCCTGGCAGCACGCCGACAGGGAGGAGTCGCGGACGGTCAGCGCCTCGTAGTAGGCGAAGTTGCGTGCCTTCTCCTCCTCGGTGAACGCATAGGGGCACGCCATCATCGCCAGCACCACGTCCGCCTGCTTCACCACTTGTTTGCGGTACAGGTCGAAGTACGGGTAGTGCAGCAGGAGCGGGTAGTTCTCGGGTGGGGTCGCCTCGAAGTCCCAGCGCTGGAAGTGTGTGAACCCGGCCGACTGCTCGTGCACGCCGAGGGTCTCGTTGTACGGCATCGCCATGCGGGCCGCGGCGTCCCGCCAGACCGCGGTCTCCTCGTCGTCGACCCCGAGTTCCGCGGCCCGTTCGGGGTGGCGTGCGGCCGCGTCCGCGGCGGCCACCAGGTTCTGCCGGGCCGTCAGGTTGGTGTACAGGTTGTCCCGGGCGATGGCGCTGTACTCGTCGGGCCCGGTGACCCCGTCGATGTGGAAGACGCCCTCCGCGTCGTGGTGGCCGACGGAGCGCCACAGCCGGGCGGTGTCGACGAGGAGGTCGAGTCCCTCGCCGCGTTCGAAGTCCTCGTCGCCGGTCACCATGACGTAGCGGACCGCGGCCATGGCGATGTCGGCGTTGATGTGGAACGCGGCCGTCCCGGCGGGCCAGTAGGCGGAGCACTCGGCGCCGCTGATGGTCCGCCAGGGGAACACCGCGCCGGACAACGTCAGTTGGCGCGCGCGGTCCCGGGCCGCCGGCAGCGTCCCGTGCCGCCATCTCAGGGCCGACGCGACGCCTTCCGGAGCGGTGAACGTCAGGACGGGAAGCACATAGGACTCGGTGTCCCAGAAGGAGTGCCCGTCGTAGCCGGTGCCGGTCAGTCCCTTGGCGGGGATCGCCCGGTTCTCACCGCGGGCCGCCGCCTGGAGCACGTGGAAGAGGGCGAACCGCACCGCCTGCTGGATCTGTGCGTCGCCCTCCACCTCGACGTCCGCGCCGGCCCAGAACCGGTCCAGATAGGACCGCTGCGCGGCGACCAGTCCGTCCCAGCCGGTGCTGACGGCGGCGGCCACCGCCCCGTCCACCTGGTCGTGCACGGCGGGCAGCGAACGCTCACCGGACCAGCCGTAGGCGACGAACTTGACCAGCCGCAGCCGCTGCCCGGGCGCCAGGTCCGCGGTGACCGTCAGCCGGCTGACGTCGGGCTCGCACTGCGCCGTCCAGCGGGTGCTGTCGGGGCCCTCGACGAGATGGTCGGCGGCGGCTCCCACCCGCAGGGCGCTGTGCTCGGTGCGGTGCACGAGGCGCAGCCGGGTCTCCTGCGCGAAGTGCTCCTCGGCCACCAGCGGGGACTCGGTCGCCGCGGCGACACGCGGGTCGCCCTCGATGTGGGGCAGCTGTTCGTTGGCGACGAGCTCGGACTGCACGGCCACCGTGACCGGTCCGTCGATCGGCTCGACCTCGTACACGATCGCGGCCACGGCCCGCTGGGTGAAGGACACGAGCCGTTGCGAGCTGATGCGGACCTCGCGGCCGCTGGGCGTGGTCCAGTGCGCGGTGCGGCTGAGCACGCCGGTGCGGAAGTCCAGGACCCGCTCGTGCGACACCAGCCGGCCGTAGCGCAGATCGCACGGGTGGTCGTCGACCAGCAGCCGGATGATCTTGCCGTCGGTGACGTTGATCAGGGTCTCGCCGGACTCCGGATAGCCGTAGCCCGCCTCCGCGTAGGGCAGCGGATGCCGCTCGTGGACGCCGTTGAGGTAGGCGCCGGGCAGCCCGTGGGGCTCGCCCTCGTCGAGGTTGCCGCGCCAGCCGATGTGCCCGTTGGAGAGGGCGAACACCGACTCGCTCTGCGCCAGCACCTCCAGGTTCAGCTCGGTCTCGCGCAGGCACCACGGCTCGACCGTGTAACTGGGGTGGGTGATCATCGGGACTCCAGGAGTTCGGCCAGGTCACGGACCACCACGTCGGCGCCGTGGACCCGCAGCTGCTCCGCCTGGCCGACCCGGTCGACACCGACGACCAGGCCGAAGGCCCCCTCGCGGCCCGCCTCGACACCGGCCAGGGCGTCCTCGAAGACAGCGGCCTCGTCCGGTTGCAGTCCGAGCCCGCGGGCCGCTTCGAGATAGGTGTCGGGGGCGGGCTTGCCGCGCAGATGACGCTCGCGCGCCACCAGCCCGTCGATCCGTTCGTCGAACAGGTCTTCGATGCCGGCTGCCGCCAGGACGTCCCGGCAGTTCGCGCTGGACGAGACCACGGCGCAGGGCAGACCGGCCTCCCGCACGGCGTGCACGAAGCGGACCGAGCCCTCGTAGGGTTCCACCCCGTCCTCCCGGATGCGGCGCAGCACCAGGTTGTTCTTCCGGGTGCCCAGGCCGTTGACGGTCTCCGCCTCCGGCGGGTCGTCCGGCGATCCCTCGGGCAGGTGCACGCCGCGTGCCGCGAGGAACGTGCGCACGCCGTCCTCGCGGGGCCGCCCGTCCACGTACTCGTCGTAGTCGTCGACCGCGTCGAAGGGTACGAACGCGGTCCCCTCGCGTGTCGCGCGCTCGCGGAGATAGCCGTCGAACATCTCCTTCCAGGCCGCCGCGTGCACCTTCGCGGTCTGGGTGAGCACGCCGTCGAGGTCGAACAGGCAGGCACGGACGTGAGCAGGAAGCCCCAGCATGGCGTCGAGGCTAGGAGGTGGCCGTGCGCCTGCCGCCGCGAGTGGCCGTCCGGCACGCCGGAAGACACCCGCTCGGCCGAGGCGCGGGCGAGGGCACGGGAGCGTCCGCGGCCGCCGGGCGGGCTTTCGCCCGGGGTGTTCCGGTTGCGGGCTGTGGTGTGTGCCCGTGGCCTGGTGGGGGAACTTGAGTCGCCCGGGCGGCTCAGGCGAGACCCGGGTGAGAGGAGCCGAGGTGACAGAGTCGGCGTCAGCCACGGGCGGCCGGGACCAGGGCGCCCGGGAGGGCGGGTACGAGCCGGATCCGCGCAGGTGGCAGGCCCTGTGGGTGACCCTGGTGGCCGGCTTCATGAGCCTGCTGGACGTGACGATCGTGGCGGTGGCCCTGCCCACCGTCCAGCGCGACCTGCACGCCTCCCCCGCCCAGGTGCAGTGGGTGGTGTCCGGTTACGCCCTCACCTTCGCCCTCGCCCTCGTCACCGCCGGGCGGCTCGGCGACGCCCTGGACCGGCGCCGCATATTCCTGCTGGCCCTCAGCGGCTTCGTGATCTTCAGCGCGGCCTGCGGAGTGGCCCCCGACATCACCTGGCTGGTGGTGGCCCGCCTCGCCCAGGGTCTGGCGGCCGGCTTCATGGCTCCCCAGAACTCCGCCCTCATCCAGCAGATGTTCCGCGGTGCCGAACGCGGCCGCGCCTTCGGGTTCTTCGGCGCCACCGTCGGCATCTCGTCCGCCGCCGGCCCGATCACCGGCGGTGCCGTCCTCGCCCTGGCCTCCGGCGCCCAGGGCTGGCGGTGGATCTTCTACGTCAACGTGCCCATCGGCGTCCTGGCCGTCCTCCTGGGCCGCCGTCTGCTGCCGCACACCCGGCGGTCGGGCCGGGGGCGGGGACACGTGGACGTGCCCGGAGTACTGCTCCTCGGCCTCGGGGTCCTCGCGGTGATGTACCCGCTGGTCCAGGCGGACTCGGGCGGACTCGGCCGGCTGTGGTGGCTGTTCCCGGTCGGGGCCGCGGTGCTCGCCGTGTTCGTCCAGTGGCAGCGCCGCCTCGTCGCCCGGGGCGGTCAGCCGTTGCTGGACCCGCGCCTGTTCAGCTCCGTGCGCGGCTACGCGGTCGGCGCGGGCGTCGGAGCGCTGTACTTCATCGGCTTCAGCGGCGTCTGGCTGGTCTTCGCGCTCTTCTACCAGCACGGTCTCGGCTTCTCCCCGCTCCGGTCCGGCCTCGCCGTGACCGCCTTCGCCCTGGGCTCGGCGGGTGCGGCCGTGATCTCCGGGCGGCTGGTCGAACGCTTCGGCCGCCTGCTCACCGTGTGCGGGCTGGCGGGTGTGATCGTCGGCCTGGGCGGCACCGCGCTGCTGCTCCGCTTCGCGCCCCTCGGCACCGCCCCCTGGCTGGCCGCCCCGGCCCTGTTCCTCGGGGGCATCGGCGGCGGCTTCGTGGTCGCCCCCAACATCACCCTGACCCTGCGGGACGTGCCCGTGCGCATGGCGGGCGCGGCGGGGGGCGCCCTGCAGACCGGCCAGCGGCTCGGCGCCGCGGTGGGCACCGCCGCCCTGCCCGGCCTGTTCTACCTGGTGCTCGGCCGCAGCGGCGACTACCGCGGCGCCCTCGTCGCCGCGCTGAGCGCCGCGCTGGTGGGCATGTCGGCGGCGCTGGCTCTCGCGACGTTCGACTGGCGGCGCGACCTGCGCAAGCACCGTCCGTGCCGCAAGTGCCCGGACGAGGTCGCCAACAACCCCGTGCACGCCCGGCAGACCTGACCCCCGCGGGTACCCGAAGTGCGGCTCGGTCGGCCGTCCCCCACACTTGTCGCATCGGCGACGTCACTCTGGGATTGACTTAGATCACCCTCCGTGACACCAAGGGCCGGGCACGCCTGGTGCGGCGTGGGCCCGCCGCCGACACAACCTGATCCCGGCGGCCGCGCTCACCGCGCGGCGTCTTCCGGGATGCCCACACACGGGACGGCTCACATGATCGACAGGCGGACCTTCGGCAAGGCGCTCGGCGCGGGCGCGATGGGGACGGCCGCATCGGTGGCCGCCGGACCCCGGCCTGCCGCCGCCTCGAAGGCAGCGGCACCGCCCGCCGGCGAGGCGGGGTCCGCGGGACGGACTTCGTTCGCCTCGGTGAAGCAGGTCAGGGCCGGCGAACTGGACGTGGGCTACGCGGAGGACGGCCCGGCGACCGGCCGGCCCGTCGTCCTGCTGCACGGGTGGCCCTACGACATCCACAGCTACGTGGAGGTCGCGCCGCTGCTGGCCGCCGCGGGCTACCGGGTCATCGTCCCCTACCTGCGCGGGTACGGCACGACGACGTTCCGGTCGCCGAAGACCTTCCGCAACGCCCAGCAGGCGGTGTTCGCCCGGGACGTCATCGCCCTGCTGGACGCCCTGCACATCAGGCGGCCGGTGCTCGGCGGCTTCGACTGGGGCGCACGGACGGCCGACATCATCGCGGCACTGTGGCCCGAGCGCTGCAAGGCCCTGGTGTCGGTGTCCGGGTACCTGATCACCAACCGCGAGGAGAACGAGCGGCCGCTGCCTCCCGCCGCCGAGTGGGCGTGGTGGTACCAGTACTACTTCGCCACCGGGCGCGGGGAGCTGGGCCTGCGTGAGTACCGGCACGACTTCGCCAGGCTGATATGGCACAACGTCTCCCCCACCTGGCACTTCGACGAGGCCACCTTCGACCGGACCGCGAAGGCCTTCGACAACCCGGACTACGTCGGCATCGTGATCCACAACTACCGCTGGCGGCTGGGCCTCGCAGCGGGCGACCCGCGCTACGACGGCGTGGAGGCCAGGCTCGCCGCGGGCCCGCGCATCGCCGTGCCCACGGTCACCCTCGACGGCGCGCTGGACCCCTTCATCCCGGCGGGCGGCGGGGCCGCCTACCGCGCCAAGTTCACGGGGCCCTACGCGCACCGCACACTCGCCGGCATCGGGCACAACGTGCCCCAGGAGGCTCCGGCCGCGTTCGCGCAGGCGGTCCGGGACGCCGACCGCTTGTGACGTCGGCGTCGCGAGGGAGTCGTATCGGCCGCCTCGGAATGCGGCTCGCCGTCCCTGCGGATTCGACTTCGTCACATTCCGGCCATCCCGCGAAATGGCTTCACGGGCGGGCTTCCATAAGGCCTTCTTGAACCTTCCTCAACAAGCGGTTATAGAGGGCCGGTTGGTGTGATCACCGTCTCCGCCGCGGACGGAACCGAAGTCCCCGGGAATGCGTCCACAGGCATTCAAGCCCCTTTCATGAATGGCCTGTTGGCGCAAGCCCGTCCCGAATGGTGAGATACGCTTGTCCTACGGACGCCCCGCTCGTCACGGGCGTGCCGCTTCTTCACATCCCTCGCGACACGGTGCACGTCAGTGGACCGGTTTCGTCGCGCCCGCCGGTCTTTTCCCGCGCCGGCGGCCCACGCCTTCGAGCAGGAATTGATGCCCGTTCAATCACTTGCGGAGCTCGTACGTTTCGCCCGCCAGAACTCGCCCTTCTACCGTGAGCTCTACTCTCGGCTCCCCGATCGAGTGGCTCATGTCACGGATCTCCCGGTGCTGCCCCAGGCCGATTTCTGGCGGGCCAATTCGCCCCGGGACAACCGGCTGCTGACCGCTCCGCTGGAGGAGGCGGTCGTGTTCCGCAGCGGCGGAACCACGGGGTCGCCGAAGTTCTCCTACTACACCCGCACGGAATGGCGGGAGTTCACCGCCGCGTTCGGCGCGGGGCTGGTCCCCGCCGGGCTGCGGCCGGGTCACCGAGTGGCGGACCTCTTCTACGCGGGCGACCTGTACGCGAGTTTCACCTTCGTCCTCGACTCGCTGCACCGTTCCCCCGTGTCCAACGTCCGCCTGCCCATCGGCGGCGCGACGCCCTGGGAGTCCACCGCGGCGACCCTGGAGGAGTTCGGGGTCCAGGTCGTCGCCGGCACGCCGACCACCCTGTGCTCGCTCGCCGAACGCCTCACCCGCGCCGACCGGACGCTGCCGGACGTGGAGCTGCTGTTCTTCGGCGGGGAATGCCTCTTCGGTGACCAACTCCCGTTGCTCAGGGCCGCGTTCCCGAACGCCGAGCCGCGCTCCCTGGGATATGCGAGCGTGGACGCCGGGCTCCTCGGGCAGGCGGTGCCCGGCGGCGACCCGCGCGTGCACCGCGCGTTCACCCCGGACACGCTGGTCGAGATCCTCCACGACGAGGCCGACCTACCCGTCGACGGCGAGGGCGTGCCGGGGCGGCTGGTCGTCACCAGCCTGAACAGGCGGCTCATGCCGGTGCTGCGCTATCCGGCGGGCGACCGGGCCGAGTGGGTGGACCGGGACGCGGGTGTCTTCCGCATCCTCGGCCGCGCCGAGGAGGGCGTGCGGGTCGGCCCCGTCTCCCTGCACACCGAGGACGTGCACGACGTCGTCACGGCCGCCGACACGTCCGGCGAGGTGACCGGTGTGCAGCTGGTGGTGCGCCGCCGGGACGGCCGGGACGGTCTGGTGCTGCGCCTCGCGGTCGCCGAACCGGACGCCGGGCACACCGAGTTGGGCGCGTCCGTCGTGTCGGCGGTGCTGGCCCAGCGTCCGTTCTACGCCGACGCGAGCGCCGCCGGGCATGTGAACCCGCTCACCGTCGAATGGGTGCGGCACCGCGAGCTCGCGGTCAACTCCCGTTCCGGCAAGCTCGTACGGGTCCTCGACGAACGGCCGCACTCATGAGCGCGGCGCCCGCGCGGCGTCCGCCGCTCGTCCTGCGCAACCCGTCCTTCGGCCGGGTCTGGGCCGGCCAGCTCCTCACCCAGGCGGCCGGCCGCATGTTCCAGGTCGGCGCGGTCTGGTGGCTCGTCGGGTACGCGGGCGGTCAGCACCGCGGCCTCGACTCCGGGCTGTTCCTCATGGTGAGCACCCTGCCCGCGGTGGCACTCGCGCCGGTGGTCGCCCGGATCGTCGCCCGGTACCCGCACCGCACGGTGCTCGCGGGCGCGGCGGCCGTGGCGGGCGCGGTGGCCGTCGTCGCCGCCGTCCTGGCGTACGGCGACTCCCTGCCCGTGGCCGCCGCCTACGCCGTGGGACTGGCGCTGGCCGGCTGCCAGGCGGTGTTCGATCCGTGCCTGACCACCTCGGTGCCGGAACTCGTCGAGGACGCCGACATCGAGGCGGCCACCGGATTCGAGCTGTCCACCCAGTCCGTCGCCGGGCTGTGCGGCGGGCTGCTCGGCCCGCTCGTCGTCGACGCGGGCTCACTGGCCGCCGTCGTCGCCGCGTGCGGCGCCGCGTACCTGCTCGCGGCCCTGCTGATCGCCTCCACCCCCTTCCCGCGCGCCGAGGCCGCGGAGGCACCGGAGGACGGCCCGGCCCCCGGGCGGCGCACGCTGCGCCAGGTCCTGGCCGGTCTGCCGTTCATCCGCCGGGTCCTGGTCTGCTTCGCCGCCGCCAACGTCTTCACCACCGCCGTCTACGTCGTGATGCCGCTGTACACCCGGGAGGTGCTGCACGCGACCGGTTCGACCGTCGCCTCCCTGGAGGCGGCCCTGGGAGCGGGCACCCTGGTCGGGTCGTTCACCGGCGGGCGGCTGCCCGGCCGCCCGGTCACCGTCGGCAGCGCCTGCCTGGCCCTGATGGCCGCGTGCCTGGGCCTTCCGGGGCTGTTCGCCGGACACGCGGCGGCACTCGCCTCGATGGCCGTCGCCGGCTGGTGCGTCGGCGTGATCGGCGTACGGTTCGTGGCGCTGTTCCAGCGACTGGTGCCCGCCGAGGACAAGCCGGGCTTCTTCGCCGTCATGCAGGCGCTGCTGGGTGCGACGTTCCCGGTGTCCTCGCTCGTGTTCGGCGCGCTGGGCGACCACCTGACGGCCCGGACGCTGTGCCTGGCCCAGGGCGCGGGTCTCGTGCCGGTGGCGCTGGCTCTGTGGTGGCTGGGCAACCGCGCGGACACCACCGCGCGGCGGACGTCCGACGCGGCGGCGCCGGTACCGGCGGGAGACGCGTCGTGAACGTCGTCCTCTCCCCCGCCCGCGTCCAGGACATCGCGGAACTGCGGCAGTTGTACTTCGAGGTGTACGGCCACGGCTATCCGGTGCCGCTCGGCAGCGACCCCGTGGTCATGCGCCGGCTGATCAGCGACGGCACCGCGCACTGGCTCACGGCCCGCGCCTCCGGCGCCGCCCTGGTCGGCTCCGCCGTCGTCCTCACCGAGCCGGGCAGCCGCATCGGCAAGCTGGTGGGCCTCGCGGTGCACCCGGGCCACCGCGGCGGCGGGCTGGCCTCCCGGCTGACCGGGGCGGTCTGCGACGAGGCGTTCGCCACCGGGCGTCTCGACTCGGTCTACGCCACCGTCCGCGTCGTCACCGCGGGCCCTCAGCAGGTCGTCGTGCGCAACGGATTCAGGCCGCTCGGCCTGCTGCCGAACGCCGTCGAGGTCGAGGGGTGCGAGACGCTCGCGCTGTTCGCCCGCTACGCCGACGGCGTGCTGGAGCACCGGGAGCCCGTGCCGGGCGTCCCGGAGCGGCTGTCGGCGCTGCTGTCCGCCGCCTCCGGCGGCGTGGGCATCGACTACGGCGGCACACGGGACATCCCCTCCCGCGACCCGGTGCGCACGGCCGCGGGCGCCGAGCCGATCGAACTGATCGCGGCCCCCGGCTTCGTGCGCCGCCGCTTCCTGGAACTCTTCCCGGAGGCCGACGACCGCTTCTTCCCGCTGCACACGCCCAACGCGGTCCTGGTCGCCGCCGACGGCAGCTTCGAGGCGTACGCCGACCTCGACCCCGTCGCGGGCAGCTGCGCCCTGCTCGCCGTCCATCCCCGCCCGTCCGCGGTCGCCGGCGCCCTGGAGGGGCTGATGGCCACGGTCAACCGGGCGGGCGCCGACTACGCCGAGGCGCTGCTGCCGCTGGCCGACACGCAGGCCCTGGAGGTGTTCCTCGCCTCGGGGTTCGTACCGAGCGCGGTCTACCCGGCGATGCGCCGCATCCGGGACCGCCTCCACGACTACGTGGTGCTGTCGCGCACCAGCCGCCAGATCGACTTCCGCACGACCGCGGTCAGCCCGCTGCTCCAGCCGTACCTCGGTGCCTACCTGAGCGCCTGGACCACCACCTATCTGCCCCTTCACGAGGTGTCCCGATGAAACCCCATCTCGCTCCCGTCGAGGTCCCCGACCCGGCGGCGCTCGGCGCCGTGCAGCGGCTGTGCGATCTGGAGGAGCCGTACGCCTGCGGCCCCGCCGCCGACGAGCTGTTCGCCGCCGCCATGGCGGAGACCAACGCCTGGCACTCCCGTCGCGCCCCCTTCTTCGCCGACCTGCTGGACGATCCGGCCGAGACTCCCGCGCCCACCGTCGGCGAGGGAGTGCGCAGCCCGCTGGTGCCCGCCGCCTTCTTCAAGCGCCACGAGGTGCTGTCGATCCCGCGCGACGAGGTGTTCCTGCACCTGACCTCGTCGGGGACCACGGGCCAGAAGTCGCAGATGTTCTTCGACGAGTGGACGATCCGGTCGGCTCAGCGCATGGTGGCGCGGATCTTCGACCACTACGGCTGGATCACCCCCGAACAGCCGGTGAACTACCTGCTGTACAGCTACGAGCCGGCCCCCTCGCTGAAGCTGGGCACCTCGTTCACCGACAACTACCTGTGCGACTTCGCGCCGGCCCGGCACACCACGCACGCGCTGCGGCACACCGGCACGGGCCACGAGTTCGACGTGAACGGCTGCATCGCCGCGCTCCACCGGTACGCCGAGGACGACGTGCCGGTGCGCATCCTGGGCTTCCCCGCGTTCCTGTACTTCACCCTGGAGCGGATGCGGGCGATGGGCCTGCCGCCGCTGCGGCTGCCCGAGGGTTCGCTGGTGGTGCTCGGCGGCGGCTGGAAGGGCCACGCGGACCGGCAGATCGGCAAGGACGCGTTCTACGCCGAGGTCACCGAGCGTCTCGGCATCCCCGGGGACCGCGTCCGCGACACCTTCGGGTCCGTCGAGCACTGCGTGCCGTACATCGAGTGCGCCGAACACCGGCTGCACGTGCCCGTGTGGTCGCGAGCGGCCGTACGGGACACCGGGACGCTGCGCCCCCTGCCGTACGGGGAACGCGGCTTCCTGCACCTGGTCAGCCCCTACATCACCTCGGTGCCCGCGCAGAGCGTGGTGATGGGCGACCTCGCGTCGCTGCACCCGGGCGGGGAGTGCCCGTGCCCGCTGTCCACCGACTGGTTCACCGTGCACGGCCGTGCCGGGGTGAGCCGCAACCGCAGCTGCGCGGTCGCCGCCGCCGAACTGATGAAGGGAATGTCGTGACCACCTCCGTACTCCACCTCTGGCAGGGCGAGTTCGTCGACGACGCCGAGGCGGGCCGGCGGCTCGCCGGGCTGCCGGAGTCGGCCGCGCGGGTCCTGACGCGTCCCCTGCCCACCGACGTGGTGCTCGGCGCCTGTGCCGCCGTAGCCCGTGACCTGGCCGATCCCGCCTCCGCCCTCCACAGCCGCCTGGCCGGGCACCTGCCCGCGGGCGAGGGCGCGGCCGTGCTGGAGGAGCTGGCCGCCGCGCTCACCCGGGAGGCGTTGGAACACAAGCTGCGAAGGGAACTCGGCGGCCCCCGGCCCGAGCGGCTGACCCGGCCGGACGCCCGCGAGACGGTCTACGAGGCCTGGGCACCCGTCGGCCTGCTGGTGCACATCGCACCCGGAAACGCCGCGGCCGTGGCGCCCCTGAGCGTCGTGGAGGGGCTGCTGGCCGGCAACCTGAACGTGCTGAAGACCAGCAGCTCCGACTCGGCCCTCGCCCTCGACCTGCTCGCCGCCCTCGGCGCGGCCGACCCCTCGGGGATGATCGCCGAACGCGTCGTCGCCCTGCGCTTCTCGTCCTCGCGCCGCGAGTGGCTCGAGGCGCTGTGCGGACAGGCCGACGCGATCGCCGTGTGGGGCGGCGAGGACGCGGTGCGCGCGGCGGGCGAACTGGCCCCGGCCGGCTGCCGGGTGGTCGAATGGGGTCACCGGATCTCCTTCGCCTACCTGACCCGGCGGGCCGCGTCCGAGGACGCCGTGCTCGACGCGCTCGCCGAGGACGTGTGCCGCTTCGAGCAACAGGCCTGCTCAAGCCCGCAGGTCGTGTACCTCGACACCGAGGACACAGAGGAACTGTTCGCGTTCGGCGGGCGGTTCGCGGAGCGGCTGGCGAAGGCGTCCGACGCCCGGCCGGCGCCGGTGGCCGGTCAGGCCGAGCAGGCGGAGATCACCACCGTGCAGCAGCTCGCCCGGCTCGAACAACACCTGGGTCTCACGCGCGTGTTCGCCGCCGAGGACGGTTCCTGGCGGGTCCTCGCCGACACCCGCTCCGCGCTCGACGCCTCCCCGCTGCACCGCAGCGTGTGGCTCAAGCCGCTGCCCCGGCACGCCGTGACCGCGACCCTGCGTCCCATGCGCCGCTACCTGCAGACCGCGGCGGTCGGCGGCGACCGCGCGGAGGTGGCCGAGCTGTCCCGTGCGCTGTTCGCCGCGGGCGTCACCCGGGTCACCCCGGTCGGTTCCATGCTGGACGGCTACGAGGGCGAACCGCACGACGGTGTCTACGCGTTGCAGCGCTACAGCCGCAGGGTGAGCGTGCGTGCGGCGGACGCCGACTTCCGTACGGTCGCCTGTCTGGACGACCTGGTGGCGCCCCCGGTGCTGCCTCCCGCGCCCGACGCCCCGCTGCTGGGCAAGGAGGGCGTGCAGCGCGCCCTCGCCACCCTGGATCCCCGCCACGCGCACCTGTACTTCCGCAGCGGCGGATCCACCGGCGCCCCCGCGCTCTCGGTGTTCACCTGCGACGACTACGACAACCAGATGCGGGCCGCGGCGGACGGGCTGCTCGCCGCCGGCTTCGACCCGGCCCGTGACCGGGCGGCCAACCTGTTCTACTGCGGCGGGATGTACGGCAGCTTCATCAGCTTCTTCTCCATCCTGGAGCGGCTGAACGCCACCCAGCTGCCGATGGCCGCGGGCCCCGACCACGCGGCGGTCGCCGAGGCGCTGGTCGCCCACCGGGCGGACACCCTGTTCGGCATGCCGTCCTACCTGTGGCAGTTGCTGCACGCCGAGGCCGGCCGGCTGCGTGCCTACGGGGGCATCCGGAAGGTGTTCTACGGCGGCGAGCACTTCACGGCCGAGCAACGCCGCGTTCTCACCGACGAGTTCGGGGTGCAGGTGATCCGCTCCGCGGCGTACGGCAGCACCGATCTGGGGCCGCTGGGCTACCAGTGCGCGTCCTCCGACGGCTCGGTCCACCACCTGCTGACCGACCTGCACTCACTGGAGATCCTGGACCCGAGCGAGGACCGGCCGGTGGCGCCGGGCGAGCCGGGACGGCTCGTGTTCACCTCCCGGGCGCGGGCCGGCCAGCGGCTGGAGCGCTACGAGATAGGTGACCTGGGGCGGGCGGTGGAGGGCCCGTGCGCGTGCGGCAGCCACGTGCCCCGCCTGGAGCTGCTCGGGCGCTACGGCGACGTGGTCCGGGTGGGCACGTACTTCATCAACTACCGGCGCATCGTGCGGGCGGCCGAGAAGCGGCTCGCCTACCACGGCGAGGTGCAGATGGTGATCGAGTCCGGCGCCGACCGGGAGCGGCTGACCGTCCGTCTCGACGAGCAGTACGCCGCCGACCCCGAGGCCGCCCGCGCGGCACTCGCCGCCGAGGTGGCGGAGCTGGCCTCCGCCGAGGAGGAGGGGCTGCTGTCCGTCACCGTGCGGACCGTGCCGAGGGAGGCCTTCGAGCGCACCGCGACCAGCGGCAAACTGCGCACGGTCATCGACCTGCGTCACCGGCGCTAAGGCCGGGTACCGGGGGCGGTGGTGCAGCGCGTCGCCGCCCCCCGCATGATCTGCCGAACTTTTTCCGCACTTTCGGCATCACACCGCGATGAAGGCCGAACCGTGAGCCGACAACCAAGGGGAGAACGCACATCATGATCCAGCAGCAGCGGAGCCACACGCCTCAGCCCGCCAGGGACGCCCGTCCCGAGCGGCGCCGGCACCCCCGCCTCGTGGGCGCGGCACTCGCCGTGACCGCGGCGGCCGGGCTGGGCATGGCCGGCGTCGGCGTCGCGCAGGCCGCCGGGACCACGACACCGACGTGCACGGTCTCCCACCTGACCGCCTCGTTCGGCCAGGGACTGGCGGGCGGCATGAACCACCAGGGTGTGGTCCTCAAGCTCAAGAACACCGGCGCCCACACCTGCCTGCTGCGGGGCTACCCGGGCCTCGGTCTGGAGGACTCCGCCCACCGGGCGCTCCACTCCACCACCCACTGGGGCGACACCTGGTACGCCAAGAGCCCGGCCAAGTCCACGCTGACGCTCCGGACGGGCCAGAGCGTGGAGGCGGTCATATCCTGGACGCACGCCAACACCGGCACCCCGGACGCCGTCCACGCCTCGTACCTCGAGGTCACGCCTCCCGCGGCCACCAGCCACAAGACGCTCAAGTTCCCGCAGTGGGTCGACAACGGTGACCTCCGCGTCACCGCTCTGGCGTACCGGATCCACATCAACGACTGAGCGCGGGGCGGGCTCTTCCCCTCCGGGAGCGGCGGCGGGCGGGCAGGACTGAAAGGCTGTTCCTGCCCGCGCCCTTCGCCGGTCCGGCGCGCCGCGCCGCCACGCTCGACGGACCGTGGCGTCCACTCGCGCACGAAGGGAACGGCCCGCCCATGCACATCGACCTGACAGGACGCACCGCGCTGGTCACCGGCTCGACCCAGGGCATCGGCGCGGCCGTCGCCGTCGCCCTCGCCCGGGCCGGTGCCCGCGTGGGCGTCAACGGCCGCGACGAACAACGGGTCACCGACAGCGTCAAGTCGCTGTCCGGACAGGCGCCCGGCGCCGACCTGGTGCCGGTGGCCGCCGACGTCACCACCGAGGAGGGCGCGGCCCGGGTGGCGGAGGCACTGCCCCAGGTGGACATCCTGGTCAACAACCTGGGGATCTTCGGCACCGCCGACGCGTTGGAGATCAGCGACGAGGAGTGGCGGCGCTATTTCGAGGTGAACGTGCTCGCCGCCGTACGACTCACCCGGCAGTACCTGCCGGGCATGACCGGGCGCGGCTGGGGGCGCGTCCAGTACGTCGCCAGCGACTCGGCGGTCGCCATCCCGGCGGAGATGATCCACTACGGGATGTCGAAGACCGCGCTGCTCGCGGTGAGCCGCGGATTCGCCAAGAAGGCGGCGGGCACCGGCGTGACGGTTAACTCCGTGATCGCCGGGCCGACACACACCGGGGGCGTAGAGGACTTCGTGTACGAACTCGTGGACCGGGATCTGCCCTGGGACGAGGCGCAGCGCAGGTTCATGCGCGAGTACCGGCCGCAGTCGCTGCTGCAGCGGCTCATCGAGCCGGAGGAGATCGCCCACATGGTCGTCTACCTCGGCTCCGAGCAGGCGTCGGCGACGACCGGCGGGGCCCTTCGGGTCGACGGCGGGTACGTCGACGCGATCCTGCCCTGACCGCCCCCGCCTCGCCGTCCTCCCCCCCGTCACCCGCTCGGTCATCCCATGGGACGGCGACCAAGCCGGTCGTCCGCGCCCGGCAGAATGATAGTGGCGAGAAATGGGTACTAATGGGGTAAAAGGTGCAGCTGATGTTTCGGGCGGCGTCGGCGCTGCCCGCGGGCTCGCCCGTGGACATGGCGCGGGTGCCGGCCGGATGCAGGCTGCTTCCGGTTCTGCCTTCGTCCGAAGGGATTCCGGCCATGACTCATGAGACGAGTGGTCCTCTCCCCAAGCGGTCGGGTGCGGTGGATCCCAGGCCGTCCGGCTGGGGCGATCCGGCCCCGCTGGGTCTGGCGGGCTTCGCCATGACCACGGTGCTGTTGTCGATCATCAACACCAATCTCATCAAGGAACCCGCCGCGATCTTCCCGGTGCTGTCACTGGCCCTGTTCTACGGCGGGCTGGCCCAGTTCGCGGCCGGGCTGTTCGAGTTCCGCCGGGGCAACACCTTCGGGGCCACGGCGTTCGGGTCCTACGGTGCCTTCTGGCTGTCCTACTGGTGGCTGGTGCCGCGGCTGACGCTCGCGGGCCCCTCGCACAACGCGCTGGGCCTCTACCTGATCGTGTGGTGCATCTTCACCGCCTATATGGCCGTCGCCGCGCTGCGGGTCAGCATGGCCGTCCTGGCCGTGCTCGTCCTGCTGACGCTGACCTATCTCTTCCTGGCCATCGGCGCGTTCCAGACCGGTCTGCCGCCCCACCCCATGACCGAGGTCGGCGGCTGGTTCGGCATCGCCACGGGTCTCATGGCCTGGTACACGTCGGCGGCCACCGTCATCAACGACACGCACCGGCGTCCGCTGCTGCCGATCGGCTCGCGCCGCGACGAGGCGGTACGCCAGGAGGGGCAGCCGCATCCCTGATCCCGAGATCCCGACGGGTCCACGAGCCCCTCGCCGCCCCGGCCGGCGAGGGCGGCTCCCGGTCCACCGCGCGTGGGGTCCGCGGCTGCGCCTTAGGCCCGCGGCGTGGAGTGCGGTGTGGGGCGCGGTGTGGCGCGCGGCTACTTCAGGATGTTCACGGCCCGGGCGACCACGAGCACGACGGTCACCAGAGAAATGGACGACTGCAGCATCATCAGCATCTTCGACCACCGGGACAGGGGCATGACGTCGGTCGGGCTGAAGGCCGTGGCGTTGGTGAACGACAGGTACAGGTAGTCCAGGAAGGCCGGTTCCCAGTCCGGCGGCGCCAGCTCCGGGCTCTGCATCTGCACGAAGAGGAAGTCGGCGAACTGGTTCCGGCCCCGGACCCGGGACATCGGACCGCCCCGGTCCCACTCCCAGTACCACAGGGCGAACACGATGACGTTCGTCAGCCAGATGACACCGCCGGTCAGCAACAACGGCCCGGCGGCCTCACCGCCACGGCCCGTCACCAGCTCCAGTACGAGCCTGACCGCCGCCCAGCCGTTCGCCAGGCTGATCACACAGGTCAGGAACAGGCCCAGCATCCGCAGCCGCCGCGTCCCGGGCTCCACGCGCCGTGGGTTGGCGGCGATCAGACCGGCCAGCAGCGCCACTTCCAGCGCGGGCAGCGCCCAGACCGGACGCAGGAGGGTGAGCCGGTGCGGCAGTGTCAGCTGCAAGGCCACCGCCACCAGGATCACCGCGGTCACGGCCCACCGCGGCTCACCACTGGTCGCCCGCCGCCAGGCGGGAACCAGTTCCCGCCCGCCGCTCTCCAACAGCCGCTCGATCCTGGCCAGGCGGCTCGCGGCATCGTCCATGTCGTCGGTCATGACGAGAATTCTGCCTTCCGGTTCCTCCCCGGCCTGAGCCGGCCGGGACACCACGGCGACCGAGCGGCATAGCGCCCCTCCTAGGTGTCCCGCCGTCGAAGGACGGCGGGGCCGCCACGTACCACGCCGGTGGGACACGACGCGACTCGGACAAAGTCGTGGCATTCGGGGAGGGATGCTTCTGCCACGACCGCTTCCGGCCCTATGGTGAGCCGGCACTTGCCGCTGCCCCGAGGGGAACTGATGGTGCGTCGGATCAGGATCGTCCGCTGTGCAGCCGTCTGCGCGGCCGTGCTGCTGCTGGTCGGCGGGCCGGCCGTGACGGCGTCCGCCGATGACACGCCGGCCGGACCGAACCCGGTCGCCACCCGGCTCAACGCCTACTGGACCCCGGCCCGGATGCTGGCGGCCCTGCCCGCCGACACCGCCAAGGGCGCGGGGAGTTCGACCACGGTCTCGCCCTCGGTGGACGGACCCCGGCCCGGCGAGTACATCCCGCCCAGCAGAAGCTTCGACGGCATCCCGCAGGCCGGCACCTTCTTCTGGACGGACGCCAACGGCACCGGCCGTACCTGCAGCGGCTCCGTCGTCCGCAGCCCCGGTCACGACCTGGTCCTCAGCGCCGGTCACTGCCTGAAGGGCTACGCAGGCACCGCCCCGAAGCGCAACCTGGGCTTCGTCCCGCAGTACCACGACGGGGTCAAGCCCTACGGGGTCTTCCCCATCAAGGCCAACGGCGTCTACGTCCCCCAGCAGTACTACGACCTCGGCGAACACGCGGGAGCCGCGTACGACTTCGCCTTCGCCGTCACCGAGCCCGGCCAGAACGGGACACTGCTGCAGGACGCGGTCGGCGGAGTGGAGCTGCTCACCGGTACGGGGTACTACCACGCCCCGGTGCGGATGATCGGGTATCCCGCGGGAGCGGAGAAGCCGCTGGAGTGCTGGAGCTGGACCACCCGGTGGGCCAGTGACGACCCGGCCGACCCCGGCGTCTTCCCCCGCATCGCCTGCGACGCCTTCGTCGGCGGGACCAGCGGCGGCCCCATGCTGCTGCCCTGGCCCGGCGGCTGGGCGGTCATCGGGGTGATCGGCGGCTACCACACCGGTGGCAACACCCCCCAGGTCTCGTACAGCGCATACTTCGGCGCCGCCACCCGTGACCTGTACCGCGCCGCCGTCACCGACGCCCCGCCCGCGGGACCGAGCGGCACCGGGGGCTGACGGCAACGCCCGCACCATAGGGGGCAACTCCCCCGGCACGCATGAGGAGGAGAGACGTGAGGGTCGTCATCACGGGCGCGTCCGGTTTCCTGGGCGGCCGGCTGACCGGCGCACTGCTGCGCACACGAACGTTCGGCGACGCACCGATCACCCGCCTGGTGCTCGCCGACCGCGTCCCGCTGCCCGGTTCACCGATGGCAACGGACCCGCTCGTGGAGTTCGTGCACGGCGATCTGATCGACCGCCTCGACGACGTCTTCGCCGAGCCGCTCGACGTGCTGTTCCACCTCGCCGCCGCGGTGTCCGCCGAGTGCGAGGCCGATTTCGACCTCGGGATGCGCGCCAACGTGGACACCACCCGCGCGGTGCTCGAGTCGGCCCGGGCGCAGTCGGCCGCGGGCGGGCCGACGCCACGGGTGGTGTTCGCCAGCAGTCTCGCCGTGTACGGATTCGACGCGGCGCTGTCTCTGCCGGCCGTGGTCAGCGAGTCGACCCTGCCCATGCCGCGGTCGAGCTACGGAACACAGAAGCTCATCTGCGAGCGCCTGATCGCGGACTACACCCGCCGGGGCTTCCTCGACGGACGGGTGGCCCGCCTGGTGACCGTCGTGGTGCGGCCGGGCAGGCCGAACGCGGCCGCCTCCGGCTTCCTGTCGTCCCTCATGCGCGAGCCGCTCGCGGGACTTCCGGCCGTCTGCCCGGTGCGGCCCGGCCTGCGCGTCGCCCTGTCCTCACCGCGACGCACGGTCCGGGGCATCCTCCGCGTCGCGGAGGCCGAGCGCGGCGCCGGGCCGGGACGACTCCTGGGCCAGGTGCCGGTCAATCTTCCCGCGCTCACGGTCTCGGTCGCCGACATGCTCACCACGCTGCGCCAGGTGGCCGGTGAAGCGGTCGCCGAACTGGTGACGGTCAGGCCTGACCCTGCCATCGAGACCATCGTGTCCTCCTGGCCCGCCGCCGTCGACAACAGCCGCGCGGCCGCGCTCGGGCTGGATCCCGACCCGAGCTTCCTGTCGGTCGTGGAGGAGTACCTCGCCGAGCACCCCGAAGCGGTGTCGAAGGGATGAACACGGCGCGGCCCGCCCGGGAGTCGGCCCGGCCTCGGCTCGGCCCAGTCGCCCCCTAGGGATACCCTGAGCCGCGATTCCGGGGTCGGTCCCCGATGTGCGGAGTGCCGTATGGCCGTCACTCTTGGTGCATGACCACTGTTCATTCGCGCCGTAGTAGCAAGGCCACCGGGTTACGAGCGCTCGCCGCCTGCACCGTCGCCGCGCTCTGCGCCCTGACCGCCGCGTTACCCGCTGCCGCGGCCCCCACCGCCGACTCCGCCCCCTCGTCCGCCCGCCGTCTAGCGCTCCCCCTCCCCACCGGCCGGTACCGCGTCGGTGAGGTCGCGCTGCATCTGGTGGACCACTCGCGCCCCGACCCCTGGCAGCCCGGGCAGAAGGACCGCGAGCTGATGGTCAGCGTGTACTACCCGGCCACGCACACCGCCGGACGACCGCCCGCGCCCTACATGCTGCCGGCGGCGGCCCGGCACTTCGACGACGTCACCGTCAACAGCTACCTCGGAATGAACATCCCGGCCGGGCGGGCCGACTGGGCCGGCACGGCCACCCGCACGACGCGGGGCGCCGACGTCGCCACCGGCCGGGACCGGCGGCTGCCTGTGGTGTTCTACTCCCCTGGGCTGGGCGAACCCCGTACCTGGGGCACCACGCTGGTGGCCGACCTGGCCAGCCACGGCTGCGTCGTCGTGACCGTCGACAACACCTATGAGTCGCCGGAAGTCCAGTTCCCGAACGGATCGCTGGCCACCGTGGCACCGGCAGGCGACCCCGACTCGTTCATCAGGAAGGCACTGGCCGTGCGGGTCGCCGACACCCGCTTCGTCCTGGACGAGCTGGAGTCGCTGGACAGCGGTCACAACCCCGACGCGGACGGCCAGCCGCTTCCGCGGGGCCTGGCCGGCGCGCTGGACCTGTCGAAGGTGGGCATGTTCGGCCACTCCATGGGTGGCACCGCCGCGGCGCTCTCGATGGACGCCGACCACCGGATCACCGCCGGTATCGACATGGACGGCAATCTGCACAACTACGACGGCTCGCTCATGCCGGTCGCCCGGCACGGTCTCGACCGCCCGTTCCTGCTGATGGGCAAGGACGGCGAAACGGACACCGGCCCCGGCTGGCAGGCGTTCCGCGCCAACACCCCCGGCTGGAACCGTCAGCTCACGCTGGCGGGCTCGGAGCACGCATCGTTCACCGACGCGGAAGCGCTCGTGCCACAGCTGCACCTGAAACGGTCCGTCCGGACTGCCGACATCGGCACCATCGACCCGGCGACAGCGATACGTACCAACGAGGCCTATGTGGACGCGTACTTCGACCACTGGCTGCGTGGCCGCAGCGGGCGGCTGCTGGACGGACCGTCACCGAAGTACCCGTACATGGTGTTCGTGGACTGACCCCGCGCCGTGACGAACGACGCCGGTGGACGGGGGCCGGCACGGGGACCGGCCCGGCACCGGCTAGTCGGCGGAAGGTGCCTGGCGGGCCAGCTGGTCCTTGACCCAGGGGTCGAACACGGCCAGCTGGTGCTTGGCACCGGGTACGAACTGGGCCAGCTGGCCCGCGATCCAGGGATCGGAGGGCAGACGGAGGTTGTGGTGGCTGGGCAGGGCAGCGCTGGAGGCCGCCGTCGTGGCAGGAGTGGCCGTGTGTGCGGTGGGCTCCGTAGCGGCCGACGCGGCGCCGGCGGTGGCGAGGAGAGCGCCCGCGACCATGGTGGCGGACGCACCGATCGTACCCGCGTTCCGTATCAGCTTCTTCATGGCCTTCTCCTTTCTGCGCGGCTCGTGACGACCCCTGTGTGACCCGTGACGAGTCGGTCGTCCGATGACCGGTTGGGGCGTCTACCCCAGAGGTCACGCCTCACTCATCCGCATTCAACCGTCACCGCGCGAAGCCCACTGATGACGGCCCTGACCTGCGGTGATCCCGGCGAATAGGCCGCTACCGGAGCGGCGGATCCAGCCGGTCACCGGCGGTGACGGGCCGGACCGGTGATCGTCGCCCGGCGCCGCGTGCTCTGGCCGGTGATCGTCACCTGTGCAGCACCTGGCAGCGCGCTGCAGGCCGCAGGCCGCAGGCCGGAAATGATCAACGGCAGCGCTGCGGGCCGCGGGCCGGAGATGGTCATCCCGCAGTGCCGCGGGCCCAGGGTCGCCGGGACCGTCACCCGGTGGTGCCCCGGGCACGGGCGCGGAAGGCTGCCGGGGTCTCGCCGGTGCGGCGGCGGAAGAACCGGGTGAAGACCGTGGCGTCGGGGAAGCCGAGGCGGTCACCGACGGCCGCGGCGGACAGGTCGGTGTGCCACAGCAGCCGCCGGGACTCCAGGAGGACCCGGTCGTCGATGAAGGCCTTGGCTCCGCTGCCGACGGCCGAGCGGGTGGCCCGGGTGAGGGTGCGCACGCTGTAGCCGAGGGCGTGCGCGTAGTCCTCGACGCGGTGGGCCCGGGTGAAGTCGCGTTCGACGGCGCGCTGGAAGCGCCGGAACGCCTCGTTGCCGCTGCCTGCTCCGTCGCTCGTTCCCTGGGCGTGGGTCAGCCGCAGCACGAGGACCGACAGCAGGTGCCGTACGACGTCGATCCGGATCTCCAGCGGCAGGTCGGCCGGACGGAGGTACTCGCTGTGCAGCAGTCGGAGTGTGGCGTCCAGGGCGGCCGCGTCCGTGTCCGTCGGGGTCAGGGGCGAGCGCCAGACGGGCTGGTCGATCCGGGCGGCTTCCACCGTGGCGGGGGCGAGGAATCCGGGAGTGAACAGCACGAGGACGCCTTCGGCGGCGGCGAGGTCGGAATCGTACTGGTGGACCTGGCCGGGCCGCACCCAGAGCCAGTCGCCGGCCGTCAGCTCGTACGCGCTGAAGTCGAGGGAGCAGCGGAGCCTGCCGCCGCGCAGAGCGATCAGCTCGTGGAAGGCGGGGCGCTTGGCGGTGTACGGGTCGAGGCCGTGACCGTGGGCGCGGGCGGGCAGCGCCGAGAGGTCGAGCATCTCCGCGCCGGGCGGTGCGCCGACGGCCGCGCGGTAGGGGACCGGGGTGACCTCGATGCGCTCGGAGGGGCGTACGTGTCCGTTTCTGTCCATGGTCTGTCTTCAGGGTACGCCGCTGGCCTCGTCGGTCGCCCCTAGCGTCGAGAGGGCGGTGACCGAAAGGGTCGCCCGCCCTCGTACCGGACGAACCGAAGGGGCCCATTCCGTGCGACTGATCGTGGGCATGACCGGAGCGACGGGTGCCGTGTTCGGCGTCCGGCTGCTGGAGCATCTGGCCGAGCTGCCGGAGGTGGAGACGCATCTGGTGCTCAGCCGCTGGGCGCGGGCCACGATCGAGCTGGAGACCGGCCTCGCGGTCTCCGAGGTCGCGGCGCTGGCCGATGTGGCGTACACGCCGGAGGACCAGGGCGCGGCGATCTCGTCGGGCTCGTTCCGGACAGACGGCATGGTCGTCGTGCCCTGCTCGATGAAGACCCTCGCCGGTATCCGAGCCGGGTACGCCGACGGGCTGGTCGGGCGGGCCGCGGACGTGGTGCTCAAGGAGCGGCGCTGGCTGGTCCTGGTGCCCCGGGAGACGCCGCTGAGCGAGATCCACCTGGAGAACATGCTGGAACTCGCCCGCAAGGGGGTGCAGTTGGTGCCTCCGATGCCGGCCTTCTACAACCATCCTCGGTCGGTGGACGACATCGTCGACCACGTGGTGGCGCGCGTCCTCGACCAGTTCGACCTGCCCGCGCCCGCGGCCAGGCGGTGGGAGGGCATGCGGGCGGCCCGCGGCCTCCGGGCGACCGGCTGAGCCGCCCCGACTCCCCGCGCCCGCCTCGGCCTTCCCGGCCCGCCGCCGCTGCGCGGCTCACTGCCGTCACCCCTGCGATCCCCCTTGCGACCCTGTGATCCCCCTTCCGGAAGGACTCTCATGCCGTACGACGACCTGCGCGGTTTCCTCGAAGCGCTCGACAAGGAGGGGCAGCTCCTGCGCGTCACGGAGGAGGTGCTGCCGGAGCCGGACGTCGCTGCCGCCGCGAACGCCGCTCCGCGCCTCGGCGATGCGGCGCCCGCCCTGTTCTTCGACAACGTCAAGGGCTTCACGAACGCGCGCATCGCGATGAACGTCCACGGTTCGTGGGCCAACCACGCGCTGGCGCTCGGCCTGCCGAAGGAGACGGGGGCGAAGGAGCAGGTCGCGGAGTTCGTCCGCCGCTGGGATGCGTTCCCGGTCGAGCCCGAGTGGCGTGAAAACCCGCCGTGGGCGCAGAACACCCTGGAGGGCGACGACGCCGACGTGTTCCGCGTGCTGCCGCTGATCCGGCTCAACGACGGCGACGGGGGCTTCTACATCGACAAGGCCGCCGTGGTCTCGAAGGACCCGGACGACCCGGAGCACAGCGGCAAGCAGAACGTCGGCATCTACCGGATCGAGGTCAAGGGTCCGCGCAGGCTGGCGATCCAGCCCGTGCCGATGCACGACATCGCGCTGCATCTGCGTACGGCCGAGGAGCGGGGCGAGGACCTGCCCGTCGCCATCACCCTGGGGAACGACCCGGTGATCACGATCGCCGCGTCGACGCCGATGAAGTACGAGGAGAACGAGTACGGGCTGGCCGGTGCGCTGCGCGGGGCTCCCGCCCCGATCGCGAAGGCTCCGCTGACCGGGCTGCCCGTTCCGTGGGGCAGCGAGGTGGTCATCGAGGGCGTCATCGAGGGGCGCGAGCGCGAGATCGAGGGGCCGTTCGGCGAGTTCACCGGCCACTACTCGGGCGGCCGCAGCATGCCGGTGATCCGGGTGGACCGGATCTCGTACCGCACCGACCCTGTCTTCGAGCACCTCTACCTCGGGATGCCGTGGACGGAGTGCGACTACCTCATCGCCGCGAACACGTGTGTGCCGCTGTTCAAGCAGCTGAAGGCGGACTTCCCCGAGGTGCAGGCGGTCAACGCCTCGTACACGCACGGCCTGGTCGTGATCGTGTCGACGAAGAAGCGGTACGGCGGTTTCGCCAAGGCGGTGGGGCTCCGGGTGCTGACGACGCCGCACGGGCTCGGCTACGCCACCACGGTGATCGTCGTGGACGAGGACGTCGACCCGTTCAACCTGCCGCAGGTGATGTGGGCCTTGTCCACCAAGATGAACCCGGCCGGGGACCTGATCACCATCCCCAACCTGCCGGTCGTGGAACTCGCTCCGCAGGCGCGGACCCCGGGCATCGTCGACAAGCTCGTCATCGACGCGACGACGCCCGTCGCGCCCGACCGCCGCGGCACCTACGGCAACCAGGTCCGCGACCTGCCCGAGACGGCCGAGTGGCTCACCCGGCTGCAGGCGCTGGCCACCCGCCGCTGACCTTCCGCCCGCCCGAACTCCCGGCAAGGAGACCGACATGACCGATCCCACCACCACGATCTGCCCGCGCTGCGCGCACGCGGAGACGCGACACGTCCACGCCTCCCCCGTCCCCGGCGTCTGGGACGTGCTGCAGTGCACGCGGTGCCTGTACATGTGGCGCACCAGCGAGCCCGCGCGCCGCACCCGCCGGGCGGACTACCCCGAGGGCTTCCGGCTGTCCGTGGAGGACATGGCCAACGCGGGCGAGGTGCCGGCCGTTCCCCCGCTGCGCCGCGCGAACTGACGCACCCTCCGTGCCCGGTGGCCCGGGGGGGCGAAGGCCCGCCACCGTGGCCGGTCCTGGTCGCCGGGTTCTCGCAAGGGTCAATCCGGGCACGGCCGTTCCCGCCGCGTGCGGCGAGGCCGGGCCACCGCACGCGGCCCGGCCCGGCGTTGCGGTGGCCCTCGCACTTGCCGTTCCCGCAAGCCCGCGGCACCGTGAGGGTCAGCCGTGGCGGGGGGCGTGCGGTGGCGGCGGAGCGCCTCCGTTTGGGCGTAATCGCTCACGCGTCCGGTCGGCCCGCCGAACGCCGCTCCCCGCCCCGGTCACCGGCCGGCCGTACGGGTCTCCCACGCATGCCGGTCGCCCCTGACGCCCCACCTGTCCCGGGCAACTGTGGCCGGATCGGACATCTGACGGGCGTCACGAGCGCAACATACTCGGGGGCTGGACAGTCCTTCCCTCTCCCTACCTAACGGAGGCCGACCATGCCCCAGAGCAGTGTCCACGCGAGCGCGGTGCTCGAAGCCTGGCTGTCGGGTGCCGACAGCGCGGACGGTCAGCTGAACCCCGCCGGTCCGCTCTACGTCGGCGGCGCCGCCGCCGAGGCCGCGCTCACCGACCCCACCGACTCCCTGTACGGCTTCTGTTCCAGCCCGAGCGGGTCGCACGGCAGCTGGTGCTGCTGACGACGCACGGCTTCTCCGGCCGCTTCGCGGACTGAGGGGCGTATCCACGGGCGCGGGGAACGGGCGCCGTCCTGACGGGGCCGCGAGGGCGCCGCACGGCCGGTGGCCGCGTTCCCCGCGCTTGCCGGGCACCGTTCGGGACCCGGGGACGAAGGCCGACGGAAAGGGCAGGTGGAGGGTGAGCGGAACGGCGCCGTACAAGCCGCGGACGACGACCGGAGAGAGCGAGAAGGCACAGTGGTTCGCCGAACCCGTGCGCGCCGTCGCGCGTCCGTGGCGGGACGAACTGGCCCGGCGCCTGGCGGCCGCCCACGGTCTGGACCCGGGAGAAAGGGCCGTGGTCCTGGAGGCCGGCCACACCGCACTGCTCAGGTCGCTGCACTCGAAGCTGTCCCGGCTCTTCCTGATCGAACTGCATGCCGTGCGCCTGGCGTCCGGTGCGGGGCAGGGTGGCGGCGGTGCGGCGCGACGGTCCGACACCACGTGGAGCGAGTTCATCGAGCAGGCGGGCCAGGAGGGCTACCTCGACGGCCTGACCGGACGGTACCCGGGCATCGGGGAGCGTGTCGCGTCGGTGGCGGGACTGTGGCTGGGGGCGACGGCCCGTTTCGCGGAACGGCTCGCCGCGGACCGGGAGTTGCTGCGGCCGCTGCTCGGCGGACCGGCGGGGGCCTTACGGGCCGTGTCGTTCGGGGCGGGCGACAGCCACAAGGGCGGACTGACCGTCAGCCGGGTCGACTTCGACGGCGGAAGCGTCATGTACAAGCCCCGGCCGTCCGAGGCCGACCTGGCGCTCGGCGCGCTGCTGGAGGAGCTGTTCGCCGGCTTCCCCGGCGCCCCGTCACGGCACGAGCGCATCCGGGTGCCCCTGACGGTGGCCAGGAAGGGCTACGGCTGGGCCGAGTTCGTCCGCCACCGCTACTGCGTGGACGACGCCGAACTCGGCGCGTTCTACCGCAACATGGGCCACTGGCTGGCCGTGCTCCGCTTCACCGGCGGCACCGACATGCACGCCGAGAACATGATCGCGGCGGGCCCGGTGCCGGTGATCGTGGACGCCGAGACGCTGTTCGACGCGCCCGCGCCCTTCCCGCCGAGCGGCCGCGGCGACGCGGTGGACGTGGCGGCCGCGGCCATCCGCCGCACGGTCCTGCGCACCGGGCTGCTGCCCGTGCGCGGCACCGGCTTCGCGCTCGGCGGGGTCGACATCTCGGGTGTCGGCGCGCTGCCCGGGCAGCAGCCGCTGATCCCGAACCCGGTGATCGCGGACGGCGGCACCGCGGCGGCACGCTTCGAGGTGGACCTGGTGGCCATGCCCGTCGCGGGCAACCATCCCAGTCCCACCCCGGTGCTCAGCGCGTACTGGGACCGGATCCTGGACGGGTTCCGCGAGATGACCGCGCACCTGCGCCGACCGGGCGTGGACCCGTACCGGCTGCTGGGCCGGTTCGAGGGCGCCCGGGCACGGCGGATCCTGCGGCCGACGCAGGCGTACGTCGACATCGGCCGCATGTTGTGGCACCCGGCGTCCCTGCACGACGAGCCGGCGGCACACGAACGGGCGCGGGACATCCTGCGCCGCAACGCCGAGGTGCTGCCCGGCGCGCCGACCGACCGGGCGGCCATCGACGGCGAGATCGCGGACCTGCTGGCAGGCGACGTGCCGATGTTCGCCTTCACGGTGGACGGGGCCGCCGTACGGAACACGGTCGAGGACTGGCGTACGGCCGATCTGGCGCTGGAGGAGGCGGTGATCCAGGACGCGCTGGTGGGCGCGTACCTCAACGAGCGGTCGCTGCCCGCACGGACGCAGGCCGCGGCCCACGAACCGCACGCCCGTGACCGGGAGCCGCGCCGCCGTGCCCTCGCGGCGCAGATGGCGCGGCGGCTGTGCGACGGGGCGGTGCGCGGCGAGGACGGCACGGCCACCTGGATCAGCCCGGTCTTCACGCCTGCCGGGTGGTCCATCAGGGTGCTGCCCGCGGACCTCTACACGGGTCAGGGCGGAGTGGCGCTGACGCTCGCGGAGTACCTGACGGAGGCGCGTGCCGGGCGGGCCGACGAGGTACCGGGGGTCCCCGAGACCTTCGACGGGGCGTTGCGGGTGCTGGTCGCCACGGAGGACCGGACGCCGACGCCGTCACCGGGCGCGTTCAGCGGAGCGGCCTCGCAGGTGTGGACCTGGCTGGCGCTGCACCGGGTGCTGGGCGAGGAGTGGATGCTGCAACGAGCGGTCGCGCGGGCCGAGTTGCTCACGGAGGGCTCCCGACTGGTCGAGGACGACGTCGAGGTGGACCTTCTCAACGGGGCGGCCGGCGCCGTCGTACCCCTGCTCGACCTAGCGGCGCTGACCGGTCAGGACCGCTGGCTCGAAGCCGCCGCGCACATCGGCCGCAGGCTGTCGGGGCAGGCCGTCGTCGACGACAGCGGGGCTCGCTGGACGACCCGGCTCAACCCCGAGGGCATCGGCGGCTTCGCCCACGGCGCGACGGGCATCGGCTGGGCCCTGGCCCGGCTCGCCCTCAGTGGCGCGGGCTCGCGCGCCGAGCGCCGTGCCTGGCGCCATCTCTCCGAGCGCGCCTTCGCCTACCAGGAGTCCCTCTACCAGCCGGAGCAGGGCAACTGGCTGGACGTCCGCGTCGGCGCCGAGGAGGACTTCTTCACCAGCTGGTGTCACGGCAGCGCGGGAATCGGCGTCGGCATGCTCGATCTGCACCGGCGCGCGGGCGATCCCGCGCACCTCGACATGGCCCGCCGCGCCGCTCGGGCCTGCGCCGCCGAGGGCTTCGGCTGGAGCCACACCCTGTGCCACGGCGACCTGGGACTCTGGGAGTTCCTCACGTCCGTCGGCTTCGGTGAAGCCCTCGCCCTGGACGGCGAGATCCTCACCGGACTCGAACAGCGCGGGCCCGTCGGCGGCCTGGCCCGCGAGGCGTTCTCCCCGAGCCTGATGTCGGGCCTCTCCGGAGTCCTGCACACCCTTCTGCGCATGCACCACGAAGCCGACCTGCCCGATCCCCTGCTCCTCGACTGAGCGGACCGACCGAGCGATCTGAGGGGAGTCGGCACAGAGGGCGGTCCGGCCCGCCCGCGCCGCCGGGGCGGGCGGGCCGGTTGCTCCATCGACTTGTCGCTTTGTCGCGCGAAGGCCTACAAGACCGTGCGCGATCACCGGCGTCGGCGTCGATGAGGAGCGGGTTCAGGCGCGGCGGCCGCCTCGGCGGTCGGAGTTGCGGCCGCCGGTTCCCGTGGCGCCGCCCGTGGCCCCGCCGGTCGCCGTCCGCCGGCCGGATCCCCGGCCGGCCTGGCCGGAGCCACTGCCCGTCGCCGCACCCGCGGCGGACCGGCGGTCGGAACCGCGGCCGCCCGCCGCGGCGGAGCCTCCACCGGCCCCGCCGGATCCCGAGCGGCGGGCGGAGCCGCGCCCGCCGCCGGTCGCGGAGGTGCCCGCCGCCGTGGTCCCGGCCGCGGCCCGGCGTCCGGAGCCCCGGCTACCCGTGCCCACGGCGGCACCGGTGGCCGGCTTGGCCCCGCCGCTGTTCCGGCGGCGGCGACCGGACGACGTGCCGGCCTTCCGCTCCGGGCGGGACTCCGCCGGTGTCGCCGGCTGGGGGATCTCGATGGTGACGGCGACTCCGGAGGGCTCGCGGGCGCCGGTGATGGTGGCCAGTTCCGCGTCATTGGAGGTGACGCGGGCCGTCCGGGGGCTGATGCCCGCGTCCGACATGAGCCGGGCCATCTCCCGCTTCTGTTCGGGCAGGACCAGCGTGACCACGCTTCCCGAGCCGCCGGCGCGGGCCGTACGGCCGCCCCGGTGGAGGTAGTCCTTGTGGTCGGTGGGGGGATCGACGTTCACCACGAGGTCGAGGCCGTCGATGTGTATGCCCCTGGCCGCGACGTTCGTCGCCACCAGTGCGGTCACCTGGCCGTTCTTGAACTGCTCCAGGGTGCGGTTGCGCTGCGGCTGGGAGCGGCCGCCGTGCAGCGCCGCCGCGCGGACACCGACGGCCAGGAGCCGCTTGGCCAGCCGGTCGGCGGACCTCTTGGTGTCGAGGAAGAGGATGACCCGGCCGTCACGGGCGGCGATGCGCGTGGTGACGGCCTTCTTGTCCGTCTCGTCCTGCACATGGAGCACGTGGTGCTCCATGGTGGTCACCGCGCCCGCGGACGGATCGACGGAGTGCACCACGGGGTCGGTCAGGAACCGCTGGACCAGGCGGTCGATGTTGCGGTCCAGGGTCGCCGAGAAGAGCATGCGCTGCCCGTCGGGCCGCACCTGCTGGATCAGCTTGGTGATCTGCGGCAGGAAGCCCATGTCGGTCATCTGGTCGGCTTCGTCCAGCACCGTGATCCGTACGTCGCCGAGCACGCAGTCCCCGCGCTCCACGAGGTCGTTGAGCCTGCCGGGACTCGCCACGACCACCTCGGCGCCGCGCCGCAGCGTGGCGGCCTGCTTGGTGATGGACAGGCCGCCGACCACGGTGGCCATCCGGAGGTTCACCGCCGTCGCGTACGGGGTCAGCGCTTCCGTCACCTGCTGGGCGAGTTCCCGGGTGGGCACCAGCACGAGCGCGAGGGGCGCCTTGGGCTCGGCACGCAGTCCGGCCGTGCGGGCCAGCAGCGCCAGCCCGAACGCGAGGGTCTTGCCGGAGCCGGTGCGTCCGCGGCCCAGCAGGTCACGGCCGGCGAGCGAGTTGGGCAGCGTGGCGGCCTGGATGGGGAAAGGGGTGGTCACACCCTGCGCGGCGAGGGTCTTCAGCAGCGCCGCGGGCATGTCCAGACCGGCGAAGTCCTCGACGGCGGGAAGTGCGGGCGTCGAGCTTTCCGGCAGCCGGAATTCCCTTGTTGACGACGCGGACGGTGAGGGTGACGGGGCGCGTCGGTTCGACTTCTGGGGCCTGCGGGGCATGCGGTTGTCTGCCTTCCTGGAAACAGCACAAACCGAGGTCCGCACCATCACGGTGCGGACCCCGGTCAGCGGATACGCGTCCGGCGATCAGGCGGGGATGATGTTCTCCGCCTGCGGGCCCTTCTGGCCCTGCGTCACATCGAAGGAGACCCGCTGGCCCTCCTGGAGCTCACGGAAGCCCTGGGTCGCGATGTTCGAGTAGTGGGCGAAGACGTCGGGGCCGCCGCCGTCCTGCTGGATGAAGCCGAAACCCTTTTCAGAGTTGAACCACTTCACGATTCCCTGTGCCATGACATTCTCCTTCTGTAGGCAGAGGCCCCATCCGGAGATGCCGGAAAACAAACAATGCGCCCGAAGGAGAAACATTCCCGTCAGGCGCACATACGTTCATGGGTACCACAACTGCAACACCGGAACGCTATCACAACTCGTCGGCCCGATGCGGCCGACGGCGTCCGCCGACACCGTCGGCCGGTGTCACCGCCCCGCGGCCACGGACCTCAGTTCGTCCAGCGATTCCCGCACCAGCGAGGACAGCGGGCGGTGCTCCTGCGGCGCGATCCAGCGTTCGAAGGCGACCTTGAAGACGGCGACGCCCGCCTCGGCGGTCAGGCTCGCGGCCGGTTCCGCGACGCCGCGCCCGCGCAGGGTGCCGGCGAGCGCGGCCGCCATCGAGGCGAGCTTGATGAGCTCGCGCTCGCGCAGCTCCGCCGTCGCGGCGATCACCGCGTGCCGCTTGCCGGCGAACTCGCGCCGGTCGGCGAACACCTCGCAGACCGCGCCAAGGCCGGCCGCCAGCGCGTCGATCGGCACGGCGGACTCCGGGGCGCCGGCGACCGCCCGCACGAACAGCTGCTCCAGCTCGCCGGCGCCGGCGAACAGCACCTCCCGCTTGTCGGCGTAGTGCCGGAAGAAGGTCCGCTCGGTGAGACCGGCCCGCTTGGCGATCTCGGCCACGGTGGTCTGCTCGAACCCGCGCTCCCCGTACAGCTCCAACGCCGCTTCCGCCAGGCGCTCACGCGCGTTCGGCTGCCATCTGCCCATGCGCCGATCCTACGTGATGACAGCGACTGACATCAGGTGCTAGCGTCGATGTCAGTAACTGACATCACGACTTCGAGGATCTCTCATGCGCATCTTCATGACCGGCGCGTCCGGCTGGATCGGCGCCGCCGTCGTCCCGGAACTCATCGACGCGGGCCACCAGGTCGTCGGCCTGGCCCGCTCCGACGGCTCCGCCGCCGCCCTCGCCAAGGCCGGCGCGGAGGTCGTCCGCGGCACCCTGGACGACCTCGACACCCTGCGGACCGCGGCCGCCGCCTCGGACGGGGTGATCCACCTCGCGTTCAAGCACGACATCGCCTTCTCCGGCAGCTTCCAGGCCGCCGCCGAGGCCGACCGCAGGGCCGTCGACGTCATCGTCGAGGCGCTCGCCGGCACCGACCGCCCGTTCGTCCTCGCCTCCGGGCTCGCCGGCCTCGCGCCGGGGCAGGTGGCGACCGAGCGGACCGTGCCCACGATCGACGACGGCGCGCCGATCACGATCCGGGCCGTCACGGCCCAGGCGGTGCTCGACGCCGCCTCCCGGGGCGTCCGCTCGTCGGTGGTACGGCTCTCCCCCACCTGCCACGGCGACGGCGACCAGGGCTTCATGGCCACCCTGGTCGACGTCGCCCGCGCCGGCGGGGTCTCCGGCTACATCGGCGAGGGCGCCAACCGCTGGCCTGCCGTGCACCGCCTCGACGCGGCGCGGCTGTTCCGCCTCGCGGCCGAGAAGGCCCCGGCCGGATCCGTGCTCCACGGAGTCGCCGAGGAGGGCGTCGCCCTCCGCGACGTCGCCGAAGTGATCGGCCGTCACCTGGACGTACCGGTGGCCTCCGTCGCCGCCGAGCACTTCGGCTGGCTGGGCTCCTTCGTCGGCCTCGACGTCCGCGCGTCGAACGCCCTCACCCGCGAACTGGTGGGCTGGGAACCGACCCGGCCTGGCCTCCTCGCCGACCTGGAGGAGGGGCACTACTTCCGCCCCTCCCCCGAGTCCGCGACCGCCTGACCGAGGCGTCCGCGCCCCGCGTCCGCACGACCGGCGGACGGGTGGCTCAGGCGCGCGGAGGGTGAGCAGCACGGTGGGCGGTGGCCCGGGAACGGCCGTACCAGTCGTGGATCACGGCACTGCCCACCACCAGGTCCTGCACGGAGGCCCGGCGCCGGCTGGCGGGGATCCACAGCAGCCCGACCGGGAGGACGAGGCACAGCACGGCCCGCACGACCGCCGCGAAGGGCCCCAGCCGGGCTCCCGAGCGGCTCGTCACCCGCAGCCCCATGAGGTGGTTGCCGACGGTGCGCCCGGCCGTGCCCCAGCTGCACGCGAGATAGGCGACCACGACGGCGGAGCCGAAGCCCGTGGCACCCCAGAGGCCCAGGTCGGGCAGCTCGAAGGGGGGACCGAGGAGCAGGTAGCGCAGCGCCCCGTAGGCGAAGTCGACGGCCGTGACGATGCCGAGCACCACGAGGACGTCGACGGCGGCGGCGACCACGCGCGAGACGATCCCCGCCGGCAGTCCCTGGAGGACCGCCGGCTCGTGCGTGCGGGCGACGGAGGTCATGACGTGTCCCGTCGTTCCCCCGGCGGTCCCGGTTCGCCCGTGCCGGAGGACCGCTCGTCGGCCGGCCCGCGGCCCGGCCGATCGGGGCACGGCCGGTCGGGGATCGGGCGGTCGGGGATCGGCGCGGCGTCCCCGTCCGGTCCGCCGCGGTGCAGCAGCCGGTGGGTGATCCGGTCCACGAACCGGTCGGCGCGGGCGTTCTGCTCGCGGAAGGAGTCCAGCGTCTCCGCAGTGATGCTGTCGCCGGTGTCCCGGACGATGCGTCCGACGTCCACCTCCTGAAGGACCTCTTCGGCATAGGCCGCCAGGTCCACGCGGTCCAGCACCGCGTCGACATCGACGCGCCAGGCGACGCGGTCCACGTCCAGCCGGTCCAGCAGCGCGTTCACGTCGATGCGCGCGAGGACGGCGTCGAGGTCGACCCGGGCCAGCAGGGTGTCCATGCCGACCCGGGCCAAGAGGGTGTCGACATCGACCCGGGCCAGCAGCGTGTCGACGTCGACCTGGGCGAGCACGGCGTCCAGGTCGACGCGGGCGAGGACCGCGTCGAGGTCCACACGGGCGAGCAGGGCGTCGAGGTCGACACGCCCGGCCACGCGGTCCACGTCCAGGCGGGCGGCGACGGCGTCGAGGTCGGTCTCCTCCACGACCGCCGCCGTCACGGCACCGATCAGCGCCCGCGACACGAGCCGCGCCTCCTGGCGCGCCCACACCCGCTCCGCCGCTCCGCGCGCGCCCCAGTCGCCGACCCGGCGTTCCACGGCGTCCAGCACCGCCGCCGGCACGAGCATCCGGGTCGCGGTGCCCGCCCAGCGCCCCGCCCGGTCGGCCGCGTCCACGGCCGCCGCCACCGAGCGCCGCTGGACCTCCAGGGCCACACCGAGGACCGCGTCCTGCAGCAGAGCCGGGCGGCCCGGTGGCCGCGCGTATCCGGGGCGTGCCGCGGAGATGCTCCGCCAGGCCATGTCGGCCAGGCCCACGACCAGTCGCGTGACGCCCGGGGACGCCGGTCGCGCCAGGCCGTCCGCGTCCGCCCCGCCCGGCTGCGCCGAAACGGGCAAGTGGCGCGAGTTTCCGCTCACACCGGTATCGCACCACCGGCGGCCACCGCCCGCCCTCACCCGCCGGGGGTGACCCGACCGGCCGAGGGCCGATGCCGGGACGCCTTGGCAGTACCGAGACGGGAGCCGTGGCGCGACCCGCCACAGCCCTCCCGTCTTCGCCCCTCACCCGAGAAGGGTGAGCAAGCGGCGCGCGGTGTGCTCCTACGGTGGTGCCGTAGGCAGTCCGCACCCACCGGAAGGCGGTCCCGAGATGGCCACCACATCGGACGCTCCCGTCCTCGACACGCTCGCCGCCATGACGATCGACTCGATCGAACGCTGCGGTCTCGACGAGCGCACACTCATGGCGACCCGTATCGCCGCGCTCGTGGCCATGGACGCCCCGGCGATCTCGTACCTGGCGCACGTCGATCCGGCGATCAAGGCCGAACTGACCGTGGAACACCTCCAGGACGTCCTGATCGCCATCGCCCCCGTCGTCGGCACCGCGCGGGTCATGTCCGCCGCCGGTCACATCGCGCAGGCGTTCGGCGTAGCCATCGCCCTGGGCGAGCCCGACGCCGAGGCCATCGCGCAGGCGGAGGCGAGGAGCCGCGACTGACGGCGGACGAGGGGCGCGCCGGGGTCCACGTCGGGTCGGCGACCGCCGGCTCCCGACGGCCGGCCCGCCCCGCGCCGCGGCGGTGCGTCATCGTGTCCGGCCGGGGCCACGGGTCAGCGCGGTGTCGGCCGCGTCCAGGATGTTGCCGAACGTGCGGACGACGACGGGCCGTGCGACGAGGCGGGTGAGGAAGGTGCCGAGCAGCGGCAGGCGCACCTCGGCGCGGGTCGTCCAGCGGACCCGGGTGCCGCCGCCCTCCTCGGTGAACGTCATGCGGCCGAGCTCGTGGCGGGACGGCGGCAAGCTGCGCTCGACGACGTACTCGGTGGCGTACGGCGGGTCGTAGCGCGTGATGCGTTCGCGGAACCAGCCCACCAGCCACAGGTGGCTGCGCACGCCGCCGACGCCGTAGGGCGCGCTCGCGCCCCGCCTGGTCAGGGTGCAGCGCAACACCAGTGGTGAGGCGGTGTAGTTGGTCGTCGTGGTGAGCCAGGCGAACACGTCCTCGATCGGGGCGTCGATGACGCGTTCCACGGTCATGGTTTCCACTGTCGGAGTCCTCCTCGGTCGGGCGGATACGCGCGGACATCCACGGGACAGCCGGCGCCGGGGGAACGTGACAACCCGCGCCCGTGACGCACGGCACAGCCCGGCCCCGCCGCTGCCCGCGCCACAACCGTGACCGCGAGGTTGCGGGTGCGCGGGCCGAGCCGCCCGTAACGTGGGGTGAATGACTGGTGAGACCGATCTGCGCAGACTGCTGGAGGGCATGCGTCCGGAGCTGAACCCCGGCCGCTATGTCTTCACCACGGTCGAGGGCGGCGTGCCCTCGGGTGTCACGCCGGTGGTGACCGTCGTCGAGCGGGAGGGCCTCACCGTCGTGGCGCCGCAGGCCGAGGCGGACGCGGCGGGGATGGCGTACGACTACGTGGCCGGTTGGATCACCTTGCGCGTCCACTCCGCGCTCGAGGCGGTCGGGCTCACCGCGGCCGTCTCGCAGGCGCTCGCGGACGCGGGCCTGAGCTGCAACGTCGTCGCCGGCTTCCACCACGACCACCTCTTCGTGCCCCACGAGCACGCCCAGCGGGCGGTGCACGTCCTGCAGGCACTGGCCGACGACGCCGCCTGAACGCGAGGGCGGCCCCGTGCTCCGAGGGGCGGTCCGTCGCCGGGTACGGCCGGGCGGGTGACGGCTCATCGGGTGAACCCGGCCGACGGCGGGAGCGGGCCGCCGCCGCACGGAGTGCCGTGCGGGGCCGGGGCGTTCGCCCGGCCGCATCGGCGTGCGGGTTTGTCAACCGGGTGCCCAGGTGCGACGGGTGGGAGAGCCGGGGTCGCGCTAAACGAGAGGTATGAGACGCTTCCGAATACGGTCCTGCGCGTCCGCCTTCCTCCTCGCGGCCGCCTGCATCCTCGCCGGTCCCACGACGGCGCCGGCCGCACCGGGAATGGCGGCCCTGGACTACGTCGCCCTCGGTGACTCCTACTCGGCCGGTGTCGGCGCCGGCAGCTACCTCTCCTCCGGCGCGGACTGCCTGCGCAGCAGCCGGTCCTACCCGGTCATGTGGGCCACGGCCCACGCGACGTCGTTCAGCTTCGTGGCCTGCAACGGCGCCCACACCGGTGACGTCCTGTCGAAGCAGCTCAGCTCGCTCAGTCCCCGCACCAACCTGGTCAGCATCACGGTCGGCGGAAGTGACGCGGGCTACGCCAAGGTCATGGCGACCTGCGCGCTGCCAGGCACCACCGCCTGCCTGTCCGCCGTCGCCACCGCGCGCTCCTACGTCGACGGGACGCTCCCCGGCGATCTGGACCGGCTGTACTCGGCGATCAGGGCCAAGGCACCGGCCGCCCATGTCGTGGTGCTCGGCTATCCGCACTTCTACCAGCGCCCCGGCACCTGTACCGGCGGTCTGCAGGACACGGAGCGGGCCGCGCTCAACTCGGCCATCGACCGCCTCAACGAGGTGATCGCCGCGCGCGCGACCGGTCACGGCTTCACGTTCGCCGACGCCCGGACCGTCTTCACCGGTCACGAGATCTGCTCCGCCAGCCCCTGGCTGCGCAGCATCGACTGGCTGGATCTGACCGAGTCGTACCACCCCACGGCGACCGGTCAGTCCCTCGGCTACCTCCCCCTGTTCACCGGGGCGGTCTGAACCCGGCCCGGCGGCGGGTCCGCACCGGGTCGGCGTCGCCGTCCGGCCCGGTCACGGCCGGTCGCCGACGTGGGCGGTGGCGAAGTCCCAGACGACCGGGAGGAATTGCTCGGGCGTCTCGGTCTGCGGCATGTGCCCGGTGCCGGGCAGCAGGCGGAACTCGGCGCCGGGGATGGCCTGCGCGTAGGCGCGTCCGTAGTCGGCGTCGACGACGCGGTCGCTCGCGCCCCAAGCGACGAGGGTGGGCCGGTCGACCTTGGCCAGGCGGTCCCGCAGCGTGGGATCGGCCATGGCGTACGGACCCGAATAGACCTGCAGCGCCGCGCGGTTGGCGGCCGCGGCCGCGCGCTGCTCCTCGGTGAGCGTGCCGGGGTCGAGGCGGAACTTCGAGGGGTCGTGGAAGGAGAGACGCGACAGCTCGACGGGAGTCAGCGCGAAGACGTCGGCGACGGGGTGGCCGGGGACGTCGATGCCCGCCGCGTTGACGAGCACGACGCCGCTGATCCGATCGCTGCCGAGCACGGCCAGTTCGGCGGCGATCCAGCCACCGATGGAGTTGCCGACGACGGTGACGTCCCGCAGGTCGAGTACGTCGAGCAGGCGGGCGTACACCTGGGCCAGGGCCGCGACGTCGTTCAGCCAGTCCGGGCGCGCGGTGCCGGCGAAGCCGGGGTGGACCGGGGTGAACACCCTGGCGGGCCGTTCCCCGGCGAGCAGCGCGGCGAACGGGGCGACGGTCCCCGGACCGCCCCCGCCGTGCAGCAGCAGGAAGGTCCGGCCCTGCCGGCCGTCGACGTCGACCGTGACGTCGACGGTGCCCTGGTCGAGGGTGAGGGTGTGGGTGCTGGTGGTGGTCACAGAAGGCTCCTTCAAATGGGTGGGCGTCAGGCGAAGTCGGTCGCGGGGGTGGTGGCGTAACGGCTCATCACCGCGATCGTCGACTTCGGGGTGAGTTCGCGACCGGCGGCGATCATGTCCCGCAGGTCGCGGAAGTACTGGACGTACAGATCCGGCGTGAACGTGTTGATCATGACCGCCGGTGTGTCGCCGTGGTTGGCGAAGGTGTGCGGTGCGCCCGGCGGGACCATCGCGAGGGTGCCGGCCGGTGCCACGTGGGTGGTGTCGCCGATGGTGAAGTGCACGGTGCCGGAGACGACGTAGAAGCCCTCGTCGTGCTGGGCGTGGCGGTGCTGCGGCGGGCCCTCGGTGTGCGGGGCGAGGGTGATCTCGCCGATTCCGAGGCGGTGTCCGGTGGTGCTGCCGTCCTCGAGGATGCGCATCCGCGTGGGGCCCAGCCGGATGGTCTCGCCGTCCTCGGGGCCCACCAGGGAAACGTCGGTCATCGCTGCCTCCTGGAACGCTTCGTGAGAGTTGACTCTCATGAAGCTTAGGAGAGCGTGGGACCTTTATGCAAGTTAACTCTCACGAAGAGGGTCGAGAGTTACCATGAGGGAGGTCAACAGGAGGAGGGGTGGCTGTCATGACGGCGCAGCCGGGAACCGGCCGTACGAACCAGAAGCAGCGCACGCGCACGGCGATCGTGACGGCGGCACGCGAACTCATCGGGACGGGCGCCGAGGTGACCATGCCCGCGGTGGCCCGGGCGGCCCTGGTCTCCGAGGCGACCGCGTACCGGTACTTCCCCGATCTGCCCTCGCTGATCAGCGAGGCCCTGGCAGGGGTGTGGCCCTCGCCGGAGGAGGCCCTCGCGCCCCTCGGGGACTGCGCCGATCCCGTCGAGCGCATCGCCTTCGCCTGCGACTTCCTGCTGCGGGGCATACTCGCCCGCGAGGGAGCGGTACGGGCGATGATGGCGGCCACGATCGCCCGGCCGGACAGCGCTCAGGCGCGCCCCGGCATCCGGTTCGGCCTGATCGACCAGGCCCTCCTGCCCTTGGAAGGCACCCTGGGCGCCACGGATCCGAAGGGGTTCGCCCAGCTCAAGCGGGATCTCGCGGTGGTCGTGAGCGCCGAGGCGCTGTTCACCCTCACCGATCTGTGCGGGCTCGGTCCCCAGGAGGCCGTTGCCAGCGCGGTGCACACCGCCACAGCCCTGACCGCGAGCGCGGTACGGGCGACCGTCCGGCGGTGAGGCGCGGGAGCGCGGGCCGGCCGGGAAGGGCTCAGGGCCTCCCGCTCACGGCGCCACGGGACGGCCCGTCCCGGGTGCCGGTGTCAGCGGCCGCAGCCGTCATCGGCCGTCGGTACCGCGATTGCGGTGGGCCCCCGCAGCGCCGAAACCGGTCTCGTGGTCCCAGACGTGGGTGCACGACGGGCACTGGAGGTGGAGCGTGCTGCCGCTGTTCGACAGGAGGTAGCGCCAGTGCCGAAGGCACCTGCGCCCCTGCCCGCACGTGTCGCAGCCGCGGTGGTCGGCGCAGTTCGGGCAGGTCACCCACGCCCGGCGGCCGATGTCCGCCTGCGGATCAAGCGGCAGCACGGCCGTCTCCGCGCTTGGGGAGGACCCCGGCCGCGACCAGCTCGTCGTAGATGCGCTGCTGGTTCTCGTCCAGGCCGGAGTAGAGGGCGTCGTACGCCTCCTCCTCGCCACGCAGCGCCTCGACGGGGTCCCAGTCGGGGCCGACGGCGTCCATGACGTGGGCACGCCGGAGCATTTCGTGGCCGGTGAGGTCGACGGAGAACTCGACCGGCTCGCTGGGATGAGAGGGGTCATGGGGGGACATACCACCGAACGTAGGTACGCCCTCCCCGTGGGGGCAAGTGTGGGTGGGGGACATCACAGCAGGTCGGCGGCCTCGCGTCGGTGACCGCCGACCGTCGGCGCCGGTCGGCCCGGCGCCGCTGGGCGCGGAGCCGGGCCGACCCGTGCGGGCTGGACGCCCTCAGCCCTGCCGGGCCTTGAAACGGGGGTTCTTCTTGTTGACGACGAACGTCACGCCCCGTCGGCGTACCACCTGCGCGCCGGGCTTGGCCTTCAGCGCGCGCAGGGACTTTCGCACCTTCACGACTGTGCTTCCCTTCTGATCGTGCCGCCCGCCCGTCGCGCGGGCGGGCCCGGTGTCACCGCTCCTCGCGGAACAGCACGTGCTGTCCGGCCACCGGGTCGTACTTGCGAAGCACGAGCCGGTCGGGGTCGTTGAGGCGGCTCTTGCGCGTCACGTAGGTGACGCCGGTCCCGGCCGTCGACTTCAGCTTGACGACGGGACGCGCGGTGCTGCGTGCCATGAGTTCCCTTTCCGCCCGGCCGCCGGGCCCCCGGCCACCAGCCACTGTTCCGGGCATGCCAATCACAGCTTCCAGAACCGGGGCCGGACCCCGAATATTCCGGGCGCGGCCCCACCGGACGGCCACGGCCGAGGGGTGCGGGCAGGCACTGGCTCTCACGCCCCGAGCTGGGCCTCCGCGACCGCCAGGGCCGCCGCCATGATGCTCAGCTGGGGGTTCACCTGAGGGCAGCTGGGGAGCACGGAGGCGTCCGCCACCAGCACTCCGTGCACTCCGCGGAGCCGGCCCACCGGATCGGCCGGGAAGTGCCGCGGGCTCGCGCCTGCGGCGACCGTGCCGGTCGGATGGTAGGCCGACAGATGGAGCTGCCGCGCGGTCGTGCCGGTGAGGACGCCGTCCAGCTCCGCGAGGCTGCGGACGCGGGGTGCGCGGGGAATGCCCGTGAGCACCTCCTCGGCGCCCGCGGCGAACAGCAGCTCGCCCATGGCGCGCACGGCGCGTACCAGGCGGCCCGCGTCACGGGAGTCCAGGTCGTAGCGGAGCAGGGTGCGGTCCCGGCCGAGGACGCGGCCACCGGGGCGGTCGGCGATCATCGCGCCGAGCGTGGCGAGCCGGTCGGCCCCCTCCAGTTCGCGGCGCAGCTCCGCGCCCAGCCCGGGGAGGACGAAGGAGCCCATGCCGGGCGGGGTGGCGGTGGCCTCGATGAGGATTCCCGCGTCGTGGTGCTCCTCCACGCCGACGCTCTGCAGCACGCCCTCCCAGGCGGTGACCGGTTCGGCGAAGCGGCCGGCGACGCTCGTGGCGGGGTGGACGCTGAGGTTGCGGCCGAGCCGGGGATGCCGGCCGAGGCCGGAGCGGCGCAGCAGCGGCGGGGACTGCAGGGCGCCCGCCGCGACGACGACCAGGGGCGCGAGGATCTCGAACGCGCCCTTCTCCCGCCGTACGCGCACCCCCGCCGCCCGTGGTCCGCCGGGCCGGTCGGCGTCGACGAGGATGCGCTCGACCCGCGCTCCGGTGACGATACGGGCGCCCGCGGCACAGGCGTCGGGGAGCACGGACAGCTGGACGCCCTGCTTGGCGCCGGTGGGGCAGCCCACCACGCACTGGCAGGAGCCCTGGCAGCCGGGCGCGTTGCGGCGCAGGGGCGCCGCCCGCCAGCCGAGTTCACGGGCCGCGGCGAGCGCGATGCGGCCGTTGTTGCCGAGGACGTCGAGGGGCTGGGTGGCGACCCGCAATGTGCGCTCGGCCTCGTCCAGATGCCGGTCGAAGCCGTCGGCGAGGGCGAAGCCCAGGTCCCCTTGCCAGTGGGCGAGGACATGGCCCGGAGTGCGGTAGCAGGTACCGGAGTTGACGACCGTGGTGCCGCCGACGGCTCGGCCCGTCGGCAGCAGCAGCGGCGGGTTGCCGAGGGCGACGGTGGCTCCGCCGTCCCGGTACAGCTCGGTGAACCGGTCCAGGGGTGTGCGCCGGCCGAAGGACTCGGTGGAATGGTGCCCTCCCTCTTCGAGGACGACGACGTCGAGTCCCGCCCGCGCCAGGGTCCGGGCCGCCGTCGCCCCGCCCGCGCCCGAGCCGACGACCACGGCGTCGGCGGTGGTGCGTTCCGGCCAGGCGGACGCGGGTGTCAGGTCCAGCGGCGGGTCCGGGCGCGCGCGGCCGCGTGGCGTGGGACCGTCCTGGAGCATCCGTTCCGTTCCGGCCGCCAGCAGGACGGGGACCTTCAGCACGTCCAGCAGCGGCACGAGGGCGGGACGTGCGGCCAACTCGCCCAGCACGGACTCCCTTTCGGGGGCGGTGAGGGCGCCGAGGGTGCGCCCGGTGCGGGCCACGGCGTACGCGTCCACGCCGCGCGCGGCCGCGCGCAGGCCGGTCCGGGCGGCGAGCGGCATCGCGGTGAGGACCGTCTCCAGCCGGGCGGGGACGCGCCGGGGCCAGTGGCCGGTGCCGTCGTCGGCGACGAGGGCGAGGACGAGGCCGGCGAGACTCATCGGGTGCCCACCTCCGCGTGGGCGGTGCCGTCGAGCGTCCACTCCGCCTCGGTGCGCCAGCCGCCGAACCACCACCGCTCCAGCAGGACGTGTGCGTCGGCGCGCTCGCTGTTGCGGCACGTGGCGTGCCCGCCGTCAGGGTCGGTGTACTCCAGGGCCAGCGTGCGGTCGGCGGGCTGGGTGACCTCGACCCGGATCCGGCGCAGACCGCTGCGGCCGGTGACGGTCCAGGTGGGCAGAGCGATGCCGGCGCGGAAGCGCCCCAGGCCGGCCCAGCCGACGGCCGGCCGCTCGGGGCGGCGCGGCCAGTCGCGGCCGCGGCGGCGCAGCCGCAGGAACACCAAGGGGGGAAGTCGGCGCAGGCCGGGCCGCATGGAGACGGCGGCGACGACCTCCAGTACGTCCGAGCCGCCGAGGTCGGCGTGCAGCCAGGCCCAGCGGCGGGCGTTGCCGTGGCCGTAGATCCGGGCGGACGCGCCCGGTGCCGCGGTGAGCGTCAGTGTCGTGCCGTCATGGGTGAAGGTGCCGTCGTAGGAGGCCCGCGAGGCGGGGAGCAGCTGTGCGGCCGGCAGCAGGGGTCGGCGCCAGGACCAGCGGGGGAAGGTGAACAGCGGCCCGTCCGCGGGCCGTTCGGCCAGGTCCCAGCGCAGGGCGCCGCCCTCGGCCGATCCGGTCAGGCGTCCGGGCCCGGCCGTGACACCGTCGATGCCGAAGCCCGCGGTCCCGGGCGTCCACGCGGCCGGGCCGAACCGGGAGTGCCGCACGGGGCCGTCCTTGGGGAAGACCGCGGCCCAGCCGTGCGCGTACGGTTCGGATCCGTCGGCCGGCGCGGTGAGTTCGTGGTGCAGCCACAGTCCGCTGCCGGTGTCCGGGTCGGTGACGGTGGTGTACCAGACCTCGGTGCGGCCCGGTTCGCCGCGCCAGCGGGGCGCGAGGAGCGCGCCGGGATCCTCCCTGCGCGGGAAGCGGAAACCGGCCAGGAACGGCAGGAGTTGGGTGCCGAGGGGGAAGCGGAGGGTGCCCGTGCCGATCCGCGCGCCGTCCTCGTAGAGGGTGTACGGCAGTACGGTCATCGACGCGACGGGCCTGCGCGGGGTGACGGACTTCCAGCCGTCGAGGCTGACCCGGCGCCCGTCGGCGGTGAAGGTGACGCGGTAGCGGATGCGGCGGCGCGCGAGCGGTGAGATCTCCAACTCGCCCTGCGCCTCGGGATCGTCGGCCCAGCCCGAGATGCGTATCCGTCCGGTGGCGCGGGCCTCGGTGGTGCCGAGGAGGCGCAGCGGGTGGTCCGCCGAGACGGTCAGATCGAGGCGGACGCGGCGGGGGTGGTCCTCGGCGTCGAGCGCCAGTGTGCCGAGCATCGTCTCGCTGAAGCGGGTGCCGTGTGTGGACGAGCCGCGCTCGCCGGTGTCCTCGTTCATGCGAGGCCCTCCAGCATGATCCGCTCGGTCTCGGCCAGATACCGCTCGGCCGCGCGCCGGGCACCGTCGCCGTCGCCGGACGCGACCGCGTCGACCACCGGCTCCAGGCGCCCGCGTGCCACGAGGGCGTCCTCGAACGGTCCCCTGAGTGCGCCGCGCACCGGCAGGTAGGCGTTGAAGAGGGTGTTGGTCAGCAGGACGTAGACGCGGTTGCCGGTGGCCCGGGCCAGGGCCCGGTGGACCTCGATGTCCGCGAGCTGCACGGCGTCGGCGTCCCCCGCCTCGCCCACGGCCGCCAGGAGCGTGCGCAGTTCGGCCCGCCCGCGGCCGGTCGCCCGGACGGCGGCACGTTCGGCGATCAACGCCCCTATGTGGCGCCGTACTTCGAAGATCTCGCCGATCCAGTCGGGGCTGTGCCGTACGAGCATGGGCAGCAGGTCGGCGCCGCCCAGGCGCAGGTAGTCCCGTACCCGGGTGCCGACGCCGTGCCGGGTCTCCAGCAGCCCTGCCTGGGTCAGACGCCCGAACGCGTGCTTGAGGCTGGTGCGGGTGACGCCGTATCCGTCGGCGAGCTTGCGCTCCGGCGGCAGGTAACTGCCGGCCGGATGGCGTCCGGCGAGGATGTCCTCGCGCAGACGGCTCTCCAGGGCGTCGACGATGGTCTCGCGGGGCAGTGCCTCCACGCCGTCCTCCCAGTGGCTCAGTGGATGAGCCACTCAACCAATACGGGTCCGCCGAGTCAATGGCCATGACAAGACCGGCCGGGGCCGGCGGGGTGCTCCGGCCGCGTCGGGACGGCGCTCGAAGTCGGCCAAACCACGAGAGGGCCGGCAGCGGCGCGCGCGGTGAGCTGATAAGCCGTAGGCGGTACGGCCGCGGCTCGTGCGACCGGGGGTCACCCGTGGGAGACCCGTGGGCAGGGTCGCGACGCCAGATTCCGACGGGACGGAGGAACGGCGATGGCAACCACCGTGGGCGGGCCGAGGACCGGCGCGGCGCCGGCGAGCCTGCAACTGCCGGGGATCGTGCTGGGGGTGGGACTGGGCGGTTTCGTCGACGGCATCCTGCTGCACCAGCTCCTGCAGTGGCACCACATGCTCAGCAGCACCAACCACGACCACATCGGCGTCAAGTACTACGACCCGCACACCGTTTCGGGGCTGGAGATGAACACCGCCTGGGACGGCATCTTCCACGTGGTGTGCTGGCTCGCCGTAGTGACCGGTCTGGCCGTCCTGTACTCGCGGGTCACCCACGACCGGCGCCGGGTGTGGACCTCCCGGGTGCTGTGGGGGTGGATCCTCGCCGGCTGGGGCCTCTTCAACCTCGTCGAAGGCATCCTGGACCACCAGATCCTCGGCATCCACCATGTCCACGGGGGCCCTCACCAGCTCTGGTGGGACATGGGCTTCCTCGCTCTGGGCGCCCTGCTGCTCGTCGGCGGCCGGCTGCTGCAGCGCACCGGACGGCCCTTCGACCCGGAGGAGCCCGGGGCCGGGCGGGCGGCGGGAGGCGCCCGGTGAACCACGACATGCCCCCGATGGACCACGGCTCCGGCGGCGGGGGCCCGCTGGACGTCCTGCTCCCCGCGCTCGCCCTGTCGGCGTGCGCGGCCGGCTACCTCCGGCTGGCGCACCGCGCCCGGCGCCGCAACCCCGCACTGGGCTGGAGCCCCTGGCGCACGGCGTGGTTCCTCACGGGGCTCGGGCTGCTGGCCGTCGCGCTCCTGCCGCCGATCGCGCCCCTCGCCCACGGCGACTTCCGCGGGCACATGGCTCAGCACATGCTCATCGGCATGTACGCCCCGCTCGGCCTGGTACTCGGCGCGCCCGTGACCCTGCTGCTGCGCACCCTGACCGCCCGCCACGCCCGCGGCCTGACCTCGGTCCTGCACAGCCGCCCCGCCCGCCTGCTCTCCCGTCCCGCCGTGGCCCTGGCACTGTCCACGGGCGGCCTCGGGGTCCTGTACTTCACACCGCTCTACAACACCGCCATGGCGCATCCGGCCGGGCACTGGCTGATGCAGGTTCACTTCCTGCTGTCCGGCTGCCTGTTCGCCTACGTCGTCGCGGGACCCGACCCGGCACCCGGCCGGCCCGGTGTCCGCGCCCGGCTGGTCTGGCTCGGCGGTGCCATCGCGCTGCACGCCGTCATGGCCCAGCTGATGTACGGCGGGTTCTGGGTGGACATCCACGCACCGATCCCCCAGGTGCGGGGCGGCGCGGAGATCATGTACTACGGCGGCGACATCGCCGAACTCCTGCTGGCGGCGGCCCTGGTGGCCACCTGGCGGCCCGAGCCGCGCCTTGGCGCCACCGTGCCCGCACGGGCGTGAGAACGGGTCGCACCCACCCGCGCCGGGCATCGCCGCCCGGCACCCGACGCCCGTCAGCGGTCATCGGTGCAACGGCGTTCCTCCTGAAGACCGCGGGCCGACCTCCGCGCGCGTTCCGCGCGCGCCAGCAGCCGGGTGCGTCTGCGGGGCCACCAGGCCAGGTCCGCCAGGAGGAGCGCGACCACCAGCCACGACGCGATGGACTCCCCCGTCGATCCCCTCAGCGTGTCGTACCCGGCCAGCGCGACCGCGAGCACGGTGACCGGCAGGATCACCCAGCGGCGCAGCCGGCCCTCCTCGCCGAGCCGGCGCAGTGCGGTGGCGTAGTCGATCACGGCGGAGGCCAGCCGGGGGTCACCGATGTCCTCACCCCGCCGGGTGGCGCGCACCACCGCCGCCCGGTCGGCGGCGTTCATCCCGCGGGCCCCCGGCCAGGCCCGGCCCATCCGGCGCGGCACCCTGATCCCGTAGAACAGGCCGAGCACCACGAGGACCACGCACGCCCCCGCCCACGACCCCGACTCGACGAGGACGAAGGCCCCCAGGAAGACACCGACGGCGAGCCCGCTGAACAGGGCCCTGCGTAGCGGTCCCCCTTGCCAGACCCAACCCGGAACCAGGACCATCCGCCCAGCGTGACGAGCGGCGCCCGGATACGCAAACACCTCACCGGCGCATTCACCCGGCAGCGCGCATCCGGCCGCCCGACGGAGTGCCGGGCGGGGGCCGACGGGTCACAGACCGACGCCCGCCCTCCGCTGGGTCTGCTCGAACTCCGTCACCGGGTCGCCGGCGGCCTGCCAGGGCCACGGCGTCACGAAGCCGCCGATCACCTCGAAGGCCGCAGCGGCCTCACGCCGCCGGTCGGCGGCCATCAGCGCGTAGGCGAGGAGGTTGAGGTCGGCGAGGGCCCTGGCGTGCCGGAGGAACCCCGGCTGGATCCAGGTGTGGGCCACCCGGTCCAGCGCCTGGGCGGCCATCGCGTGGGACCAGTGGTTGCGCGCCGTGAGCGCCTCGAATCCGCCCCGGCCGAGGACGGAGTGGTACTGCAGGACCTGGGCGGTGAGTTCCGTGCCGGCGCAGGGCGCGTTGGCGGGCATGCGCGCGCACAGGGCGTCCACGAAGTCCAGGACCTGGATGCGGGAGCCGCCCTCCTCCGGGCTGAGGTAGCCCAGCATGCTCAGGTAGGCCTCGCGGTTCCAGCGGTCGCGCGCGAGCACCTCGTTCCACACCCCGAACGCCTGGGGTTGCTCCCAGCGTTGCGTGCGCGCCACCGCCAGGAGCGCGACCCAGGGCGTGGGGTCCTCCGGGGCCGCTTCGGCGGCCCGGAAGCAGGCATCGGCGGCGTCCCCCGCCTCCTCCGGGCGTCCCAGGACCCGGGCCCGTGCCACTTGTGCCCAGGCGTGCAGGGTGAGCGCGCTCGCGTTGCGCGGTTCACGCGTGGCCCAGGAGCGCGGCAGATGCGATTCGGCCAGGAAGTCCGCGAGGACGCCCATGCGGTGCGCCCGGCGGTCCCAGTCGCCCGCCTCCTGGCCCTGGTCCAGGAGGCGGGATATCTGCGCCACGCACAGGTCCGTCGTCGCGATCGTGCCGGTCCTCGTGGTCGCCAGCAGGGTCTTCAGCAGTTTACCCAGGTCCTGGTCGTCGAGTTCCGGCGCGAGACGCACCCGCTTGCGGCGACTTGAAAGAAAAGCCATGGAGGGAGGCTAGAGGTGGCTGGAATTCGCACAAGGTTTTCGACAAGATCGTTATGAATTACACGCCTCACCAGCGGTTACCTGCCAGTACAGCACCGTGGTCCGATGCTCCGTCGGGTGTCGTCGACCGGAATTCACTCCGCCGGCAGCTCGTCCGGCAGACCGAGCGCGGCCGACACCTGGCGCCAGATCGCGGTGAGGGCGGTGTCCAGGGTGACCGTCGGGTCGCGCAGCATCAGGCGGATGCCGTAGCCGTCGCTCAGCGACAGGACCAGCGTGCTCAGCGCGTCCACGTCGGTCGCCGTGAACTCGCCGGACTCGATGCCGCGCCGTACCGCGCCGGCCACCCAGGTGTGCAGCTGCGCGTACAGATCGACCGCGAAGGCACGGGTGGTCTCGTCGCGCAGGGCCCGGGCCCACAGCTCCTGCCACAGCCGCCAGTCCTGGTGCAGTTCGGGATCGGTCGGCAGCAGACCGCGCAGGATCCGGGCCAGGACGACCGCGGCCGGCACCGTCTCCACGTCGCGTTCGGCGTCGAGGGCCGTGTGGGCGAAGGAGTGGGTCATCGCCTCGGTGAACAGCTTCTCGCGGGTGTCGAAGTGGTAGTGCAGCAGCGCGGTCGACACCCCGGCCCGCTCGGCGACCATGCGCATGCGGATCTTCTCGAAGCCGATCTCGGCGATGACCTCGCACGCCGCGGTCAGGATGCGCTCGCGTGTGTCTGCCGTGCGCACCTTGGTGGACACCCTGCCGCTCCCCTCGTCCGGTGGTCGTACGCCATGACCATCTTCCCTCACGTCCGCCTCATCGCGGCAGCACCGGGGCCGCCGTATCGCGTCCCGGCTGTTCCGCGTAGGCGTGGAAGCCCCGCCCGGACTTGCGCCCCAGCAGCCCGGCCTCCACCATCCGGGACAGCAGCGGGGGCGGTGAGAACTGCGGCTCGCGGAACTCGGCGTACAGCGACTCGGCGATGGCCCGCGTGGTGTCGAGGCCGATGAGGTCCGTCAGGGCCAGCGGGCCGAGCGGGTGGGCGCAGCCGAGGACCATGCCCCGGTCGACGTCCTCGACGCTCGCGCTGCCCGACTCCACCATGCGGATCGCGGCCAGCAGGTACGGGACGAGCAGCGCGTTGACGACGAATCCGGCCCGGTCCCGGGTGCGCACCACCTCCTTGCCGAGCCGGTCCGTCACGAAGGCCTCGGCCCGTGCCACGGTGTCGGCGGAGGTGAGCAGGGACGGTACGAGCTCGACCAGCCGCAGCACCGGTACGGGGTTGAAGAAGTGCACGCCCACGACGTGTTCGGGGCGCCCGGTCGCGGCGGCGAGCCGGATGACCGGGATGGAGGAGGTGTTCGTGGCGAGGACCGTCCGCTCGCCGGTGACCACCGCGTCGAGGCGGGTGAAGACGTCGACCTTGAGTCGCTCGTCCTCCGCCACGGCCTCGATCACCAGGTCGCGGTCGTGCAGCGCCTCGATGTCGTCGGCCACGGTGACCAGGGCGTCTGCGGCCCCGCGCTGTTCCTCGGTGAGCCTGCCGTGCGCGGTGGCCCGGTCGAGCGAGCGGGCGATGCGCAGGCGGCCCGAGCGGGCCGCCTCCGCGTCGCGTTCCACCACGGTCACCGGCAGGCCGGCCCGCGCACAGACCTCCGCGATGCCCGCGCCCATCAGTCCGCAGCCGACGACTCCGACGCGTTCGATGCCGGTCATCCGAGCTTCCCTTCGATCTGTGCCGGGCATTGGTGTCAGGCGGTGGGCAGGTCCAGGACGCCCGAGCCGCGCTTGATCAGCTCGTTGGCGATGATCAGCCGCTGGATCTCGGAGGTGCCCTCCCAGATCCGGTCGACGCGCAGCTCCCGGTAGAGCCGCTCGACGGCGTACGTGCGGTCGTAGCCACGGCCGCCGTGGATCTGCAGACAGCGGTCGATCACCCGGCCGGACGCCTCGCTCGCGGCGAGCTTCGCGATCGACGCCTTGGCGTGCAGCGTCTTGCGGTCGTCCGCCGAGGCCTGGTCGACCTCCCAGGCGACCTGATGGGTGTAGGCGCGGTTGACCGCGATGTCCACCGCACAGTCCGCGAGCATGCCCTGGATCAGCTGGTACGAGGAGATCGGCGCCCCGAACTGCTCACGCTCCACCGCCCAGTCACGGGCCAGTTCCAGGGCCCGTTCGGCGGCGCCCGTCGTGCGTGCCGCGATCATCAGCCGCTCCTCGGTGAACCAGGAGCGCGTGATGTCGTACCCCTCGCCGATGCCGCCGAGGACGGCGTCCTCGTCGACCTGGACGTCGGTGAAGGTGAACTCGGGGTGCTCGTAGACGAAGGTGTGCATGAAGCGCGGCACCCGCGTCATCTCGATGCCGGGGGTGTCCTTGTCGACGAGGAACAGCGTGGGCGCGCCCTCCGGTCCCGCGGCGGCCAGCACGATCATGAAGTCGGCGTGGTCGCCGACCGTCACGAACCACTTCTCGCCGTTGAGCACCCAGCCCCGGTCGTTGTTCGTCGCCGTGGTGGCGAGGTTCTGCGGGTCCGAGCCGGCGCCGGGCTCGGTGACGGCGTAGCAGTCGCGCCGCTCCCCCTTGATCACCGGGACGAGGAAGCGCTCGCGCTGCTCCGGGGTGCAGAAGCGCAGGGCGTTGGCGGGCCGCCACACCATGTCCCACAGGGCTCCGGTGAGCCGGCCCAGCTCCTCCTGCACGGTGACCTGCTCGGCGATGGTGAGTCCGGCGCCGCCCCACTCGGCCGGCATGTTGACGGCCTGGAGCCCCGCGTCCAGCACCGCGTCGCGGATCTTGGCGTGTGCGTCGGCGGGCAGGCCGTTGTCCTCCTCGCACTGGATCTCGTAGGCGGCGATGAAGTCGGTGAGGGCGCGCGCCTCGGCCTTGAGCTGTGCCTGGCGCGGGGTGAGACGGAAGTCCATGGAAGTCCTCGCTGTGCGGTGATGGCAGGGCTGGTGGTGGGGAGGGGATCTCAGTGCGTGGGCAGGGCCAGGGCGCCGGTGCCCCGCTTGATCAGCTCGTTGGCGATGATCAGCCGCTGGATCTCGGAGGTGCCCTCCCAGATCCGGTCGACGCGCAGTTCCCGGTACATGCGCTCGACGGGGTAGGTGCGGTCGTAGCCGCGGCCTCCGAAGATCTGCAGACAGCGGTCGGCGACCCGGCCGGCGGCCTCGCTCGCGGCCAGCTTGGCGGTGGAGGCCTTCGCGTGCAGCGTCTTGCGGTCGGTGCCCGGCTGGTCGGCCTCCCAGGCGACCTGATGGGTGTAGGCACGGTTCACGGCGATGTCCACCGCGCAGTCCGCGAGCATGCCCTGGATCAGCTGGTACGAGGAGATCGGCGCCCCGAACTGCTCACGCTCCACCGCCCAGTCACGGGCCAGCTGGAGGGCGCGCTCGGCCGCGCCGACGGTGCGCGCGGCGATCATCAGGCGTTCGTCGGTGAACCATTCCTTGGTCAGCGCGTAGCCCTCGCCGACGCCGCCGAGCACGTCCTCGTCGGCCACGAAGACGTCGGTGAAGGTGAACTCGGGGTGCCCGTTGACCGCTGAGTGCATGAAGTGCGGCACGCGGGTCATCTCCACGCCGGGCGCCGCCTTGTCGACGAAGAAGAGGGTGGGCAGCCGGTCCGGGCCGGCGTCCGCCTGCACCAGCAGGAAGTCGGCGATGTCGCCGCAGGTGACGAACCACTTCTCGCCGTTGAGCAGCCAGCCGCCCTCGGTGCGGGTCGCGGTGGAGGTGCCGGAGGACGGGTCGGATCCCGCGCCCGGCTCGGTGACGGCGAACGCGTCGAACCTCTCGGCCCGGATGACCGGCAGCAGGTACTTCTCGCGCTGCCGCTCGTCGCCGTACGCGAGGACGTTCGCGGGCCGCCAGGGGATGTCCCACAGGCAGTTGGTGACCTTGCCGAACTCCTCCTCCACGATGACCTGGTCGAGGAGGCTGAGGCCGGCTCCGCCCCATTCCGCGGGCATGTTGATGGCGTAGACGCCGGCGTCCATGGCGGCCCGGGTCAGTTCGGTGACGAGCTCCTGCGGCAGCGGGCCGCCGGCCTGCTCGGACTGGTCCTCGTAACGCATCAGCAGGCGCGCGTAGTCGGCGGCTCGGCGCTTGAGATCGGCCTGCTCGGGGGTGTAGCGCATGTCCATGGGGGCCTCTTCGGTCGGGGGTCGGCGGGCGGGGCGGGCCGCTCGGCGGGGGCGGTGCACGGAGGGTGGTCTGCGCAGGGTGGCCTGCGAAGTCGGCGTTCGGCGTTCGGTGTTCGGCGTTCGGCGTTCGGCGTTCGGCCTTCGGCGTTCGGCGTTCGGCGTTCGGCGTTCGGCGTTCGGCGTTCGGCGTTCGGCGTTCGGCGTTCGGCGTTCGGCGTTCGGCGTTCGGCCGGACGGTCAGGCGAGTACGGCCCTGGAGTCCAGGGCGAGCACGCCGTGGGGGCTCACCAGCAGCGGGTTGACCTCGATCTCGGCGATCTCCGGGTGCGCGGCGGCGAACGCGGTGATCGTCTCGACGGCCGCCGCGGCCGCGGCGATGTCCACGGCGGGCTTGCCGCGCACCCCGTCGAACAGGGCGGTGGTGCGCAGTCCGCGCAGCAGCCGCAGGGCGCGGTCCGCGGGAACGGGGGCCAGGGCGAAGGCGACGTCGCGCAGCACCTCGGCCAGCACTCCGCCGAGGCCCACCATGGCGACCGGGCCGAAGCGGGGATCCCGGTTGACGCCGACGATCAGCTCGACGCCGCCGGTCAGGTCGGCCATGGCCTCGACGGAGTAGGAGGAGGCGCCGAGCCGGGCGTGCATCTCGCGGAAGGCGGCGAGCAGTTCACCGGGGCCGGACAGGCCCAGGGCCACACCGCCCGCGTCGGACTTGTGCAGCAGGTGGAGGGCTTTGAGGACGTAGGGTCCGCCGAACTCCTCGGTCGCCGCGAGCAGTTCCGTCTCGTCGTGGACCTCCCGGGCGGCGGGGAAGGCGAGTCCGGCCGCTTCGAGCGCCTGGCGCGTCTCCAGGTAGCCGCTGCGGTGCAGCGGCGCCTCGGGAACCGGGAGGGGCGTGACCCCCGTGCGCGGTGTCCCGGGCACCGTGGCGGCGAGGGCCCGGGCGGCGTCCTCGGTGGCCTCGAAGACCGGGATGCCAGCCGCGGCGAGGGTGCGGCAGCTGGGCGACGCGGGATACATCGACTGCACCACGAGTGGCTTGGCGCTGGCGCGGTGGCGGGCCGCGATGAGCCGCGCCGCCACCTGCTCCCCGTCCGCGAGCGCCGTGCCGCCGCCCCCGAGCCCGCCCTCGGCCGCCGCGTAGCCGCCGAAGTAGCCGGTCATCAGGACGGCGTCGACCTCCTCGGCCGCGAGCAGCGTGGCGACGGTGTCCGCGTACGAGGCCGGGTTCTGCTCGCCCATGCCGGCGAGGTCCACCGGGTTGGCGACGGCCGACTGCTCCCACAGGTCCGCACGGAGGCGGGCGCGGGTCGGCCCGTCGAGTTCGGGCACGGTCAGCCCGGCCGTCTCGACGGCGTCGGCGGCGATGACACCGTGACCGCCGCCGTCCGTGAGCACGGCGACCCGGCGGCCGGCCGCCCTGCGTCCGCCTTCCAGCGCCGCCAGGGCGACGGTGAGTTCGCGGGGGGTGGCGACCAGTTCCACTCCGGCGTCCCGGCAGGCCGCGGCCACCACGTCGGAGGAGGTGGTCAGGGCACCGGTGTGCGACTGGGCGCTGCGCGCGGAGGCGTCCCCGCGTCCGGCGGTGAGCAGCACCACGGGCTTGCCTGCCTCGGCGGCGGCCTCGGCGAAGGCGCGTCCGTCGGCGAAGTCCTCGGCGTAGACCGCGACGGCCCGGGTGCCCTCGTGCCGGGCGCAGTCGGCGAGCAGGTCGACGAGGGTGACGTCGGCCTGGTTCCCCAGGGAGACGAAGCGGGAGAAGCCGAGTCCGTGCGGGCCGAAGCGCAGCTGGAGTTCGAGGGCGAGGTTGCCGCTCTGGCTCAGCAGGGCCACCCCGCCGGGCGCGAAGGTGTCGGAGGCGAGGAAGAGGTCGGTGGTGTTGTCGGCCAGGCCGAGGCAGTTGGGCCCCACCATCACGGCGCCGGCGGCGCGGACGCGTTCGGCGACCACACGCTGGCGGTCCCGGCCCGCCTCGCCGGTCTCGGCGAAGCCGGCGGTGATCGCGACGATCGCCCGGGCCCCGCAGGTCAGGGCCTCGTCGACGGCGGCCTCGAAGCCGGACACCGGCACGGAGATCACGGCGAGGTCGACGGGTTCGCCGAGCGCGCCGAGGCTGGGGGCGGCGGTCCGGCCGAGCACCGTGCCGCCGCGGCGGTTGATCAGGTGGACGGGGCGGCGGCGGCCGTCGGCGCGCAGGGCCTGGGCGGCGATGGCGTGGCCGTACTTGGCCGGGTCGTCGCTGGCTCCCACGACGGCGACGGAGACGGGGTCGAAGAGGGCGGAGAGGTCGCGTCCCATGTCACTTCACCAGCCGCAGCGCGGAGTTGGGGCAGGCGGCGACGGCGGCCTCGGCGGCGGCCTCGGCTCCTTGCGGCACCTCGGCCGCGCGCACCTGCGCGTAGCCCCACTCGTCGAGGTCGATCAGTTCCGGGGCGGGTTCCTGGCACAGGCCGTAGCCCTGGCAGCGGGTGGAGTCCAGCAGGAGTTTCATGGGGCGGTCCTTTCGGGGTGGCGGCGCTGCGCGGGAGGGGCGCGGGGTGGGAAGGAGGGGCGGTCAGGGCACGGGCACCGTGAAGCGGCGCCCGTCCTCCGGTGCCGGTCGTGCGCAGGCGGGGCAGGCGGAGCCGCGGTGGGCGTCGACCCGGTCGGAGAAGTGGACGAGGAGGGTGCCGACGATGCGGGCGGCGGCGTCGAGGAGTCCGCAGGCGCCGCGGCCGGGCAGTTGCCTCGCCCAGCGGTCCAGCCTGGCGGTCGTGTCGTCGTCCGCGTCGCCGCGCGCGACGGCGCCGAGGGTTGTGGCGAGCGCGCCCGTGCCGGAGACGCACACCCCGCACTGCCGGGCGCTCTGTGCGGCGAGGTAGGCGGCGGCCTCGGTGGCCACGGCGACGGGGCAGTCGTCGGGGTGCAGGAAGTGCAGGGCTCCGCAGCCGAGGGCGCCGCCGGCTGCCTTCAGGCCGTCGTGGTCGAGGGTGAGGTCCGTCCAGCCCGCGCCGTGCAGGCCTCCGAACAGGCCACCGAGCAGGACCGCCTCGGCGCCGCCGTGCCCGCACAGGCCGGCGATGTCCTTGAGGTAGGTCCCGGAGGGCACCTCGACCAGTGCGCTGACGCCACCGGTGGCGGGGACGGCCCCCGCCCGCGTTCCGGACGCCGAGAGGGTCACGAGGTGGGCGTCGGCGACGGTGCCGGCCGCGTCGGGACGCGAGTGGATCACCGCGATGCGGGCCAGCGTCTCCACGTTGGCGACGAGGGTGGGCGCCCCGCCGACCCCGCTCTCGAACGGCCGCGGCGGCTTCGAGCGGGGCAGGGCCGGGCCTCCGTCGATGCGCCGCACGACCGCCGTCTCCTCGCCCGCGACGTAGGTGTGCTCGGTTTGGACGACGTCGACGGGCAGGTCGGCGGGGCGCTCGGCGAGCGCCGTGCGCACGGCCCGCTCGGCGGGTGCGTCGGAGAGGTACACGCAGCCGCGCTCGGCACCGGTGAGGGCGGCGGCCAGCCTGAGGCCGTCCAGGACGACGTGCGGCCGGTGCCGCAGCAGCCAGCGGTCCTTGACGGAACCCGGCTCCCCTTCCTCGCCGTTGGCGACGACGACGCCGGGGCGGCCGGCGTCGCGGACGGCACGGAGCTTGACGGCGGCCGGGAAGCCGGCCCCGCCGCGGCCACGCAGTCCCACGGCGGCGATCCGGTCGAGGAGCCGGTCGGGGGAGCGCAGGGGGGCGTAGCCGCCGGTGGCGAGGTACCCGGCGAGGTCCTCGTCGCCGGACAGGCCGGTGCCGAAGGCCGGCGGGACGAGCAGGCCGTGCCGTCCCTCGGGGAGGAACGAGAAGACGCCGGTCATGCGGTGCTCCTGGGGTCGCGGTGGCCGGAGGGCGCGAGGCCGTCGCGGTCTCTCAGGCGGGCCAGCGCCTGTTCGAGTTCGCGTCGCTGCCGGGCGGTGCGTGCGTAGCCCGGCCCGGGCAGGCCGATCAGCATGCGGTGGTGGTCGAGTACGACCTCGCCCGCCACCAGCGCCGCCCGCGGGTCGGCGGCCGGGACCCCGGCCGCGGCCCCGACGACCAGGTCGGTGACCTCGCGGAGGTAGCGCAGCCAGCCGCGGTGCGTGCCGCGCAGCACCAGGCGCTCGACGCGGTGCCGCTCGGCGGCGACGAGGGCCGCCGGCGGGCGGCCCGCGGTGGTCCGCAGGGCCGCGACGGCGGCGGGCAGTTCCTGTTCGGGCTCCGGCGTGAGGCCGAGCCATACGAGGCTTCGGCGTGCGCTCATGCGTGCCTCCGGGGTCGCTCCGGCTCCGGGTGGACCGGAGCCGGGGTGGCGCGGCGATGGCGTGGACGGGGTCGCTCCGGCGCCGTGGGAAGAGGGGCGGGGAGCGGTGCGGGGTGCCCGGCGGGAACCGGGCACGGCGTGGACGGGACGTGTCCTGATCGGTGCGCGATGTGCGGCGGGGGTCGCGCACCGGCGGGACCTGGGCGGCCGGATCCGGTCGCCCAGGTGTGGCGCGGACGGGGTCCGCGGGCTCGCGGAGTGAGCCGGGGCGGGCGTCTGCGGGCCCTGGTCATCCGCCTGCCCCGACACTAACTAACTAATTAGTCAGCCCACAAGTCTTGACTTGGCCCCACCGCGGTCCCACTCTGACTAACCAATTAGTCAGCCGGATCGCGGCGGGCCGTAACCCCGCCTGCCGTCCGTTCCGCGCACGCCTCACCGCCCATCGCCGCCGCCGCGGCGCGGAGGAGGACCCAATGAACCCCCCGACCACGCGGGAAGCCGCCCCTGCCGCCGCCCCACCGGGGCCGCCGGCCGAACATCCCGGGGAAGCGCTGCCCGCCCGCTACTACACGGATCCGGCCCTCGCCGAGGCCGAGACCGAACGCATCTTCGCCAAGTCCTGGCAGCTCGTCTGCCACGAGTCCGACCTCCCCGGCCCCGGCGCGCGGCTCACCGCGACCGTCGCCGGCCGGGAGGTACTGGTCGTCCGCACCGAGGACGGCGCTCTCGCCGCCCACCTCAACGTCTGCCGGCACCGCGGCACCCGGCTGGTCAGCGCGCCCGAGCCCTCCGGCAAGGCGATCCGCTGCCCGTACCACGGCTGGACCTACAAGCTGGACGGACGTCTCGTCGGCGCCCCCGAGGCGCGCCGGATCCCCTGCCTGGACAAGCCCAGGCTGGGGCTGCACCCGGTCAACGTGGAGTCCTTCCTGGGGTTCGTCTTCGTCAACCTCGACATGGAGGCGACCCCCCTCGCCAAGAGCTGCGCCGGTCTCGCCGAGGCCGTCGGCCACTACGCGGGGCCCGGCCTCGTCCCCGTCGGCAAGCACCGCATCCACGACCAGGCGGGCGGCGAGGAGCAGAACGCCAACTGGAAGGTGATCGTCGACAACTACCTCGAGGGCTACCACGTCCCCGTGGCGCACCCGGCGCTGATGCGGCTGCTGGACTACCAGGCGTACACCGTGGACGTACAGGAGGACTACGTCCTGTTCGAGTCACCGCTGCGGGACAAGCCCTCCTCGAACTGGACGGAACGGCTCTACCAGCGGCTGGCGACCCCCATGCCGGGCCTCGCCGAGGCCGACCGGCGCGTATGGCGGTACGCCGTGATCTACCCGAACACGCTCATCGACTTCTACCCTGACCACGTGCTCGCGTGGACCGCCCTGCCCACCGCCCAGGACCGGGCGGCGATCCCCGGCGCGTTCTACACCAAGCACGGCGAGAGCGTGCGCACCCGGCTGGCCCGCCGGCTGAACATCCACATCGGCTGGGTCACCAACGACGAGGACGCCGAGCTGGTGGAGCGCGTGCAGGCCGGCCTGACCACGCCCGGCTTCGAGCCGGGGCCGCTCTCGCAGCGCGAGGCCGCCGTCGGCTGGTTCGCCCGCCGGGTCCGCGACGACCTGGAGGGGGCCACACCGTGACGTCCTCCTCCCCCGCGCCGTACGCCGCCCGGACCGGGTTACCCCTCCCCCGCTGACGCACGTTCGCACCCTCCCCAGACCGGTCCTTCCTACGGAGTCAGGGCCTCCGTGAGCCGACCAGCCGGTCCAGCCCTGGAGTTGTGCCGTTCCTCGACGGAGAGGACGTTCCGTGTCCCCCGAGGTACCACCACCGACCCGACGCGCCCTGCTGCGCGCGGGCGCCGGCGGCCTGCTCGGCGCCGCGGTCGGCGGCTGCGGGTTCATGCCCGCCAGAACCCCCGACGCCCAGCAGCTCGCCCCCGTCACAGCACGCGTCGACGGCGATCTCGTCTACTTCAACTGGGCCGACTACGTCGACCCGTCCGTTTTCAGGGGATTCGAGAAGGAGTACGGCGTCAAGGTCATCCAGTCGAACTTCGACTCGATGGAAGGCATGGTCGCCAAGCTCAACGCAGGCAACCGCTACGACGTCGTCTTCCCGACCGCCAAATGGGCCCAGCGCCTGGTGCGCGGCGGCCGGCTGCGTCGCATCGACCACTCCCAGCTCCCCAACGCGCACGCCATATTCGGCGCCTACAGGTACTTCGCCGATCCCTGGTACGACCCGGGCTCCGCGCACACCGTGCCCTTCACCGCGTACAAGACCGGCATCGGCTGGCGGCGCGACCGGATCGGCGAGCTGACGGGCTCCTGGCGCGACCTGTGGAGCGACCGGGCCGAGGGCAAGGTCTTCCTGCTGGACGACCGCGACGAGGTCCTCGGCATGGGCGCCCTCGAACTCGGCCTGGGCGTCAGCACCGGCGACCGCCACGACCTCGACCGCATCACCTCCCTGCTGGGCACCCTGCGCCCCCGGCTGCGCGGCTTCTCCAGCGACAGCTACAACAACCTCCTCAACGGCAACGCGGTCATGACCCAGGCCTGGAGCGGCGACATGGCCGCCATGCTGAACCAGGCCAAGGACCCCTCGGTGTTCGGCTTCGAGGCCCCCAAGGAGGGCACGCCGATCAACTCCGACTGCTACGCCATCCCCTGGAACGCCCCCCACCCCGGGACCGCGATGCTGTTCATCGACTACATGCTCCGGCCGGAGAACGCGAAGAAGAACATCGAGTACATCGGTTACCCGATGCCGATCGCCGGCACCGAGAAGACGTACGCCGAGCTGGTCAAGCCCTTCCCCGAGTGCCTCGTCACCGAGGACGACCTGAAGGCCGACCTGTTCTTCCGCAACGGCAGCCGCGCGGCGGAGGACGCCCGCGACACCGCCTGGACCCATGTGAAGGCGGGCTGACATGGCGCTGCTCCGCTCCCCCTCCCGCCCCCGCCGGCGCCGCGCCGACGGCGACCGCATATGGACCTGGCTGATGCTGCCGGGCACCCTGTGGATGACCGGGTTCCTGATCGCCTCGCTGGTCCTGGTCGCCGTGCTCGCCGTGGGCACCACCGACGACCTCGGCAACCCGCGCTTCGGCTTCGACCTGTCCGGCGTGCGCGCCCTGGCCGACCCCGCCTACACCGAGGTCCTGGCCCGCTCGCTCGGCTACGCCCTGCTGACCTGCGTGATCTGCCTGCTGATCGCCTACCCGGTGGCCTACACCATCGCCCTGCACGGCGGCCGGTACAAGCACGCGCTGATCGCCGCGATCGTGGTGCCGTTCTTCGCGAACTACCTCGTCCGCATGTACGGCTGGTCGGTGGTGCTCTCCGACGACGGACCGGTGCTGCGCGCCCTGCGCGCGGTGGGTCTCGCCGACGGCAACACCAAGATCCTCAACACCGGCGTCGGTGTGGTCGCGGGACTCGTCTACGGTTTCGTGGTCTTCATGATCATCCCGCTGTACGCCGCCCTGGAACGGCTCGACGTCTCCCTCATCGAGGCCGGCCGCGACCTGTACGGCGGCCCGGTCCGCACCTTCTTCTTCGTCACCCTGCCCGCCACCCGGCAGGGCGCGGCGGCCGGGCTGGTCCTGGTCTTCCTGCCCGCCATGGGCGACTTCGTCAGCGCGCAGCTCATGGGAGGACCGGACCAGATCATGATCGGCAACCTCATCCAGGACAAGTTCTTCCAGGGCCAGAACTGGCCGCTCGGCTCGGCGCTCACGATGCTGCTGATGCTGGTGCTGCTGATCGGGATGTTCGGCTATCTGCGCCGCACCCGCAAGGACGAGGCGGAGGCCCGCCGATGACCCTGCTCAAGCTGCCCTCCGCCACCGCCCCGGCCCGTCCGGCCGCCCGCAGCCGCGCACGACGCGGCCGGGCCGACCGCAGGCCCCGCGTCCTGATCGCCGTCACCGCGGTGTTCTTCGGGCTGCTCTACCTGCCCATCGCCGTCGTCGCCCTGTTCTCCTTCAACTCCAAGAAGTCCCTGACCGTCTTCGGCGGGTTCAGCCTGCGCTGGTACCGCGCCTTCGTCCACGACGACGTGCTGCTCTCCTCCCTCGGCACCAGCCTGCGGATCTCCCTGGTGGCGATGGCCGGTTCCGTCGTCCTCGGCGTGGCGCTCGCGCTCGGCCTGGTCCGCTGCCGCACCCGGCTCGGCTCGCTCGCCGGCCTGGTCATGCTGGTCCCGCTGATCACACCCGAGATCGTCACCGGCGTCGCCTCGATGCTGCTCTTCAAGGGCCTCGGCATCGCCCTGTCCACCGGCACGGTGATGCTCGCCGAGATCACCTTCTCCATCTCCTACGTCACCGTCATCCTCCGCTCCCGGGTCGCCGCGCTGAACCCGGAGGTGGAGGAGGCCGCCATGGACCTCGGCGCCACCCGCTGGCAGGCGGTGCGCCTGGTCACCCTGCCCGCCCTGCTGCCCGCTGTACTCGCCAGCGCCGTGCTGATCTTCGCTCTGGTCTTCGACGACTTCGTCCTCGCCTACTTCACCACCGGCGTCGACCCCCAGCCGCTGTCGGTGCGGATCTACTCGGCGATCCGCTTCGGAGTGCAGCCGACCATCAACGCCGTCGGCACCCTCATGCTCGCGGGCTCGATCGTGCTGATCGCCCTGGCCCTCTTCATCCCGCGCCTCTTCGGCCGCCGCGGCGGCCTCGACATCCTCTCCGGGGAGTGACCCATGGACGCGATCCCTGCCGTCCGCCTCGACGGCGTCTCCAAGCAGTTCGCGGACTCCTACGCCGTCCACCGCCTCGACCTCGACATCGAGGCCGGCCACTTCTTCTCCCTGCTGGGCCCCTCCGGCTGCGGCAAGACCACCTCGCTGCGCATGATCGGCGGGTTCAGCGACCCTACCGAGGGCTCGGTGCTGCTCGCCGGGGAGGACGTGACCGCGCTGCCGCCGAACCGGCGCAACGTCAACACGGTCTTCCAGAGCTACGCGCTCTTCGACCACCTCAGCGTCGCCGACAACGTCGCCTTCGGCCTCAAGCGCAAGGGCGTCGACAAGGCGGAGACACGGCAGCGCGTCGGCGAGATGCTGGAGCTGGTCCAGCTCGCCGGCCTCGCCGACCGCAGGCCCCGCACCCTCTCCGGCGGCCAGCGCCAGCGCGTCGCCCTGGCCCGCGCGCTCGTCAACCGTCCGGCCGTGCTGCTCCTCGACGAGCCGCTGGCCGCCCTCGACCTGAAGCTGCGCCGCCAGATGCAGGTGGAGCTGAAGCAGATCCAGCGCGAGGTCGGCATCACCTTCGTCTTCGTCACCCACGACCAGGACGAGGCGCTGACCATGTCCGACCGGATCGCCGTGATGAACGAGGGACGCATCGAGCAGTGCGGCACCCCCGAGGACGTCTACGAGCACCCCGCCAGCCGCTTCGTGGCCTCCTTCATGGGCACCTCCAACCTGATGACCGGCACCTACCGGGGCGGCGAGGTCGCCCTGGACCAGGGCCCCGCCCTGCCCGTCGGCCGCCGCGGCGGCATCGCGGACGGCACCTCGGTCAGCGTGTCCGTGCGGCCCGAGAAGATCTGGCTGTCCGAATTCGAACCGGGCATGTCGGTGCTGAACGGCGTGATCCGCGAGACCGTCTACAGCGGCCCCACCACGACCTATCTGATCGAACTCGCCCCCGGCGTCACGTTGTCGGTGCTGGAGCAGAACACCGACCGCGCCCGCATGGAGGACCGCTGGAGCGGCGGCGAGACGGTGGAGTTCGGCTGGCGGCCGGAGCACTGCCTGGTCCTGGCCTGACCCCACCCCACGACGAAAGCGAATGCGATGCATCACGACGTGATCGTGCTCGGCGCGGGTCTCGCCGGCCTCGCCGCCGCCCGGGACCTCGCCGCCGCCGGCACCGACGTGCTCGTCCTGGAGGCCCGGGACCGCGTCGGCGGCCGGGTCGAGCAGACCCGCACCCCCGACGGCCGTACCGTCCAGCTCGGCGGCGAGGTGGTGGGCCACGCCCACACCGCCTACCTGCAACTCGCCAAGGAACTCGGCCTGTCGCTGGTCCCCAGCTATGTCGCCGAGCCCGGCCGTATCACCCGTTCCACCCCCGAGGGCCGCTCGGCCGGCGACCCACCGCACTGGTTCGGCCCCGGTGACACGGCCCTGCACGAACGACTCGGCCGCGAGTTCTCCGCACTCGCCGCCACGGTCGACCCCGACGACCCCTGGTCGCACCCGGAGGCGGCCGCCCTGGACCGGCTGTCCGTGTCCGGCTGGCTGCGCTCCCGGCACGCCACGCCCGCGGTGGTACGGCTCTGGGAGATCGGCCAACTGGGCCTGTCGGGAGGCTCGTACGAGCGGATCTCGCTGCTGTCCGCGCTGCGCAAGAGCGCGGCGGTGCCCGGGGAGGGCGACTACGACTACGACGACTGGGAGGGACTGCGGCTGGCGGAGGGGTCGGCGACGCTCGCCGAGGTGATGGGCCGCGAGCTGGGCCCGCGCATCCGCCTCGGCTCGCCCGTCGCCGCGCTCGACGTCCGCCCCGGGCACTGCACCGTGCGCCTGGTCACCGGGGAGGTCCTCACCGCGGGTGCCGTGGTGAGCGCCCTGCCGGTGGGGCCGCTGAGGTCGGTCACCGTCACCGGTGTGAGCGACGCCCGCCTCGGGTCGCTGCACCGCCAACGGCAGGCGACGGCCGCCAAGTTCGCCGCCGTGTACGACCGTCCCTTCTGGCGGTCCGCGGGGCTCGACGGGCTGTCCGAGGCCGAGGGTGTCCTCGGCAGCACCTGGCCGCAGAACGAGGGCGTGCTGTCCGCACTGGTCCCGCCGGAGCGCTACGGCGTCCTGCTGGGCACCCCGCCACAGCGGCGCACCCCGGAGCTTCTCGCGGAGATCGCCGCGATGTTCGGCGACGAGGCACTGCGCCCGTCCTCCTGCCACCTGCGGCTGTGGGGCACCGACCCGTGGACCCAGGGTTACGTCACCCAGTGGCCCCCCGGTGAGGTCATGGCGGTCGGCCCGCTGCACGGCACGCACGAACCGCCCTTCTACGTCTGCGGCTCCGACCAGTGGGTCGCCGGATACATGGAGGGCGCGGTCCGCACCGGCCGCGCCGCCGCCGAGGAGGCACTGCGCCGTGGCTGACCACTCCCGCCCCAACCACATCGACGGCAAGGACGTACCGGCCGCCTCCGGGGCCACCCTGCGGCTGATCGACCCGGCCACCGGACTCCCCCACGGCACGGCCCCGCTCTCCGGCCCCGAGGACGTGGACTCCGCCTGCCGGGCGGCACGGGACGCCCTCGACGGCTGGTCGGCCACGACACCGGGGCAGCGTCAGTCCGCACTGCTGCGCATCGCCGACGCCCTGGAACGGGAGGCGGACGCCCTCGCGGACGCCGAGGTGACCGACACGGGCAAGCCACGCGCCCTGTTCCTCGGGGACGAACTGCCCGCGATCGTGGACGTGCTCCGGTACTTCGCGGGAGCCGCCCGGAACCTGCCGGGCGCCGCGGCCGCCGAGTACACCCCGGGCCGCACCTCCGTGCTGCGCCGCGAATCGGTCGGCGTCTGCGCCCAGATCACCCCGTGGAACTACCCGCTGATGATGGCCGTCTGGAAGGTCGCCCCCGCGCTGGCCGCCGGCAACACCGTCGTCCTCAAACCGTCCGACACCACCCCCTCATCCGCCACCCTGCTGGCCCGGCTGGCCGCGGAGCACCTGCCGCCCGGCGTCCTCAACGTCGTGTGCGGCGACCGGGACACCGGGCGCCTGCTCGTCGCCCACCCCGACGTCCGGCTGGTCGCCGTCACCGGCAGCGTCCGCGCGGGACAGGAGATCGCCGCCGCCGCGGCGGCCGACCTCAAGCGGCTCCATCTCGAACTCGGCGGCAACGCCCCCGTGCTGATCCACGAGGACGCCGATCTCGACGACGCGGTCGAGCAGTTGTCGTACCTGTCCTTCTACAACGCGGGGCAGGACTGCACGGCCGCGAGCCGGATCCTCGTCCACCGACGGATCCACGACGCCTTCGTGGAGGCGTTCGCCGCCAGGGCCGCGCAGCGCGTGCCCGGCGGCGCGGGCGACGGGCACGCCGACTTCGGGCCGCTCGCCAGTGCGGCCCAACTCGACTCCGTGTGCGGCATGCTGGAGCGCCTCCCCGCCCACGCCGAGGTCGTCACCGGGGGCTCGGCCCTGGCTCGGCCCGGCTACTTCCACGAGGCCACGGTGGTGACCGGGGTACGGCAGGAGGACGAGATCGTACGGAGCGAGGTGTTCGGGCCGGTCGTCACGGTCCAGCCCTTCGCCGACGAGGCCGAGGCCCTCCGCATGGCCGACGCCGTGCCCCAGGGGCTCGCCGCGAGTGTGTGGACCCGGGACCACGACCGGGCCATGCGCGCGAGCCGGGCCCTGCACACGGGCATCGTCTGGGTCAACACGCACGGCACGACCGTCTCGGAGATGCCGCACGGCGGTGTGCGGCACTCCGGCTACGGGAGCGATCTGTCCCTCGCCGGTCTGCTCGACTACACCCAGGTCAAGCACGTGATGCTGTGACGACGCCACTGCCCCGGCCCGCCGAGCGGACCGGGGCGGAAGGCGAGTGCGATCAGGCCGGTGCGGATTCCAGGAGCTTCTTGAGGGTGGCCAGTTCGGTGTCGACCAGGTCCGTCTGCTCCTTGAAGAAGGAGTCGGAGAACGCGGGCGGCTGACGGAACGTCATCATGAACTCGGCTCCGTCCCCGTTGGGGAGCACCCGGGCCGGCACCCGCCAGGCGGCGGCCTCGTCGACGAACTCGTGGTCGAGGATGCCGAACTCGGCGTTGGCGTGCATCCGCAGCCTGGCCGGGCCGAGCGGGGTGGACATGCGCCACCAGTCGGGGTCGTCGGTGGGCTCGATCGACCGGACGTTGACCACGGCCCATGCCGGCCAGTTCGCGGGATCGGCCAGGAAGGCGAAGACCTTCTCGTACGGGCAGTCGATGCTGACGGACTTGGTGATGGAGGGTTCGATGCTCATCGCGCTCTTCTCTCAGGGGTTTTCGGGCGGTGCCGTGGGATGGGTCGCGCCCACCAGCCGCCGGATCCACTCCTCCAGCTGCCGCCGCTGACCGGCGTCGAGCGAGCCGAAGTAGTGGGCGTCGTTGCGGTCGGCGATGCCGGCCAGTTCCGGTACGAGGGCCTGTCCCTGGTCGGTCAGCACGAGCCGGACCGTGCGCCGGGAGGCGGGGTCGGGCTCGCGGCGCACCAGGCCCTTGGCCGCGAGGCGGTCGACCAGGCGGGACACGGCCCCCGGATCGATGTCCATGTGCGCCGCCACGGCCTTGGTGGTGTCGTGGCCGTGGAAGACACTGATCATCACGCCCCACTGGGAGACGGTGACGTCGTGCCGGCCGAGTTCGTCCTCGAACCGGCCGTGGACCTCGTCGGACAGCCGGCGAAGCCAGTAGCCGAGGTGGTCGTGGAGTCCGCTTGCCCTGTTCACACATCCATCATCATTGTCGCGACAACTCTTGTCAAGGCAATCAATTGTTCCCGAGGCGACTTCCCCCGGGTGAGCGGCGGCCGCTACCGGAGCGCCGAGACGGGTGGACGCTCCCGCAGCGCGCCGTAGGCGATGAAGTAGGCGGGCAGGCGGCGCACCCGGCGCGACCCGGCGAGCAGGCGGGCGACGCGCCGGGCCCGGTCCGCGCTACCGAGGGGCGGCAGGCCCTGGAGGACGGGTGCGATGACGCGGGCATGGGCCATCCGCTGCAGCGTCTGGGTGGCGACCGTGGTGGGACGACGGCGGCGCTGCACCCGGCACACGTCGCGCGGGCGGACGGCACCGCGCCGCAGCGGCCCGGCGAGGTGGCGGGCGGTGGCCACGGCGTCCTGCACGGCGAGGTTGATCCCGATGCCGAACACCGGGGACATCGCGTGCGCCGCGTCGCCGATGCACAGCAGCCCGGGCCGCTGCCAGCGGCGCAGCCGGTCCAGGCGCACGTCGAGGAGTTTGACCTCGTCCCACGAGGACAGGGCGTGGGCGCGGTCGGCGAGCCAGGGGACGGCGGTGGTGAAGTCGGCCAGGAAGCGGTCCAGGCCGGCGGCGCGACGGCTGCCGTCGCTGCCCTTGGGGATGAGCGCGGCGCACTGCCAGTAGTCGCCGCGGTCGATCAGCGCGGCGACGAAGCGCTCACCGGCGCCGCCGACGAGTCCGCGCGGGTCGCCCGCGTGCCGCGGCAGGCGGAACCACCAGGCGTCCATCGGGCAGTCGAAGCGGTGCAGACCCAGTTCGGGCCGGGTACGGGCCAGCGACCCCCGGCCGTCGCAGGCCACGGTGAGCAGGGCGCGCAGTTCGCCGGTGCGGCCGTCGGCGGTCCGGTACCGCACGCCGGTCACCCGGCCCGACTCGACCAGGAAGGAGGTCGCCTCCGTATCCATCCGCAGCTGGAAGGACGGCTCCCGCCGGGCCTCGTCGGCCAGCAGGTCCAGCAGGTCCCACTGGGGCACCATCGCCACGTAGTTGTAGGGCCCGCGCAGCACCGAGAGGTCCGCGACCGTGACCGTCGAGCGGCCGGCGCCGACCGGCAGCTGGACGGTGCGCACCCGGCGCTGCGGCAGCCGGGCGAAGCGCTCGGCCAGGCCCAGGTCGTCCAGCAGCGCCAGGGTGGAGGGGTGGACGGTGTCGCCGCGGAAGTCGCGCAGGAAGTCGCCGTGCTTCTCCAGCACCGTCACCGCGACGCCGGCCCGGGCCAGCAGCAGGGCGAGCACCATGCCCGCGGGTCCGCCGCCCACCACACAGCAGGTGGTCTTCTCCATGACGGTCCCGCCCTTCACGAGAGCAGTGGTTCACCGGGCATAATTCATCAGTCGATGAATATTATACTCCCGGCGCGCCGACGGTTCGCAGGTCGCGGTGGATCGGCGTGCCGGAACCGGTCAGCGGGGCCCCGGTACCGCCCCGTCCGGCGGCGACGATCTCCGCCGCGATCGACAGCGCGGTCTCCTCGGGCGTACGGGCGCCGAGGTCGAGGCCGATCGGGGAGCGCAGCCGGGCCAGTTCCCGTTCGCTCACGCCCTCCGACCGCAGGCGCCGGTTGCGGTCCTCGTGGGTGCGGCGGGAGCCCATCGCACCGACGAACGCCACCGGCATGCCGAGGGCCGTCTTGAGCAGCGGGACGTCGAACTTGGCGTCGTGGGTGAGGACGCACAGGACGGTACGGGCGTCCGTCCCGGTGCCCCGCAGATAGCGGTGCGGCCAGTCGACGACCACCTCGTCGGCGTCGGGGAAGCGGGCCCGGGTGGCGAAGACGGGGCGGGCGTCGCAGACGGTCACGTGGTAGCCGAGGAACTTCCCGGCCCGCGCCAGCGCCGACGCGAAGTCGATGGCACCGAAGATGATCATGCGCGGGGGCGGCACGCTGGTCTCGACCAGCAGGGTGAGGCCCCCGGGGCAGCGCGAGCCGTCCGCCGAGAGCTCCACCGTGCCGGTGCGCCCCGCGTCCAGCAGGACGCGGGCCTCGGCCGCCGCCGTCCGGTCCAGCTCGGCGTGGCCGCCCAGCGTGCCCTCGTACTCGCCGTCCTGCCGCACCAGCAGGGCCCCGCCCAGGAGTTCGGCCGGGCCGCGGGCCACCCGGGCGAGGCCCGTGGGCCGGTCATCGGCGGCGGCCGTCACGGCCGCTCCGAGGACCGGCCGGGCGGACGCCCGGCCGGCCACCGGCGCGACCAGCACGTCGATCGTCCCGCCGCAGGTCAGCCCGACGGCGAAGGCGTCCTCGTCGCTGTAGCCGAACCGTTCCAGCACGCTCTCCCCGGTCCGCAGCGCCTCCTGGCACAGGTCGTACACCGCGCCCTCCACGCAGCCGCCGGAGACCGAGCCGATCACGGTGCCCGCGCGGTCGACGGCGAGGGCGGCGCCGGGACCGCGCGGTGCGCTGCCGCCGACGGCCACCACGGTGGCGACGGCGAAGTCCCGGCCCTCCTCGAACCACCGGCCCAGTTCTCCGGCCAGGTCAAGCATCCAGTGCTCCCTCCGCCGCCGACAGGACACGGTCCGGGCGGATGGGCAGGTCGCGGTGGCGTACGCCCGTGGCGTGCCAGACCGCGTTGGCGATGGCGGCCGCGGCGCCCACGATGCCCACCTCGCCGATGCCCTTGATCCCGACGGGGTCGTCCGGGTCCGTGTCGTCGATCCAGTCGGCCTCCACGTGCGGCACGTCCGCGTGGCTGGCCACGTGGTAACCCGCGAGATCGGCACCGACGTTGCCGCCGGAGGCGCGGTCCCGGAGCGCCTCCTCGTGCAGGGCCATGGAGATGCCCCAGATCATGCCGCCCACGAACTGGCTGCGCGCGGTGAGGGTGTTGACGATCCGCCCCGCCGCGAAGATCCCGAGCATGCGCCGCACCCGCACCTCGCCGGTGCCGGTGTCCACGGCCACCTCCGCGAACTGGGCGCCGAAGGAGTGGCGTTCGGCGGGAGCGAGCGCGCCGACGGCCTCGGTGGTGTCGGAGCGCACCGTGATGCCCTCCGGGGGGATGTCGCCGCTGAGGGCGAGCCTGTCGAGCAGTTCCCCGGCCGCGGCCGTGACGGCCCAGGACCAGGAGCGGGTGCCCATGGAACCGCCGGCGATCATCGCCGGGCCGAAGTCGCTGTCCCCGATGAGGACCCGCACGCGTTCCGGGGCGACGCGCAGCGCGTCGGCCGCGACGAGGGTGATCGCGGTACGGGCGCCGGTTCCGATGTCGGCCGCGGCGATCCGGACGGTGAAGCGGCCGTCCGGGTGGGCGGTCACGGTCGCCGTGGACGGCGCCGCGCCCGCCGGGAAGGAGGCCGCCGCCGTGCCGGTGCCGAGCAGCCAGCGGCCGTCGCGCCGCTGCCCGGGGCGCGGGTCACGGTCCGCCCAGCCGAACCTGCGGGCACCCTCCTGGAAGCAGGCGGCCAGATTGCGGCCGGCGAAGGGCAGGCCGGACACCGGTCCCCGGTCGGGTTCGTTGCGCAGACGCAGTTCGATCGGGTCGACACCGCACTTCTCGGCGAGTTCGTCGAGCGCCGCCTCCAGGGCGAAGGAGCCGGGTGCCTCGCCGGGGGCGCGCATGAACGTCGGGGTCGGCACGTCCAGCCGTACCACGTGGTTGGCGGTGTGGTGGGCCTCGGCGTCGTACATCACCCGTGCCACTCCGGCGCTGGGCTCGACGAACTCGTGCACGGTGGAGGTGACGTTGACGGAGCGGTGCTCCAGCGCGCGCAGCCGTCCGTCGGCATCGGCGCCGAGCCTGATCCGCTGGGTGGTCGGGCTGCGATAGCCGGTGACCGAGAACATCTGGCGGCGGGTCAGGACGACCCGCACCGGGCGCTGCAGGGCGGTCGCGGCCATGACCGCGGCCACCTGGTGGGCCCGCACGCCCTTGCCACCGAAGCCGCCACCGACGTGCTCGGAGCGCACGCGCACCGAGGCCGGGTCGAGCGAGAAGAGGTTGGCGAGTTCACCGATGATCCAGGTGGCGCCCTGGTTGGAGTCGACCACCTCGAGCCGGCCGCCGTCCCAGTGGGCGGCCGCGGCATGCGGCTCCATCGGATTGTGGTGCTCCTCGGGAGTGGTGTACTGGGCGTCCACGACGACCGCCGACGCGGCCAGTGCGGCGTCGAGGTCCCCCTTCTCCGTCACCGCGGGCATGTGGCCGTCCGCCGGGTACGCGTCCGCGCGACCCCCCGCGAAGTCGATGTCGTGGGGCTCCTGTTCGTAGTGCACCACGAGCGACTCGGCGGCCTCCCTGGCCTGTTCGGAGGTCTCCGCGACGACCAGTGCCACCGGCCAGCCCAGGTGCGGCACCCGGTCGTGCTGGAAGACGGCGCAGGTCGGGTCGGGGCGGGTGCCCAGCAGGGTGGTGTAGTCGGTGTTCAGGCGCGGGGCGTTGCGGTGGTCGAGCACGGCGAGGACACCCGGCATGGCGAGGACCTGGTCGGTGTCGAGGGCGCGGATCCGGCCGCGGGCGACCGTGGAGAGCACCAGCCAGCCGTGGGCGAGGTCGGCGAAGGGGATCTCGCCCGCGTAGCGGGCCGCCCCGGTGACCTTGTCCCTGCCCTCGACACGGGTGTGGGCGGTGCCGACGGAGGGCGTCCGCGTGGGCGTTCCGGTGGTGACGGTGGTCATCGTGCGGCCTCCTCGGCGAGTTCGGTGAGCACGGCCACGACGAGGTTGCGCATGAGGGGCACCTTGTATCCGTTGTGCGGCAGCGGGCGCGCCGCCGCCAGTTCGGCGTCGCCCGCGGCGGCCCAGGTCTCCGCACCGGCCGGCGCCCCGGTCAGGACGCGTTCGGCGGCTGTGGCCCGCCAGGGCCGGGAGGCGACGGCGCCGAAGGCCAGCCGCGCCTCACGTACGACGCCGTCGCGGACGTCGAGCGCGGCGGCGAGCGAGCCGATGGCGAAGGCGTACGACGCGCGCTCGCGCACCTTGCGGTAGCGGGAGTTGGCGGCGACGGGGGCGGGCGGCAGGACGACCGCGGTGATGAGCGCGCCCGGCGGCAGGGCGGTCTCGCGGTGCGGGGTGTCGCCGACGGGCAGGTAGAAGTCGCCGAGCGGCAGTTCGCCCGGCCCCTCGGCCGTCTCGAAGTGGACGACGGCGTCGAAGGCGGTGAGCGCCACGCCCATGTCCGAGGGGTGCACGGCCACGCAGTGGCCGGACGCGCCCAGGATGGCGTGGTTGTGGTGTTCGCCCTCGATGGCGGGGCAACCGCTGCCGGGGACACGCTTGTTGCAGGGCTGGGTGACGTCGGTGAAGTAGCCGCAGCGGGTGCGCTGGAGCAGGTTCCCGCCGACCGTCGCCATGTTGCGCAGCTGTCCGGAGGCGCCGGCCAGCACGGCCTGGGCCAGCGCCGGGTAGCGGCGCCGCACCTCCGGGTGGGCGGCCAGGTCGCCGTTGGTGACGGTGGCGCCGATGCGCAGGCCACCCCCGGGCACCGGCTGGATCTCGTCGAGCGGGAGTTCCCGGATGTCGACGAGCCGGGTGGGGCGCTCGACGCCCGCCTTCATCAGGTCGACGAGGTTCGTGCCGCCGCCGAGGAAGCGGGTGTCCGGATCGGCGCCGAGCAGCGCGACGGCTCCGGTGACATCGTGGGCCCGCTGGTAGCCGAACTCCCTCATGCCGCCGCCTCCTCGGACGTCACGCCACCGGTGGGCGCCGCGGCCGTCCGCGCTTCGGCCGCCCGGGCCACCGCCTCGACGATGGAGACGTAGGCGCTGCACCGGCACAGGTTGCCGCTCATGCGCTCGCGGATCTCCTCGGCGGTCAGCGGGGGTGGTCCCGCCTCGGGCCTTACGTCGTCGGTGACGGCGCTCGGCCAGCCCGCCGCGTGTTCCTCGATCGCCCCGATGGCCGAGCAGATCTGGCCAGGGGTGCAGTAGCCGCACTGGAACCCGTCCAGGTCGAGGAAGGCCTGCTGCACGGGGTGCAGCCGGTCACCGTCGGCGACCCCTTCGATGGTGGTGATCTCGCGGCCCTCGGCCGCCACGGCGAGCTGCAGGCAGGCGACGGCCCTGCGACCGTCGAGCAGGACCGTGCAGGCACCGCATTGCCCCTGGTCACAGCCCTTCTTGGTGCCGGTCAGAGCGAGGCGCTCACGGAGGGCGTCGAGCAGGGTGGTGCGGTGGTCGACGGGCAGTGTGAACTTCTCGCCGTTGATGTTCAGGGTGATGACACTGGACGTCGATGAGGCCATGAGGAGCTTCTTTCGCATTTCCAGGGCAGTTGGGGGGTGGTGCGGCGATCGTGGTGCTGGACGGTGTGGAAAGTGCGCCGTACGAGACTCTGCCGCACGAATGGGACGGACGCGCGGGATGCCTGGACAGAAGGCGGTGGCGGGCGACTGCCGAGGGTGCGCGTCCGCGGCTATCGTGGAGCCAACCGGACATCTGTCCACTACCTGAACAACGTAACGGACAGTTGTCCGCTTAGCAAGAGCGAGGTTCGGCCACGAACCCTCGAGGAGGACGAGTGCCGCAGATGAAGGACTCACCCCGGCGCTCGGACGCGCAGCGCAACCGTGAGCGCATCCTGGAGGTGGCACTCGCCGAGCTGTCGCGCTGCGCGGACGCCCCGTTGAGCGCCATCGCCAGGAAGGCGGGCGTCGGACAGGGCACCTTCTACCGCAACTTCCCCAATCGCGAGGCGCTCGTCCTGGAGATCTACCGCCACGAGATGCAGCAGGTCGCCGACAGCGCGGCCCGCCTGCTGGAGACGCGGGCGCCCGAGCAGGCCCTGCGCGCCTGGATGGACCGGCTCTCCGAGTTCGCGATGACCAAGGCCGGGCTCGCCGACGCGATCCGGCAGGTCACCAGCGCGCCGGGGAGCCCCGCCAAGCCGGCCCCGACACCGGTGTCCGACGCGGCGGGACTCCTGCTCCGCGCCAACGAGGAGGCCGGCACCATCCGGCCCGGCGTCACCGCGGACGACTTCCTGCTCGCCATCGCGGGCCTGTGGCAGCTCGACCCCCACGACGACTGGCAGCCACGCGCCACCCGGCTCCTCGACCTCGTCATGGACGCCCTGCGCACCGGCGCACCCGGCGCGCCCCTCCGCGGCGAGGGGGTCGCCGCACCGGGGGCCGACAGGTGACCAGGGAGTCGGCTCCCGCACGCGCCGCGTCCCCCTCGGCGACGAAGGCGTGACCGAGGCTGTTGCCGCCTCGCGACCCGCCACGTCACCGAGGCATCGACTCCCGCTCACCCGTGTCCCCCTCGGGACGAGGGTTGAGCAAGGGCGCCGCCGCGCGACAGGCGCCTCAGGCACGTCCCGCCCCCCGGCGCGAGGGGGCCCGGCGCATGACAGGGGCGTCGGCCGGAGCCCGCCACGTGACCGTGGCACCGCCTCGGGCACATCGTGCGATCACCTCCAGAGGGCGGGCGTGACGGGGTCCTTCATGTTTGTGGTCGCTCGGCGTGGCCCGGGCGGGCGGGTCCTGGATGCGGTCGGGCGGTAGCCTGCTCGTGAGGACAGCCATGACCGACGAGGTGCGCATCCGGCTTCTCGGCGGGTTCGCCGTGACGGTCGAGGACCGCCCGGTCGCCGCCGGGGCGTGGCGGCTGCGCAAGGCCCGGAGCCTGCTCAAACTGCTGTGCCTGGCACCGGGGCACCGGATGCACCGGGAACGGCTCTACGACGTGCTGTGGCCCGATCTCGACCGGACGGCCGCCGCCAACAACCTCCACCAGGTGCTGCACGCCGTACGCCGGGCGCTGGCCTCGGCGGGGGCACCGGACGAGGTCGTCGTGCTCCGCGACGACATGGTGCTGCTCGGGCCCGACGGCGGCGTACGGATCGACCTCGACGCGTTCGACGAGGCGGCCCGGGAGGCGGCGGAGGGCGGCGGAGCCGAGGCGCACCGGGCCGCGCTCGCCCTGGCCGGGCCCGGTCTGCTCCCGGAGGACCGGTACGAGCCCTGGGTGAGCGAGGCGGCCGAGGCGCTGGAGACCCGGCGCACGGAACTGCGTCTGCGGCTCGCCGAGGCGCTCGGCCACGAGGGCAGCACGGCGGAGGCCGTCGACGTGCTGCGGGCCCTGACCGCCGAGGACCCGCTGCACGAGCCCGGCCACCGGGCCCTGATGCGGATCCTGGCCGACGCCGGGCGGCGCCGGGAGGCGCTGGCAGGCTACGAGCGGCTGCGGGAGGCGCTGCGCGAGGACACCGGTGCCGACCCCGACCCGCAGACGCGCCGGCTCTACCGTGCCCTGCTCGCCGACTCCGTCGAGGCGCCGGAACAGCGGCGGGAGACCCCGCGGCACCATCTGCCCGCGCCGGCCACGGCCCTCATCGGCCGGGAACGCGAGATGGCCGAGGTGGAGCGGCTGCTGCGGCGGAGCCGACTGCTGACCCTCACCGGGGCCGGCGGCTGCGGCAAGACCCGTCTCGCGCTCGCGGTGGCGGCCGGGCACGGCGACGGCTTCCGGGACGGGGCGTGGTTCGTGGACCTGGCCGGGCTCGCGGAACCGGAGCTCGTCCCCGACGCGGTCGCCTCGGCCCTGGGGCTGTGCCTCCCGCCGTCCGGCGGTCGCCGTCCGGCGCTGGTGGCTCAGCTGGCCGGCCGGGAGCTGCTGCTGGTGCTGGACAACTGCGAGCACCTGGTCGACGCGTGTGCCGCCCTGGTCTCGGAGGTCGTCGCCGGCTGCCCGGACGTCCGTGTCCTCGCCACCAGCCGGGAACCGCTGCGCAGTTACGGCGAACGCACCTTCCGGGTGCCCTCACTGGAGCTGCCGGATCCGCACCGGCTGCCGCCCCTGCCGGACCTGGAACGCTTCGCCTCCGTACGGCTGTTCACGGAGCGCGCCGCCGACGCGGCCCCCGGCTTCCGGCTGACTGCGGGCAACGCGGCCGCGGTTGCGCAGATCTGTTTCCGGCTCGACGGTGTGCCGCTGGCCCTGGAGCTGGCGGCGGCCCGGGTGCCGATGCTGGCGCCGCGTCAGATCGCACAACGGCTGGACGACGCCCTCGCGTTGCTCAGCCGCGGCACCCGGCACGGCGCGACCCGGCAGGAGACGCTGCTGGCCACGCTGGAGTGGAGCCACCGGCTGCTGGACGAGGAGGAGCAGCGCCTGTTCCGCAGGCTCGCGGTCTTCACGGGCGGGTTCTCCCTCGCCGCGGCCGAGGAGATGTGCCCGGACGGCGGCCACGACGGCCCGGTGCTGGACATCCTCGGCAGACTCGCCGACAAGTCCCTGGTGTCGGTGGAGCCCCGGCAGGACGAGGTCCGCTACCGGCTGCTGGAGACGATCCGGCAGTACGCCCTGGACCGTCTGCGGGCCGCCGGGGAACTGGCGGACGCCGAGGCCCGGCACCGGCGTTTCTACCTGGCTCTCGCCGAGGCCGGGGACCGCGAACCGCCGACCGGGGTGTCGGGGGCGATGTCGCTGGAGCTGGAGGCCGACTACGGCAATCTGCGCGCCGCGCTGCGCTCCCTGCTGCGTCACGAGCCGGGCGACGCGCTGCGGTTGGCCGTCGCCCTGCGATCGTTCTGGCCCGAACGGGGGCGGCTCGCCGAGGGCCGCCGTTGGCTGGAGGACGCCCTGGCCGCGGCACCGGAACCCTCCCCGCAGCGGGCGAGGGCGCTGATGGGCCGCGCCGTGCTGGCGATCCGTCTGGGCGACGGCTCCCCGCTGGAGGACATCGCCGGGCAGATCGTCGCGATCCACGAGCGGCGGCCGGACCCGGCGGCGCTGGCGCAGGCCCGCTGTCAGCAGGCGGTCCTGCTCTGGATGCGCGGTGCCTGGGACCGTGCCCGCACCGCCCTCGACCTGACCCGCGCCCTGGCGGGTGAGGCGGGCGAGCCCGCGGTCCTGGCCTGCGCCGCGCTTCTCGAGGGGGTCTGGGCCGTCTGCCGCGGCGAAGGCCCGAGCGCGAGGGAGGCCTTCGGGGAGTGCCTGCGGCTACTGGACGGCGTCGGGGCCGACCGTGGGCCGTTCTTCCCGGTCCTGACGCCGGGTTACGCGGTCGAGGCCGGGGAGGCGGCGGGGCAGGTGTCGCTGTTCTTCGAGGAGACGGTGCTGGCCGGGCGCACGGTCGGCGCGTCCCGGGCCCGCGGTTACGCCCTGGCCGACCTCGCGTGGGCGAGCCGTCTCGACGGCGACACCGGCGCCGCGGTCCAGGCGGCGGAGCGCGGCGTCGACTGCTTCCGTGCCCTGGCCGACCCGCACGGCGAGTCCCTGGCCCTGAACGTCCTCGGCAACGTCCACCGCAGCCGCGGCGACCACGACACGGCGAGGAAGTACCTCGACACGGCGCTGGCGACGAGGCGGGGGCTCGGCGACCGCCGGGAGGAGGGCATCACGCTCGGCTGCCTGGGCCTGCTCGACCTCGCGGCGGGTGACACCGACGGTGCCGAGGCGGCCGTGGCCCGTGCCCTCTCGGGCTTCGAGGAGACCGACGACATCCCCGGCACCGCCAACAGCCTGCTCCACCTGGCGCTCGTCGCCCGGGCCACCGGTGACCCGGAGCGCGCCCGGGCCCTGCTGACCCGCGCCCAGTGCCTGGAGGACGTGGCCGGGTCGCGCCCGGCCGCCGGCTGGGTCGCGATGATGCTGGCGCAGCTGCTGGGGCGCGGCGGCGAGCCCGAGGCCGCCGGGGAGGCCGCGGCCCGGGCGGACGCGCTCTTCGCCGGGTTCGGGGACCGCCGCGGCCGGGCCGTCCTGCAGCGCTCGGCGCCGGGCGGGGCCGACGGCAAAGCGGCTGCTGAGTGAGTGCTAAGAGGCGCTGCCTAGCGTCCTGGGTGTCGTAAAAAGCACTCATGGCAAGGAGCCGACCATGTCGATCGACACGGCCAAGGCCGTCCTGGGAGACGCCACCGTCGCCGAGCTGGAGGCGGGCCTGCGCGGCACCGTCGTCCGTCCCGGCGACGCCGAATACGACCGGGCCCGCGCCGTCTGGAACGGGGCCCACGACAAACACCCCGCGCTCGTCGTGCGCTGCGCCGGGACGGCGGACGTGGTCCGCGCCGTCGAGTTCGCACGCAGCCAGGATCTGCTCGTCGCGGTGCGCGGCGGCGCGCACAGCATCGCCGGGTTCTCGACCTGCGAGGACGGCATCGTCATCGACCTGTCGCCCATGAAGGGCGCGATCGTCGATCCGGTACGGCGCCGGGTCGTCGCCCAGGCGGGCATGACCTGGGGCGACCTCGACCACGAGACACAGGCGTTCGGCCTCGCCGTGACCGGTGGTCTGGTGTCGAGCACCGGCATCTCCGGCTTCACGCTCGGCGGCGGGGTGGGCTGGCTGCTGCGCCGCCACGGCCTGGCCTCCGACAACCTGACGGCGGCCGAGGTGGTCACGGCGGACGGCCGCGTGGTGCGCGCGGACGCGCGGAACCACTCCGAGCTGTTCTGGGCCCTGCGGGGCGGTGGCGGCAACTTCGGTGTCGTGACCTCGCTCGAGTACCAGCTGCATCCGGTCGGGCCACAGGTCCTCGCCGGGCTGATCGTCTATCCGCTCGAGGAGGCCCGGCAGGTGGTCGGGCGCTGGCGCGAGCTGACCGGCGACATGCCCGACGAACTGACCACGCTGGTCAACCTGACGACGGCCCCTCCCCTGCCGTTCCTGCCCACGGAGGTCCACGGCACCCGCGTGGCCGTCGTGCTCGGCATGTACGCGGGCGACCCCGCGACCGGCGAGTCCGCCGTGGCCCCGCTGCGCACGCTGGGAACGCCCATCGCCGACGTCCTGGGACCGATGCCCTACACGGCGATGCAGTCGCTCATCGACCCGCTGTGGTCGGCCGGATACCACAACTACTTCACGTCGGCGTTCATCGACCCGTCCGACGCCGCCCTCGACGCCGTCCTCAAGCACCACCTGGCCACGCCCACCCCCTTCAGCGAACTGCATCTGCACCAGCTGGGCGGCGCCTTCGCCCGGGTCCCCGCCGAGGAGACGGCGTTCAGCCAGCGGAGCGCGGGCGTGCTGTGCAACGTGATCGCCCGTTCTCCCGACCCGGCGGGCTTCGACCGGCACGTCGCCTGGGCCCGTGAGGCCCGCCGGGACATCGCGCGCCACGGCGACGGTGCCATGTACGTCAACTTCACCGGCGACGCCGCCGAGGACAAGGTGCGCTCGTCGTACCCCGAGGCGGTGCACGCACGGCTCGTGCGGGCCAAGGACGCCTACGACCCCACGAACATGTTCCGCCTGAACCAGAACATCCGTCCTTCGGCCGCGGCATGACCCGTCGCAGAATTACCGGCGGCCGATGATGGCATGGCTCATTTCGGGGCACCCGGTGAAACAGGAGCGTTTCGTCAACAGGAGGCGCATCATGATCGCCCTCGGTGTCATCCTTCTCATCATCGGTTTCCTCACCGGGATATCCATCCTGTGGACCATCGGCATCATCCTGCTGGTGGTCGGCGCGATTCTGTGGATCCTGGGGTCGATGGGCCACGCGGTCGCCGGCCGCCGGCACTATTGGTGAGCTTCCCGCCCAAGTCGCCCTCCTGGCCGCCGTGGTGACCCTCCGGGCTCGTGTCCGGGACACGCCGGTACGGGCGCGCGGTGTTCCCGCACCGGCCGCGGACGTGGGCCGCCGGCCACGGCGACCGTCTGCCGCCACCGGCGTCAGGTGACCTTCGGGCCACCGGCGCCGGCGGCGGTCGTCACGCAGGGCTCGGGCCTTGGACACTCGAACGGCCCTCGCCGCTGGGCGGAACATGCCGCTGAGTGGAGCAATCACCGGTGTGCCGGGGGCAGGCCCACCAGGCTGGATTCCTTGTCAGGGTCGTGTGACAGGAGTCCGTGTGCCAAGACCACGTCGCAAACCGGAGGTCGGTACCGCGCTGCGGGCCGGTCCGTCGGCCCCTCCGGCTTGGCTTCGCTGGCTCCCGGTCTTGTACGTGGTGGGCGTCCTGATCCTCGAACCCATCACGCCCGTCGACTGGCCGGTGAGCTTCCTCCTGGTCGCCCTGCCCCTGGTGACCGCCTTCGCGCACGAGCCCCTCGTCGTCGCGGGCGCGACCATCTTCGCGGTGCTCTTCGAGGGAGTGCTGGCGGGCACCCCGTGCTGTGCGGGCCGGACCGTCGGCTATCTGTGGGACCGCCACTACGTGGCCGACTACGTCTGTACGGCCCTGGTGGGGGCCCTCGGCGCGATCCTCGCGGCCCACCGGATGCGCCGTGAGCGCACCCTGGCCGACGTACGGTTCGTGGCCGAGATCGCGCAGCGCGTCCTGCTCCGGCCGGTGCCGCACCGGATCGGCAACCTCCTGCTGGAGAGCCTCTACCTGTCCGCCTCGGCCGAGGCGCGGATCGGCGGTGACCTCTACGAGGCCGTTCCCACCAGGTACGGCGTCCGGCTGCTCATCGGCGATGTCCGCGGCAAGGGCCTGCTCGCGGTCGAGACCGCCGCCGCACTGCTGGGCGCGTTCCGTGAGGCCGCGCACGACGAGCCCGATCTCGCCGCGCTGACGGACCGTATGGAGACGAGCATGAGCCGCAGGGCGACGCAACTCGGCGGCGACGAGACGAGCGAGCGGTTCATCACCGCGGTCTTCGCCGAGATCCCCGCCGACGGCCATGTCGTCCGCGTCGTCAACTGCGGCCATCCGCCCCCGCTGCTCATCCGCCGCGAGGAAGTGCTCGAACTGGACAGCGGGCGCCCGGCTCCGCCGCTGAACCTCGGGATGCTGGCCGGGGAGGCGTACCACGTCGACAGTTACCCGTTCCGTCCCGGTGAACAGCTGCTGCTGTACACCGACGGCGTCACGGAGACGCGGGACGCCTCCGGCGCCTTCTACCCCCTTGCCGAGCGCCTGCGTTCCTGGCGTTCCCTGGCCCCCCACGACCTTCTGGAGCAGCTCCACGACGACCTGTTGGAGTACAGCCGCGAAGGCCTGCAGGACGACACGGCGGCGCTCGCCGCCTGCCTGCTCGCCGACCAGCCGGGCGAGCCGCCGGCGGCTCGCTGACGGCCGGCCTCAGAAGGCGGAGTGTGCGAACCAGAGGTCGAGGGTCCCGGTCTGCCCGGACACGGAGAAGGCGGAGTCCGAGAAGGAGCGGCGCCCGTAGAGCAGCAGCAGGAGGTCCGCCGCCCGGCCGCTGACCTCCGCCGTGGGCGCCCCGGCCTCCGCGGCCCCGCCGTCCGCCGGGGGAAGCAGGCGGAAGGCGTCCGGGTCGAGTCGCACCCGCCACTCGTCACCGCGGTCCACCGCCCGGAACGCGATGGTCTCGCCGGTGCCGCGCAGCTTCTCCACACCCGGAGCGAAGAGTCCCGCGTACGGCAGGTTGACGAGGAACTCGTCCACCCCGTCGGCCGCAAGCACGGGGTCGATGTCCGCCGTGCGGCCGACCGCGGACTCCGCGTCCACCCGGTGCACCAGCGTCTCGAAGAGCATCCGGCGGGCCCAGAACCGGGCGTGCTGGTCCTCGCCCCAGGCCCACATCGCCGCCCCGGGGTCGGTGTCGCGCAGCACGGCCGCCACGGCGGCCGCCCCCGACGCCACCCAGTCGGCGTAGTCCCGCACGTCCTCCGGCAGGCCGAGGTCCACGTCGCGGCTGCGCGGAGGCTCCTGCACCAGGCGGGTCAGCAGGGTGGAGAACCAGCGCTGCAGCGCCCCCACGTGCCGGGTGAGGTCGGCGAGCGTCCAGTCGGGGCAGCAGGGCACCGTGCTCGCGGGGTCGGCGTCCCGGACCGCGTCGGCGAAGCGCAGGGTCTCGCGTTCGACGGCCGCACGGTAGGTGTCGTACGGCAGGGGGTGCCCCGCTCTGTGTGTCGCTGCCATCGTGTGCCGCCATTCCTGTTCCTCGGCCCGGTTCCGGTCCCGGCCAGTGTGGACGCTGGAGTGCGCTCGAAGGCAAATCGAGGGGGGCGGTGCGGTGCTCCGGCGGCTCAGGGCATCTCCTGTTCGGCCCAGATGACCTTGCCCTCGTCGGTGTACCGGGCACCCCAGCGATGGGAGAGCTGGGCGACCAGGAACAGTCCGCGGCCGCCCTCGTCCGTGCTCCGGGCGTGCCTGAGCCGGGGGGCGGTGCTGCTGGCGTCGGCGACCTCGCAGGTCAGGCGGGAGTCGCGGAGGAGCCGCAGCCGGATGGGCGGGGCGGCGTAGCGGATCGCGTTGGTGACGAGTTCGCTCACGAGGAGTTCCGTCGTCATGGCCAGCTCCCCGAGCCCCCACTCCGCCACCTGGCGCGTGGCCAGGGCCCGGACCTCACCGACGGCGGCCGGGTCGGCGGGGACGTCCCAGGAGACGACGTGGCCGGCTCCCAGGGCGTGCGTGCGGGCCAGCAGGAAGGCGATGTCGTCGGGTTGCGGCGCGGGGACGAGCCGCCGCACGGCGGAGGTGCAGAGCACGTTCAGGTCCGGCTCGGCGCGGGCGAGGATGTCCGCGAGCCGGGTCATGCCGCGCTCGATGTCCTCGCATCCCTCGATGAGGCCGTTGGTGTAGAGGCCGAGCAGGCTGTTCTCGGGCAGCTCGATCTCGGCGGCCTCGAACGCCAGTCCGCCCAGTCCGAGCGGGGGCCCGGCGGGGATCTCCGGGAAGTGGGCGTGCCCGTCCGGTGCGACGACCACGGGCGGCGGGTGGCCGGCCCGGGCCATCGCGCACCGCCTGGTGACCGGGTCGTAGACGGCGTAGAGGCAGGTCGCGCCGATGAAGGTGGCCGTGCTGCGGGTGTCCGTCCCGGCGGCGGCCTCCTCGGCGCTGAGCCGGAGCACGAGGTCGTCGAGGTGGGCGAGCAGTTCATCGGGGGGCAGCTCCATGTCGGCCAGGGTCTGCACGGCGGTGCGCAGCCGCCCCATGCTCGCCGCCGCGCTGATGCCGTGGCCCACCACGTCCCCGACCACGAGGCCGACCCGCGCCCCGGACAGGGGGATCACGTCGAACCAGTCGCCGCCGACCCCGCCCGCCGGGTCGGCCGGCAGGTACGAGGAGGCCACCTCCAGGGCGCTGCCGCCCATGAGAGCGGGGGGCAGCAGGCTGCGCTGCAGGGTGACGGCCGCCGTGTGCTCCCTGGTGTAGCGGCGGGCGTTGTCGACGCACACCGCCGCCCGCGCGACCAGTTCCCTGGCCAGCAGGACGTCGTCGGGCCCGAAGGAGACCGGGTTGACCGTGCGGGCGAAGGTGGTGAGGCCGAGGGCGGTGTTCCGCGCCCGCATCGGCACGGCGATCAGCGAGTGCATCCCGAACTCACGGATGCGCGCGGCGCGCAGCGGGTGCGCAGCGACCCAGAGGCCCTCCGACGGGTCCAGGACCGGGACGAGCAGCGGCTCGCCCTTGATGAGCATGTCCACATCGTGGGGTGACGGCAGGAAGCCGACCCTGTCGCCGACCCCGGACACGGCCTCGGGACAGCCCTCGCGCACCGAACTCATCGCGGCGCGGCGCATCACCGGCCGGACGGGTGCGGGCCCCGCGTCGGTCAGCCACGCTCCGTGGCCCTCGCTGCTGAGCACGGGTTCCAGCAGGTCCACGACGACGAAGTCCGCGAAGCGGGGGACGGCGAAGCCGGCGAGCTCCTCCGCCGTGCGCACCACGTCGAGCGTGGTGCCGATGCTGGTGCCGGCCTCGTTGACCAGTGACAGCAGCTGGCGGGCGGTCCACCGCTCGGTGACGTCCAGGACCATGTAGCAGACGCCGGTGATGGCGGAGCCGGCGTCCACCAGGGGGAAGAACGACGTCGAGAAGGCGTGCCGGCGGTGCGGGTCGGCCCAGCTCCATCCCACGTACTCGTAGTCGGTCACCGGCATCCCGGTCGCGAGGACCTTGCGCATCAGCCCTTCCAGGGCCTCGGCCTGGAGCCCCGGCAGCAGGTCGCTCAGGCGCCGCCCCAGCCGCTCCTCCCGGGGCACCCCGCCGATCTGCTCCAGGGTGTCGTTCAGCCAGACGTAGCGCAGATCGGGGTCCATGACGGCCATGCCGACCGGTGAGCGGGTGAGGAACCCGTCGAGGACGGACTGGCCCATCGTCCACTGCTGCCGCTGCTCGCGTGCCGACATGAGGAAGCACTCGTGTCCACCGAGGCGGAAGGAGGGCGAGACCCGCAGTTCGACGTCGCAGCCGCGGCCGTCCCGGTGGCGGGCGCGGATGTGCCCGCTCCAGCCGTTCCCGGCGCGGCAGCGCTCCGCGATGGCGCTCACCCGGCTGGGGTCCTCGGGCATGGCCAGCAGGCGTGCGGCGGAGCCGCCGACGACCTCCGGTGCGGGGTAGCCGAGCAGCGTTTCGGCGCTCCGGGTCCAGGCGACCACGACGCCGTCTTCCGATATCACCGCCGCCGCGTCACCGGACGCGTCGAAGAGCTGCCCCGATCCCCCGGACGTGGATGCGGCGATACCCTCTCGCGCAGGTTCCATCAATTCCACCTTTACACCACTATCGTGCTGTTAAACCGTCCGCTTCGCACGGGTCCGGGGTGCAGCGGCCCCACGGGTTGGGCGGCGCGGAGTGCCGGGGCAGCATGGAAGGACCGGCTGCCGGCGCTCCCGTGCGGCCGGGCCGGCCGACGGACGACCGGCGGGTGGAGGTGGTTCCGGGATGGCATTGGAATCCTTCGAGGCCGGCCATGACGAGCAGCCCGAGCTCCCCCGGCCGACGGGCCTGCTGGACGTGCTCAGCGTGGCCGCCATGGCGCTCGACCCGAGCGGGCGCATCGTCTTCTGGACACCGCAGGCCGAGGATCTCTTCGGCTACTCCGCGCAGGAGGCCCTCGGCAGGCACGCGGCGCAACTGCTCACCCACCCCGAGCACTTCCGGGCCGTCACGGGTCTGTTCACCGAGGTGCTGGAGAGCGGCCGGGCCTGGGCCGGCGCGTTCCCGGTCCGGCACAAGGACGGCAGCAGCCGGCTGACGGAGTTCCGCACCATGCGGCTGCTGGACGACGTCGGGGACGTCTACGCCCTGGGCATCGCCGCCGACCACACCCTCCTGGAGCGGGTGGAGACCGATCTCGCCCTGTGCGAGCAGCTGATCAACCAGTCCCCCATCGGCCTGGCCCTGCTGGACCCCGATCTGCGCTACCGGCTGGTCAACCCGGCGCTGGCCCGCATGGACGGCATCCCCGCCGAGGACCACATAGGCCGCCGGCTGCGGGAGACGCTGCCGTTCCTGGACGTGGGCACCGTGGAGTCCGCACTGCGTCAGGTGCTCACCACCGGCACTCCCCTCCTCGACCAGTACCACGTGGGCCGTCCCGCGACCGACCCCGAACACGAGCACGCCTGGTCGCTGTCCTTCTACCGCCTCGCGGACCCGAGCGGCCGGGTCCTGGGCGCGGCCGCATCGGTCGTCGACGTCACCGAGCGGCACCGCGCGGCCGGCGAGGCCGACCGGGCACGGCGGCGCCTGTCCCTCATAGCCGAGGCCTCCACCCGGGTCGGCACCACGCTCGACGTGGAGCAGACCGCGGGCGAACTGGCCGAGATCGCCGCTCCCGCGCTGGCCGACGTGGTCGCCGTGGACGTCCTCGACTCCGCGCTCGCCTGCCGTCGCATGACCAGACCCGGCGACGGCCCGGAGCTGTTCCGGTCGCTCGCCCTGAAGGCCGCCCACCCCACCGAGGCGCTGCGCGCCGCCGACGCGCCCGGTGACATCGCCGCCTACGAGGGCGACCGCCTGGTCACCCTGTGCGTCCACACCGGCCGGCCGGTCCTGGTGCGTCACGTGCGGGCGCAGGATCTGCCGCGCATCGCCCGGAACGCGGAGGCCGGCGCCCTGCTGGCCCGCGCGGGCGTCCACTCGTACCTGGCCGTGCCGTTGATCGCCCATGGCGAGGTGCTCGGCGCCCTCGACCTCAAGCGCACCCGCAATCCGGCGCCGTTCGACGACGACGACGTCGTCCTGGCCGCAGAACTCGCGGGACGGGCCGCCGTCGCCATCGACAACGCCCGCTGGTTCCAGAGCGTCCGCAACACCGCCCTCACCCTTCAGCGCAGCCTGCTGCCGGAGCACCCGACCCACCACACGGGCCTGGAGGTCGCCTCCCGCTACCAGCCCGCGCAGGCGACCAGTGAGGTCGGCGGCGACTGGTACGACGTGCTGCCGCTGACCGAGGACAAGACCGCCCTGGTGGTGGGTGACGTCATGGGCAACGGCATCGACGCGGCCGCCACCATGGGCCGGCTGCGCACCGCGACCTGCGCCTACGCGGACCTGGACCTCGCCCCCGGCGAGGTGCTGCAGCACCTGGACAGGATCACCTGCGACCTGGAGCACTACATCGTCACCTGCCTGTACGCGGTGTACGACCCGCGCACCCATCGGTGCTGCACGGCCAACGCCGGACACATGCCGCCCGCCCTGGCGCGCCCCGGCGAGCCCCCGGTGCTGCTCGACCTGCCTCCCGGGGCGCCGCTGGGCGTGGGCGGCATCCGGTTCGGCGCCACCCCGGTCGAGCTGCGCCCCGGCGACCTGCTGGTTTTGTACACCGACGGTCTGGTCGAGACCCGTCAGCACCCCATCGACGACCGGCTGGACGTGCTGCTGGGTCTCCTCGACGAGCCCGGCAGGCCGTTGGAGGAGATCTGCGACGTCCTGCTGTACGGGCTGCGCCACCCGGACGACCACGACGACGTGGCCCTGCTGGTCGCCCGGGCCCTGTAGGCCGCCGCGCACGACCGGACCCTTTCGGCGAGGCCGGGCACCGTGCATTGTTGTGGACATGCCGTTCGCATCCGCCGCCCCGCGCCTGGCCGCCGCCTTCGCGGGCCTGCTGCTCGCCGCCGCCACGACCACCGCGGCGTCCGCCGCCCCGCCGCCCGCCGCACCGGCGCAGCCCGCCGCCGCGGCCGCGGATGCGGCCGGCTGGTCCCCGCCCCTGTCGACCCAGGGCCGCTACGTCGTCGACGCCCAGGGCGACCGCTTCCGGCTGAAGGGCGCCAACTGGGACGGCGCACAGGGGTCGTGGACCGGTACGGGCGACGAGGCCGATCCCGCCAACCACCACGCCGGCCAGGACTCGCACGGCATCCCGCTCGGCCTGGACCGCACACCGCTGCCCCAGCTACTCGCGGATTTCCACGACTTGGGCATCAACACCATCCGGCTGCCGTTCTCCAACGAGATGATCCACAGTACGGCCCCCGTGCCCGACAGCGCCGTGGCGGCCAACCCCGGGCTGCGGGGCAGGACTCCGCTGGAGATCTACGACACGGTGGTCGGCGAACTGAGCCGGAGCGGTTTCGCGGTCATCCTGAACAACCACACCAACACCTCCCGCTGGTGCTGCGGACTGGACGGCAACGAACGCTGGAACACCCGTCAGTCCACCCAGCAGTGGGCGGACGACTGGGTGTTCATGGCCCGCCGCTACGCCTCCGTCCCGCGCGTGGTCGGCGCGGACCTCTACAACGAGGTACGGCGCGACGCGCTGGACGACCCCAACTGGGGCCTGGGCGACGGCCACGACTGGTACGCCGCGGCCCAGCTGGCCGCCGACCGCATCCTCACCGAGGCGAACCCGCGCCTGCTCATCGTCGTCGAGGGCATCAACTGGACCGGACTGCCCGTGGACGGGCTCCCGCACGGGCGCCCGGTGCTCACCCCCGTCCGCACCCTCTCGCACACCCTGGTCGACGCCCACAAACTGGTCTACTCGGCCCACTTCTACGGGTACACCGGCCCGCACCACAGCGGCGCCACCGGAATCGGCGAGACCCACGATCCCCGGTACCAGGACCTGACGCGCGACGAGCTGGACGCGACCCTCGACGACGAGGCGTTCTACGTGGAGGAGACCGGCCGGCACTACACCGCACCGGTCTGGGTCAGCGAGTTCGGCATCGGGTCGGGCGAGACGAACCCCGCGGCCCGTACCTGGTTCGGCAGTCTCACGGACTATCTCGCGGGCCACGACGCCGACTTCGCGTTCTGGCCGCTGGTGGGTTTCGAGGGCCACGACGACTGGGCGCTCCTGCGCTACGACGGCGCGGGGCACCGCTCCGGCATCCTCGACCCCGGAGACTGGCGCGGTACGGCATGGCGGCATCTGATGGACACGCCGGGGAAAACGGGTCCTGTTGCGCCCGCCCCCACCTGGCGCATGCTCAGCACCGACCACGGCGACGCGGTCGAGTCCCTGCGCGCGCGGGCGAGGGGAGACTGGGACAGCGGAGCGTACAAGGCCGCCTGCCCCGACGGACTGCGGCTCGCCGGGCTCAGCCACACCGGTGGCCGGGGCCTGTGCACCGACGCGGGACCGGCGGCCCCGAGCGCCTCCGACGGGAGCCCGACGGTCGTCACCGACGAGCGCTACGTCCCCACGGACGGCGACTGGGCGTCCGGGTACACCAAGTACCAGTGCCCTTCGGGGGACTTCCTCACCGGTTACAGCGAACGCGGCGAGCGCGTGTCGGCGGCCCTGTGCGTCCCCGCGCTGGGCACGCTGTCCGGGGCCGGGCGGACCGTGTGGTTCGACCGGTCCGACAACCGCCCGGCCGACGTCCCCGGCGGGGACTTCGCCTACGGCCGCTCCAAGGGGCAGTGCGCGTCGGACGAGTACGCCGCCGGAATCGCCTTCACCACCCGCCTGGGCAGCAGCCCCGGACCGGCGGCCCTGCTGTGCCGGAGCCTCGGCTGACCGGAGCGGCTTTGCCGTCCCTGGCCCGAGTTTTTGAGCACCCCGTCTTGACAGTCCGGTAACGAAACGGCTGAGAGCGCACCCCATCTACATGGAACGTACATACGATCCGGCGCATGAACAGAGCTGTGAAGATCGGCCTCGCCGGTACGTGCACCGCGCTGCTCGTCATGGGGGGCATCGGTACCTACAACCTCGTGCACGCGCTCGCGTCCGACGGGTCCGACGACAACACGACCAAGGCGGCCCGCGGATTCGATCCCTCCGCGGTGTCGAGTTCGCCGCCGTCCGACGCCGAGGCGCTGAAGCTGGCCCGGACCTTCCTGGACCAGTGGTCCGGCCGACACCTCGACGGCGCGGCCGGCGCCACCGACGCGCAGGACACGGCCGCGCAGGCCCTGAAGGGGTACGGGGACGGCCTGCACCTGAAGAAGCTGGCGTTCGGCGATGTGCGGGCGGCGGGCCCGTCGACGGCGACGGCGGGGGCCGCCAAGGTCTCCTTCACCGTCACCGCGCAGGTCGAGGGGGGCACCTGGACCTACCCGAGCGCCGTCGCCGTGCTGAAGAGCACCAACGGCCGGGTCGCGGTGCACTGGAACAACTCGGTGCTCTACCCGGGCCTGGGCGACGACCAGTCGCTGAGCGCGGGCAGGCTTCCCGCCGGCGCGACCGCGGCGAAGGTGGTGGCGAGCGACGGGAAGACGGACCTGTCCGGGTTCCCCTCGCTGAAGGACATCGCCGCGACGATACGGCAGCACGGCGATGCCACCGGCGGCACTCCCGGCACCGGTGTGGCCGTCGTCGACGGCGAGGGCGCCGGGGTCAAGACGCTGAAGGTCTTCGTCAAGGGGCGCCCGCCGGTGATCCGGACGACCATCGACGCCCATCTGCAGACGGTGGCCGAGACCGCCGTGAAGGACGCGCACCTGCAGGGGAGGCCGGCCGGGTCGGTGGCCCTCGACTGGCACGACGGACACATCCTCGCGATCGCGCACACCGGCGCGGACGGGGACATCGCGATCAACGGCATCAAGTCGCCGGGCTCCACCATGAAGATCGTCACCTCGGCGGCCCTCTTCGACAAGGCGGGACTCTCCCCGGCCAGTCCCGCGCCGTGCACGGACTCGCTGACGGCCAACAGCCAGCTGTTCCACAACGACCCGGGGGTGCACGCCAACCCGGGGGCGACCCTCGCCCAGGCCTTCGCCGTCTCCTGCAACACCTCCTTCATCAAGGACGGCTTCCGCGACCTGGTGCACGACGGGGACGCCTCCGCACTGCACGACGAGGCGGTGAACGTCTTCGGCATGGGCAGCTGGTCCATCGGCGGCGGGGTGGCCACCACCGACCCGAGCATTCCGCCGGACGCGCAAGGGGGTGACCAGGCGGCCCAGTTCATCGGCCAGGGCAAGGTCACGGCCACACCGTTGTTCATGGCGTCCGTGGCGGCGACCGTGCGCAACGCCGGGTTCGAGCAGCCCGTCATCCTGCCGGGGCAGCACCAGGACGCCGCGCCCCGGCCCATCTCGGCCCGCACGGCGGGATATCTGCAGTCGATGATGCGCGGCGTCGCGGCCGGCGGCACAGCGGCCCCGCGGCTCGGCGGTCTGGCCGGGGTCGGCGCCAAGACGGGCACCGCCGAGGAGGGGGACCACACCAACGGCTGGCTGACCGCCTACAACTCACACATCGCGGTCGCGTCCCTGGTCGAGGGCGGCAGCTCCGGGGTGGACTCCGCGGGGTACGTGGTGCGGCAGCTGCTGACGGGGAGCTGACGGCCGGACACCGGCCCGGCGGAGGCCGCCGGGCCGGATGTGCCGCTGCCCCGGGGCACCGCGTGCGTCAGACGAGCGGGAACTTCTGGGCGGACGAGCCGTTGCAGTCCCACAGCTCCACCTTCGTGCCGTGCGCCGTCCCGTTGCCGTCGATGTCCAGGCACCGGCCGAGCGTGGCGAGCGAACCGTCCGCGCGGTGGGTCCAGTGCTCGTCCCGCCCAGGGCTGGCAGTCCGGGCAGGCCTGGGGGGTAAGTCCGGTTCACAGCCGCCGGGTTGGAGCGGCCGGGCGGCCGGTGCGGAACCTACGCACCCTGATACTTCCCGTCAACATTTGTGGCTTTCGGCTTCTGAGAAGTTCTGTAGCTGTGTGGAGTTGTTGATTGTCGATCTCGGCCGGTTCTGGAGCACAGCCGCTTGACAGCCGGGGGTGAAGGGGTCAACGTTCCCGGAAGTACGGCCTGTTGACCCGATACAACGTTGTCGAGCGTCTCGCGCAGCATCCCCCTCCAGGTTGATCAGCCTGCTTGGCGAAGGGACTAGGTCACATGGCATGTCCGAAAGGACCGGGCAGACGGCGGAGTCACGGCCTGTCACGGCTCCGTCTTCCCTCCCTGCTGGCCGTCGTCGCGCTGGTCACGGCGCTCGGAGCCGTTCCGGCCCGGGCCGCGACGGCCGCACCGGCGCCGGTCGCCGATCCCGCCTCCCTCGTGAACCCGTTCATCGGCACCGCGAACGCGGCCGACGACTTCCCCGGCGCCGACACCCCGTTCGGCATGGTCCAGTGGAGCCCCGACACACCGCACCGGCCGTACGGCGGCGGCTACGCGTACGGCGACTCGTCCATCACCGGCTTCAGCCTGACCCACATCGCCGGACCCGGCTGCCGCGCCGCCGGTGACATCCCGGTGCTGCCGACCGTCGGCGCGCTCGACACGGGTGCCACGGCGGGCTTCTCGCACACGGACGAGGCCGCCTCCCCGGGGTCGTACACCGTGTCGCTGGACAACGGTGTCCGCACCGAACTGACCGCCACCACGCGCAGCGGGATGGCCCGGTTCACCTTCCCCGCCACCAGCCGGGCGAACCTCCTCTTCAAGCTGACGGGCAGCCAGGCGGGCGACTCCGCCGCCCGGTTCGACGTGGTGGGCGACCACGAGGTGAGCGGCCAGGTCACCAGCGGCAACTTCTGCGGGACGCACAACGCCTACACCGTCTACTTCGACATGGTCTTCGACCGGTCGTTCACGAGCGGCGGCACGACAGCGGCCACCGGCGCGGTGCCCCCCTCTCCCCCGTCGGGTGTCTCGCCGAACGCCCCCGAGGCGCCGAACAGGCCCGTGCCGCACGGCACGCTCCCCCGCGCGGGACACACCTTCACCCCGCGGGCGGCGGGGAGCGACGGCTACGTCACCTTCGACACCACCGGCCGCCGGGCCGTCCAGGCCAAGGTCGGTCTGTCGTACGTGTCGGTCGCCGACGCGGTGGGCAACCGGCAGGCGGAGAACGCGGGATGGGACCTCGGCCGGGTGCGCAGCGCCGCGCACGGCGGCTGGAACTCCCTGCTCGGCCGGGTGCGGATCGCCGGCGGCACCCGCAGCGAGCAGACCGTCTTCTACACCGCCCTCTACCATGCGCTGCTGCACCCGAACGTGATCAGCGACAGCAACCGCAGCTATCCCGGCTTCGACGGGACGACCCACACCGTCGACCCCGGCCACGGCGCCGCCTACGCCAACTACTCGGGCTGGGACGTCTACCGCTCGCAGGCCCAGCTCGAGGCGCTCGTCGCCCCGGGCACCGCCTCCGACACCGCGCAGTCGATGGTCGACGACTACCGCCAGACCGGCCGGTTCCCGAAGTGGTCCGAGAACAACGGCGAGACGTATGTCATGGTCGGCGACCCGGCGGACGAGATCCTCGCCGACTACTACGCCTTCGGCGCCCGGCACTTCGACACCGCCACCGCACTGAAGGACATGGTCGCCGAGGCCACCGCCCCGAACGGCAACCGGCCCGGGCTGAACCACCTGGAGCAGCTCGGCCGGCTGCCCACGAACGGCACGTACGGCTGCTGCAACTACTACGGACCGGTCTCCACCACGCTGGAGTACGACTCGGCCGACTTCGCGGTCTCCGCACTCGCCGGAGCCCTCGGCGACCGCACGGACCAGCGCCGTTTCGTGGACCGGGCGCAGGACTGGGGGAACCTCTTCGACCACGCCGGCGGCTTCGTCCGGCCCCGCGACGCCTCGGGCACCTGGACGGCGGGGTTCTCGCCGACCTCGGGCAAGTACTTCGTGGAGGGCGACTCCTGGCAGTACACCCCCATGGTGCCGTTCGACCTGCACGGACTGGCCACCGCCATGGGCGGCGACGCGGCCATGGCCAGGTTCCTCGACACGGACCTGTCCTCCCTGACCGGCGCCGGCGGCCACACCAACCTGGGCAACGAGCCCAGCCTGAACATCCCCTGGGAGTACGACTACATCGGCCTGCCCTACCGGACACAGCAGGTCGTACGGCAGGTCCAGGACCAGATCTGGACCGACGGACCGGCCGGTCTCGCGGGCAACGACGACCTGGGCGAGATGAGTTCATGGCTCGTCTGGTCCGAGCTCGGCATGTACCCGGAGACCCCGGGCACCGCCGATCTCGCCCTCGGCAGCCCCCGCTTCCCGCGCGCGGTCCTCACCCTCCCCTCCGGCCGCACCCTCACGATCGACGGCGCGGGCGCCGCGGACGACGCTCCCTACGTCCGGTCGGCCACATGGCGCGGATCGGCGTGGAACAAGGCCTACGTCCCCGCCGGCGCCCTCACCGACGGAGGCACCCTCGCCTTCACGCTCAGCACCTCCGCCAACCGGTCCTGGGCGTCGGCCGCGTCCGCCGCCCCGCCCTCCTACCCGGGCGCGCCCACCTACACCGACGTCGGCACCTCCGCGGACTCCGCCGCCGCCTCGGCCGACTTCGACGGCGCCGGGCACAGCTACTCCGCGGACGCGCTGGCCGGGGCGGGAGTCGCGCCGGGCTCGCGGATCACCGTCGACGGCGTCCCCTTCACCTGGCCCGGCGTGGCACCCACGACCGCCGACAACTACGAGGCGAACGGCCAGACGGTACGGGTGTCCGGTTCGGGCGCGCTGTCCTTCCTGGGGTCGGCGAACAACGGCCCGACCTCGGGTACGGCCGTCGTCACCTACACCGACGGAACGACCCAGCAGATCGGTGTCCGCTTCTCCGACTGGACGCTGAACGGGGGCCGCTCCGCGCCCCTGCCCGACGACACGGTCGCGGTGACCACCCCCTACCGCAACCACGCCGGCGCCGCGCGCGAGGACGTCACGACGTACGTCTTCGCCACGGCACCGGTCCCCCTCGCCGCGGCCAGGACGGTGCGCAGCGTCCGGCTGCCGTCCGACGTCACCACGGGAGGCATGCACGTCTTCGCCCTCGGCTTCGGCCCCGGGGCGTCCCCCGCACCGGTGCGGAAGTGACCGTTCCCCGGGGTCACCGGCGGTCGTCGGGAGATGCCCGGGGAATCTGCGCAGGAGTACCACACAGACTGCACACAGCCTTTCGATCGTCCCGTTAGCGTGACTGGCCGCTCGGTCCTCCGTGCGAACGTGACCAGGCCGTGGCCCGGACGGGCCGACGGCGCAGTCTGACCAGGAAGACCGGAAGACGCAGATGGACTACTGCTCCGCGTGCCGACGGCACCTCAACGGCGCGCTGGTGTGCCCCGGGTGCGGCGCCTACGCCCCGGACATCGCACCGCCCGGCACCGAGGGGTACAGCGGTCCGTCCCTGGCGCCGGCGGGCGCCGCACCGACCGCCACCCGGGGCTGGGAAGACATGCCCGCGGATCCGTGGCCGGACCGGTCGGCGCCCGCCGGTTCACATGTCGGGGCGGCGGAGGAGCCGGCTTCGGACACCGGTTCGTCCGCCGACGTCGAGGACGCGCCGCCCGCCCGGCAGGGGCGGGCGGCGCGCCGTCGCCAGCTGGCCCGCTGGAAGAAGAACCAGCGCCGGGCCGTGGTCGCGACCGCCGTCGCCCTCGTCGGGGGCGGACTGACCCTCGCCTCGATGGACCGGCACTCCGCCGACCGGGCACAGGCGGCCTCCGCGCCGGACGACCGGCCCATGGGCGCCACACACGGGCAGACGACCGCTCACGCCCCTTCGGCGTCGGTGCCGCCCGCCGCCCACCCGTCTTCCCACCCCGCCGCGGCGGCTCGGACACCGGGCTCCGCGGCGCCCCGGCCGCGGTCCGAACCGGCCCAGCCGGAGCCGACGCTGTCCTCCGTCCGGCCGGACTCCGCCGCGCCGCCCGCTCCGGCCACGACGTCCGCCCCGCAGGCACACACCGCTCCCGCGTCCACCACCCGTCATGCGGTCTCCGCCCCGAGCAGCGCACCGGCTCCGCGGACGGCGTCCCCCGCGCCCGCCGCCGATCCGGGCTCGGGCACATCCCACAGCGCCTCCCCCGCGCCGGCCTCGACGTCGCCGACGCAGCTGTGCGTGCTCGTGCTGTGCCTCGGCTGACCCTGACCCGCGTCCGTCTTACGGAGTCGTGACGTGGCGGGCGCGCCCCGCGGTCGGGGTGGTGCCGCCGTCTAGCGTGGCCGCATGCGTGTACTGGTCACCGGCGGTGCCGGGTTCATCGGTTCCCATGTCGTCGAGGCGCTGCGCGAGAGCGGGCACGAACCCGTGGTGTACGACGTCCGCGAGGACCCCGGCGCGGACGTGCGGGACGCCGGGGCGGTGGCCCGCGCGCTGACCGGGGTCGACGCCGTCTGCCACCAGGCGGCCATGGTCGGGCTCGGCAACGGTGTCGCCGACGCGGCCGAGTACGTCTCGCGCAACGACCTGGGCACGGCGGTGCTGGTCGCCGCGATGGCCGAGGCGGGGGTGCGGCGCCTGGTCCTCGCCGGGTCGATGGTGGTCTACGGCGAGGGCCGGTACGCGTGCCCGCGGCACGGCGGGGTGCGACCCGGACCGCGCGCGGTGGCCGACCTCGGCGCCGGACGGTTCGAGCCCAGGTGCCCGGAGTGCGGCGAGGACCTCGTCCCGGGCCTGGTCGCGGAGGACGCCCCTGCGGATCCCCGCAACGTGTACGCGGCGACCAAGCTCGCCCAGGAGCACCTCGCCGCCGCCTGGGCCCGCTGCACCGGCGGGAGCGCGGTGTCGCTGCGCTACCACAACGTGTACGGGCCCCGGATGCCCCGCGACACCCCCTACGCCGGGGTGGCGTCCTTCTTCCGGTCCGCGCTCGCCCGCGGCGAGGCCCCCCGGGTGTTCGAGGACGGACGGCAGCGGCGGGACTTCGTGCACGTACGGGACGTGGCGGCGGCGAATGTCGCGGCGCTGCGGGCGGAGCACGCCCCGGGCGCGCTCACGGCGTACAACACCGGCAGCGGCGAACCCCGTACCGTCGGCGCGATGGCGCGGGAGCTGGCCGCCGCGTGCGGCGGTCCGGAGCCCGTCGTCACGGGGGAGTACCGGCTGGGGGACGTGCGCCACATCACCGCGGACTCCGCACGCCTGCGGGCCGCGCTGGGCTGGGCGCCCCGGGTCGGATTCGCGGAGGGCATGCGGGAGTTCGCGTGCGCGGGGCTGCGCGAGGGCTGAGCCCGGCGGCTCCGTGCGCCGTCGCCGGACGTACGGGACCGGCCCGGTGGCCGAGCGCGACCTGGGCCTCCCCTGCCTCACCGGTCCCGGCCGCCGCGGGCCCTGTTCACGAGCCGCTGCCGAGCGTCCGCGCCCACTCGGAGACGGTCGGGGTGTCGCCCCTGCGGGCGAAGACTTCGTTCATGAGGGTGTCGTGCAGGGCGGGCCTGGGGTCGGCGCAGGTGTCGGACAGGACGGTCACCCGGTAGTCGAGGTCCGCGGCCTGGCAGAGGGTGGACAGGACGATGCCGCTGGTGGCGATGCCGGCCAGCACGAGGTGGTCGATGCCCTGGACGGACAAGAGCTGCTGGAGGTTGTTCCCGGCGAAGGCGCTCACCCGGTTCTTGTGCACGACGATCTCGCCGTCGCGCGGGGCGACGTCGGGGTGGATGGCGGCGCCCGGGTCGTCCGCCGTGAAGTAGCCGGCCGGCAGGGAGCCGAACACCTTGTTGCGCGGGTGGGCGTCGACGTGCCCCGGGCGCAGCCGGAGGACCACGTGGAGGACCGGGACACCGGCGGCCCGGGCCGTCTCCACCGCCCGGGCGGCGCGCGGCAGGTAGTCGGCGGGCACCCGAGGTCACTGGTGGTGACGCCGTCGGCGGTGGACAGCCGGGCCAGGGCGGACGCCTGGGGAAGAGTGAGGTCGCCGGCGTCGGAGGCGTTGCGGATGCGGCGGCGGAGGCGGCCGATGACCGCGCGGACCTCCTGCGAGGCGCGGAGCGCCGAGGGTTACAGCGGTGGGTTCTCACTCATGCGGGCGACGATAAATCCTTCAGTCTGAACTGTCCAGCTAACCTGTACAGCTGACCTGACGACCGGTCACGCCGCGAGGTGCGGGAACCGGAACTCGGTGCGGCTGCGGTACTCCTCCCCCGGCCGCAGCACGGTGCCCGGGTACTCCGGGCGGTTCGGCGAGTCGGGGTGGTGCTGGGTCTCCAGGCATACGGCGCCGTGCCGCTCGTAGGGCTTGGCGTCGGTGCCCGCGAAGGAGCCGTCCAGGGCGTTGCCGGTGTAGACCTGGATGCCCGGTTCGGTCGTCCACACCTCCAGCAGTCGGCCGCTGTCGGGGTCGGCGAGCCGGGCGGCGCGGCGCAACTCGCCTGCCGTGTGCGGCGGTTGGAGCAGCCAGCAATGGTCGTAGCCGCCCGCGTCGGTCAGCTGGACGTCGTCCGCGGCGATCCGCTCGCCGATCGGGTGCGCGTCGCGGAAGTCGAAGGGGGTGCCCGCGGTCGGCGCGGACGGGCCGAACGGGATCGCCTCGGCCGTCACCGGGAGGTAGGCGTCGGAGTCCAGTTGCAGGGTGTGGCCGAGCACGTCGCCACTGCCGGCCCCGGCGAGGTTGAAGTAGGAGTGGTTGGTCAGGTTCACCACGGTGGGGCGGTCGGTGCGGGCCCGGTAGTCGACGGCCAGGGTGCCCTCGCCGTCGAGGCTGTAGGTGACCTCGACGTCCAGCGTGCCGGGGAAGCCCATGTCGCCGTCGGGGCTGCGCAGCCGGAGGGTGAGCGCGGCCACGTCCGCGCCGTCGGCCGCGGCCGGGCCGCCCTGCCAGACCCGCCGGTGGAAGCCGTCGGGTCCGCCGTGCAGCGCGTGCCCGCGGTCGGTGGCGGGGACGCGGTGGGTCTCCCCGTCGAGGGTGAACGTACCGTCCGCGATGCGGTTCGCGTAGCGGCCGACGAGGGCGCCGAAGTAGGGGTGCGGGGTCGCGTACTCGGCCATGCCGGGCAGGCCGAGGACGATGTCGGCGACGCGTCCGGAGGGCGCCGGAACGCGCAGGGCGGCCAGGGTGCCCCCGTACGTGAGCACGTCCGCGCCGACCCCGCTGCCTGATTCCAGCCGCCAGCGGTCGACGGGCGTGCCGTCGGGCGCGCTGCCGTACGGGGACTCGGTGAGGGTGCAGTGGGGTTTCGGCATCGTCATCCTCGGTCGTGGTCGGGGCACGGCGGCGTACGCCGGCGCACTTCGGTGGCGGCGTGAAGGGGGTACGGCCGGTCAGCCCCGTCGGATCGCGGTGGACTCGCGCACGATCAACCGGTGGCCGGGCCTGATCCGGCGGGGCGCGGGCGCCGTGTCCTGGTCCCGGGCGGCGATCCGCGCCACCAGGCAGTCCACGGCGAGCCGGGCGATGCCGGTCTTGTCGGGGGCGACGGTGCTCAGCGAGACCGCCCCGTAGCGCCCCTCCTCTATGTCGTCGAAGCCCACCACCGCGATGTCCTCGGGGACCCGCAGCCCTCGCTCGACCAGGGTGCGCATGGCGCCGAGCGCGACCAGGTCGTTGTAGGCGAAGACGGCGTCGGGCCGCTCGTCCCGGTCGAGCAGGGCCGCCATCGCGGCGGCGCCGTCGGCCCGGTCGTAGCCCTCGGTCGCCACCACCAGGGACTCGTCCGGCACCAGACCGGCCCCGGTGATCGCCTCCCGCCAGCCGCGCAGCCGCAGGTGGGCGGGCTGGCGGGCGCTCTCGCGGCGGGCGCCGAGGAAGGCGATCCGGCGTCGGCCGAGATCGAGCAGATGGCGCACCGCGATCCGGGCCGCCCCCACGTTGTCGATCATGATGTGGTCGTAGGGGCCGTCGTACTCGCGCTCGCCCAGCAGCACCATGGGCGGGCCCTCGGGCCGGTCCAGCAGGTCCTCGCGCTCCAGTCCGATCGGGCTGAGGATCAGCCCGTCGATGACGTGCGAGCGGAAGCCCTGCGACACCAGCAGTTCCTTCTCCCGCAGCCCCGCGGTGTGGTCGAGGAGCACGGTCAGGTCGTGCCGGGCGGCCGCGTCGATCACCGCGCCTGCGACCTCCGCGAAGTAGGGGTTGCCCAGTTCCGGGATGGCCAGGGTGATCAGCCCGGTGCGCCCCTTGCGCAGGTGACGGGCCGTCAGGTTGGGCCGGTAGCCCAGCTCGTCGATGGCCCGCTGCACCCGCTCCCGGGTGTGCGGGGTCACGTGCGGGTAGTCGTTGACGACGTTCGAGACGGTCTTGACCGACACGCCGGCGCGCAGCGCGACATCCTTGAGGCTGACGCCCACGGCGATCCTTTCTCAGAAGAGGACGGGGGATCCGGCCGTCCGCTGGGCGGCCGCGCCGCGCCAGGTCCGGCGGTGGGTGCTCATTCCAGCTGTTGGGTACGGCTGAGCAAGGCCTGCATCAGAACTACCACAGCGAGAAACGCGCCGTTCACGGTGTCCGTGAAGGCGGAACCGTACTGCGAGAAGTAGTGGTCGATGAGGTTGTGGATGACCGCGAGCAGCAGGACGCCGCTGACGGTGCCGGCCACCGAGCCGCTGCCTCCGGTGAGCAGGGTGCCGCCGATCACCACCGAGGCGATGGCGGTCAGTTCGTAGCCGACGCCGATGGTGGTCACGCCGGAACCGAGGCGGGCGCCGCCGAGCGCGCCGGCCGCCGCGGCCAGGGTGCCCGACAGCAGGTAGACCAGCACCTTGGCGCGCGCCACCGGCAGGCCGAGCAGCAGCGCCGCGTTCTCGTTGCCGCCCATCGCGGTGAGGGTGGCGCCGAACCCGGTGCGGGTCAGCAGCAGGGCGCCCAGCGCGAAGAGCACGGCGACGATCAGGACCGGGGTCCAGGTGCCGGCGCCCAGGTCGCGGAAGGCGGAGTGCTGCGGGACGAGATAGGTGTTCGCGCCCTCGTCGGTGATGGCCTGCAGCAGGCCGCGCAGCCCGAGCAGGCCGACCAGGCTGACGATGAACGGCGCCATCCGGGCGCGCGCGACGAGCAGTCCCTGCAGGGCTCCCCAGGCGGCGCCGACGGCGAGCGGCAGCAGGACCGCGAGCCAGGTGCCGTGGGTGGAGCCGTAGGCCCCGAGCACTCCCCCGAGCGCGTACATGGAGCCGACGGACAGGTCGATGCCGCCGGTGATGATGACGAAGGTCATGCCGAGGGCCAGCAGCCACACGAACGCGTTGTTGCCGAGGATGCTGCTGATGTTGGACCAGGTCGGGAAAGTGTCGGAGGTGGCCGAGGCGATCGCGACCACCAGCACCAGCACGGCCAGCGCGCCGCGCCGCTGGATCTGCGGGGCGATCCGCTCGCCGAGGGTGGGGCGCGGAGCGGCCGCCCCCGGCTCCGCGGTCGTCAGGACGGTGGAGGTCATCGGGAACCACGCTCCTGGGAGGCGTACACGGCGAAAGCGATGATGGCCGCCTCGACGATCTGGGTGTACGACGTGTGCACGTTGTGCTGGGTGAGCACCGCCGTGATCAGCTGCATGAACAGGGCGCCCGCGACGGTGCCGAGCACCCGCACCCGGCCCCCGGACAGCGGGGTGCCGCCGACGACGACCGCCGTGATCGCGTTCAGCTCCATGTTCAGGCCCTGGTTGGCCGGGTCGGCCTCGGCGCCGTGGCTGACGATGAGCACGCCGGCCAGCCCGGCCAGCACCCCGGAGATCACGTACACGGTGATCAGCACCCGGCGCACCGGCAGGCCCGACAACCGGCTGGCCTGCCGGTTGTCCCCTACGGCCACCAGCTGCCTGCCGAAGGTGGTGCGGCGCACGAGGAGCCCGGTGAGCAGTGCGCAGACGGCGGCGATCCACGCCATCTCGGGCAGCCCCGCGATGTTGCGCGAGCCGAGGTCGAGGATGCCCGACTGCATGACCGGCTTGGCGGAGTTGCCGTTGATGATCTCGGCGAGCCCCCGCACGCCGATCATCAGGGACAGGGTGGCCACGATGGGCTGGATGCGGGCGAGGGCCACCATCGCGCCGCCGACCGCGCCCGCGACCGCGCCGAGGAGCAGGGCGACGAGCAGCGCTCCGGCGAGACCGTAACCCGCGTACAGCGGTACGACGGAGGCGGCCAGCGCGATGACGGCGCCGACCGACAGGTCGATGCCCTCGGTGCCGATGACCAGGGCCATGCCGAGGGCGACGAGCAGGGTGGGGGCGAGCTGGAAGAGCTGGACGCGGAGGTTGCTCATCTCGACGAACGACGTGTCCAGGCCGACGGCCACGCAGAACAGCACGACCAGGGCCGCGTAGACGCCGTAGTCCTGCAGCAGGCGCAGCAGCCGGGCCCGGTCGGCGGCGGGGCCGCTCCAGGTGAGCGTGGTCATCGCTGGTTCTCCTTGACGGGGTCGGACGCGTCCTCGGCGGAGCCTTCGCCGGGGGCCCCGGCCGGTGTGCCGGGGCCCTGGGCCGGCTTCCCGGCCGCTTCGTGCGGTGCGGTGGCGAGCGCGTCGAGCAGGCGCTCCTCGGTGACCTCCTCGTCGGCGAGGTGGCCGACGACCTGTCCGTCCTTGAGGATCACCACCCGGTCGGAGCCCTCGATCAGCTCTTCCAGGTCGGAGGAGATCAGCAGCACGCCGAGTCCGTCGCCGGCCAGTTCGTCGATCAGTGCCTGCACCTCGGCCTTGGCGCCGACGTCGATGCCGCGGGTGGGCTCGTCCAGCAGCAGCACCTTGGGGTTCAGGCAGAGCCAGCGGGCGAGCAGCACCTTCTGCTGGTTGCCGCCGGACAGGTCGCTGACCCGCTGGTCGGGGCTCGACGCCTTGATCCGCAGCCGCTTCATGAAGAAGGAGACGATCTCGTCCTGCTTGGCCCCCGAGACCAGTCCGGCGCGCGACAGGCGCGGCAGCGCGGCGAGCGAGATGTTCTCGCGCACCGAGAGGCTGGGGATGATGCCCTCCGCCTTGCGGTCCTCGGGCAGCATCACCACACCGGCGCGGATCGCGGCGGCGGGGCTGCGCCGGCGCATCGGCCGGCCCTCGACCTCGACCGTTCCCCCCTCGGTGGCGAGCGCGCCGACGATCGCCTTGGCGGTCTCGCTGCGTCCGGCCCCCAACAGGCCGCCGAGACCGACGACTTCGCCGGGGTGGATGTCGAGGGAGACGTCGTGCAGCCGGTGCCGCACCGAGAGTTCCGTCGCCCGCAGCGCGGGGCTGCCCTCGCGACGGTCGTGCCGGTCGGTGCCGAAGGCGGTGGTGCCCTTCTCCCGGACGGTGGACATCTCCCGCCCGAGCATCAGCGAGACCAGCCGCAGCCGCTGGAGGCCCGCCATCTCGCCCGTGTGCACGACCGCGCCGTCGCGCATCACGGTGACCCGGTCGCAGATCGCGTACAGCTCGTCGAGCCGGTGGCTGACGTAGACCACCGCGATGCCCTGCCGCTTGAGGTCGCGGATGACCGAGAAGAGGGTGTCGACCTCGCGCGGCTCCAGCGAGGAGGTGGGCTCGTCCATGATGACGACCCGCGCGTCGATCTGCACCGCCCGGGCCAGCGCCACCATCTGCTGGGCACCGAGACCGAGGGTGCGCAGCGGGCGGGTGACGTCGACGCCGACGCCGTAGCGGCCGAGCACCTCGGCGGCCTCGCGGTTCATCCGGGCGACGTCCACCAGTCCGAAGCGGCGCGGCTCGCGGCCGAGGTACAGGTTGCGCGCGACCGACATCAGCGGGACGAGGTTGACCTCCTGGTAGATGGTGGAGATGCCGTCCGCCTGGGCCTGGAGCGGGTTGCGGAACTCGCGTGCCCGGCCGGCCAGTCGCACCGTGCCGGAGTCGGGCCGGTAGACGCCGGTCATCACCTTGATCAGGGTGGACTTGCCCGCGCCGTTCTCACCGATGAGCGCGTGCACCTCGGCGGGGCGCAGGGCGAAGTCCACGTCGCGCAGCGCGTGCACGCCGGCGAAGCTCTTGTTCACGCCGGCGACCTCCAGGACGGGGCCGGGGTCGGCGTGGGGGTGCGGGTCCTGCTGGACCACGTCTGCCTCCTCGAAGGGGGCTGCCGGGGGCGGGGTGCGGGGCGGCAGCCGGTGCGACGGGTCCGGGGGCCGCGGGGGTGTGGGCCCGCGGCCCGCCGGACCCGGCGGCTCGGTCAGTACACCAGGCCCTGGGACAGGGCCTGCTCGGCGTTGTCGGACGTGAAGTGACCGTCCTTGATGATGACCTTGGGCTGGACGCCGGTGGTGCCGTAGAAGTCCTGCAGGGACTGGAAGGCGAGGGGCCCGAAGCGGGGGTTGGTCTCGATGTCGGCGACGGCCTGGCCGGCGGCGACGTTCTGGACCATCTGCGAGATGCCGTCGATGGTGACGATCTTGACGTCCTTGCCGGGGGTCTTCCCGGCGGACTTGATGGCCTGGATGGCGCCCAGGGCCATCTCGTCGTTCTCGGCGTAGACGGCGTTGATGTCCGAGTGGGCCTGGAGCAGCTGCTCCATCACCTTCTGCCCGTCGGTCTGGGCGAAGTTGCCGGTCTGGGAGGCCACGATCTTCATGTTCGGGTACTTGGCCTTGACCTGGTCCTCGAAGCCCTTGGTGCGGTCGGTGGTGACGTTGTTGCCGGGGCTGCCGGTCAGGATCGCCACGTGCGCGCTGCTGTTCGTGGCGCCGGCCAGGTCGTCGGCGGCGATCTGCGCCTGGCCGTAGAAGTTCGAGCCGATGAAGGCGACGAAGTCGGTGCAGGCGCTACCGGCCACGGAGCGGTCGATGGTGAGGATCGGGATCTTCTTGGCCTTGGCCTGGGCGAGTGCGGGGCCGAGGCCGTCGGAGTTCTCCGGGGCCACGATCAGCACCTTCGCGCCCTGCGCGATCATGTCCTCGATCTGCGAGTTCTGCGTGTTGACGTCGGCGTTGGCGTTGCGCTCGATCAGCTTGACGCCCAGCTTCTTGGCCTGCGCCTCGATGCTCTTGGTCTCGGTGGCCCGAAACGGGTTGCTGGTGGACTCCGACTGGGAGAAGCCGACCACGGTCTTGCCGTCGGTGATGTCGAGCTTGGGGACACCGCCGCCGTAGCGCTGGTAGCTGCAGCCGGGCCCTGAGGCGGAGGCGCTCGGCGAGGCGACCTGCTGGGCGGCCGCGGTGTTGTCGCCGGAACCCGCCTTGGAGCCCGAGGACGAGTCGCTGCCGGAGTTGGTGCAGGCGGACGCGGAAAGGCAGAGGCCGGCGGTGAGCACCGCGGCAGAGACGGCCTTGGCCCGGAAGGTGGCGTACATGCGCCGATCACATCCTCGTCGAAGCGGTCGGGAGGGGTGGAGTTCTTGCTGGAGAGCGAAGAGGAAACCGGCCGGGCGGGCTCGTGGGCGACCAGGCCTGACAGGTTGGTACAACGATGTAGAACAACGATGTAGAGGAACAGTGAGGGATGGCCCGGATCACTGTCAATACGTCAGTTCGAGTTCTCTGCGAACGACTTCCATCGCGCCGTCCTCAGAAGGGCTTCAAGCGGTGCGAGTTGGGTAGCCGACCGACCCGTAACGCTTCCGCGGCCTAGGGGGTGACACAAATACCCAGCTCAGAGCAGTACTTGAGGCGTGTCACCCGTGATCCGGAAGGCTGCGGCAAAGGTTCTCACCGAAGGGTGGACATGACATCCAGTCTGTGCTGTCATCGTCCTGCTTCGGCTTTTCATCGTTGTACGAACGGCCCTCCACCTCCGCCGTGTGGTCGATGCCGGACCACCGCGCGTTCCCCCCATGGCTCCTCCGGCAGTTCGACGCGTCCGCCCCGCCCCGCGCGCACATCCCTGCCCTTCACCGCTTTCCCCGAGCGGCTCCTCCAGGAGAACCGAATGACCCAAAGGAACGACAACGCCGGTCTGCCCGCGAACGGGTCCAACCTCCCCGGTCCGCAGGCCGGTTCGGACTCCCCGGGCGGCTCCGGCGGCCTCACCCGCCGCGGACTGATCAGATGGACCGGCGCGGCCGGCCTCGGTGCGGCCGGTGCCGGTCTGCTCCCGGGCCTCACCCAGCGCGCGCAGGCCGCCGAGCTGTCGGCAGGGGGCACGGCCGCCGCCTCCTCCGCCGGCGCGGTCGCCCCGGCCTTCGACCCGATCCGGCCGCCCGCCGTCCCGCTGGCCGTGCGCTCGCCCTACCTGAGCACCTGGCTGAACGCGGACCTGCCCAGCGGACACTGGCCCGGGTTCTGGACCGGCCGCACCACGGCCATGGCCGGTGTCATCCGGGTCGACGGCACCAACTTCCTGTTCCTGGGCGCCCCGAGCGTCACCGACCACCCGATCTCCCGCGGCGCGGTGCAGCGCTCGCTGACCCTCACCGCGACGCGCTCGGAGTTCGTCTTCGAGGCCGGCGGCGCGCAGCTGACCCTGACGTTCCTGTCCCCCGTGGAGCCGGGCGACCTGCGCCGCCAGTCGATGCCGCTGTCGTACGTCGTCGCGGACGTGCGCAGCCTGGACGGCAAGGCGCACGACGTCGCGCTGTACTTCGACATCTCCGGCGAGTGGGCCTCGGGCAACTCCGGGACGAAGATCCGCTGGTCGCAGGAGCAACTGTCCGGTTCGGGCGGTACGACGGCGACCTCGCTGACCTTCACTCCCGACAGCCCCGGAGTGCTCAGGGAGAACGGCGACATGGCGTCCTGGGGCACCGTCGTGTGGAGCGCCACCAACCGCTCCGGGCTGAGCTGGCAGATCGGCTCGGACACCGCCGTGCGCGCCACCGCGCTGGAGGGCAAGGCGCTGGCCAACTCCGCCGACACGCGCCAGCCGCGGGCCATCAACGACAGCTGGCCGGTGTTCGCCTTCCGGTTCGACCTCGGCAGCGTCCACGCCTCGACCCGCGCGGTCCTGTCGGTCGGCCACGTGCGCGAGCCCGCCGTCAGCTACCTCGGCGAGCAGCTGCCGCCCCTGTGGAAGTCGTACTGGTCGAGCTGGCAGGACATGGCGGCCTACTTCCACTCCGACGCGGCCGCGGCGCAGAAGCGCACCGCGGCCCTGGACCACAAGGTGCGCAAGGACGCCACGGCCGCGGGCGGCGCCAAGTACGCCGCGCTGTGCGCGCTGGCCCTGCGGCAGGCGTACGCCGGCACCGAACTGGTCAGCCGCAAGGGCAAGCCCTGGGCGTTCCTGAAGGAGATCTCCTCCGACGGCAACATGTCGACCATCGACGTGGCCTATCCGGCGATACCGGTGTGGCTCTACCTGGACCCGGAGTACCTCGGCCTGATCCTGCAACCGCTCCTGGACTACGCGGAGAACGGCGGCTGGCCCAAGAAGTTCGCCGAGCACGACCTCGGGTCCGGCTACCCGAACGCGAGCGGGCACAACGACGGCAACGAGGAGGACATGCCGGTCGAGGAGTCCGCCAACGCGGTGCTGATGACCGCCGCCTATCTGGCGCGCACCGACTCCGCGGACGCCAAGGCGTTCGCCACCGCGCACTACGCGATCCTGAAGCAGTGGGCCGACTACCTGGTGGACAACGCCCTCGACCCGCAGAACCAGAACCAGACGGACGACTTCACCGGCTGGATCGCGCACAGCGCCAACCTCGCCCTGAAGGGCATCCTGGCCATCGGTGCCATGGGACAGATCGCCACCGCGGCGGGCAACTCCGCCGACAGCGCGAAGTACGCGAGCACCGCCCGGGACTACATCGGCCAGTGGGTGGACAAGGCCCAGGACACCGACAAGGACCACCTCAAGCTCGCCTACGACCAGCCCGGCACCTGGAGCCTGAAGTACAACGGCTACCCGGACGCGCTGCTCGGGCTCGGTCTGATACCCCGCGACGTGGCGCGGAAGGAGGGCGACTGGTACCTGACGCAGGCCAACCAGTTCGGCGTGCCGCTCGACCTGCGGCACAGCTACACCAAGGGTGACTGGGAGATGTGGACGGCCGCGTGGCTGCGCGGCCACCCGGTGAGCGAGCTGCTGATCTCCAGGCTCTACGAGTTCGCGCACACCACGCCCTCGCGGGTGCCGTTCACCGACTGGTACGACACGGTGGCCGACGTCCAGAGCGGCGGCTTCCAGGCCCGCCCGGTGGTCGGAGGCGTGTTCGCCCTGCTGAGCCTGCGCGGCTAGGTGTATTGACCTGCAGGGTTGTTTACGCGGGACGGCCGGACAGGACGCGTTCGACCAGGACGCGTCTGCCGTGAACGGTCAGGCGGACATTACGGCGGGACACGAAGACCTCCGTGTGCGGTGCAGCTCAGACACCTCGCACCACACCGGAGGTCTTCGCCATGATCAAGACCCCGGCCCTGTTGACAACGCTCGTGATCAATACACCTAGGCCGTCGGCAGGGTCACCTCGAAGCGGCAGCCGCCGGGGATGTTGCGGACGCTGGCCCGGCCCTGGTGGGCCTCCACGATGCCCCGGACGATGGCCAGGCCGAGGCCCGCGCCGGCCGGGGGCGTGCGGGCGTCGGTGCCGCGCCAGCCGGTGTCGAAGACGCGGGGCAGGTCCTCGTCGGGGATGCCGCCGCAGCCGTCGGTGACCGACAGCACCACACCGTCGGCCGTGCGCTCGGCGGCGATGGCGACCGTGCCGTCGGCAGGGGTGCGGCGGATGGCGTTGACCAGCAGGTTGCCGAGCACGCGGCTCATCTCCCTGCCGTCCACCTCGACCGGCACCGGCTCGACGCCCTGGCCGACGAGGCGTACGCCGTGTTCGCGGGCCAGCGGATCGGCTCCCGCGAGGGCGTCGCCCACCAGGTCGTACAGGGAGATCCGGGAGAGGCTCAGCGACAGGGTGCCCGCGTGGATGCGGGAGAGTTCGAAGAGGTCGCCGACCATGTCGTTGAGCCGTTCCACCTCGGCGCGGATCTGCTTCAGATAGCGGTCGGGGTCGGCCGCCACCCCGTCCTCCAGCGCCTCGGACATGGCGCGCAGCCCGGCGAGCGGGGTGCGCAGGTCGTGCGAGATCCAGGCGACCAGCTCGCGCCGGGACGTCTCCAGCGCCCTCTCCCGTTCCCGGGATTCGGCGAGTCGCGCGCTGGTGGCGGCCAGCTCGCGGCTGAGGGCCTCGAGTTCGGCCGTCGCGGGGCCGTCGGGGGCGGCGAAGGAGCCGCCGTCGCCGAACGAGCGGGCGGCATCGGTGAGTTCCCGGCTGCGGGCCACCACCCAGCGGCCCATGAGCAGGGCGGTGGCCAGGGACACGACGGCAGCCATGGCGACCACGGTGGTGACGACGCTCAGGTCGTGCGGGGACAGGAACATCGCCCAGGCGACGGCCAGCGTGCCCGCGAGCATGGCGACGACCCCGACCGCCGCGACCACCGCGAGGGAGGCGGTGAGCGAGCGCCGCCGGATCAGACGCAGCACGCAGGCTCCGGCGAGGCCCGTCGCGGCGGCGCCGGCGAAGGCGTAGAGGACGATGAGGAGGGTGTCGCGCATGGTCAGCCCTCCGGTTCGCCGGGCTCGAAGCGGTAGCCGACGCCCCACACGGTCTGGATCAGGCGGGGCCTGGCCGGGTCGTCCTCGACCTTGCCGCGCAGCCGGCGCACATGGACCGTGACGGTGGACAGGTCGCCGAAGTCCCAGCCCCAGACCTCGCGCATCAGGTCCTCGCGGCTGTACGCCCGGCCCGGGTGCCGCAGGAAGAAGGCGAGCAGGTCGAACTCCCTCAGGGTGAGGGCGAGTTCACCGCCGTCCTTGGTGGCCCGGCGGGCGTCCGGGTCGACCGAGAGCCCGGCCGCCGCGAGCCGGTGCCCCGTCGCGGCGGGGCGGCTGCGGCGCAGCACGGACTCCACGCGCAGCACGAGTTCCCGGGGGCTGAAGGGCTTGGTGACGTAGTCGTCGGCGCCGACCTCCAGGCCCAGGATGCGGTCGTCCTCGTCGCCCCGGGCGGTCAGCATGATGACCGGCACGGGACCCCGGTCCCGCATCCGCCGGCACACCTCCAGGCCGTCCATGCCGGGCAGCATCAGGTCCAGGACCACGAGGTCGGGCCAGTGCGCACCGGCACGGCTCAGGGCCGTGGGACCGTCGTCGGCGCAGTCGACCACATAGCCGGCGCGGTCCAGGTACCCGGCCACGACCTCGGCGACGGTGGGGTCGTCGTCGACGACCAGGACCCGGGCCGCGGCGGTGGCCCGGGCCTCGTGGGGCTCGTACGGGGGTTGCATGGGTCCAGCCTCGCACCACGCGCGGTCCGTCGGCGCGGCACGGGGGCGGCGTCCGTGTTTCGTAAGGAGCGGTGGACCGGTATGCCCGGTTCGCGTTCGTAGGGTGAAAGCCGTGACGACCACTTCATCGGACGTCGACGTGGTGCTGCCCTGCCTGGACGAGGCCGAGGCCCTGCCCTGGGTGCTCGGCCGGATCCCGGCGGGCTGGCGCGCCATCGTCGTCGACAACGGTTCCACCGACGGCTCGGCCGAGATCGCCCGCGCGCTGGGCGCGACCGTGGTGCACGAGCCGCGGCGGGGTTTCGGTGCCGCCTGCCATGCCGGGCTGACCGCGGCCACCGCGGGCATCGTGTGCTTCTGCGACTGCGACGCCTCGCTCGACCCCTCGCTGCTCATGACGTTCGTAGGGGAGGTGCGGTCCGGCGAGGCCGACCTGGTGCTCGGGCGGCGGCGTCCCGAGGGCCGGGGTGCCTGGCCCTCGCACGCGCGGGCCGGCAATCTGGCGCTCGCGCGCATGCTGCGCCGCCGTACCGGGCTGCGGCTGCGCGATCTCGGGCCGCTGCGGGCTGCCCGCCGTGAGGCGCTGCTCGCGCTGGACCTCACCGACCGGCGCAGCGGCTACCCGCTGCAGATGGTCGTCCGCGCCGCCGACGCCGGCTGGCGCATCACCGAACACGACGTGCCCTACCTCCCGCGCACCGGCGCCTCCAAGGTGACCGGCACCTGGCGCGGCACCTGGCAGGCGGTACGGGACATGCGCCGTGTCCTCGCCGAGGCGCCGGCCGGCGAGAGGATCCCGCGGTGACCACACTGCTCGTGATCGCCAAGGAGCCGCGCCCGGGGCGGGTCAAGACCCGGCTCACCCCGCCGTTCACCCCCGAGGAGGCGGCGCAGCTGGCCGAGGCGGCGCTCACCGACACCCTGCACGCGGTGGCGGCCGCTCCCGCCTCCCGGCGGATCCTGGTCCTCGACGGTGCCCCGGGCCCCTGGCTGCCGCCGGGATTCGAGGTGCTGCCGCAGTGCTCCGGCGGGCTGGACGAGCGGCTGGCGCATGCCTTCGGGCACTGCCGGGGTCCGGCCCTGCTCATCGGCATGGACACCCCCCAGGTGACGCCGCAGCTGCTGAGCGTGGACTTCGCGGACTGCGACGCGTGTCTGGGCCCGGCGGAGGACGGCGGCTTCTGGGCGCTGGGGCTGGCCGAGCCCGACCCCGCGCTGCTGCGGGGCGTGCCCATGTCGACGCCCGTGACCGGGAAGGTGCAGCGGGAGCGGCTGGCCGCCGCCGGGCTGCGCGTGCGCGAGCTGCCGCGGCTGCGGGACGTCGACGTGGCGGCCGACGCCCGTGCGGTGGCCGCGCTGGCCCCGACCAGCCGGTTCGCCATCCGGCTGGCCCGCTGCACCCCGGCAGGACCGCGATGAGCGGCTCCGTCGCCTGGGCGGCAGCCGACCCGTACTCCGCCGCGCTGCGCACCGGCCGCGGCCCGCTGTTCCTGCGCCGCACGGACGGCTGGCTGCTGCCGCTGGAGGTGGAGCGCTGGTGCGCCCGGGCCGATCCGGTCGACCTGGAGGTGCTGGACCGCTGCGAGGGCGCCGTGCTGGACGTCGGCTGCGGGCCGGGCCGGCTGGTGACGGAACTCGCGGCCCGCGGCCGTACCGTGCTCGGCATCGACGTCAGCGACGCCGCCGTCGAGCACACCGCGGGGCTCGGCGGGCCGGTGCTGCGCCGCTCGGTGTTCGAGCCGCTGCCCGGCGAGGGCCGCTGGGACACCGTGCTGCTCATGGACGGCAACATCGGCATCGGCGGCGACCCGGCCGCCCTGCTGGAGCGGGTGGCCGGGCTGCTGCGGCCGGGCGGCCTGCTGATCGCGGAGAGCGCGGCGGTCGACGTCGACGAACGGGCCCGGGTCCAGGTGGTCGACGTGGCCGCCGGCCCGGACGGCGCCGGCGCCCCGTTCCCCTGGGCGCGCCTCGGCACCCGGGCCCTGCTCGGGTACGCGCGCGGGGCCGGCTGGCGGCCCGTCGCTCAGTGGGGCGCCGGCGGACGGTGCTTCGCCGCCCTGCGCAGCCGCCGGGCCAGCAGGAGCGCCGAGCCGCCGAAGAGCACGGCGGTGATCAGCAGCCAGCGGGCGAGGAAGCCGTCCGGGGACAGCCCGGTGGTCACCCGGTAGCGCTGGTCCGCCATCCCGCTGATCAGCGGGAACCAGACGAGCAGCAGCAGGCCGGACAGCGCGGCCGGGACCCGCACGTACGGGGTCCAGGCGCGCCGCCCGGCCGCCCCGAGGCCGTGCGCCACCGCACGGTCCGCCGCCGCGTACAGCGGCAGCAGGACGAGGTCGTGCAGCAGCGCGGCGGCCACGATCCACACCGCAACCCCCCACCAGTCACCGGCGAACAGCCGGACCCCGGCGTACGCGGCGAGCGCGAACGAGCAGACGAGCAGCAGCAGTTGGAAGGGGCTACCGAGCGGCACGCGACGCGGCATCACAGGTCTCCGAAGGTCAGCCGGCCCACCCACTTGGTGTTGAGCACGCCGGGCGCGGCGGGCACGATGACGCGTGCCGGGTGGCCGTGGTCGAGGGACAGTTCCTCGCCGTTGACGTACAGGGCGAGCAGGGAGCGCGGATCGGCCACCTGGTTCGCGCGCAGGGCCGCGCGGCGGAAGGCGCCGTGCCGTTGCAGGGACTCCACGAGCAGGTCCGGCGGGTTCCCGTCGTGTCCGACGAGCGCCGCGAGGTCCCGCAGCCTGACCCCGCGCCACCACTGGTCGGCCGTCGACCAGCCCTCCACGCAGGCGATGGGCAACGACGAGCTGTGCAGGGGCAGTCGCAGGAGGTCCGCGCGGCTGAGCCGGACGGTGCCGGTGCGGCCGGTGACGACGAGGCGCCAGGCGTCCTCGTGGATGTCGGCCGGGGTGATTCCGGCGTAGGCGGCCGTCTTGTTGATCTGGAAGCCGTTCGGGCCGCCGGCCGGATCGGCCGCGCCGTGCGGCGCGAGCAGGGCCGTACGGCGGAAGGGGCCGCCCAGGCTCTGCCCGACCGTGGTCAGGAACAGCAGCAGCGAGCCGGCGCCGACCAGGCCCAGCGCCCCGCGCCGGGAGACGGTGGGCGGGGCGGGGTCCGGGGACACCAGGTCGCCGGCCTCGTCCTCGCGCAGCCGCCGCCGTACGGCCCGCAGCGCCTTCGGTGTCTTGAGCGCGGCGTGGGCGACGAAGGCCGCGAAGAACACCCAGGCGCCGTAGAAGTGCAGGGGGTAGAAGGAGCCCGGGAAGACGTAGTCCAGCTGGATGTTGAGCACTCCGGTGGTGAACTCGAAGAGTCCGCCGCCGACCAGCAGCAGCAGTGAGATCCGCTCCAAGGCGTGGGCGACGGAGCGGGCCGGCGGCAGCGTGAACAGCCTCGGCACCACCGACCAGAGCTTGGCCAGCAGCACGGGGATCAGGGTGACGCCGAGGGTGACGTGGACGCCCTGGGTGAGCCGGTACAGCCACACCGGGCCGGTCGGCCAGGCGAAGAGGTAGAACCCGAGGAAGCCCTTGTCCGGTGTCATGTCGTTCACCCGGGACAGACCGGGGTTGTACGCGGCGTACGACACGAGGCCGGTCACGAACAGCACGGTGATGCCGGCGAGCAGGACGAGGCCGAGCACCGAGGTGAACCAGGGACCGCGCAGTGAGCTGCGCCAGAAGCCTGGAGAAGTGGGGAGCCGGTGATGGTCGCGCATGTCCCGACCGTAGGCCGGGAACCACCCGGAACCGGGCGTGCGACCGGTGACGAAACGCTGACGTCCGGCCCGGACGGCGGCCGGGTACCGCCCGCCCGGCCTAGCGTTCCGGTGTGACCCGCTCCCTCAGCCGCGACCTGACCGCCGCCGGCGCCGCCGCCCTGCTCGTCACGGCGGCCGTGCTCGTCGGCCGACACATCCAGGACACCCGCCACACGCTGTTCGTGCACTGGCCGCCCCTGTTCGCCGACTGGGACCCGCACGTCGGTCCCGGCACTCCCGCGGCACTGGCCGTGGCCGCGGCCACCGTCGTGTACGGCCCCGCCCTCGCGGTCCGCCTGCCCTGGCGCGGGCTGCTCGCGGCCGCCTGGGCGACGGCCCTGGCCTGGATCCTCTCCCTGGCGCTGGTCGACGGCTGGCAGCGGGGCATCGCGGGCAGGCTGACCACCGGCAACGAGTACCTCCGGGTCATCGGCCGCTTCCACGACATCCCGGCCACCCTGCGCGACTTCACCCACCACATCGTCAGCGGCACCCCCGACCCCTGGCCCGCGCACATCGCCGGTCATCCCCCGGCCGCCACGCTGACGTTCGTGCTGCTGGACCGGATCGGGCTGCGCGGCGGGGGCTGGGCCGGGATGTGGTGCGTCGTCGTCGGGGCGACGGGCTGCGTGGCCGTGCTGGTCGCGGTCCGCGCCCTGGCCGGCGAGCGGCCGGCGCGGCGGGCCGCGCCGTTCCTGGTGCTGGCGCCCGCCGCGGTGTGGCAGGGCACCTCCGCCGACGCCTACTTCGCGGCCGCCGCCGCCTGGTCCGTGGCCCTGCTCGCCCTCGCGCTGACCCGGCGCTCCCTCGGGGCGGCGGCGGCCTCGGGCCTGCTGTTCGGCCTGACCTGCTACCTCTCCTACGGCCTCGCGCTCTTCGCCCTCATCGGCGCCGCGGTGCTCGTCCTCGCCCGGCGGGACCTGCGGGAGCGCCCCCTCCTGCTGCTCCCCCTGCTCGCCGGACTGGCCGTGTTCCCTGTGGTGTTCACGCTCGCCGGGTTCAACTGGTGGGAGGGCTACCACCTGCTGGTCACCCGCTACTACCAGGGGGTGGGCGGCACCCGCCCGTACAGCTACTGGGTGTGGGCCGATCTGGCCTGCGCCGCGGTCATCACCGGCCCGGCCACGGCGGCGGGCCTGTGGCGTACGACCACCGCGCTGTTCCACCGCCGTGGCGGCACCGCTGCCGGTCCGTGCGATGCGCGAACCCGTCTCGCGGTCCTGGTCTCCGTCGCCCTGGCCGCGATGCTGGTGGCCGACCTGTCCGGCATGAGCAAGGCCGAGACGGAGCGCATCTGGCTGCCCTTCGCCCTGTGGCTCCTGCCGGCGTGCGCGCTGCTCCCCCGCCCGCGCCCCTGGCTCGCCGCCCAGGCCGTTCTCGCCCTGCTCATCAACCACCTTCTGTTCACCGGCTGGTGACGGGTGATTGACTACGGCGCATGGATCTCGCGCGACCGCTCCGCCCCCGCACGGACGTGCTGACGAGGTGTTCCGCCCGGGATGCGGGACCGTGTCACCGGCGGGAGGGACTGTCGTGAGTGCGGGTGGCCCGCCGTCACGCCCGGGTGCCGTCCCCGCTCCCCCCTTGGATCCCGAACTGAGCGCGGCGGTCGCGGAGTTGCCGGACGAGAGGTGGGAGGCGATCACCCCGGAGAACCTCGCCGCCCGGCAGGAACGGGACGCCGCGGGCCGGCCGAGGCCGACGGTCGCGGACCTTCAGGACGGCGGCCGCTTCGAGGTGCGGGAGCTGCGGGTGCCGGGGCCCCCGGGCGGGCCCGACGTCACGCTGGTGAGCGCGCGGCCCGCCGGGATCGCGGGCCCGCTGCCGCTGCTCTACTACCTGCACGGCGGTGGGCTGATCACCGGCAACGCGTGGTCCGTCGTGCCGAGGCTGCTGCGCGAATGGGCGCTCCCGCTGGGGCTGGCCGTCGTCTCGGTCGAGTACCGGCTGGCACCGCGGGCGCGCTACCCCGGGCCGGTGGAGGACTGCAGCGCCGGGCTCGCCTGGGTGACCGCGCACGCGGCCGAACTGGGCATCGACGCGGACCGCGTCGTCGTGGGAGGGAAGAGCGCCGGCGGCGGACTCGCCGCGGCCCTCACCCTGCTCCTCCGCGACCGGGGCGGGCCCGCGCCGATCGGGCAGCTGCTGATCTGCCCGATGCTCGACGACCGCGGCGACACCTTCTCCAGCCGTCAGATGGCCGGCGTCGACCCCTGGGACCGCACCTCCAACGCGACCGCCTGGCAGGCTCTGCTGGGCGACCGGTACGGCGGCGCGGACGTGCCGCCCTACGCGGCCCCCGCCCGTGCCACGGACCTGTCCGGGCTGCCCCCGGCCTACATCGAGGTCGGCTCGGCCGAGACCCTCAGGGACGAGGACGTGGCCTACGCCCAGGCGATCTGGCGGGCCGGCGGTCAGGCCGAACTGCACGTGTGGCCCGGCGCCTGCCACGGCTTCGACACCTTCGCCCCGAACGCGTCCCTCAGCCAGGACGCCCGCGCGACCCGCACCCGCTGGCTCCGGCGCATCCTCACCCGGTCCGGCCCGGGCAGCCACCGGGGTGTCTGAGTCTGCGACGCGTGTGCGGTCATGGGCGGGCCGACAGGCCCTGGGCGCGTACCTCGAAGCCGCCCCGGCCGTCGAGGCGCACCTCGTGCACCGCGTCGAAGCCGTCCGCCGGTGACGGCGTGCGCAGCCGCTTCAGGGTGGCGAGGACGCCGACGTCGGGGACGCGGTCGCGGCCCTCGCGCAGGGCGTTGCGCCGCAGCGAGCCCGCCACGTCCGGCGGGAACCAGTACGCCGTCACGGTCGCCCCGACGGCGCGGGCCAGCCGCACCAGCGGGTCCCACTCCTGCGGCGAGGGGTTCGTGTTGTCGACCGCCACCGCCGGCCGGCCGCCAGGTGCTCCTCCACCAGCCGCGTCTGCCGCCGCTGCCGGTTCCTGGCGCCACGTGGGAACAGGTCCTTGCTGACCAGCTCGTACCGGCCGGACAGCCGCTGCGCGTAGAACGTGGACTTCCCGGAGGCCTGCAGCCCGATCAGCATGGCCATGTCGGGTTCTGTCGCCATACCCACCACGATGGCACGACTCCCTCGCCGGACGAAGCCCGGCCCGTGGGTTCGGCGGGAATGGTGGGTACGCGGTGCAGGGACATCCGGGCCGTACCGGTCGGCAGGGTCGGCGGACGTGGAAGAGGTTGGTGCCGATGATCTCCGAGATGGTTCTCGTACGGACGGCGGACGCCGCGCTCCACGGAGACTTCGTGGTGCCGGCACCGGCGCGGGCGGTGGTGCTGTTCGTGCACGGCAGCGGCAGCTCCCGGCACAGCGCCCGCGACCGGACGGTGGCCGCCGAGCTGCGCACCGCCGGGTTCGGCACCCTGCTGCTCGACCTGCTCAGCGAACGGGAGGAACGGCACGACGCGCTGACCGGTGAGCACCGCTTCGACATCCCGCTCCTCGGCCGACGCCTGGTGGCCGCGATCGACTGGCTGGACGCGCAGCCCGACACCGGGGGGGTGCCGGTCGTCCTGTTCGGTGAGAGCACGGGCGCCGCCGCGGCCCTGGTGGCCGCCGCCGAGCGTCCGGACCGCGTGCTGACCGTGGTGTCCCGCGGTGGGCGGCCCGATCTGACCGGCGACGCCCTGGAGGACGCGCGGGCCCCGATCCTGCTCATCGTCGGCGACCAGGAGCGCGAGGTGCTGAGAGTCAACGAGGAGGCGGCAGAGCGGCTGCGGGGCCCGCACTCCCTGCACGTCGTCGCGGGTGCCAACCGTCTCTTCGAGGAGCCCGGCGCCCTGCAGCAGGTGGCCGACACGGCCAGGGAGTGGTGCGACGAGCACCTGCGGGCCCGGCACGAGGAGGCGCGGGGGCAGGGGTGACGACATGGGTGCCGTCAGCTCAGATCCGGCCTGCCGAAGAGTTCCGCGTAGCTGGTCGGCAGGTGTGACAGCAGGTCGCTGACCTGCACGCCGGAGACCGCGTCGGCGACGGTGGACAGCACGGCGCTCGCATCCCACTCGGCCGTCCGCGGACGGGCGCCCGTCTGCTGTGCCACGCGCCGGAGGAACTCCTCGCGCCCGAAGGCCTCGGCGCACCCCCGGTCGAGGTGCAGGGCCTCGTCGAGCGGGGCGGGCAGCTGGGCCGCGAGGCCGTCCGCCTCCTCCGGAGTGATCCGCGTGGCGAGCGTCCACAGGACGGCCGCGCTGACGTGCTCGGCCTCCTCCTGGCTCCGGTACTCCCCGCGGTCGCGGACTCGGGTCAGAAACTCCGCCAGCTGCACGGTGACCTCCTGCTGTCGGTCCGCGGAGGGCCGCGGCGCCTGCCGCCACTCGGGCGACCCCTCGGAGTGCTCACTCCAGGGTGCGGGTTCCCCGCCCCGGCTGCCCGTCGGCAAAAACGGGGCAATGGCCGGCCCGGCGGAGCCGTGGCGCACGGCCGGCGTTCACCCCTCCACTGTCGCCGTGCAGGACCAGCCGAGCGCGTCGGGACCGATGTGCAGCGCCTGCCAGGAGACGCCCCTGGGCACCGCGCCGGTGATCTCCACGTCCGCGAGGTCGGCGACCGACAGCCGCGCCTCCACTCCACCGTCCCCGGCGGGCGTCACCTCCACGTCCACCGGCACCCGGCCCGCCGTCTCCAGCCCGAGGACGACCTCGTCCAGCAGGGCGACGAGCAGGTCCTCGTCACTGCCCCGGTCCGGCCGGACCCGCTCCACCGCGCGGGGCCGGGCTCCCGAGACGTCCGCGAAGGACTCGACCATGCCGCGCACCGCCTCGGCCAGGCAGTGCTCCCGGGTGGTGCCCCAGGCCTGGACCCGGGTGTCGGGGGCGTACGGCACCGACCGGTGGCCGTCCTCGCCCTCGCGCCGTGCCCGCAGTTCGTCACCGATGTCACCGACCATGACCACGGGTGTCCCTTCTCCGCCCCCATGGACCGCCACACCTTCGGTACGGGCGCGCACCGGGCACCCGTCGACGGCCGGAGCCCCCCGGACCACCGATCAGCAGACGCCTCCGCGCGCCCCCGTCACACGCCCACGGGCCAAGTCTGCTCCTCCCTGCTCTCCGCGGGCAGGGGGTACAGCGGAGTGAGGGCCTGCGTGTGGTCGAGATGACAGAAGGCGTCGTAGCGCTGGGAGAGGACCGTCGGCACGTAGTTGGCGATCTGTTCGAACCCCGGCCGGTACACGACGCCGATCGCCCGGTGCCCGTGCTCCTGGTGGAACCACTCCGGCCGGCCGGTGAGCGGCGGCCGCTGGAACTGGACGTGCGGGAAGACGAACAGGGCCCGCGTGCCGGGCAGCGCCCGGTGCAGCAGTTCCTCCAGGCTGCCGGAGTGTGCGGGCGGGACGTCCATGACGCGGGGGACGTCGCCCCAGGAGTCGGCGGCGATCACCGTTCCCGTGTACGAGCCGAAGCCGACCAGCACGACGCCGTCCCCCATGTGGCGTTCGCGGACCAGCTGGCCGATGTTGATCATTCCGGTGTCGGCCATGTCGGTCGCCCTGGCGTCCCCGACGTGGGTGTTGTGCGCCCACACGACGGCCTTGGCCCCGAGGCCGTGGTGCTCCATCAGCCGGTCCAGGGTGTCGGTCATGTGGCGGTCGCGGATGTTCCAGGACTCGGGCCCGCTGTCGAGCATGGCCCGGTAGTAGTGCTCGGCGCCGGCCACCACCTCGGCGTTCTGCCGTGCGTCGAACTCCGCGAGGCTCCCGTCCGGAGCGGTCGCCGAGGCGGCCCGCCGCCGCAGCTCGGTGAGCAGGGCGACGACCTGCGGCGCACAGCCCTCGGGCGTCAGTCTGGCGGCCGGCGCGTAGGAGTGCGGGTCCTCGGCGTACGGTTCGAGGCAGCGGTACGCCTCCAGGGCGGGCCCGACATGTTCGGGGTCGTGCTCCCGGAGGTGGCCGAGGACCGCGTCCAGCGACTCCCACAGGCTGTAGACGTCCAGCCCGAAGAAGCCGACCCGCTGTCCGGCCGGCCGTCCCTCGTTGTGCCGCCGCAGCCAGCGCGTGAAGGCGGCGACATCGGTGTTGCCCCACATCCAGGCGGGCCAGCGCCTGAAGCCGGACAGCACCTCGGCGGGGTCCCCGGGCGCGCCCGGGGCGCCGACGACGGAGCGGTGCACGGCCTGGCAGTCGGGCCAGTCGCCCTCCACGGCCACGAACGAGAAGCCCTTCTCCTCGATCAGCCGACGGGTCAGCACGTCACGGACCTGGTGGTAGTCGGCGGTGCCGTGGGACGCCTCGCCGAGCAGCACGTAGCGGGCGTCGCCGACGCGTTCGAGGAGCGGGTCCAGCGACTCCGGGCCGGTCAGGGGCAGGGCTTCGTCCCGGATGTGGGTCTGGTCGATGTCGGCCACGGCGCCTCCGTCTCCCGGGTCACCACCAGGGTCCGGCGCCGGGTTCCCGCCCTGGTCGGGTCCGAAACGGCGTCGCCCCCCCTGGCGCGGGCGCGACGGCCTGCCCGCCCCCCGGCCCACGGCGCCCGAGCTCGCGCCGGGGCCCGGAGTAGTGCTCCAGCAGGGCGGCGGACGGGTCCGGATCGGTCTGCGCCTGGCCTATGAGTTCGGCGATGACCCGCCCGGCCGGTGTCTCGGTGAGCAGACGGACGAACGCGCGCAGCTGAGCCGCCAGGTCGGCCGCGATGTCCCCGGTGTCGGGGAAGGCGAGGGTGGATTCGACGGCGTGGACGTAGCCGTCGAGCGCGAGAGTGCCGCAGGAGGGCCACCACTTGTAGATGGTCGTCTTGCTCACCGCGGCCTCCTGCGCGACCCGTTCGATGGTGAAGGCCGCCATGCCGTCCCGGAGCAGCAGGGCCCCGGCGGCGGCGAGCACCTCCGCGCGCACTTCGTCCGCGGGCCGCCGCCCCCGTCCGCGCCGCGCCGGCGCACCCGGCGTCCTCATCACCCCCTCCCGTCCCCGCGAAACGGCGGCCCGTCGGGTCCGGGAACCGGCGTGGCCCCATTGCGCCGGGGCGCGGGGGCGATCAAGGTCTGAGCGTGAGTACGTTCTCCCCGCAGCGTCGCGACTCCTCCGCCGACGAACGGCCCGGCGCGTCCGCCCCGAGCGGGCGTGGACGGTGGGGGTGCCCGCCCGGTGCCCTGCCGGCGCTCGCCCTCTTCGCGGCCGTACGGCTGACCGGGGTGGCCCTGGTCGTCCTGGTGGACCGTCTCAGCGGCCACTCGGCGCTCAAGGGCCTCGCTCACACCTGGGACTCGGTCTGGTACCTGCACATCGCGACCCACGGCTACGGCACCCGGCTCCACATCTCCCCGTCCGGAACCGTCCAGACGGACTGGGCGTTCTTCCCCCTGTACCCGGAACTCATCCGGGCCGCGACCGCGATCCTGCCCCTCCCCCCGGCCGAGGCCGCGCTGCTGATCGCCTGGAGCGCGACCGCGTCCGCCGCGCTCGGTGTGTACGCGATCGGCCACCACTTCCACGGCCGCGCGGTCGCCACCGCGTTGGTCGCCCTCTGGGCGGCGCTCCCCCACTCGATCGTCCTCACCCTCGCCTACACCGAGCCCCTGTGCGTCGCCCTCGCCGCCTGGTCCCTGTACGCCGTGGTCAGGGAACGCTGGCTCGCGGCCGGGGCACTGGCCGGCCTGGCGGGCCTGGCTCGGCCGAACGGCATCGCCGCCGCGGCGGCCGTGATCGGCGCCGCGGCCTGGGAGGCCGGGCGCCGACGCGGTCGCGTCTCCCCGAGCCTGTGGGCCGGCGTGTGCCTGGCCCCGCTGGGCTGGGCGGGCTATCTGCTGTGGGTGGGGCACCGCACCGGCGATCTGCTGCACGGCTACTTCCAGGTGCAGAGCGCATGGGAGTCGCGTTTCGACTTCGGCACCGGGACGCTGCACTTCCTGTGGTCGCTGCCGTACGACGACGGTGTCATCTACCCCGTCGCCCTGCTGACCGTGGCCGCGGGCATCCTGATGTTCTGTCTGCTGTGCGTGGACCGTGAGCCGTTGGTGCTGGTGATCTACACCGCGGCCCTGCTGCTGCCGGTCGTGGCGGTCTCGGGCCCCTTCGAGTCCAAACCTCGTTTCCTGCTCCCGGCCTTCCCGCTGCTCGTCCCGGCCGCCCGCGCCCTCGTACGCGAGTGGCACGCCAGACCCGCCAGGACCCGGACGGTGAGCCTGGTCCTCACCGGCGTGTCCCTGTGCTACGGCGCCTATCTGGCCACGTTCGCCAACCACTCCCCGTGAGTTGCCACCCGCGGGAGGACCGGCCCACGGCGACCGGCGACCCGGATCCGGGAGACACGCTCGACCGGACGCCCGATTGCTCCATTCGGGTGCGAGCTTCATGCGATCGGCCGTGTCTCGGCCGCTCCGGGCGTCGGCGTCACCTCCGCACCGCGAGGATGGCGGATGACTGACGTGGGCGAACCACAAGTGCCGGGAGAAATACGAGCTGTGAGCATTCTGAACGAGCCCAAGGGGCCGGCCGACACCTATGACAGCGAGTTGCCGCTCAGGCGCAAACAGCCCGGCAACGTCGTGGTGAAGTGGCTGACGACCACCGACCACAAGACGATCGGCACGCTGTACCTGGCGACGTCGTTCGCGTTCTTCCTGATCGGCGGCGTGATGGCCCTCATCATCCGGGCCGAGCTGGCCCGGCCCGGCCTGCAGATCATCTCCAAGGAGCAGTACAACCAGCTCTTCACCATGCACGGCACGATCATGCTGCTGATGTTCGCGACGCCGCTGTTCGCCGGCTTCACGAACTGGATCATGCCGCTGCAGATCGGCGCGCCCGACGTGGCCTTCCCGCGGTTGAACATGTTCGCCTACTGGCTGTACCTGTTCGGCTCGCTCGTCGCCGTGGCCGGCTTCCTGACGCCTGACGGCGCGGCCGACTTCGGCTGGTTCGCCTACTCCCCGCTGACCGACCTGGTCCACTCGCCGGGTCTGGGCAGCGACCTGTGGATCATGGGTCTGGCCTTCTCCGGTTTCGGCACCATCCTCGGCTCGGTCAACTTCATCACCACGATCATCTGCATGCGTGCCCCGGGCATGACCATGTTCCGCATGCCGATCTTCGTGTGGAACGTGCTGCTGACCGCGGTACTGGCCATCATGGTCTTCCCCGTGCTGGCGGCCGCGCTGTTCGCCCTGGAGGCGGACCGCAAGTTCGGTGCCCACGTGTTCGACGCCGCCAACGGCGGCGCACTGTTGTGGCAGCACCTCTTCTGGTTCTTCGGCCATCCGGAGGTGTACATCATCGCGCTGCCGTTCTTCGGCATCATCTCCGAAGTGATCCCGGTGTTCTCCCGCAAGCCGATGTTCGGCTACATGGGCCTGATCGCCGCGACCATCTCGATCGCCGGCCTGTCGGCGACGGTATGGGCCCACCACATGTACGTCACCGGCGGTGTGCTGCTGCCGTTCTTCGCCTTCATGACCTTCCTGATCGCGGTCCCGACCGGTGTGAAGTTCTTCAACTGGATCGGCACCATGTGGAAGGGCTCGCTGTCCTTCGAGACACCGATGCTCTGGGCGGCGGGCTTCCTCGTCACCTTCCTCTTCGGCGGTCTGACCGGTGTCATCCTGGCCTCGCCCCCGATGGACTTCCACGTCTCGGACTCGTACTTCGTGGTGGCCCACTTCCACTACGTCGTCTTCGGCACGGTCGTCTTCGCGATGTTCGCCGGGTTCCACTTCTGGTGGCCCAAGTGGACCGGCAAGATGCTGGACGAGCGCCTCGGGAAGATGACGTTCTGGACGCTGTTCATCGGCTTCCACACCACCTTCCTGGTGCAGCACTGGCTGGGCGCCGAGGGCATGCCGCGTCGTTACGCCGACTACCTGGCGGCCGACGGCTTCACCACCCTGAACACGGTGTCGAGCATCGGCTCGTTCCTGCTCGGCCTGTCGATGCTGCCGTTCCTGTACAACGTGTGGAAGACGGCCAGGTACGGCAAGCCGGTCGAGGTCGACGACCCGTGGGGCTACGGCCGCTCGCTGGAGTGGGCGACCTCCTGCCCGCCGCCGCGGCACAACTTCCTCACCCTGCCGCGGATCCGCAGCGAATCCCCGGCCTTCGACCTGCACCACCCCGACATCGCGATGGCCGAGGCCGAGGCCCACGGCGTGTGACGAACGACTGAGGACTGCGGTGAGCGAACCGACGAAACAGGGGGCCGGCGGGGGGCTCGCGAACGAGGTGGAGGGATACCTGCTGTGGCAGGCCCGGGTCGCCGAGGCCGAGCAGCGGGCACAGGAGTTCCTGCGGCCGATGGACTGGCTGACGACCGCACAGCGCGCGGAGATCGAGCAGCAGTACGTCGCGGACAGCCTGCGCCGCGCCCAGCAGGACCTGGAGCGCATCGCGGCCCGGTGCGTGTCCTTGCGTGCCGAGTACGAACAGCGCTACCGAGTGCTGAAGCGGCGCTGCGTGGGCCTGGCGGTGGCGGTCTGCGCCGGTTTCACCACCGCGGCCACCCTGTTGCTGATGCTCTGACGGGCGGCCGCCGTCCGGGCGCCCGCGCGTCCGTCCGGCGGCCCCCCGCGCGGCTCAGCAGGGCCGGTCCGAGGCGGCGATCATCCCGTAGGTGACCAGGCCGTACGCCAGGTGCGGGACCACGTCCGAGGTCCAGTCGACCGCCGACCAGGTGCGCGGGTCGCTGATGCCGAGGCCGGCCATCGGGACGTCGGTCAACGCCATCGCCAGGGCGCCGGTGCCCAGGCCGCCCAGCAACACGGGGACGCGGACGCCCGCCCGGTGGAAGAGTGCCACGACCACGCCCGTGCCCACACCGACGGCGATACCCGCCAGCGCCCCCAGGCCGGACAGCCGGTTGTCCCGCCCGTCCGAGTCCGGGACCGGGTGCCCGGCCTTCGTCGTGACCTGGTCCACCACGGCCTCGGGGGCGCCGCTCGCGGGCCGGGCACGCAGGGCCATGTCCAGGTACGACACGGCGTTCAGTGCGGTGGTGCCGGCCGCCCCGGCGGCGCAGCCGCGCGCGATGCTTCGGAACATGTCGTCTCGGGTCCCGTCATGAGCTCGGTCAGAGGAAACATATGAGCCCATTCATCCCCGATGTCCACATCGGGGAAACGGCCGTCAGCGGCGCAGTTCGGCACCTGCGCCGGCCGCGGCGCCCGCGCCGCGGCGGACCCGACCGGGGTCCGACCGGGACAGCCTGGCACGCCGGACGAGGTCCGCGGCGGCCCGCTCCCACTCGGGGTGGGCGAACTCGAAGCCCGCGGCACGGAGCCGGCCCGGCACGACCCGGCGGCTCTTGAGCAGCAGTTCCGTGTCCGAGCGCAGCGCGAACGCCCCCAGCTCCGCCATCCAGCGCGTGGCCGGCAGGCCGACCGGGACGCCCCGGGCCGCGCGCAGCGCGCGCATGAACTCCCGCTGCGGAAGCGGTCCGGGCGCGGCGAGGTTCACGGGCCCCTCGATGTCGTCCCGGGCGACGATGAACTCCACGGCCCGCACGAAGTCCTCGTCATGGATCCAGGAGACGTACTGCTCCCCGCCTGCGACCGGGCCGCCCAGGCCCAGGCGCACCAGCCACTGCAGGACGTCGAAGACCCCGCCCCGGTCCGGGCTCATGACCATCGCCGCGCGCAGGGCGACCTTCCGTGTGTGCGGTGTCCGCGCCTCGGTCTGCGCGCGTTCCCAGTTCCTGGCGATCTCGACGCTGTACGCCCAGTAGCCCGGCACCCCGGACTCCGAGCCGCCGAGCACCCCCGTCGCCTCGTCGTGCGGCGCGTCGTGGCGGTGGGCGTAGATCGTCGCGGTGCTCATCTGGAGCCAGACGCGCGGCGGTCGCGCGGCGGCGGCGATCGCCTCACCGACCACGCGCGCCGAGTCCACCCGCGAGTCCATCATGGCCCGCAGGTTCTCGGCGGTGTACCGACAGGAGACGCTGCGCCCGGCCAGGTTGACCACGACGTCGCAGCCGTCGAGAGCCTCGGCCCAGCGGCCGAGCGTGACCCCGTCCCAGCCGACGTCGCGCGCCCGCACCGGCCGCCTGGTCAGTACCGCCACCTCGTGGCCGGCCGCCGTCAGCGCCCGGTCCAGGACCGTACCCACCTGTCCGGTCCCCCCGGCCAGCACAACCCTCATCGAGCCCCCTCGGCTTCGGCTGACCCCCAGCCTACCCCCATAATTGAACACGTTCAAAACGTGGTCCACGACCGAGAGAGCACCGTCGAAACCCTTCGCCGTGAAAGACGAAGGGCCCCACCGGGCCTCTCGGCTCGGTGGGGCCCCGCTGGCGGTGGCGTCAGCCGCGGTGTCCGGCCGGGTCGTGGGTGGTCGTGTCGGTGTTCTCGGCGCCCGCGAGCGAGTCGGCCGCCGTGGCGGTGGGCGCCTCTTCCGCCCGGTCGCCGTGTCCCGGCCACCACGCCGCGTGGCCGATGAGCGCGGTGAGGCTCGGCGTGAAGAACATCGCCATGACGAAGGCGGCGACGGCGATACCGAAGGAGACCGCGAAGCCCATCTCCGTCAGCAGCGAGTTGCCCGCCAGCATCATCGTGGCGAAGGTCGCCGCCAGGATGAAGCCGGCCGCGGCCACGGTCGGCCCGGCATGCCTCAGCGCCATGCCCGCCGCCTCGCGCGGTTCGCGGCCCTCACGCGCCTCCTCCCGGAGCCGGGCGATCATGAGGATGTTGTAGTCGGTTCCGATGGCGACCACGAACAGGTACATGATCACCGGGAGCATGAACATCAGGCCGGAGTGCCCCTCCCCCTTCTGGAAGATCCACACGGTCGCGCCGAGGGTGGCACCGAAGCCGAGCCCCACCGAGGCCATCAGGTACCAGGGGGCGACCACACTGCGCAGCAGCAGCCCCAGGATGACCATGATGAGGAGGGCGGCGACGGGGAAGACCGTGCGGTAGTCGTGGTTGACCGCGGTGTCGATGTCCTTGTAGATCGAGGACATGCCGCCGACCAGGGCGTCGGTGCCATTGGGGGCGCCCGAGTGCGCGGCGTCGCGCACCCGCTGCACCGTGTCGATCGCCTTGTCCGTCGACGCCTCGTACTTGAGCGTGACGGTGAAGTCGGCGGTAGTGCCGTCCTTGTTGAGCTGGGTCATACGGGCGTTGGCGACGCCGTCCACGGCGCCGAGCTTCTTCGTGTACGCGTCGAAGCCGGCCTTGTCCAGCGGCTTGCCGTCCGTGCTGGAGAGGTAGACGTCGGTGGGTGCGGCGGCGCCCGCCGAGTACGCCTGCTGCATCCGGTCCTGCACGACCATGGACTCCTTGGTCTTGGGCATCGAGCCCGAGGCCAGGTCGAACGTGGCGTGGTAGCCGAGCGTGCCGAGCGACAGCGCGACCAGGACCAGGCCGGACGCCACGGCGGTCAGCGCCGGCCGGCGCTGAACGGCACGGCCGAGGGCGGCGAACCGGGCGTTCTGCGGCTCCCGCTGCCAGGACTTGGAGGGCCAGAAGACCTTCGGGCCGATCAGGGAGACCACGGCCGGGATCAGGGTCAGGCCCGCGACGAGGGTCGCGGCGACCGCGATGGCGAGCGCCGGACCCATCTGCTTGAGGAAGCCGAGCGTGGACAGCACCAGCGCGAGGAAGGCGATGATGACCGCTCCGGCGGCCGAGGCGATGGCCTCGCCGACCCGGCCGACCGCGTTGATCATGGCCTGCTTGGGCTCGTCACCGGCGCGCAGGCGTTCGCGGTAGCGGAACATCAGGAACAGGAAGTAGTCCGTGCCCACGCCGAAGAGCACGACGATCAGTATCGACGAGATCGAACTGTTGGCCTGGAGGTCGAACAGCTTGGTGGCATAGGCGATCAGCCCGTTGGCGATGGCGGACACGACACCGATCAGGACCAGCGGCAGCAGGGCCAGTATCGGCGCCCGGAAGATGATCAGCAGGGTCACCAGGATGATGCCGAAGGTGCCGACGCCGATCAGCGTCTGTCCGCGCTTGGACGAGTCCTGCTGGTCGAGGGCCTGCGCGGCGGAGCCGCCGAGCCTGACGTCGAGATGGGTGCCCTTGGCCAGTTGCTTGATGTCGGCACGCAACACCTTGGCCGCGTCGGACTGTTTGGGCTGGCCGGCGTTCTTGCTGTCCATCTGGACCAGGGTCAGGTCGTACTTGCCGTCCTTGGACGGCAGGCCGGGGACCACCTTCTGCACCTGGTCGATGTGCTTCTTGCCCAGTTCGGTGGTGATCCGGGCGACGTCCTGCTTGTCGGCGGCGGTCAGACTGCCGCCGTCGGTGCGCTGGTAGAGCGCGATCGCGGACGGCGTGAAGGCGCTGGGGAACGCCTTCTCCTGGAGACTCGCCGCCTTGATGGACTCGTAGCTCTTGGGCAGGAAACTGCTCTCGTCGCTGTTCGAGGGCAGGCCCGGTGCGGTGGCGACGATCGCCACCGCTGCAATCAGCCATGCCACGATCGTCCAGACGGGATGCCGGACGACAGCAGTGCCTATACGTCGGAACATGCGGGGGGTCCTCCTGGGCAGGAAGATCACCGCAGCCCGGGGAGCGGTCCCTGGCATCGGCGACCCCGACCGGCCCGCACCAACGAGCCGGTCGATTGGTTGTCTTGGGATCACATGGTAGTGACCGGCGCCAAGTTCCGTTCACCGGACGCCCTTTCATACATACCGCGACACAAGCGGATCACGCCCCTCCGGAAAAATGCCGCCTCGCGCTTGCCCGGCCGGACGTCTGGCCCCAAAGTTAGGTAGACCGACCTACCTAATCAGTGAGTGTGATGAGCGAGGACAGCGGAAAGCGACGGCGGCCGGCCCGTGACCGCCTGCTGGCGGCCGCGGCGCGGCGCTTCTACGCCGACGGCGTGGCGGCGACCGGCATCGACACGATCACGGCCGACGCCGGCGTGGCGAAGATGAGCCTGTACAACAACTTCTCCTCCAAGTCCGACCTGGTCAGGGCCTACCTCGACGCCCGGCACGAGGAGTGGCTGGCGCTCTACAGAGCGCGCCTGGAGCGGGCCCAGGGGCCGCGAGAGGGCGTTCTGGCGATCTTCGACGCCTACGCCGATCACGCCGAGGCCGCCTATGAGCACGGCTTTCGCGGATGCGGCCTGCTGAACGCGGCCGCCGAGCTGCCCGCCGGGGACGAGGGCCGTGCGGTGGTGCGCCGCCACAAGGAGGACGTCGAAGGGCTGCTGTCCGGTCATCTCGGGGAGCTGCTGCCCGGCCGGACCGGCGAGGCGCGCGCCACGGCGGAGCACCTGGCGTTCCTGCTGGAGGGCGCCATGGCGCGTGCCGGCCTGGAGGGCGACGGCACCCGGCTGCTGCGTGCCCGCGCGATGGCCGCGGACCTGCTGGACCGGCTGTGAGGCGGCCGGGATCCGGCGGCCGGCCGGTGGGCGCCGGAGCGCTGTGCGTGCTGGCCGCGTCGGTGCTGTGGGGCACCACGGGGACCGCGGCGACCCTCGCCCCCTCCGTGGGGCCGCTGGCCATCGGGGCCGTCGCCATGGGGGTGGGCGGGCTGCTCCAGGCACTGGTCGCCGCGCCGCGGCTCGCCGGGCAGGGGCGGCGGTTGCGGGCCCAGCGCGGCCTGGTGCTGCTGGGCGCGCTCGCGGTGGCGGTCTGCCCCCTGGCCTTCTACACCTCCATGCGCCTGGCCGGTGTCGCCGTGGGCACGGTGGTGTCGATCGGCACGGCCCCCCTGGCGTCGGCCCTCGTCGAACGCCTCGTGGACCGGCGCCGTCTGTCCCGCCGTTGGACGCTCGGCGCGGCGCTGGGCCTGCTGGGCACGGTGCTGCTGTGCGTGGCCGAGGCGACGGGTGCCGGGAGCGGCCGCGGGGGGATGTCCGCGGGGGCCACCGTGCTCGGCGTCGGCCTAGGCCTGATCGCCGCCACGGCCTACGCCCTCTACTCCTGGGCGGCCCACCGGCTGATCACCCGGGGCGTCCCCTCCCGTGCGGCGATGGGTGCCGTCTTCGGTCTCGGCGGGGTGCTGCTGCTGCCCGTTCTGCTGGCCACGGGGGCTCCGCTGGTCCACTCGTGGTCCAACGCGGCCGTCGGCGCCTACATGGCCCTCGTACCGATGCTCACCGGTTACGTCCTGTTCGGCTGGGGCCTGGCGCATGTGCCCGCCAGCACGGCGACGACCCTCTCCCTGCTCGAACCCGCCGTGGCCGCCGTGCTGGCCGTCCTGGTCGTCGGCGAGCGCCTCCCCGCCACCGGCTGGCTCGGCATCACCCTCGTCGTCGGCTGTCTTGCCGTCCTCACGGCGCCCGGCCGCCCGCTCCGGCCCCGGCGCGAGAGCAGGGAGGCGGACGGAGGCGCCGCCCGGCGCGCCGCCGCCCCGCTCGGCGTCCCTCCGGAATGAGGGCGGGCGGGTCCCGGGCGGGACGTCACGGCGCGCCGTCCGCCGGCGTGGGCCGTGTGCGCCAGACGAACACCTCGGTGCTGGGGGCCCGTTCGGAGAAACGGCCCTCCGGGGAGGTCCCGTCGAGCAGCCGGCGCAGGTCCGCCTCGAAGGCCTCGAGCCGGGGCCCGAAGAGATGGGGCGCCGAGGACGACAGCGAGAACACCCAGGCGACCACGTCCGCGGTGGTGCGCTCGAGCGCCTGTCCGCCGGGGACGACGTGCCTTTCGAGGCCCAGGAATCCGGCGCGCGCGAGCACGGCCGCCTCGCCCCCGGGTGTTCCGTGCGGCAGCAGGCCGCGGCCCGCGCGGCGGACGGGCCCGAGGTAGCCCCTGACCAGGTCGTGGATGTCCCCGTAGGGCACGGCGGGATACGGCAGTCCCTCGGCCGTCCGTGACTCGGCCTTCAGATCGGAGAGGTGGACCAGCGCTCCGCCCGGGCGGAGCATGTCGCGGACGGTCCGCGCCACCCGGTCACGGTCCATCCAGTGGAAGGACTGGGCGAACACGGCCACCGTGAAGGTACCGAGACCGGCGGGGAGTTGTTCGGCGCGGATCCGCACCCAGCGCGTCCGGTCGCCCACCCCTGCGGCCCTTGCCCGGTGCCCGGCCCCGGCGATCATCCCGGGATCCGGGTCGACGCCGACGGCCTCACGGAACAGCGGGGCCAGCGGTACGGTGACGGTGCCCGGTCCGCAGCCCACATCGAGGAGACGCCCCCGGCCGTCGGCCGCCAGCACCTCGCCCAGCAGTCGTACCAGGCCGGGCGCGTACGGCAGTCTGCCCTGCTCGTAATGGGCGGCCGCTCCCGCGAACAGGGTCTCGTCCCACTCCCAGCCGTCGGTCACAGCGGTCTCCACTCGTCGCGCACGGGTGTGGCCGGTCCGGCCCTCATGACGATTCCACGGCCGGGGCCGGAACCGTCCGTGCGAGCGGCCCCGAGAAACCGACTCTGCGGTTTCGTACGGGCGACATGCGACGACCGTACGGAGGAGTGTCAGACCGTCAGCCGCGGGCGCCCGCGAGGGCGGCCGGCGGTTGCCGCCGCGCCTCGGCGATCACCCTCGCGCCGCGGTCCGCGGCGGTGTCGAGGCGGACCAGGACGGCGGGAGCGGCGATCGCGGGGAGCAGGTGGTTGAAGAGTGCCGACATGCGGTCGTGCAGGTCGGACCAGTCGGCGACGGCCTGCGAGACGAACTGCACCCCGATCCACGCGCCGAGGAAGACCTGCGCGGTCTCCTGCGGCACCACGTGCGGCAGCACCTCACCCCTGCCCTTGGCCTCCGTCAGCAGGGACGCGGTGAGTTCGGCCCAGGCCGGCCAGGCGCTGCCGAAGACGTCCCGCCCCTGGAGGTCGGCCGCCAGCCGTACACCGGCGAGCAGCAGCGGCTCGCGGGGCAGCCGCTCGGCCAGGGTCATGCCCGCGTCCACCCATTCCTGCAGCTTGAGTTCGCGGGGGACGTGGTACTCGTCCGATATCTGTTCCCGCAGCACACCCTGGGCGAGGGCCGCCTTGGAGTCGAAGTGGAAGTACAGGGCACCCTTGGTCACACCGGCACGGTTGAGGATCTCGGCGATGGTGGCCGCGGCGTACCCGCGCTCGGCGAAGACCGCCGCGGCGGCCTCCAGAACAGCACGTCGGGTCCGGACAGCTCGCTCCTGCTGAGCCATGGACCCTCCTCAAGCTGAAAATTAAACCAAACAGGTTTTACCTTACCCCACGGCACTTCAACGAAAGGGAGTCAGCGGGCGGTTGCCCGGACTGGCACATGCGGCTGACATGCGCTGGAACGCGCGGCCCCGGCACGTCGGTGATCGACGGCCGAGGCGGCGCGTGTATCTTAAGGATCGATGATTCAAGTTTGAATCACAGGGTCAGCAGCCCCACCTCGCCCCCTCGGGAGGACGCCATGCGCGTCGCGATCACCGGGTCCCACGGACTCATCGGCTCCGCCCTCACCCGCTCGCTCCTGACGGACGGTCACCAGGTCGTCCGCCTCGTCCGCGGCGGCTCGGGCGGCACCGCGGACGACGGCAGCGAGTCCGCGCAGTGGGACCCGGCGGCGGGCCGGGTCCAGCCCGGAGCGCTGGACGGTGCCGACGCCGTCGTGCACCTGGCCGGTGCGGGCGTCGGCGACAAAAGGTGGACCGACGCCTACAAACGCGAGATCCACGACAGCCGCGTGCACGGCACGCGGACCATCGCGCGGGCCTGCGCGGGCTCTTCCGTCCCGCCGCGCGTGCTGGTGTCGGCGTCCGCGACGGGTTACTACGGCGACACCGGCGACCGGAAGGTCGACGAGGGCGGGCCGGCGGGCACCGACTTCCTGGCCACCGTCTGCGTCGACTGGGAGGCCGCCGCCGAACCGGCCCGGGATGCGGGCATCCGGGTGGTGCATCCCCGCACCGGCCTGGTGGTCTCCGCCAAAGGCGGCGCCTTCGGGCGCCTCCTCCCGCTGTTCCGTCTCGGCCTGGGCGGCCGGCTCGGCTCCGGTGACCAGTACTGGCCGTTCATCTCGCTGACCGACCACATCGCGGCCCTGCGCTTCGCCATCGACACCGCGGAACTCGCCGGTCCCGTCAACCTCACCGCCCCCGAGCCGGAGACGAACCGCGCGGTGACACAGGCGATGAGCCGGGCCCTGCACCGCCCGGCTCTCGCCACCGTCCCCGAATTCGCCCTGCGCGCGGCGCTCGGCGAGTTCGCCTCGGGCATCACGTGCAGCGCCCGCGTCGTCCCGGCGGCCCTGCTGAAGGCGGGCTTCGGCTTCCGCCACCCCACGTTCGAGCAGGCGCTGGACTCGGTGCTCCGAAGCGCCGACTGAGCCCCGTACCGACCCGGTCGACGGGTCAGCGGCCGTGACCCCCACGGTGCGCCTGACCGGCGGGGTCGAGCTGCTGACCACCGACGGCGTGCTCTTGACCGCTGCCGCGACGCTGCTGGCCGTCGGTCCGGTGCTCCTGCCCGCCGATACCGTGCTGCTGCCCGCCGCCGCGCTGGTCCTGGGCGCCGACGGCGTGCTCCTGGCCTGCGCCGCGATGCTGCTGGCCGTCGGTCCGGTGCTCCTGGCCGCCAGCGCCGTGCTGTTGGCCGCTACTCCGGTGCGTCTGCCCGCCGATACCGTGCTGCTGACCGCCGACGCGGTGGTCCTGGCCGCCGACGCGGTGGTCCTGGCCGCCGACGCCGTGCTGCTGGCCACCGATGCCGTGTTGCTGGCCGTCTGGGCGGTGCTGTCGGTCGACGTTGTGGTGCTCCTGGGGTGCCGCGCGGTGGATGCCGTCGTGGTTCGCCTCGTGCCGCGTGCCCGTGGTGCGCGGGCCGCTCCAGGAGACGTCGTCCACGAGGCGGCCGCGGTCGTCGCGCAGCCGCGCGGTGTCCCCCTGCCGCCGGACGAGGCCGCGCCGGTCCTGGTACAGGTCGGACCTGGTGTCGCGGCCTACGCCGGTGTGGACGCGGACCGCGCCCCGGGCGGCGAGCGCGTAGTGGTGGAACGTGTACGTGCGCCCGGCGGCGTCGGACAGCGTCCAGCCGCTCAGGTTCACCGGCCGGCGCGACGCGTTGGTGATGTCCACCCACTGGCTGTCCGGCGAGCGCCCGGACCGGCCCGCGGAGTCGTAGCGCACACCGCTGATGTACACCACGCCGTGCGGACGGCCCGAACGGTGGCCGGCGGCCGTGGCCGGCAGCGCCGTCGCCCCCGCGAGCGCCACCGCGACGGCGGTGGCGGCGGTCAGCCGGCGGACGGACGGGGAAACGGAAACGGACACGGATGTCCCCCTTCGCAGGGTGCGAGCATGCCTGGCGGGGCGGGCCTGACCGCAGGTCACCAGACGTGCGTGGCACCGGTGGTGGCGGCCGGGCGGCCGCGCGTCCACACTCTGCTGCGGGGTACCGGGAGTTCATGGCCTGACACGGGACGCATTGCGGTTCCATCAGATTCCCATGACCCTTGCCTGTATCGTCCCTTTACCAGTGGAATGCACCAGGTTGACGCCCTGTCGGTGACGAAGGAGTAAGCCGTGTGCCGCCTTTTCGGCCTGACCAGCTCGCCCCAGCGCACGCATGCCACGTTCTGGCTGCTCGACGCGCCCGACAGCCTCAGCACGCAGAGTCATCGTGAGCCCGACGGCACCGGACTCGGGTTCTTCGCGGCCGACGGCAGGCCCGAGGTGCACAAGGCGCCGATCGCCGCCTACGAGGACCGCGCCTTCGCCCAGGAGGCCCGCGAGGTCGAGTCGGCCACCTTCCTCGCGCACATCCGCTACGCCTCGACCGGCGGTCTGGACGTGCGCAACACCCACCCCTTCGAGCAGCAGGGACGGCTGCTCGCGCACAACGGCGTGATCGAGGGACTCGACCGGCTCGACAGCCACCTGGGCGACGACCGCGCACTCGTGCACGGCGACACCGACTCCGAGCGGTTCTTCGCCCTCGTCACACGGGAGACGGCCGCACGCGGCGGAGACGTGTCCGAGGGGCTCGTGGCCGCGGCGCGCTGGGTCGCGGAGAACCTCCCCCTCTACGCCCTCAACATCATCCTCGTCACCGACGACGAGCTGTGGGCGCTGCGCTATCCCGCCACGCACGAGCTGTACGTCCTGGAGCGGCCCGCGGGCGGCCACCACGGGTCGCGCCATCTCGACCACACCGGCCGCCACGGGCGGCTGCGCGTCCACTCGGCGGCTCTCGCCGACGTCCCCTCCGTCGTCGTGGCGAGCGAGCCCATGGACGAGAACCCGCACTGGCGCCTCATGCAACCGGGCGAACTGCTGCACGTCGACCGCACCCTGGACGCCGTGTCCCGGATCGCCCTGCCCGATCCACCGGCCCACCCCCTGACCCTGGACGACCTGCGCCCCGAGGCCGTCGCCTCGCAGCGGCCCGTCTAGGGACCGGCTCGGGTCGGGGTCGCCGGTGACCCGGCTCACTCTTCGGAGAGTTGCGCAACCCTTAAACTGTCGCCGTGGAGACGACCGAGGTGACGGGCTGGGAGAACGCGGTGCTCGATGGCGGGCCCGCCGACGGACTGCGCATGAAGGTCACCGACCGGCCCCGGGTGATCCAGGTGACGTACCCCTGCCAGGTGGAGGCGGAGTCTCCCGGCGGGGTGCGTGCGGAGGCGGTGTTCCTCTACCGCCGCGACTACACGGTGACCAGCGAGCCCCTGCGCTACGGCTTCGACATCGCCAGCCCCTGACCGGTGCGGTGCGGCCGGGAGCGGCTCGGCCGCCCCGGCTCCACACACCCCCAGCCTCGGGCGCCCCGGCATCAGGCGCCCCCGGCCCCGGGCATCAACTCGTTCTCAGGAGTCGGAGTCCGGCTTGCCCCGCGCCGCCGCGTAGGCCTGGGCCGGGGTCATGGGCACGCCGTTCAGGCTGACCGTCTTGTAGGGGCTGACCTTGGCGCATGCCTTGGCCTGGTCGGCGGTGGAGGCGTGCGCGTTGGAGACCGCGGCCCGGGTGTCGGCCGACGCCGGTGAGGACGTACCGCCCGGGTAGCTGGTGCCGCTCGTCCAGTCGCTGCCGATGACCAGGGTCAGGCCGGTACCGGTGCCCTGCCGCAGATGCGCACCGGACAGACCGAGCGCCTTGGCCACCGTCTGTGCCTCGGCCTTCTGGCCGGTGCCGTAGGTGAGCGTGGTGGTGGCCGCCGCGCTCGGGGCGTTGGCCGTGGTCGTCCCGGGGCCGAAGCCCTGGCCGGTGAGCGCGTTCGCGATGGCGGAGGCGCGGCCGGTGACGGTCGTGCCGTTCTCGACCGTCACCGCGATCTGGGAGGCGGGCACGGCCGGCGTGGTGGGCTTGGAGGTCGCCGAGGCCGCGGCGGACTTCTTCCCGGCCCCGGTGGTCAGGGACTGGTCGTTGGCGATGGTGGAGAACAGGGTCTTGGCGCCCTCGCCCACCACCACGCGGTTGTGGTTCGCCGGGTCGGCGCCCGTCTGCATCGTCGTGAAGGTGATCCGCTTGGTGGGCACCTTGTTCACGTCCGAGGCGAGCGACACCAGCTTGCTGACGCTGCCGAGGCCGTCGTCCACGGTCAGCGCCTTGGTGGCGGCGTCCGCGAGGCCGTAGACGGCGCTGGGGTCGGTGAGCGTGCCCGCGCTCTTGAACTTGCGGATCATCGCGCTGAGGAAGATGTGCTGCGAGATCGTACGGCCCAGGTCACTGCCGTCGCCGAAGCCGTGCCGGGAGCGGACGAACTCCAGGGCCGCGACGCCCTTGAGAGTGTGATCGCCCTTGGACAGCTTCAGGTGGGAGTAGGTGTCGTACACGTTGTCGCTGACGCACACGTTGACGCCGCCGACCGCGTCCGACATCTTCACGACGCCCGAGAAGTCGAGCTTGATGAAGTGGTCGATGGGGATGCCGGTGAGCTGGTGGACGGTCGCCACCTGACAGGCGGGGCCGTACTGGAGCGCGCTGTTGATCTGGCCGTAGTAGCCGGACGTGGACTGGCCGTTCTGGCTGTCCTTGCACGCGGGGACCTGGGTCATGGTGTCTCGCGGGATGCTCATCACGGTGGCGTTGGAGCGGTCCGCGGATATGTGCACCACCATCTGCACGTCGGCGTTGCTGCCGGTCTGCACCCCGGTCTTCGAACAGCCGCCGCCGAGCGCGCAGTCGGCCTTGCTGGTCCGGCCGTCCGAGCCCATGACGAGGATGTTGATCGGGGTGCGGCCGAAGGCGTCCGCCTTCTCCGTGCCGCCCTTGCCGTCGAGCGAGAGGCTGTGGATGTTGCCGTTCAGGTGCTCGTAGAACCACCAGCCGGCGCCCGCGGTGACCACGATGGCCGTGGACACGGATATGCCCAGGATCTTCAGCACCCGCCTGCCCCGCGAGACCGGACGGGCGCGGCGCGCTCCCCGGCCGCCGCGCGAGCGCGAGGCCGCCCGGGCAGCTGCCCGGCCGCCCGGAAGGCGTGCCCCGTCGGACTCGGCCGTGCGCTGTCCCGGCACCCGGTCACCGTGCCTGCGCGTGGCCTGTCCTACCGGCCCGTCCCACGGGTCGCTCATCTCCCACTCCCATGAACGGTCGGGCCCGTCACGCCGGGCCGTCGACGGTACGGCCAGGCACGCGCGCGGCGGTGTACGAGAAGGTGAAGCGGCCGCCCCACCTTTGTTGCGTAGTTGCGCAATCTAACAAACCTGGGGCCTCAGCAGCACGAATGCTCACCACATTCACAGTGAGGCATCTCATGGCCGCCGTGCCCAGGGAGGTGGAACGGCAGCCGGAGTCTACGCGCCCCTCCTGTGAGCGCTGTGTTCGGGCTTCCCCCTGTGAGTACGGCGGGCGGGCCGCTCCTTCTCAACGGCCCTCCTCCCGGGCGCCGCCGCCGCGCGCATACCGGGCCCCGGCCGCGAGCAGGCCCGCGGCGTAGAGGGCCAGCACGGCGGCCAGGAGCGTGTAGTACATGACCGGAAGGGCGGTCAGGCCGAGGGGGCGGCCCAGCGGTGAGGAGGGCAGGACCAGGCCGACGCCGGCCAGGGCTACCGCGGCCCAGGCGACCGGGCCGGGACGCCGGCGGACGCCTGCGCCGCGGCGGCCGGCCCGCAGCAACAGCATCACCAGGGCCTGGGTGAGCAGGTTCTCGGTGAACCAGCCGGAGTGGAACATCGCCTCGTCGTCCCCGGTGCCCGGCCCGTGCACGGCGAGTGCGAGGACGCCGAAGGTGGCGAGGTCGGCCACGGCGTTCAGCACCCCGAACCCGGTGATGAAGCGCAGCAGGTCGCGCGGGCGCAGCGCGGCGGGCCTGCGCAGCACCGCGGGGCCCGGCCGGTCGTGGGCGAAGGCGAGCTGGGCGGCGTCGAAGCACAGGTTCTGGGTGAGGACCTGGGCGGGGAGCATCGGCAGGAAGGGCAGCAGGAGGCCCGCGGAGAGCATCGCGATCACGTTGCCGAGGTTGGAGGACAGCGTGATGCGCAGATACGTGGCGATGTTGTCGCTCGCGTGCCGGCCCGTGCCCGCGGCGTGCGCGACACCGGTGAGGTCCTTGCGGGCGAGCACCAGGTCGGCGGCCTCACGCGCCACGTCGGCGGCGTCACGCGGGGCGATCCCGACGTCGGCGGCGCGCAGGGCGGGCAGGTCGTTGACGCCGTCGCCGAGGAAGCCGACCGTGTGCCCGCCCGCCCGCAGGGCCTGGACGATCCGCGCCTTGTGCTCCGGGGTGCAGCGCGCGAAGACGGTCGTACGGCGGGCCCGCGCGGCCAGGTCGGCGTCGTTGAGCGTGTCGATGCGGTCCGCGTCGAGCACGCCGTCCTCGGGGACGGGGATGCCCAGATCTCGGCAGGCCCGGACGGCGGTGCCGGGGTGGTCGCCGGTGAGGATCCGTACGGTGACCGCGCGGTCGGCGAGGACGCCGAGCGCGTCGGCGGCGGTGGGCGCGAGCGAGTCCCGCAGGGTGAGCAGTCCGCGGAAGGTGAGCCCGCGCACGTCGGCCGGGGTGTACGGGCGCCTGCGGGCGGGGCGTTCGGCGGTGGCGACGGCCAGCACGCGCAGGCCGTCGTCGGCGGTGCGGGTGGCGTGTGCGAGCAGCCGCCCGCGCTCCTCGTCATCGAGCGCGCAGCGCTCCAGGACGGTCTGGACGTCTCCCTTCACCACCAGGGTGTGCTCACCGAGGCGGCCGGGGGTGCGGACGACGGCGGTGGCGAGGCGGCGGACCGGATCGAAGGGGAGGGCCGCCACGCCGTCGTGGGCCAGGAGCACCTCCTCGTCGGCCGCGTCCAGGATCGCCTCGTCGAGGGCGTCGGGTTCGGGCAGGTCGGCGAGCTGCAGGGTCCACCACGCGTTGACGGCGGCCCAGCGCAGCACCTCGGGGTCGTCGCCCCGGCCGTCCGGGCCGAGGGCGCGGTCGACCACGGGCCGGTCCTGCGTGAGCGTGCCGGTCTTGTCCAGGCAGAGCACGTCGACCGCGCCGATGTCGTGCAGCGCGGGCAGCCGTCTGACGATCACCCCGTGGGTACGGGCCAGCAGCACGGCCCCTCGGGCCAGGCAGGTGGTGACGAGGACCGGCAGCATCTCCGGGGTCATGCCGACCGCCACCGCGACGGCGAACGGCAGCGTCCCGAGCCCTCGGCCGCGCACCGCGGCGTTCGCCATCAGCACCAGGGGCGGGGTCAGCAGCATGAACCGGATCAGTATCCAGGAGACGCCCCGGACGGAACGGTCGAACGCGCTCGGTCCCCGCCGTTCGGCCGTGCGGCCGTGCGCGGCGGCGAACCGGGTCCGGGCGCCGGTCGCGGTGACGACCGCGGTGGCGCTGCCGGACGCGACGCTGCTGCCCTGGAAGCAGTCCTGCGCCCGCCCGAACAGGCCGTCGCCCGGCCCGTGCGCGAGGTCGTCGGCGCTCTTGGCGACGGGGACCGACTCCCCGGTCAGCGCCGCCTGGTGCACCGTCAGGCCGCTCGTGCGCAGCAGTCGTACGTCCGCCGGCACCAGGTCGCCCGGGCCGAGCCGGACCACGTCTCCCGGGACCAGCTCGGCCACCGGCAGTTCACGGGCGGCGGGCGCCTCGCCTTCCTCGGCGCGGCGCAGGACGGTGGCGGTGGTGGCCACGAGTTCGCGCAGGGCCGCCGTGGACCGGTCGGCCCGGTGCTCACCGGTCGCCCGCAGCACACAGCTCACCGCGACCAGGAGGAGGATCACCGAGGCGGTCCCCCAGGCGGACACTACGGCCGACACCAGGCCGAGGCACAGCAGGACGGCGGTGAACGGGTCCCGCAGGCTGCGGAGGAACAGCCGCGGCCAGGTGGCCTCCCTGCGGGCCGGCAGCACGTTCGCGCCCCACCGGGCCAGCCGCTCCTCGGCCTCCGCCTCCGTCAGACCGCGCGGGCCGGCGCCCAGTTCGCGCAGGACCTCCAGCGCGGTGGGCGCGGCGCGCTCCGGCCGGTGGCGGGTGCCGTTCGGCCGGTCGGCGCCGGGCGCGGCGGGACCGCCGGGGCCGGGCGTCCGTGCGTCCGGGTCCGGGGGTGCGGTGCTCTCAGCCACCGATCCCGCGCATATGGGGTATCGGGGCGGTGGCGTGCTGCGTACGCGCCGTCAGCTGACCCACCATCACGCGCACAAGGGTGACGACGTCCGGGTCGTCGATGTAGTAGATCTGCCGCCGGCCCTCACGGCGGGAGCGGACGAGGCCCGCGAGCTTCAGCTTGGCGAGGTGCTGGCTGACGGCGGGCAGCGCGCCGCCCACCCGGTCGGCGAGGTGCGTGACATCGCTCTCGCCCTGCGACAGGGCCCACATGAGGTGCAGCCGGGCGGAGGACGCGAGCAGCCCGAACGCGGCGGCGGCCGCCGCCAGCACCTCGGCGGGCGGATCGTCGAAGCCCCCGGCGTTCTCCGTCACTGTCCGCTCCCGTCCCACCCTCGTCACCGCCGACGCACATGCGCCCACCCAGTGTAGGCGGCGGGTTGCGGCGGCCGTACCCGGCCACCGCAACCCGCCGCACGACCGGCGTCGCCGAGCGGACATACCTGGACGAAGGCGCCCTGGGGCGGGGTCAGTCCTCGTAGTAGTTGTTGACGACCTCGGGCTCGTCGTCGTCGAACGCCTCGTTCAGCAGCGCGCCGCCGATGAGGCCCGCCGCGCCGGCGCCGATGATCGCGCCGGTGCCGAACCGGCGGCCGCCGCCCTGGTCGTGGTGCTCGTGGTGCTCGTAGTGGTCGGGGTACGGCTGGCCGTAGCCCTGCTGGGGGTAACCCTGCTGGGGATAGCCCTGCTGCGGGTAGCCCTGCTGGACGGGCTGCGGGTAGCCCTGCTGGGGCGGGGTGTAGAACGGCGGCACCGTGGTCTGCACCCGCTGGGCGCAGCCGCCGCACGTCTGGACGGGCCGGGGCACACCCCACTGCGGGGACCAGTTCACGGTCGTCGTGCCCGGGCCGTGGTTGGGGTCGAAGAAACAGGTCACGGTGGAACTCCCTGTGAGGTGCTGGGATGCGGGGAACGCGGGGGCGGACGCAACGGCGGCCGGCGGCGCGGGGGAAGCGGCGGCCGGCGGGACCGGCCGCGCGGGCGGAGCGGGCGGCACCCGCGGATCCGGGGCGCTCGGCTTGGTGACCGGGGCCGGCCCCGGTGCCGCCTGGCGCAGCACGTCCACGCCGTAGTCGGCGGCGATGCCCGCGAGGCCGGAGGCGTAACCCTGGCCGATCGCGCGGAACTTCCACTCGGCGCCGTTGCGGTACAACTCGCCGAGGACCAGGGCGGTCTCGGTGGACAGGCCGGCGCCCGCGAGGTCGTAGCGCGCCAGTTCGGTGCCGCTGTCCCGGTCGCGGACCCGGATGTGCGCCCGGCGCACCTGTCCGAAGGTCTGGCCTCTGCTCTCGCCCTCGTAGAGCGACACCGGGAAAACGATCTTCTCCACCGAGGCCGGGACCCGGGTGAGGTCGATCTCGATCCGCTGGTCGTCCCCGTCCGCCGGACTGCCCTGACCGGAGTGCCGCACCGAACCGTCGGGACTGCTCGGGTTGTTGAAGAAGACGAAGTGCTCGTCGGACGGCACCTTTCCGGACCGGTCGCACAGCAGCGCGCTGGCGTCCGGCTCGTACCCGGTGTCCGCCTGCCAGCCCAGCCCGACCGTCACGGCGGTCAGGCCGGGCGCCTGCCTGCTCAGCGACACGTTGCCGCCCTTGGTCAGGGTCGTACTCATGCATGCCCTCCACAGCCGCCGCTCATCGCGTCCATGGTGATCAACGATCTTCCGGCGGTTCCGGTTCCACGTTCGCGCGATGATTCAAGCGATTCACACCTGCGCGCGAGACAGGTCGGCGGCCGACACCCCTGGGAGCGGCGGCGACGGGGCGCCGTTCGTCCCCTCTGTACGATGTGACGCCGCTTCGGCACGAGGGGTCGAGGCGGCGCCGGAGCAGAAAGGAGGCCGCGGGTGACGGATCCGGATCCGCGCCGTCCGCGCCGGGCGCAGGGCGCGCTGGAGACACGGGTGCTCGCGACCCTGCACGAGGCCGGCGGCCCGGTGACCGCGGGCTGGGTACAGGACCGTCTGGCCGCGGACCTCGCCTACACGACCGTGATGACGGTGCTGGGCCGGCTGCTGGCGAAGAACGCCGTCACCCGCAGGCGTGAGGGGCGGTCGTTCCTGTGGCTGGCGGCCGCGGACGAGGCCGGCCTGGCGGCACTGAAGATGCGCCGGGTGCTGGACGGGGAGCAGGACCGCAGGGCCGTGCTGGCCAGTTTCATCACCGCGCTGCCGGAGGGTGACGAGCGACTGCTGCGGGAACTGCTGGACCAGAGCACCGGCGACGACTGAGCACGCATGGGAATCCTCGTCCTCCTGCCGCTGGTCCTGCCGTTGACGGCCTGGCCGATCGCACGCCTGGCGGAACGGCGTCTGCACCCCCGCACCGCCACCGTGCTGCTGACCTCCGTCTCCACCGTGATGGCCCTGTGCTGCACGGTGTGCCTGGCCCTGCTGGTGGTGGTCGGCGCGGCCCAGTTGCCCGGAGATCCCCTGCCCGACGGCTGGTCCGACCCCGAGGTGCGGGAGAGCGTGCCCCGGCACGAGGTCGCGGGAAGGGCCGCGATTCCCGCGCTGCTCACGGTCGCCGCCGCCTGCGGCCGTGTCCTGCTGCAGAGCCTGCGGGTGCGGCGCCGGGCCCACAGGGCCCTGTCGGGGCTGCGCCGCACCCAGGTCGCGGTACTGCCGGACGCCGAACCCTACGCCTATGCGCTGCCGGGCGGCCGCCGCGACCGGATCGTGGTGTCCACGTCCCTGCTCACCCGGCTCGGACCGGCCGAGCGCCGGGCCCTGTTCGCGCACGAGCGGGCCCACCTCGCCGCCGGCCACCACCGGCATCTGCTGCTGGTGCGACTGGCCGCCTGGCCAACCCGTTCCTCCTTCCGCTGCGCACGGCGGTCGCCTTCGCGGCGGAGCGGTGGGCCGACGAGGAGGCCGCGCGGGCCGTGGGCAGCCGCCGGACGGTCGCCCGTGCGATCGGCAGGGCGCCGCTCGTCCCCCGTGCCACGCCCGCGCCGGCGTTCGCCGCGCCCGGACCGCTCCCCCGCCGCGTCGCCGCCCTGCTCGGACCGCCCCCGGCCCGGCACGCCTGGCCGTCGCCCTTCACCACGGCCGGCCTGGCGACGTGGACCGCGGCCACCGGAGCCGCCCTCTCCGCGCTGTTCGCGGCCGACTCGGCGGTCACCCTGCTGCTCCTGCTGCGCGCGGCCACGCCCCTCTGACCTCCGGGAGCGCGGCGCCTATGCCGGGCGTGCCCCTGCGGTGGTCCGCGGTGGTGCGTGGTCCGGGGGTGCGGTCAGGCGGGGGAAGGAGGGGGCGGCGGCCAGGAAGCCGAGCGTCGTCAGGACGAACGGCCAGGTGAGCGCGTGGCCGCCGGACGCGGCCAGCAGCCGCGCCACCGCCGGGGTCACCGCGGTCGCGGTCGCCGCGCCGAGCAGTGCGTACGGCAGTGTGGCCGGGCCCGCCGGCAGGAGCGCCCCGCACAGCGCGAGCGCGACCAGGACCGCGTTGTAGCCCATCGTGCCGTCGGCGATCCGTGCGGCCGGGGCGCCGAGGGCCCAGGCCGTCAGGATGCCGGTCGCGCTGCCGGCGCAGGCCACGAGGCAGGCGACCCGGTCGGCCAGGAAGAGGCCCACGAGCAGCAGCGCCCCCACGTACCACCGGTCCACGAAGAAGATCTGGGACACGCCGCGGAAGAACGCGCATCCCACGTCGTACGGGCGCAGAGCCGTCGGCCCGGAGGGAGTGGGGACGTCTCCCGGTGGCCGTATCCGCCGGAAGGCGGGCGCGGCCACCGTCATGGCGCCGGCCAGGACGCAGTACGGCATGGTGAGCGGCGGCAGGTTCCACACGCCCAGCACCCGGACCAGCGCGGCCGTCACGATCGTGACCACCACGCAGCCCACGGCGGCGAGCAGTGCCGTGGCCGGGCGGCCCGCGTCGAGGGACACCGCGAAGGACAGGGCGACCAGGCAGGAGTTGAGGCCCTCCAGGCCCGGCCCGACGCGGTCCGCGGGGACGGCCAGCAGGCGGGCGGCAGCGGTGCCGAGAGCCGCGCCCCCCAGTGCGTAGGCGCTGTACCGCCAGTCGGCCACGGCCAGCGCCAGGCAGAAGACGGCGCCCGCCCACGCGTCGGGCACCAGCATCACCTGTGCGGTGCCGCGCAGCACCTGCGGCACGAACCCGCGGGCCCGTCCTCCGTGTCTCCACCGCACTCGTCGCAACCGTTCCAATGCGCCCCCCGGGGTCCAATGCTTTCCGCTTGGCGGCAAACTGTTTCCGCCATACGGTACCGGGTGTCGCGTCGCAGGTCGTGTGCATCCTCCGGGGGATCCGGGGCAGTCGGCGGGTGGAGGAAGCTCTGGGCAGAGATCATCGAGCGTTGTCGAGGGACGTGTGACAGACACTTGGGGCATCAACGAACTGGCGGAGCCGGACGGGCTGTCGGTCAGCCTCGCCCCCGTCGACGGCGTCACCGTCGTCACGGTGGAGGGCGAGGTCGACCACCACACCTCCGGCGTCCTCCACCGGGCCCTGATGCCCACGGACCCCGGGCCCGCGCCGCGCACGGTCGCGGACCTCACCGGTGTGGCTTTCATGGACTCCAGCGGCATCAACGTCCTCATCGCCGCCCACCAGGCCCACGAGCCGGGCGGCTGGCTGCGCCTGGCCGGGGTGCGCAGGCCGGTGCTGCGCACCCTGGAGATCGTCGGCCTCACCGGCCTCATCCGCTGCTACCCGAGCGTCGACGAGGCCCTGGACGCCTGACCTCAGCGGCGGATCAGTCCGAGGCCGGTGGCGGTCGCCACGGCGGCGGTCCGGGAGTCGACGCCCAGCTTGGCGTAGGCGCGGGCCAGGTGGGACTTGACGGTCCCCTCGGTGAGGTGCAGCCGGGCGGCGACGGCCTGGTTGGACAGTCCCTCGGCGACCAGGGCGAGCACCTCGGTCTCCCGCCGGGTCAGGGCCGTGGCCGGTGCCCGCAGGCGGTTCATGAGCCGGTCGGCGACCGTGGGCGCGAGGATGGTCCGGCCCGCCGCGGCGGTGCGCACCGCCGCTGCCAGTTCCTCGGGAGGGGCGTCCTTGAGGATGTACCCGGTGGCTCCCGCCTCGATGGCGGGGAGGGTGTCGGCATCGGTGTCGTAGGTGGTGACGATCAGCACCCGCGGTGCGCCGGGCCGGGCGGTGATCGCCGCGGTGGCCTCCGCCCCGGTCATACCTCGCCCGAACTGCAGGTCCATCAGGACGACGTCGATGCCACCCGCCGCCGCGCGGGTCACGGCCTCCTCGGCGGTGGCGGCCTCGGCCACGACGGTGAGGCCGGTCTCGGTCTCGAGCACGGCCCGCAGCCCGGCCCGCACCACGGGGTGGTCGTCGGCGAGGAGCAGGCGGATGGCGGTGTCGGTCACGCGTGGGCCTCATGCTCCTGGTCGGCGGGCGGGGTGAAGGGTATCCGGGCGGTCAGCTCCGTGCCGCGGCCGGGGGCGGACTCGACGGTGAGGGTGCCGCCGAGGGTCCCGATGCGCGAGCGCATCGTGGCGAGCCCGAACCCGCCCTGGCCCGGATCGGGCGGGGGCAGCGTGCCGGGGTCGAAGCCGACGCCGTCGTCGACGACCCGCAGCGTGACGTGGTCGTCGAAGTAGCCGAGGGTGAGGTGGGCGCTGCCGGCCTCGGCGTGGCGGACGGTGTTGGCGAGGGCGGACTGGGCGGTGCGCAGCAGCGCCACCTCCTGCGCGGTGGCCAGCGGCACGGGGGCGCCGTCGAGGCGGCAGCGGGCGGTGATCCGGTGCCGGGCCGACGTCGTCGCGCACAGGCGTTCCAGCGCGTCGGGCAGTGTGCCGCCGTCCAGCGAGGGCGGGGTGAGCGCGGCGACGAGGCGACGGGCCTCGGCGAGGTTGTCCACGGCTGCCTGGCGGGCCTGGCCGACGTGGGCGGCGGCGGCCTCCGGCCGGGCGGGCAGGGCGCGTTCGGCGGCGCGCAGCAGCAGCTGGATGCTGGAGAACCCCTGGGCGAGGGTGTCGTGGATCTCCCGGGCCAGCCGTTCCCGCTCGGCCAGCACGCCCGCGGTGTGCTGGGCCCTCGCCAGGTCGGCGCGGGTGTCGGTGAGTTCCTCGATCAGCCGGCGGCGCTGTTCGCTCTCCCGGTACAGGGCCTCGTAGCCCCACACCACGGCGACGGCCACCGCGGCTCCCAGGGCCGGGCCGATGGCCATGGCCGGGCTGAAGGAGCCCGTGTGGGCGGCGAAGGCGACGGTGGCCGCGAGTGCGGTCGCGGCGACCGCCGGGAGGGCGCTGTGGCGCGGCAGCAGGTGAAGTTGCAGGAAGTACAGCGGGAAGGCCAGCCACACGCCGTCGGCCGTCAGGGCCACGAGCGCCAGCCACACCGCGCCCACGGCGGCCAGCCACCAGGCGGCGGCCCGGCGCGAGCGCCGTACCGCGGGCAGCCGTGGGCCCGCCGCGTACACGAGGGCGCACAGCGCCGCCACGGCGACGGCGGGACCGGACTGCGGCAGGTCGCCGGCGAGGCTCCGGCCGGCGGCCAGGGCGAGGAGGCCGACGACCAGGAGGTGCAGACACCAGGTCAGTGCCCGGCTGGTCGGGGTCGGGGTGCGGTCGGTTCTGTTCACAGTGCCTCAAGCGTAAGGAAAAGCGCTGGTGGGGGCCTCCATCGAAAGGTGGAGGCGGGGCGCTTCCCTTCGGCCCGGGAAGTGCCGTCCCACGCCGGAGGCGGACGGGGGGTGCGTCCCGGGAGGGTGGGGGCGTACCGCATCGACCGCTGGAAGGGGCAGGCGCAGCCGTGTTCGTCGCCTGGAGAGATCTGAAGTTCGCCAAGGGGCGGTTCGCTCTGATGGGGGCCGTGATCGTGCTGATCACGCTGCTCGTCGGGCTGCTGTCCGGCCTGACCGCCGGGCTGGGGCGGCAGAACGTCTCCGCCGTCACCGGACTGCCCGCCGACCGGATCGCCTTCGGCGCCCCCGCGAAGGGGCAGAAGCTGTCGTACGGCGACTCCGCGGTCACCGAGGCGCAGTGGCGGCGGTGGGCCCGAACTCCGGGGGTCGAGCGTGCCGAGCCGCTCGGCATCGCGACCACCAGGGCCACCGCGGGCACCGCGAGCGCCGGGGTGTCCGTCTTCGGGGTGCGGCCGGGTTCCCCGCTGGCCCCGGACGGGGCCCGGATCGACGACCGGTCGGCGGTGCTGTCGGCCCCGGCCGCCGAGGCCCTGCACGCCGGTGCCGGGAGCACCGTCGTACTCGCCGGCCGGACACTGACCGTCGCCGCCGTCCGCGGCGACGCGTCCTTCAGCCATACGCCGGTGGTCTGGACGAGCCTCGGCACCTGGCGCAGGACCGCGCCCCCCGCGGGCGCGGCGGCGGCGCCGATCGCGACCGTCATCGCCCTCGGCACGACCCCGGGCACGGACGTGCGGGGCACGGACCGGGCCGCGGGCACGCGCACGGTCCCGAAGGACGACTCGCTGTCCGCGATCGGCTCCTACACCTCGGAGAACGGCTCCCTGCAGCTGATGCGCGGCTTCCTGTTCGCGATCTCGGCCCTGGTGATCGGAGCGTTCTTCACGGTGTGGACGATCCAGCGCGGCGGGGACATCGCCGTGCTCAAGGCGCTCGGGGCGTCCACCGCCGGCCTGCTCCGGGACGCGCTCGGTCAGGCTCTCGTCCTGCTGACCGCGGGCACCGCCGTCGGCACCGGCGCCGCGGTCGCGGTCGGCGCCCTCGTCTCCGGGACGGTGCCCTTCCTGCTCACGCCCGCGACGGTCCTCGTGCCCGCCGGGGTCATGATCGTCCTCGGTGCCCTGGGGGCCGCCCTGTCCGTACGCCGTATCACCTCCGTCGACCCGCTGACCGCCCTGGGGAACGCCCGATGAGCCTCGAACTGACCGACGTCGTCCTCACCTACCCCGACGGGGACTCGCGTGTGACCGCGCTCGACCATGTCTCGATGACGGTGCCCAAGGGCGGCCTCACCGCCGTCGTGGGCCCTTCCGGCTCCGGCAAGTCCAGCCTGCTGGCGGTCGCCGCGACCCTCGTCACCCCGGATTCCGGCACCGTCCGCGTCGACGGGGTACCCACCGGCGGGCTGACCCGGCGGGAACTGTCCGCTCTGCGGCGCCGCAGCACGGGGATCGTCTTCCAGCAGCCAAGCCTGCCGGCCTCGCTGACCGCCGCCGAGCAGCTCCAGGTGATGGCCCGGATCGACGGCCGCTCCGCCGGCAGGGCCCGGGGCAGGGCGCTGGAGCTGCTGGACCTGGTGGGGCTGGCCGATCAGGCGCACCGGCGTCCGCACCAGTTGTCCGGGGGCCAGCGGCAGCGCGTCAACATCGCCCGCGCGCTGATGAACGAGCCGACGGTCCTTCTGGTCGACGAACCCACGAGCGCCCTCGACCACGAACGCGGCGCGGCCGTCGTCGGCCTGCTCACCCGGCTGACCCGGGCCCGGGGCACGGCCACCGTGCTGGTGACCCACGACCGCACCCATCTGGTCGCCGCCGACCGGGTGTTGGAGATGCGGGACGGACGGCTCACCGCTCCCGCGCCGGCGGTGTGAGCCGTCCCCCGAGCGGTACCGGCTAGGGCACGGCGGCGGGATTGTCCCGGGGCACGGTGGCGGCGTGGCCGACCCTGATCGTCTCGACCACCGCCTGGTGCAGGTCGCGGCTGGCCTGCTCGGAGCGGCAGGGCACCGGGCTGCCGGTGAGGGTGAACCACTGGGAGGTACCGCTGTACTGGACCGCCACATCGGCCTCCCGGCCGTCCCAGGTGGTGTGCACGGTCAGGTCGCCCGTGACGATTCCCGCCTCGTCGGTGCGGGCGCCGCCCCGGCCGGTGAAGACCCCGGGGGTGGTCCATGAAGCCCAGACCATGTTCTCAGCCCTTCTTCCCTGTCGGCCCCCCCTGACCTGCTCCCCTCCATGGTGTTCCGCTTCCTGGCGTTCTGCCGGTCAGGGCCGTCGGGGAGATGCGGAGCTCGTGCCCGCGCAGCGCCGCGGATCCGTCCGGTCCGCCCGTGCCGCCGCGGTCGGGGGTCCCTCCGCGTGCCTCCCAGCCTCCCCGCACCGGCGCCGTGTGTCATGGGGCCTCATGGCCCTCCCCCGCGCCATTGGCCCCAGGGCCGTACCGGGGCGGTCCGCGGCATCGGGCCCGGTCGGCGCAGGCCGTGGGATCGGCCGGCACCGGCACTGGTGCGCCGGCGGTTCTCGTGATGTGCTGGTGGTGGCGGGAAGGACCCGACAGACGCGGAGAAGCGGAGCTGAGCCGCGCACCGCGCAATCCGGATCCGCGAGAAGCGGATGGCCCTTCCCGCCCTGTCGTGCCCGCCGTGCCCCGGCGACCGGTGCCCCTCGGGCGGACTCCACCGCACCGGGCCGGCTGAGGGCCGAAGGGCCCTGGTCGGGGTCCGGGCGGCCCGTGGCCCCGCCCGACCGGCGCGCCGACCCTGGGAACAGGGACCAGGAAGGGAGCCGGTGCGATGACCTCCGCCACCACCATGACCTCGGCGCTCGACGCCGTGCAGCGCGACCGGCTGATGGCCCTCGCCCGTGACGCTTCCTTCGAGACCGGTGCCCGGCTGTTCGAGGAGGGCCGGCGCGCCGACTGCTTCTGGATCGTGCGCACCGGCACCGTCGCCCTGGACCTGCACGTGCCGGGCCGCCGGCGCACCGTGATCGAGACCCTCGGGCACGGCGAACTGGTCGGCTGGTCCTGGCACTTCCAGCCGTACGTGTGGCACCTCGGGGCGGAGGCGCTGAGTCCGGTGCGGGCCTGGGTGTTCGACGCCGCGTCCGTGCGCGCGATGTGCGCGGAGGACCCCGAGTTCGGGCGGGCGATCGCGGTCTGGGTGGGGCGTGTGGTCGCCCACCGGCTGCACGCCTCCCGGGTACGGCTGCTCGACCTCTTCGCGCCCTACGGCAGCGGGGGCGCGGAATGACCGCCCGGCGCGCCGAGGAGGAGAGCATGCACGGCAGCCCGCACCTGGTGAACGACGTGATGACACGTGCCGTCGTCGCGGTGGGGCGCACGGCCCCGTTCAAGGAGATCGTCGAGCGCATGGAGCGGTGGCGCGTCAGCGCGCTGCCGGTGCTGGAGGGCGACGGCCGCGTGATCGGCGTGGTGTCCGAGGCGGATCTGCTGCCCAAGGAGGAGTTCCGGGACAGCGACCCGGACCGGATCACCCAGATGCGCCGGCTCGCGGACCTGGCCAGGGCGGGGGCGGTGACCGCGGAGGAGCTGATGACCACGCCGGCCGTCAGCGTGCACGCCGGTGCCACGCTCTCCGAGGCGGCCCGCATCATGGCGCTGAAGCACGTGAAGCGGCTGCCGGTGGTGACCGCCGAGGGCGTGCTGGAGGGCGTGGTCAGCCGAGGCGACCTGCTCAAGGTGTTCCTGCGCCCGGACGACGACCTCGCCGACGAGATCCGTCGTGACGTCCTCGACGTGCTGTTCCCCGCTCCGGTCGTGCCCGTGCACGTGATGGTGGCCGACGGGGTCGCGACGCTGACCGGGCAGGTGCCGGACGGCGAGCGGATCCCGCTGGCGGTCCGCATGGTGCGCGGCGTCGAGGGGGTTGTGGCGGTGGACTGCCGGCTGGCCGCGGCCTGAGGTCCTAGGCCTCGTAACGCCTCTGACGTGCGGCGACTCCGGTTCCCGCCCCGGTCGGCATCCCCGGTCGGCATCCGGGGTCGCGCGGGTGCTCAGCCCCGGCCCCCGCTGAGGTTCCCCCACTGGGGCCCGATCTGCTTCCACTCCTCGTCCCACTCGGCCATGCGCCGCCGGATGAGCCGGGTGCGCACCAGCCAGCCCGCGCTCCAGACCACCGCGCCGGCCGCCGGGGCGACCAGGACGCCGGTGAGGGCCGCCTGGAGGTCGGCGGAGGCACCGTTGACGGGCGGGGACACGACGTGGCCGGCCTGGTTGGCCCACACCGTCACACGGGTACCGGCGGAGGCGCCGGGCACGACCTTGGCCCGGTCGGTGTGCACCGAGCCGTTCGGGTCGGTCCAGCGCACCGTGGCCCAGATCCGGCCGTCGTCGTAGCCGGTCCCGGCGGTCGGGGTCGGCGCCGTCTCGTCGGTGAGCACGGCCGTGACGGGGTGGATCTGGGCGAGCCGTGCCGAGAACGCCGAGGCGGCGGCCTGCGCGGCCATGAGACCCGCGAGGATTCCGCCGACCAGGACGACGAGCCAGGTGGCGAGGACGATCCAGGCCTCGACGACGTCGCTGTGCCGCCGCAGCGGATTGCGCCGCCACCTCCAGAGCCGCACCTGGCTGACCGTCGTGGGAGGTGTCCGTGTCATCGTCACCGCCTCCTCTCGTGCGCCGGCGGCCCCGCCGCTCGGCGGACGGGCCGGCTCGGCGTCCGGCAGGTCCGGGTCGAGATCCGGGTGGCGCGGCGGCCCGGCCGGCACGCACGGACCGGGGCGGGCGGCGAGCGGCACCGGGGCGGTCTCCCGGCCCGGGGCGCTGAGCGTCACGACACCATCGTGCACCCGCGTCCGGATTCCGGCGGTATGTACGCCGATGAGACGTACCGGGACCCCTGACGGACCTCCTCGGTGATGCAGGTCGGCGCGGGTCGGGGGCCGTTCGGAAGGCTTTCCGCGCCACACCGACAGCCTGCGGTCACGGTGCCCCCGGGACCATGGGCCGACCGGTCCGAGAGATACCCCACCGGTCCCTGAGCGGGAGCAGGGGGCCGCGCTAGGTTCGCGGTAGGGGTGCCTGCCAGGTCAGTGTGGTGCCGCCGTTGTCCCCCGGGCCCAGTTCGAGGCGGCCGCCGTACCGTTCCGCGCGCTCCGCCATGTTGCGCAGCCCGCTGCGGCGGCCGTCGGACGCGATGCCGACGCCGTCGTCGCGGACGCTGAGGCGCACCTCGTGGCCGTCGGTGGCGAGCAGCACCTCGGCCCGGCCGGCGTGCGCGTGCCGGGCGACGTTGGTGAGCGCCTCCGAGAGCACCGCCACGAGGTCGTCGGCGACCTCGCCGGGCACGTCGGTGTCGACGAGCCCTTCCATGCGCACGCTGGGCGCGAAGCCCAGGACCGGGGCGGCCTCGGAGGCCACCCGGACCACCCGGGCGCGCAGCCCGCTCGCGGCGGCGCCCTCGCGCGCCCGCAGCCCGAAGATCGTCGACCTGATGATCTTGATGGTCTCGTCCAGGTCGTCGACGGCCCGCAGGACCCGTTCGGAGGCCTCCGGGTGCTCGATGAACCGGCCCGCGCTCTGCAGGGTCATGCCGGTGGCGAAGAGCCGCTGGATGGCCAGGTCGTGCAGATCCCGGGCGATCCGGTCGCGGTCCTCCAGCAGCGCGATCTGCTGGGCGTCGCGCCGCCGCTCGGCCAGTTCCATGGCGATCGCGGCCTGTGCGGCGAACCCCCGCAGCATCTCGGTCTCCTTGCCGGAGAACAGCGTCCCCGCGCTCTCGCGCGCCAGCAGCACCACGCCCCGGACCCCGCCCTCACCGGTGCCGATGGGAACGGCCACGGCGGGGCCGAGACCGCGGAAGCGCGGCGGCTCCGGGGAGACCCGCTCGTCATGCGCGGCGTCGTCGCTGGTGACCGGGGCGGCGGCGGAGAAGGCCAGGCCCATGAGGCTCTCGTGCAGGGGGAGCACCAGGCCCCGGTGGGCGTCCGCCTCCGCGCCCACGGCGATCTCGACGGAGAGCGCCTCGGCGCCCTGCAGCGGCATGGCGACCGCCGCGAGGGCGGAGCCGGTGATCTCGCGGGCCCGCTCGGCGATCAGGTCCAGCGCCTCGGCGCGCCCGCTGCCGGACATCAGGCTGTGGCTGATCTCCGCGTTCGCCAGCAGCCAGCGCTCCCGCAGCCGGGAGTCCTCGTACAGGCGGGCGTTGTCGATGGCCACGCCCGCCGCGACGGCCAGCGTCGAGAGCACCGACTCGTCCTCCGCGTCGAACTCCAGGCCGCCGCGCTTCTCGGTCAGGTACAGATTGCCGAACACCTGGTCGCGGACCCGGATCGGCACCCCGAGGAAGCTGTTCATCGGCGGGTGGTTCGGCGGGAAGCCGTACGAGGACGGGTGCTGGGAGATCTTCGACAGCCGCAGGGGCTGGGGATGCCGGATCAGCTCGCCGAGGATGCCGTGGCCCTCCGGGTAGGGGCCGATCGCGGTGATCTGCCGCTCGGTCACGCCGATGGTGTGGAAGGCGGAGAGCGTCTTGCCGTCGGGCCCGATGACGCCGAGGGCCGCGTACTCGGCGTCCACGAGGAACGCCGCGGCCTCCACGATGGAGCGCAGGGCCTGTTCGAGTTCCAGTTCGCGGCCGACGGAGAGGACCGCCTCGAGCAGGCTGTGCACACGGTCCCGGGTACCGCGGGCCGCGTCGATCCTGGCCTGCAACTCCTCCAGCAGCTCGTCCAGCTTGAGCTGCGGCAGTCGTACGCCGGGCTCCTCCGTACCGGTCACCACGCCCTCCAGTCCCCATCGGCACACGGCTTCGCACCGATGGGCCCACTGACACGGTATCGGCTCCGGGGCCGTGTGGACACGCGGCCCATCCAGCCGTCCGCCGGGGCGCCACCGGAAGGGGACCGAGTCCGGCCGCGGCGGGTCGGCGGGCAGGACGTCCGGCCCCGGCCGGGGACCGATCGGCACTGTCGGGGACGGCGGGAGGGAAACCACAGTGGAATCAGGAGCGGCACCGATCCCCCGCGGTGTCGCTCCGTCCGCGTCACGGCTCCGTGTCCGCGGTATGACGTCCGCGGTACGCCAGTGCGCGCGACGAGAGCAGCACGGCCTGCGAAGAGGCGAGCCATGATCCGTCACCATGATCGGACACGCCGGAGCGTCGACCTCGACCGCACGGAGGCGTTGCGGCTGCTGGGCAGCGTGTCCCTGGGCAGGGTCGTCTTCACCGTGCAGGCGCTGCCGGCCGTCCGCCCGGTCGACCATGTCCTGGACCGCGGCGACATCGTGATCCGCACCCATGGGGCCGCGGTGCTGACCGCGCACGCGCGGCAGGGCGAGGGCGCGGTGGTCGTGGCCTACGCGGCCGACGCCATCGACCCGGACACCCACCTCGGCTGGAGCGTCGTCGCCACCGGATACGCGCGGCTCGTGACGGACCCCGCCGAGCTGGCCCGGCTCCGGGCGCGCCTGCGCCCCTGGGTGCCGCGGGAGGCCATGGAGGCGGTACGCATCCGTCCGGACCTGGTCACGGGTGTGCTGCTCACCGATGAGGCGGGCCCGGCGCAGCGGTGACGGCGAAGACGCCTCCGGCCTCCCGGCCCCGGTCAGTCCGTGATGCGGCGCCCGGTGAGCGTGACGGGGTCGATCCGCACCCACAGGTCCCGCTTGCCGCCCGCCCACGGCGCGCTGTGGGCACGCTCCGACAGCCGGTGCTGCTCCTCCGTGCTGGTCACGGCCCGGGCGTAGCCGCGGACCAGCACGCTCCAGCCCCGGCTGAACGCGTCGTCTATGCGGTCGACCTCGAAGGCCACCACGTCGCCGACCACGAGCGAGGTCGTGGCCTCGGGCGAGGTCCGGAACACGATCGCGCCGTCCACGACGCTGTAGTTGACGGGCAGGATCGCGGGCCCGGTGCTCGTGAGCACGCCCAGCCGGCCCACCCCGTGCGAGCCGAGCAGGGCGTGGCACTCGGCGGGTCCCAGCTCGGTGACGTGGGGTTCGCGCCCGGCGCGTGCGGGGCCGGGCGGCAGGTCCACCGCGCCGCCCGTCAGTTCGGTGACGGTGGTCTTGAGGACCTCGGCGAGCCGCATCAGCGCACCGGTGCCGGGCGCCGCGCACGGGTGCTCCTCCAGGTATCTGAGGTAGCTGGCCGCCATGCCGGCGCGTGCGGCCGCCTGGCGCCGGGTCAGGCCGAGTTGGGCCCGCCGGGTGGCGAGCCGCCGTCCGAGGTCGCCCATGGGCGCCTCCGCCGTCGCGGCGGCCGGCGCCCGTTCCGTCTCGCTCGCCCGTTCGGTCATGCCTCACGCTCTTCCCGGTCAGGCCGCGGGAACGGCCAGTTCGTGCTGCTCCCCGCCGAGTACCACCTTCAGCGCGCCCGTCTCGGCCGCCCGGGAGAAGACGTCGTACGCCGTCTCCATGTGGTCCAGCGGGAAGGTGTGGGTGATCAGTTGCCCGGTCGGCAGCCGGCCGGCGGTGGCCATCCGGAGCAGCGTCGGGGTGGAGTACGTGTCCACCAGTCCGGTCGTGAGGGTGACGTTCATGATCCACAGGTCTTCGAGGTGCAGCGTGGCCGGCCGGCCGTGCACGCCGACGTTGGCGACGTGCCCGCCGGGCCGCACCATCCGCGTGCACAGCTCGAAGCTCTCGGGCAGTCCGACGGCCTCGACGACCACGTCCGCGCCGAGTCCGCCGGTCAGGTCCTCCACCAGCTGGCGCGGGTCCTCCCGGACGTCGGCGACGGCGTCGGCGCCGATCCGCCGGGCGGCCTCCAGCCGGGCCGGGGCCCGGTCCACCGAGATGATCCGCTCCGGAGCGAACAGCCGTGCCGTGGCGATCGCGGCGAGCCCGATGGGCCCCGCGCCGACGATGACGACGGTGTCGCCGGGCCGTACGTGCCCGTTGAGGACACCGACCTCGTACGAGGTGGGGAAGATGTCGGCGAACAGTACGGCGTCCTCGCCGCGCAGGGTGCCGGCCAGGAGGTGCACCGACAGGTCGGCGTAGGGGACGCGGACGTACTCGGCCTGGGTGCCGTCGATCAGGTGGCCGAGGATCCAGCCGCCCCCGCCCCGGCACTGGCCGTAGGCGCCCTCGCGGCAGAAGCGGCAGCGTCCGCACGAGGTGATGCAGGACAGCAGCACCCGGTCCCCCGGGCGTACGGTGCGCACGTCGCCGCCGGTCTCGACGATCTCGCCGACGGCCTCGTGTCCGAGCACCGTGCCGGGGCGCACCTCGGGCACGTCGCCCTTGAGGATGTGCAGATCGGTTCCGCAGATCGTCACTGCGCCGACCTTCACGATCGCGTCGGTGGGCTCCTTGATCCCGGGGTCCGGGACGTCCTGCCAGGAGGCCTGTCCGGGACCGTGGAAGACGAAGCCTTTCATGGCGCCCTCACCCTCTCCGGTGGTGTGCCGCGGAGCGCCGGCCGGACGGTGCCGGTCGCCCCGCGAGTCCAGCTTGGGCGGGGGGCGGGGGCGCGCGCTTGGGCCGTCCGGCCCCGGTGCCCGGCCGGTCGGGGCGCATCGGTCCCGGCCCCGCGACGTCCGGCGGACCTGGCCCGGGACGGCCGGGGGCGGGGGCCCGCCTCGCGACGTTGCCGCCGTGCCGTCCCGGCCCGGCGGATGGAAAGGGACCATTCGGCCCTTCCCGATGACCTGGTTGTCCTATTTTGTTGTCCCATGCCCGAGATTCATGAGCGGCCCGGGGCCGCTCCGGCGCCGGCCGGACAGGACGGCCCGACCGTGCTGCCCCTGCACGGGGAGATCGACCTCGTGACGGCGCCCGCCCTCACGGAACGGCTCGACGCGCTGACCGCGGGGCCGAAGCCGGACCTGGTGCTGGACCTCAGGCCGGTCGCCTTCATGGACTGCGCCGGGCTGGGCCTCCTGTGCCGGACGCGCAACCGGGTGCTGGCCCGGCGCGGCCGGCTGCGGCTGGTCGCGGACAGCAGCGGCTTCCTGCGGATGCTGCGCGCGACCGGCCTGGCGGGCGTCTTCGAGGTGCACCCCCGGCTTCCGGAGCCCCTGCCGAGCACCGGCCCCGCTTGACGGCCGGCCCGGGTCCGGGCGGCCACGCGAGAGGTGTCGCCGGCCGGGGACCGGGCGGCCACGCACGGGGTGTCGTGCGTCCGCGCGGGCACGGGCGTCACGGTGACGAGGAGGTGCGGCCCGATGAGCGCGACCCGGCGGATGTGGCGGCTGCGCCGGAACGCGCTGCGCCGGAGTGAGGACGTCGTCGAGGCCTGGGTCCTGCTGACCGTGTGGCTGGTCGTGCTCGTCGGCGGCGCCGTCGCCGGGCTGGTGACGGCGCACGCCGAAGGCGAGGTGTTCGCCCGGCAGCGGGCCGACCGGCACGCCGTGCGGGCGGTGCTGCTCGCCGGGGCGGCGCGCGACACCAGGGCGGCCCGGCAGCCGGACGACCGGGTGTGGGCGCCGGTGCGCTGGACGGCCCCCGACGGCACCACGCGCACGGCACAGGCACTGGTGGACGACGATCTGCCGACCGGGGCTCATGTCACGGTCTGGCAGAACGGGCGGGGAGAGCCGGCGCCCGCGAAGCCGGCCGGCCGCGTCGAGGGCGATGTCGAGGCCGCCCTGTTCGGCGTCGCCGCCGCGCTCGCCCTCGCCGCTCCGGTCTACGGCGCGGGCGCCCTCGCGCGAGCGGCCCTCGATCGCCGCCGCCTCGCCGCCTGGGACGAGGAGTGGGCCCTGGTGGGCCCCTACTGGAGCGACCGGGCCAACTGATTCAGCGCGAGGGTTTCCGTACGGCGTTCAGGGAGGTCCCCGGTCGGTGTCGCGGTCGGCCAGGGCGGCGCGCAGCGCGGCCTCGGCCTCGAAGCGGGCGTCGGGATCGGCGAGCACGTCACCGAAGAGCTCGTAGACCTGGAGCAGGCGCTGCCGGGCGGTCTGGGGGTGGATGCCCAGCCGGGCCGCGATCTCCGGAGCCGTGCCGTGCGCGGTCTGGAGGCACGCCAGCAGCGTCGCGGCCAGACGGTCGCGCTGCTTGGATGTCAGGGCGGCGAGCGGCCGGAGGCGACGGCTCGCCATCAGGCGCACCAGGGCGGGGTCGGCCAGCAGGAGCAGCCGGGCGAGGGAGGGTTCGGCGGCGGGCGGGGCGCCGGCCCCGCGCAGGCTCCGGGCCCAGCGCAGGGAGTCGGCCGCCTGTGCCGGGGGTACGGCGGGTCCCACCACGCCCGCCGTGTCGCGCAGCAGCTGCTGCAGCCGGGGATCGGCGAGGAGCAGGTGCGGGCTCGGGATCACCAGGCAGGGCGCGGCTCCCTCCAGATCGGCGAGCACCGGCTCGGGAAGACGGGGCCGTCGTGGTGATCCGCGCCCGCCGGGCGAGGACGGGCCGCTCGCACCCGCGGGGCCCGTCCCGGTCAGGGGGCCGAGCGCGACAGCGGCGACGGTGTCGGGCAGCGGCCAGTCGGCGTCCGCCGCGGCGCGGGCGACGGTCCCGGGGTCCGCACCGCCGGTGGTGAGGAGCATCAGGAGGTGGTGCCGCCGGTGCCCCGTGGTGCCCGCGGCGTCGGCCTGGGCCTCGGCGTAGGCGCCCACGGACACCGCGGCGATCTCGTCGATGTGCGTGAAGACGGCCTCCGCGAGGAGTGCGACCGCCTCGGTGCTCAGGGCCAGGCGGCGGGAGACCCGTGCGTACCGGCGCCAGGCGACCCGCGCGCCGAGCCGGTACGCGGCCTGGAGCGCGTCCAGGCTGCGGCCCTCGACCCACTCCCCGCGGCCGAGCGCGCGGTAGACGGGGATGCGGGCCGCCTCCAGCGATCCGCCCGCCGAGGCGACACGGTCCGCGAATTCGGCGAGAGCGGTCTCCACACCCTGCTGGATCGCCGCACCGAACTGCCCGGAAAGCGGGCGGGAGAATTCTGGTATCTGCGCCCTGATCTCGTGGATTATTTCCGACGCGACGGTCCGGTTCTCCTTTTGGAGTTCGGCACCGAGACGGCGGGGAAGCGCGTCCCACAGACCACCTCGCGGCTCCCTGGACGTACCCGTACCCCCTGTCGGCTGCACGGCTGCACGACTGCTGATTCACTGGCCTCCTGCGGAGTATGAGGCGAAGTTACCGGCGGGTCAAGACGCGTGGCGGGGATCAGATACCGCATTCGCCGGTGCCCCCCGGAGACGCACTTGGGTGAGTGTTTTCCACCGGCCCGGCCCGAGAATATGACATCGCCCTGAGTGGCCCGCCCTCTGCGCGCCGCACATTGTTGCTTGCCGATTAAAGGTCTCCTACTTTCATTGCCGACCGCAGTAATTCCAGAACAAGGGACGGTACTGGAAATGAGACGTAGGGCGGCAATTCGTAGTGCCCTCGTGGCCGTCACCGCCACCACCGGACTGCTCGCCGCGAGCAGCGGAACTGTCCACGCCGCCGGCGGCGACCAGCCGGTGGAGCACAGCTTCGTCTCCGGTTTCCTGAAGGGCGTGTTCGACGCCGGAGAGGCCCCTCCCGGCGCCGACGACTGGAACTGCCGGCCGACCGCCGCGCACCCGGACCCGGTCGTGCTCGTCCACGGCACGCTGGAGAACATGAACGACATTTGGCGGGGCGCGGCCCCGCTGCTGGCCGCCGAAGGCTACTGCGTCTTCGCCCTGAACCACGGCGGCTCCTCCCCCACCGCGCCGTTCCAGGGCGTCGGCCGCATGGAGGACAGCGCCGCCGAGCTCGCGTCCTTCGTGGACCGGGTCCTGGCCTCGACCGGTGCCGTGAAGGTGGACCTCGTCGGCCACTCGCTGGGCGGGGGTCCCGTGCCCCGCTACTACCTGAAGAACTTCCCCGGCGCCGCCGCCAAGGTCGGCAAGCTGGTCGGCATCACCCCCTCCAACCACGGCACCACGCTCGACGGGCTCACCGAACTCGGCCGCCAGCTGCACCTGCTGGAGCCGGTCAACGCCCTGCTGGAGCACGACTACCCGGCGCTCGTGGAGCAGGAGACCGGCTCCGATTTCAACCGCGTCCTCGACGCGGGCGGGGACACGGTCCCGGGGGTCGACTACACGGTGATCGCGACCACCGACGACGAGGTGGTGACCCCGTACTCCAACGCCTTCCTCACCGCGGGACCGGGCGCGACGGTCAAGAACATCACCGTGCAGGACACCTGCGGCCTCGACGGCACCGACCACCTGGAGGCGCCTTACGATCCGGTCGTCCTCACCCATGTGCTCAACGCCCTGGACCCGGCGCACCCACGCCCGGTGACGTGCCAGTTGGTGCTGCCGCTCACCGGACCGGTGCTCCCGGCGGGCTGACCTCCCGGCCGGGGCCTCGCCCCGGTCGGCCGACCCCCCGGCCGGGACCACCCCGGTCGGCGCCGGACCGCCGGCTTCGTACGCCCCGGAGGCCGGCAGCCGCGTGAGGCCCCGGGAGCCGCCCCGGCGCCTCGCCGTGCCGCCGGCCTTCGCCGTCCGGTCCGGTGTTCAGCCGCCCCAGCTCCAGTCGGCGACCTCGGGCAGGTCGGTGCCGTGGGCGCGGATCCAGGCCTGGTGACGGGTGCGGGCGTCGGCCATCGTCTGGCGCACGGCGGCGGCCCGCACGGCGAGCCCGGGCACACGGTCGATGACGTCCATGACCAGGCGGTAGCGGTCGAGATCGTTGCGCACCACCATGTCGAACGGGGTCGTCGTGGTGCCCGACTCCTTGTAACCGCGCACGTGCAGGTTCGCGTGGCCGGTGCGCCGGTATGTGAGTCGGTGGATCAGCCATGGGTAGCCGTGGTAGGCGAAGATCACCGGCCTGTCCTTGGTGAACAGCCCGTCGTACTCGAAGTCGGGCATGCCGTGCGGGTGTTCCTCGTGCGGCAGCAGCCGGGTCATGTCGACCACGTTGATCACGCGCACCGCGAGGGTGGGCAGGTGCCGGCGCAGCAACTGGGCGGCGGCCAGCACCTCCTGTGTGGGCACGTCCCCGGCGCACGCGAGGACCACGTCGGGTTCCTTGGCGTTCTCGGTGCCGGCCCACTCCCAGATCCCGGCGCCGCGGGCGCAGTGCACGCGGGCCTGGTCGATGCTCAGCCAGTCGAAGCAGGGCTGCTTGCCGGCGACGACGACATTGACGTAGTCGCGGCTGCGGAGCACGTGGTCGGCCACGGACAGCAGGGTGTTGGCGTCCGGCGGGAGATAGACGCGGACCACCTCCGGGCTCTTGTTGAGGACGTGGTCCACGAACCCGGGATCCTGGTGGGAGAAGCCGTTGTGGTCCTGGCGCCAGACGTGCGAGGTGAGCAGGTAGTTGAGCGAGGCGACAGGGGCCCGCCAGGCCAGCCGGCGGGACGTCTTCAGCCACTTGATGTGCTGGTTCACCATCGAGTCGACGATGTGCACGAACGCCTCGTAGCAGGAGAACAGCCCGTGCCGGCCGGTGAGCACATAGCCCTCGAGCCAGCCCTGGCAGAGGTGTTCGGAGAGGATCTCCAGCACCCGGCCGTGCCGGTCCAGGTGCTCGTCCACCGGGAGCACCTCGGCCTGCCAGGCCTTGCCGCTCACGTCGAAGACGGCCTGGAGGCGGTTGGAGGCGGTCTCGTCCGGGCCGACCAGACGGAAGTCCCGGCGCTGCCGTGTGTCGTTCATGACCTGTTCCAGGAGCGCGCCGAGGACTCGGGTGGGCTCGTGCAGGGTGGTGCCCGGCTTGTCCACGGGCACGGCGAAGGCGTCGAGGGAGGGCACCGGGAGGTCGCGGACGAGCAGGCCGCCGTTGGCGTACGGGCTCGCCCCGAGGCGCTTCGTGCCGTCCGGGACGCAGGCGAGCACGTCGGCGCCGGGCCGTCCGTCCGGACCGAACAGTTCCTCGGGCCGGTACGAGCGCAGCCAGTCCTCCAGCTGGCGCAGGTGGTCCGGGTTCTCCCGGACGCCTGGCAGCGGCACCTGGTGGGCGCGCCAGGTGCCCTCGACCGGTTCCCCGTCCACCTCGGCCGGACCGGTCCAGCCCTTCGGGGTGCGCAGCACGATCACCGGCCAGTGCACGCGCTCGGTGCCGCCGTCTTCGCGGGCGGCGCGCTGCCCCCGCGCGATGCGGTCCAGGGCCTCGTCGAGGGCGGCCGCCATGGCGCGGTGCACCTCGGCCGGGTCGTCGCCGGTGACGTGCAGCGGTTCATGGCCGTAGCCCCGCAGCAGCGCGTCGAGTTCGGCCTCCGGGAGGCGGGCCAGGACGGTCGGGTTGGCGATCTTGTAGCCGTTGAGGTGCAGGATCGGCAGCACGGCCCCGTCGTGCACCGGGTCGAGGAACTTGTCCGAGTGCCAGGACGCGGCGAGCGGCCCGGTCTCCGCCTCCCCGTCGCCGATCACGCAGGCCACCAGCAGGTCCGGGTTGTCGAAGGCGGCGCCGTAGGCGTGCGCGAGCGAGTACCCGAGCTCGCCCCCCTCGTGGATCGAGCCGGGGGTCTCCGGGGCCACGTGGCTGGGCACGCCGCCGGGGAAGGAGAACTGCCGGAACAGGAGTTCCATGCCGGCCGCGTCGCGGGTCACGTCCGGGTAGGTCTCGCTGTAGCTGCCCTCCAGCCAGGAGCCCGCGAGGACGGCCGGCCCGCCGTGTCCCGGGCCCCACACGCACAGTGCGTCCAGTCCGCGGGCCTTGATCACCCGGTTGAGGTGGGTGTACACGAGGTTCAGCCCGGGTGAGGTGCCCCAGTGGCCGAGCAGCCGCGGCTTGATGTGCTCGGGCCGCAGCGGTTCCGTCAGCAGCGGGTTGGCCATCAGGTAGATCTGCCCGGCGGCGAGGTAGTTGGCGGCGCGCCAGTGCGCGTCCAGGGTGCGCAGTTCCCCGTCGGTGAGTGGAGCGGCTTCGTGGGCGTGGGCGGGGGCCTCGGTCATGGAGACTCCGATCGTCGTCGGGTACGGGCGGGGGCGGGTTCAGGCGGGTTCGGGTACGACGGCCACCGGGCAGGCCGCGTGGTGCAGCACGCCGTGGGCGATCCGGCCGAGCTGGAGGCCGAGGTGGGCGTGCCGGCGCCGGGCGCCGACGACGAGCAGTCCGGCGTCCCGGGAGGCGGCGACGAGGACGTCGCGGGCGCGGCCCTCGACGATGTGCCGCCGCAGTTCGAGACCGTCCGGGGGCTCCCGCAGCACCTCTTCGACCGCTTCGGCGGCGCGCTGCTCCTGCGCCTCGGCGGACGCGCCGACCAGGAGCGGCGGGCCGACGGCGCCGTGCGCGGGCCGCCGCCAGGCCCGTACGACCTCCAGGGGCACGCCGCGCAGCACCGCCTCCTCGGCGGCGAACCGTACGGCGGCCGAGCCCGCTTCCTCCTCGCCGGCGCCCACGACGACGCGGCCGGGGGTGATCGTGTTGTCATGGCTCCCCCGGAGCACGATCACCGGGCACCGCGCGTGTCCGGCGACCGAGACGCTCACGGAGCCGAGCAGCGTCTCGGCGAGGCCGCTGCGGCCCCGGCTGCCGAGGACCACGACGAGGGCGGTGGCGCTCTCGTGCACCAGACCGGCCTCGGGCTCGTCGGGCAGCACCGCGCTGGTGACCTCCACCCGCGGCCGGCGGCGCCGGGCCCGGCCCTCGGCGGTGCCGACGACGTCGCGGGCCATCACCTCCTCCGCCGGCCGGTCGAGTTCCTGGGCGAGCAGGGCGCCCTCGTAGCGTTCCCAGAGGGAGGCGTACACGAGGCGGAGCGGCGCGCCGCGCAGTGCGGCCTCGTCGGCGGCCCAGTCCACGGCGCGCAGGCTGGACTCGGATCCGTCGACGCCGACCACGACGGGCAGGTCCATCCCGCTCACCGCCCCGGCCCACAGGCGAGGCGCACGCGGGTCCGCGGCGGGCCGGACGCCCCGGCTCCGGCCGGCTCCCGTCCGGTGCGCTCCCTGCCGCTCCGGGTCCCGCCGGACGCTCGTACGGCCGCTGCCTTCATGGACGGGTCCCTCCTCGGTGACGGCGGGTCAGTCGTGGGCGACGACGGACACGGGGGCGATGACGTGGTGCAGGACCGCGTGGGTGACGTGCCCGATGTGGAGGCCGAACGGGCTGGTGCGGACGCGCCGGCCGACCACGACCAGACAGGCGTCCCGGGCGGCGTTCACCAGGACCGGAGCGGCGTTGCCGCACCTGGCCGCCTCGGTCACCTCGACGTCCGGGAACTTCTGCCGCCAGGGCCGCAGCACCTCGGTCAGCGCGGCCGCCGCCCGGCGTCCGAAGGAGGCCGTCACCTCGGGGCCCGCGGACATGCCGTACGCGGTGTACGGCGGCGGGCCCCAGCCGTGCACGACCCGCAGGGCGGCGCCCCGGCGTGCGGCGGCGTCGAAGGCGAACTCCAGCAGCGGCTCGCCGGTGCCCCCCGTGTCGAGGCCGAGGACGACCGGCTGGGAGGGGGTCGCGGCGGACGGGACGCCCAGCGGGTCCGGCGTGTGCTCGTCGGCGGTCTGCTCGCCCGCACGCACCAGCACCACCGGACGCGCGGTGTGCGCGATGACGGACAGGCTGACCGAGCCGACCATGAAGCCGCCGATCCCGCCGAAGCCGCGTGAGCCCAGGGCCAGCAGTTCCGATCCGTCCGCCGCCTCGGCCAGCGCGTGGGCCGGGTCGCCGGTGACCTGGTCGGTGACCACCTCGATGCCGGGGTGGCGCAGCCGCAGCCCGTCCGCGGACTCCCGGGGATCGGGTTCGGTCCAGTGCTGGTGGGTCTCGGGGCCGAGCAGCGGCGCCTGGGCCACGGGCTCGGGCGCGGGCTCCCGCACGAAGAGGATCTTCAGTGGCAGGCCGCGCAGCAGTGCCTCGCGCGCCGCCCATTCGGTGGCGGCCCGGCTTTCCTGCGAGCCGTCGAGTCCCACGGTGACGGTTCGGGTCACGGTCTGCCCCTCTCGGGTCTCCTCCTCGCGGCACGAGCGATCCGCTTCCAGCGTCGTGACGTGGCGGGGCCAGGGGTCATGGGCCGGTCGTCCCCCGGACAGGGCCGACCGGCCCCGGTCCCGCGCCCCGGCACCCGGCCCACGGCGGGCAGCCGAACGGTCCGCCCCAGGGCCGGGCGGCCCCTGTGCCCGCCGGCTCGACCAGTAGAACCTGAGGAGGACAGGACCGCCCGCCGAGAGGCAACGGAGTCACCATGTACGGCACCCCGCACATCGTCAGCGACGTCATGACCCACACGGTCGCCGCCGTCGGCCGGCGGGCCCCCTTCAAGGAGATCGTGCGGATGATGCAGGACTGGCGGGTCAGTGCCCTGCCCGTACTCGAAGGAGAGGGCCGGGTGGTCGGGGTGGTCTCCGAGGCCGACCTGCTGCCCAAGGAGGAGCTGCGCGACGAGCCGCAGGAGGGCTACAGGCGGCTGCGCCCCGCGGCCGACCTCGCCAAGGTCGACGCGCTCACCGCGGCGGACCTGATGTCCTCGCCCGCGGTCACCGTCCCGGCGGACGCGACCGTCGCCCAGGCCGCGCGGATCATGGCGCGGGCACGCGTCAAGCGGCTGCCTGTGGTCGACGCCTTCGGCCTGCTGGAGGGTGTGGTCAGCCGTGCCGACCTGCTCAAGGTCTTCCTGCGCGGGGACGGGGAGATCGCGGAGGAGGTCCGGCGCGACATCGTGGCCCGCCTCTTCCGGCCGCCGCAGTCGGCCGTCCAGCTGGAGGTGGAGGACGGCGTCGTGACGCTGACGGGCCGGATCCCGAACCCCGCCCTGGTGCCCGTGGCGGCCCGTCTGGTGCGCGCGGTCGAGGGAGTGGTGGACGTACGCTTCGACCTCGCGCGCGACCACCGCGGAGCGCACGCGTGACGGACGCCGGGTGCGCGGGTACTACGGGGTTTGGCGGCTGTTCCCACGGGACGGACGCCGGGTGCGCCGGTACGAGGGGATCCCGCGGCCGTCCCCACGGGACGGACGCCAGGTTCGCGGGTACTGCAGGGGCCGCGGCTGTTCTCACGCGACGGACGCCGGGTTCAGCGGTGACGGCGGGGTCCGCGGCGGACGGCCGCTCGCGGGGGGCATCGCTCCGCGTGGGCCGGCGCGGGGGCGAGTGGGCCGGTCGGCCCTAGTGCATCCGGCGCCGCCGGGTGATGATCGGGCAGGTGACAGCGCCCATTCCGTCCGTCCGCGGGGAACGGGAGGCCGGCATGACCGGGACACGCATCTTCACGGCGCAGGATCCGATCCGGGTGTTCCTGCTCGACGACCACGAGGTCGTCCGGCGCGGTCTGACCGATCTGCTCGACGCCGAACCGGACATCCGCGTGGTCGGTGACGCGGACACCGCCGAGCACGCGATCGTGCGCGGCCCCGCGCTGCGGCCGCACGTCGCCGTCCTCGACGTACGCCTCCCCGACGGCGACGGCATCTCGGTGTGCCGCGAACTGCGCAGCCGGATGCCCGAGCTGGCGTGTCTGATGCTCACCTCGTTCGACGACGAGGACGCCCTGCTGGACGCGATCATGGCCGGGGCCGCCGGATACGTGCTGAAGCAGATCAAGGGCTCGGACCTGGTGTCCGCGGTGCGCACGGTCGCCTCCGGCCAGTCGATGCTGGACCCCGCGACGACGGCCCGCCTGATGCGCTCGCTGCGGGCCGACCCGGCGGAGGACCCGCCGTCGGTGCCGCCCGAGCTGGCCGGTCTGTCGCCACGTGAGCGGGACATCCTGGGGCTGATCGGGGACGGTCTGACCAATCGCGAGATCGGCAGGAGGCTGTACCTGTCGGAGAAGACGGTCAAGAACCACATCTCGCGGCTGCTGGCGAAGCTCGGTGTGCAGCGGCGGGTGCAGGCCGCCGTGCTCGCCTCCCACCTGGAGCCGCAGGAATCGCCGGAGCACTCCCCCTGGTGAGCACGGCCGGGGCCGGTCGGTGGTGGGCTCCTTCACCGCGGTCGCGGGCGGCCCTGCCCGGGTGGTGCCGCGATCCCGCACCGGCCGCCCGACGCGGCGCACACGGGGTACCGGAACGCTGCCCGCACCGGTGCATGCCGGGGCGCGGCCCGGGGAGTCGTCCTTCGAGGAGGGGACGGGAAGGTGACGCGCATGAGCAAGCACACGTTCGAGGGGCAGGGCCCGCGGCTCACGGCTCCGGCCGCGTCGTTCCCGGACGCCGGAGCCCTTGACGCCACGGCCGGGGCCGGCGCCGGGGGCAAGGAGAACCGTGCGCAGCGGCGGTCCGGCCGCGGCTGCGGTGCCGCGCTCCCCTCGCGCCGGGTCGCGCCGGCCGGGACCGCCCGTGCCACCCCCGGCGCCGGGCGGTGGCGCAAGCACGGTGCCCGGGAGCAGTGGCTGCTGCTGCCCGGGGGAACCTGGCGGCGGGTCGAGACGATCCGCGTCCGCAGCCTGTTCGGCTGAGCGGGGCGCGGTGGCGGGCCGGGACGCTAGGGCCTGTCTGACCATGCGCGGCGTCGCGCGGCAGCCGGGACATGTCAGACAGGCCCTAGGACGGCGTGAGCGGCAGATCGTCGGTGAAGGCGTTCACCGGCTGGGCGATGGGCCGGGCCTCCCGGACGTCGAGCGCCGCCTCGGCGGTCCGTGTGCCGAGGGCGCCCCTGGGGTGCCAGGTGCCGGTGACGGCCAGCCAGGTGTTGGCGGGGGGTGCGTCACCGCCGTACATTCGGACCTTGACGGTCTGTGAGTCGGCCGCGCAGCAGGTGAAGATGATGCGGGTCAGGTACCAGCCGTCGTCCTGACCGTCCGGCGTGACGAAGCCCGTGAGCCGGACCGCACGGGTCTGGATGGCACGGCTGCGGTCCTGCTGGACCCGCTTGGTGAACTCCGTGAGGGTCAGGGGCAGCGGCGAGGTCGCGGGCAGCGGGGCGAATCCTTTCTTCTGTACCGCGACCGGCTTGTTGTTCGAGCGTGCGGCGGTGTACGCGCCGAGTGCCGGCGGGGTGAGGAAGAGCAGGCTGAGCGCGGGCAGGAAGAGCAGCCAGGCGATCCGGGGGGTACCGGAGTGGTCGTGGCCGTCGTGCGCGGTGTGCCGTTCCCCGCCCCGGGTCAGCGCCGCCGCGAGGCCGAGCAGCAGCAGGACCGCCCCGGAGGCGATGAGCAGGGGGCGGAGTCCCGCCTTCACGTAGCGCAGGTAGGTGTCGGTGAAGAGGGCGATGTGCAGCACGCCGATCCCGGACAGCGTCAGCAGCAGGCTCTGTACGGGGCGTCTCACAGCAGGGCGCCTCCGATCAGGACGCTGGCGGCCACCGCCACGACGGTGGTCGCGGTGGAGAACCGCCAGGCGAAGGCGCGGCCGAACGTGCCCGCCTGGAGAGCGATGAGCTTCAGGTCGACCATGGGGCCGACCACGATGAACGCGAGCCGGGCGGTCGGCGAGAAGCCGGTGAGCGAGGCGGCGACGAACGCGTCCGCCTCCGAGCAGACGGCCAGCAGGACGGCGAGGCCGGCCAGGAAGAGCACCGAGAGCCAGGGCGAACCGGAGAAGGTGCCGAGGACGGAGCGCGGCACGGCGACGTTGAAGGTGGCGGCGGCCATCGCGCCGAGCACCAGGAAGCCCCCGGCGTGCAGGAAGTCGTGCTGGAAGCCGAGCCGGAACTCGGTCCAGCGGCTGTGGCCGTGCTCGTGCCCGGTGTGCCGGTGGCGCAGGACGGGCCGCAGCCACTCCTCCTTGCCCAGCCAGAGCCACAGCCAGCCCATCACGGCCGCGGTGCCGAGCGAGGCGACCAGCCGGGCGGCGACCATCTCGGGGCTGCCGGGGAAGGCGACGGCGGTGGCCGTGAGCACCACGGGGTTGATCGCGGGCGCGGAGAGCAGGAAGGCGAAGGCGGCGGCCGGGGTGACGCCCCGCCGGATGAGGCTGTTGGCCACGGGGACGGAGGCGCACTCGCAGCCCGGCAGCACCGCGCCCGCGACGCCCGCGACCGGCACCGCGAGCGCCGGCCGCTTGGGCAGCACCCGGGTGAACAGGTCGGCCGGCACGAACGCGTTGATCGCGCCGGACAGGGCCGTGCCCAGGAGGAGGAAGGGGAGCGCCTGGACGGTGATGGCCAGGCAGACCGTGCGCCAGGCCTGGACCGCGGGCGTCTCCAGCCACTGCGTACCGGCGAGGAGGAGCACGGCCGCGGCCCCGGCCGCGATCCCGAGGGCGGTGCCGAACGGCCGGGGCCGGATGCGGCGCACCGGTGGAGCGACGGGTACGACCGCCACACCCTCTGCCACGCCAACCAATTCATCCGTTTTTTCCATAATCACTCCGGATGTCGGTGTCTGGCCGACGATAGGCCAGGACGGCGGCCCGGCCGCGCGCACACGCCGCCGCGAGGGCAACCCGTGGAACGCGTTGCGCCGACTGGTGGCACTTCTCACAATTCGGGGCGAACCAGGGGCAGGAGTGACGGCAGCCACTTCGCGCGGGACGTGTTTTGTCTACGTTCATGACCCATGTCGTCCCACCTTTCCCATCCCGCGCGCCGCAGGGCCGCCTTCGTCCTGGCCTCGGTGACCGCCCTGCTCGGCGCCGGCGTGCCGGCCGCCGCGGCCGCGACCGCCCCCTCCACGGCGAGGACCGCGCACGCCACGGCGGCCGTGCTCGACCTCGACGGGGACAGCCGCGCCCCCGTGGTCCACGGCGAGGACACCGCCTACGACACGGCCAGCATCGTCAAGGTCGACATCCTCGCGACGCTGATGCTCCAGGCGCAGGACGCGAAGCGCTCCCTGACGGCCGAGGAGCGGGGGCACGCCGAGCCGATGATCCGGCACAGCGACAACGACTCGGCCGACGCGCTGTGGCGGGAGATAGGCCGGGCGCCCGGTCTCGCGGCGGCCAACAAGCGGCTGGGGCTGACCTCGACGACCCCGGGCGCCGGCGGCCTGTGGGGCCTGACCCGGACCACCGCGAGCGACCAGATACGACTGCTGCGGGCCGTCTTCGACGACGGCACGGCGGGCACGGGCTCCGCCGCGCTGAACGCCGAATCCCGCGCGTACATCCGCACCCTCATGAGCCAGGTCTCGCCCGAGCAGGCGTGGGGGGTCTCCGCGGTGAACGGCCCCGGCGCGCAGAAGGCGCTGAAGAACGGCTGGCTCCAGCGCAGCGCCACCGGTCTGTGGGACGTCAACAGCGTCGGCCGGGTCACCGTCAACGGCCACCGCCTCCTCGTCGCCGTCCTGTCCGACGGCAGCACCACCATGGGCGACGGCGTCTCCCTGGTGGAGAGCACGGCCCGGCAGGCGGTGGCGTGAGCTCCCGCCCCGGCCGGGGTCTGTGACGCCGGGGTGAGGACACCGGACCGGGCCCGCGGGACGGCGTGGGCCCGGTCCGGCATGGTTCGTCAGCCGACGGTCAGGGAGAACGGTCCGGCGAGGGCCGAGTAACCGTCGTCGGCGAGGTAGTACACGTCGTACGTGCCCGCACCGTTCAGCTTCCCGGTGGGGAAGGTCAGGGCGCCGCTGGCGTTGGGCGCGTAGGCCCAGGTGAGCGAGGACTGCTTGCCGGGCGTGACGCCCGCCGGGTAGACGCCGATCCAGTTCTTGGCGCTGACCTGCGCGGCGGATGGCACCGAGTAGCGGAGGGTGACGTTGCCGCCGTTCTCGACCGCGTTGAGGTCCCCGGTGAGCGTGGGCGTCGGCGCGGTCGACGGCGCGAACGCGGCGTTGAGCGGGGTCGCGTAGGTGTCGTTGGCGGTGAGGCCGGGCAGGCCGAGGGCCGACTCGACGGTGCGGGCGATGCCGTAGTGGTCGTAGTGGACGGGGCTGCTGGTCCCGGCCGGGACGGTGCCCTGGGAGCCGACGACCGTGGTGACCACGTGGTCGTAGCCCTCGTTCTGGCTCTCGTCCCAGGTCAGCACGAGCAGCGAGCGCTGCTGCGTCCACGCCGGGGAGGACAGGACCGGGGCCAGGGTCTGCTTCAGCCAGCCGTCCTGCGTCTTGAGGCTGGTGGCGCTGCCGTTGCCGGAGGCCTCGCCGTCGTAGTAGTCGTCGGCGGCGATCCAGGAGAAGTTCGGCGTGGTCGAGGCCGACTTCAGGTCCGTGGTCAGCTGCGTGGTGTCGAACAGGTGGGCCGCGCAGCGGGAGGCGTTGCCGCTGATGTCCGTGTAGTTGATGAAGGGGGCGTCGTCGGGCTCGTAGTAGCTGTCGTTGTTGTTCTTGGTGTTGCAGGGGGTGCCCATGCCCTGCTCGTAGGCCTTCCAGGACTTGCCGGCCGCCTCCAGGGTGTCGCCGAGGTTGCGCTGGGGGGAGTTGATGTTCGGGAAGTAGGTGGCGCCCTTGGCGTAGGTGTCGCCGCCCGCGACGGCGAGGTAGTTCTCGTCGCTGGGGTGGTAGACGGCGTGGTGGTCGGTGAGCGTGGCGCCCTGGGCCATCAGGCTGTGCATGTACGGCGTGTCGGCCGGGTCGTTCATGACCTCGGAGTAGTCGGTGTTCTCCATCATGACCATGAACACGTGGTCGTAGCCCGGGACCTTGGAGACGGGCGGGGCCAGTGGTGCGGGGGCGCTGACCGGGGTGTCCAGGGTGAGGGAGAGGTTGTCGAGGTAGCCGGTCTCGTGGCCGGTGTCCAGGAACTGCACCTCGACCTGGATGGAGCGGGTGCCGGCCGGGACCGCGCCGGTGGTGCTGCGCGACAGGAACTTGGTGGCCAGGCCCCGGTCGGTCGCGGAGACGGTCGGCAGCTTCGCGGTGGCGCCGATCGGGCGGCCGTTCGCGTCGTGGAAGTGCAGGGCGACGGCCACGTTGCCACCGTAGGTGGTCCAGCCGCCGAGCCAGCCGGCGAGGTTGTAGTGCACTCCGCCGCCGTCGATGGCCCTGGCCGCCGAGGAGACGTCGACGGTCTGCGCCATCGCGCCGTCACCGAGGTTGCCGGGCCCGAAGAAGGCCTTGCCGGGTGTCCCGCCGTCGCCGGGCAGCCCGAAGGAGGCGACGGAGTGGCACATGACGTCCGGGCCGCCGGCCTGGGTGGTCCAGCCGGGCACGGTGTCGGCCGCGGACCAGTCGTCGGTGCAGTAACCGCCGCTCTCCGCATCGCCGTTGACGATCAGGTTGCCGCTGCCGCCGGCCGCCTGGGCCGGCGTGGGAGCGACGACGACCAGTGCGCCGAGGAGGGGGAAGAGCCCGCCGAGAGATCTCCAGCGCAGTCGCATACGTGTACCTCGTCCCGTTGGTGAGGGTCGCCGTGCGGCGGACGTGCCGCAGGGCCTGGTGTGCGCAACGAACGGGACATGAGTAGTGGTCGTCGCTGTCGGGCGGAAGAACCGCGACCAAACTTGACCAGACAAGTTTGCGGAAGAGTGCGGTGGTGCCTCGATCGCCCGGACGCTGCGCTTTTCGGCCGCCGCGGAAGGGGCACGCGGGCGGGGTACGACTTCCGACCGGAGGGGCGGTACGACCATGTCCGAGTACGAACGCTCCCGCACGATGCCCGCACAGCCCGAGCAGGTCTTCGACCAGGCGGCCAACACCGCTCAGCTCGACAGCTGGCTTCCGGACGCCCTGCACGTGGACGCCGAGGACCCGCCCGCCGTCACGGTGCACGAGGCCGGCTCCGACCACGACACGCCCGCCCTACTGCGGGCCCAGCCGGACCAGATGCGCCTGGAGTGGGGCACCCGGGAGCAGGGCAGCTACGCCGGCTGGCTGCAGGTGGCGGGCATCGGCAGCGGCGCCAGCGAGGTGACCGTGCACCTGTCCTTCTTCGAGGACAGCCACGACCCGGGCGAGCGTGCGGTCTCCGACGCCCTGGACGGCAGCCTGCGGCGCCTGGAGGAGCAGGTGCGGCTGCGCGTCGACAACGCCGCGGGCTGAGACGCCGGGCCCCTCGCCCGGCCCGGTGTCCGCCTCCCCGGGAGCCACCGGGGAGGCCCCGCGCCGTGCGGTGTCCACCGGCGCGACCCACGTCCCGTACAACCCTTCCGGCGCGTCCGATGTCTCTGAGGATGGAACTCGCGTTCTCTCGTGGTTCGTTCGTTCGTCACGTCCGCTTCAGGCAGAGGATTCCATGCCCTTCACCACCCCCGGCCCGCGTGCACTCCGGCAGACCGTGGGCGCCGCCGGCGCCGTCGCCCTCATCGCGCTCGGCGCCGCCCCGGCTGCCGCCGACGACTCCGCGACCGGCCTGGTGCTCGGCAGGATCGCCCCGTTCGACGGGGTGCGGCCGGGCGGCGCCGTCGAGGTGAGGCCCGCCTTCACGAACACGGGCGACTCGGCGCTCGACAAGGTCTGGATGTCGTACTCCGTCACGCGCGGGCTGAGCCACACCGAGGTGCCGTCCAACTGCCTGCGCTACGAGACCGGTGCCTTCGACGAGGAGCCGAGCCACTCGGACGTGGTGTGCGAGTTCGACCGGACGGTGCGGCCCGGTGTCGTCTACTCCCCCGAGCGGCCGCTGACCCTGAAGGTCCTCGACCGCGCGCTGTACGACCGGCTCCGGGTGACGGTCGACTCGGCCGACACCGGCCCGGAGGACGGCGCCTCGCAGCCGGTGCGCGGCACGGGCCCGGCGGTACGGCTGGTCGAACGCCCCGATCGGACCCCCGCGCCCCCGGGTTCCGCCCGGCACGACGGCTGGGACGCGGCGGACGTGCCGGTGGCGGCCGACAACACCGCCGACTTCAGGGTGACCGGCGCCCGGCTGCAGGGCCGCGTCGGTGACACGGTCGCGCTGCGGGTGAAGTTCACCGACGCCGGTCCCGCCTGGGTCCTCCGGGACCCGGGCAAGGGGGCCACCCGCGTCCTGATCAGGATGCCCGCAGGCACCTCGGTGACCAAGGGGGACGGGTTCTGCACGAGCACGGGAGCACGGACCTACTCCTGCGGCACCAGCGAGTCCTGGGTGGACGAGGGCGGCGGGGAGTCCTACGCGTTCAGGCTGAGGATCGACAAGGCGGTGTCCGGGGCCGGGGGTTCCGTGGCGCTCGCGGGCGAGCCCCGGCCGTTCGACCACGACAGGGCGAACGACACCGCGGCCGTCCGGCTCGACGTCACCGGCGCGGCGAAGACCGGAGGCGGCGCCGCCTCCGGAGGCAGCGGCTCGGGCGGCGACGCCGGTTCGGCCGCGTCCACGGGTGGCTCCGGCACGGGCACCACGGGCGGTTCCGGCACCACGGCAGGGGGCTCCCCGACGGGCGGCACGTACGGCACCACGACCGGCGGCGCGTCCGCGTCCACGGGCGGCGGCCTGGCGAGCACGGGCTCCGGTTCGGCGCTGCCGCTCACGGCCGCCGCGGCCGCGGCCGTGCTCGCCGGAGCGGGCACGCTCGTGGCCGTACGGCGCGGGGCCGGCCGGCGGCGCTGACGCGGGCGGTGCGGCGGCAGCGGTCAGTTGGGCGAGCCGAAGGTCCGGGTCGTGTAGGCGCACTCCGTGTAGAGGTAGCCGGGGCGCAGCTTGGCGGTGTCGGAGGCGGGGGCCGCGGTGCCGCCGCCGTTCGGCTTGTGCACGAAGTAGGTGGTGCCGACCGGGAGTTCGATGGTGCGCCGCGGGTAGTCCCTGCCGCTGTCGCTGCAGGGCTTGAAGCCGAGCACCAGCGTGTCGGCGAGCGAGTACGACGTGCAACTGCCGCAGCCCTTGAGCGTGAAGCTGCCGGTGACCGGGCCGGTGTAGAGGACGGTGATGTCGTCCGGGCTGTCGTTCTTCACCGTGACGGAGATGCTGCCGCCGGAGTCGGTGGTGGGCAGCTTCTTGCCCGCGGCCGGAAGCGTCCGGGCGACCTCGGCGGCTATGGCGATCTTCTGGGCGCGTGCGCGGTTCCTGTGGTGCTGGTGGGCGGCGACGAACTGCTGCATGGTCTGCTGGGCCGCGGCGAAGTCGCCGTCCTTGTACTGGGCGACCCCGCAGGCGTACTCGCCCTCGTCGCCGCTCCTGGCGGCCCGGGCCGCTGCCTTCGTCAGTCCTCCGCCGGTGTCGGCGGCCGACTTCGACAGGTCGTCGATGCTCGTGTTCAGGCTGTGCAGCCGGTCGACGGCCGTGCAGGGGTCGCCGCCGCCGACGGCCTTCTCCGCCGTCCGCACCGCGGAGTCGACGGCGGGTGCCACCTTCGCCGCCGGACCGGAGCGCGGGAAGGTGGCGAGCAGGTCGCCGAAGCGGGCGACCCAGTCGGTGCCGCCCGCCGCGAGGCGCTGCGCCCCGCACTCGTACAGCGAGGTCGCGAGCCGGTCGTCGGGCCAGCCGACCAGCGGTCCGAGCGCGTCCCGGGGCACGGTGGCGGGCACCGTGCGCAGGTACTTCAACGGCTCCACGGCACCGCAGTAGTCCTGGTGGCCGTAGGCGGCGCCGACCGTCGTGTAGTAGGTCCGCAGCCGGTCGGGGACCTGCCGGGCGGCGCGGGAGCCGGGGTGGTGGGCGGCGAGGTCGCGGTAGACCCCGAGGGCCGTGCGGTAGTCGGGCTCCGCGGCGCCGAACGACTTCCCGCCGCTCGCCGCCACCAGCTGGTCGGCGCGCTCCAGACGGTCGAGGAGCGCCTGCTGCACGGCCTCGTCGTGGGCGTCCTCGTACCCGAGCGCCCCGCCCGCGGGCACGGCGAGCAGCAGCACGCCGAGCAGCAGCGCGAGCGGCGCGCGGCCCGGCCACGCCAGCCGGGTGCGCAGTCCGGCGAACGCGCCGTGCACGGCCGTCAGCAGCAGGAACGCGGCGTAGCAGGCGAGCACGGTCCCGGGGACGCCGTCGGCGTCGGCGGGCAGGGCGGCGAGGAGGAACACGCCGGTGGCCACCCAGCACGCGGCTGTCAGGAGCCGGCGGCGCAGGAGCGCGTAGCCGAGGCCGAGGCCGCTCAGGTTGAGCAGGGCGACCGCGGTGGCCCGCCGGGCGTCCGGGGGTGCGGGCGGCGGACTCGTCGGCATGGGCGGAACGGCGAACGCCTGGCTCGGACCGTACGGACCTCCGGACATGATGGCTCCCCCCGTCCCACACGCCCGCATGTCTGCGGATCCGCAGTGTACGGGCGCTGACGCGGACCCGACAGAGGCCCGAACACCCGTCCGTTTGTTGAGACTTGCACAGCCCTGACTCTGAGAGTTCCCGCCCGGCGAGCCCGTGGCCCGCATCGTGCACTGCGGGCACCCCGAGCCGTAGCTGGTGCACGCGGGACGGGTACGCCCCCACGAGCCCGACCGGCCCGGCGCACCGCTCGCACTGGGCGACCTCCTGGACGCGGAGTTCACCGCGCAGACCGTGCCGTTCGGCCCGGGCGACCGGCTGGTGCTGTACACCGACGGGTTCATCGAGGCCCGCGACCGCCGTGGCCGGTTCCACGACCTGGCCGGGCGGCTGCGCGCACACGCCGGGCGCCCGCTGGAGGCGATGGTGGCCGCCCTCCGCCGCGACCTGCAGCACCACGTCCGCGGCGATCTCGGCGACGACGCGGCCCTGTTGGCGCTGGAGCGGCTGCCGGTCGCGGCGGCGCACGGCGGCACCGGCGGACGATCGTGAACCGGCCGTCCTCACCGAACCCGGGCGCGCCCGGCGGCACCGGCTGGAACCATTGGTGCCTCCGGCGAGGTGCGGGGAGGCTGCCGTGGGATGGACGAGCGAGGAGTTCGGGGAGTCCCACGAGGGCATCGTCGGAGCCGTCCTGGCCGACGGCAGCGAGCCGAAGCCCGCGTACTTCGACATCGGCAGCGGCGCCGAGACGTACCGGACCAGCGAGTGGTGGGCGTACGACGGCCGGACGAACACACCGAGGGCGGCCGCGGTCCGGGCCTCCTGCGCGTGCGGCTGGCGCGGCCCGAGCGTGCCGATCCCGTGGGACGAGCTGGGCGAGGACGGCCTGGAGGACCTGGACGTGTCGGGCCGGCGCCGGGACTGGACCGAGCACATCCGCGCCGTCGAGCGGCGCACGGTGCCGCTGCCGGACGACCTGACCCAGCTGATGAACTCCCTGGAGGACAAGCTGTTCACGCTCGCCGACGACGCACCGGCCGCCGCGATGCGGGCCGTCGCCGCGCTGGACCGGCTGACCCGCCGCGCCGGCCGCGAGGCGGCCTGCCTGATCGAGGAGGACGACGAGCAGCGCTGGGACCTGCTGGGCCGGGCCCTGGGCATCGCCCCGGACCGGGCCCGCTCCCTGGTGACCCGCTATCTGCTGCCCCACTGAGCCGGAACGCTTCCCGGCCGGGCCCTCGGATCACCGTCCCGCCGCCAGCGCGAGCGCCGCTGCCGCCAGCGCCAGGAACAGGAGCGGGAAGGCGATGTTGTGGAACACCCGGGCCCGCACATGGGCGGCCACCGCCCCGACGTAGTAGAGCACCAGGCCGACACCGGCCGCGAGGCCCAGCGGCCGCAGGCCCGCGAGCCCGAGCAGCAGCCCGGCCGCTCCGGCCGCCTTCAGCAGCGCGAGCGGCGGCACCCAGGCCGGTGTCAGGCCGACCTCGGCCGAGTTGGCGAGCACGAACCGTGCCCTCGCGAGGTCGGCCGCCGCGATGCCCGCGTTGGCCAGCACGGCCGCGCAGGTGACGGTCACAGAGGCGAACTGCATGGCACACCTCCTGTCCTCAACCCTCTGCGCGCGGCGGGTGTGCCGTCCAATACCCCCCTCCATAACCTGCTGGAATGGATGTCGACACCCGTCTGCTGCGTTCGTTCCTCGCCGTCGCCGAGGACGGCAGCCTCACCCGGGCCGCCCACATCCACGTCGAGGTGTCGGCGCCCGGCGTCCGCACCCTGACCACCCATCTGTTCGTGGACGGCTCCCCCTACCTGGACTCCGACGCGGTGTTCGGCGTCAAGGAGAGCCTCGTCCGCACGTTCGCCGAGGTCGACGACCCGGCGCGGGCCGCCGAGCACGGGCTGCCCAACCCGTTCCGCCAAGTCGACTTCCCCGTCACCGTCCGGCGGGACGCCCCCTCGTGACCGGTGGCCACCGGAGGCGGGCCCGCCCGGCGCGGACGCGGTGACCCGGCTGCCGGAGGATGCCCGGTGGACTCGCGCGTTCTCGCCACCCGGCAGTGCCCTTGTCCCCTGAGCGGCCCAATGTGGGTGCGCCGGAGGGGCGAGGGCCCGTGACGGGTGTGACCGTGGTGGAAGAAGTCCCCCGGTGCACCAGTGACGAGGAGGCGGCATGCCGGACCAGGTCGGCGGGAGCGGCACTGCGCTCATGGACGGTGCCGGCGCGGCGTGTGCCCGGCCCGACCGGGCCTTCGAGCAGATGGGTGCCGTCGCCGACGCCGTGCTGTACGAGGGGTACCTGCTGTACCCGTACCGCCGGTCCTCGCCGAAGAACCGGGTCCGCTGGCAGTTCGGGGTGCTGCTGCCCCGCACCTGGGTGGAGCGGGACGGGCCGGTCGCGCCCGGCATCTCCGGGTCGGCGGACTCCTGGTACCAGCAGACGGAGTGCCTGGTGCGGGCGCGGCGCGACGACGCCGTCGTACGGCTGCGGGTGCGGTACCTGCAGATGCAGCACAAGCAGGTGGAGGCCGCCGACGCGGCCGGTGGCCATCGCCCGGTCGAGTCGCTGCGGACGGACGACGGTGCCACCCACCTCTCCTTCGACGAGGCGGTGCCGCGCGAGACCGGGCTGACGGTGCCGCTGGCGGAACTGCTGCACGGCGGACGCACCGTCGCCGTGGGCGCGCCCGCCGGCACCGAGTACGAGCCGCTCCCGGCGCACGCGGGCCGAACCGTACGGCGCCACCGTGAGCTGCGGGCCGCCCTGACGGTCACCGCCGAGCCGCTCGCCGCTGGGCTGTACCGGCTGCGGGTCCGGACCGAGAACACCGGGGACGCGGCCGACCCGCGGGCGGCCCGGGGCGAGGCGCTGCGCGACGCGCTGATCGCCACCCACACCCTGCTCGGCGGGGACGGGCTGGAGTTCGTCTCGCTGATCGATCCGCCCGCGGAACTCGCCGGGCAGGCGCGCGACTGCCGCAACGCGTTCACGTTCCCCGTCCTCGGCGGCGCGCCCCCGCGTCCGGACAGCGGCGCCGGCGAGACCGGCCCGGTCATGCTCTCGGCCCCGATCATCCTCCCGGACCACCCCCAGGTGGCGCCGGAGAGCCCGGGCGACCTGCACGACGCGGCGGAGATCGACGAGATCCTCACGCTGCGCACGATGCTGCTGACCGACGAGGAGAAGGCGGAGGCCCGCGCCACCGATCCGCGGGCCGCGCGCATCCTGGACCGGGTCGACACCATGCCCCGCGAGGTCTACGAGCGGCTGCACGGCGCGATCCGTTCCCTGACCCCCGCCGCGCCGCCCGCCGAACGGCCCGCCTGGTGGCAGGAGGGCGGCGACGAAGGCCTGTCCCCGGCCACCGACACGGTGCTGGTGGACGGGGTGCCCGTCGGCGCCGGCAGCCCGGTGCGGCTGCGCCCGCGCCTGCGGGGCGCCGACGCCCAGGACATGTTCCTGGACGGCCGGTCCGCCCGGGTCAGCGCGGTCTTCCACGACGTCGACGGCAGCGTGCGGATCGCCGTCACCGTCGACGACGATCCGGCGGCCGAACTGCACGGCTGGTACGGCCGTTTCCACTACTTCCGCCCCGACGAGGTCGAACCCCTCGCGCCCAAGGCCCCGCCGGCCTCCCCCGGCCAGGCCGCCGACCGACTGCGACGGAGGCCGCAGACATGACCACACAGAGCGGTACCACCGAAATGCGCGGCGAGCCCGGCGGGTCCGAGGCGCGGCAGGGCTTCGACGAGATCACCATCCTCTGGATCTCCGAGGGCATGAGCTGTGACGGCGACACCGTGTCGCTGACCGCCGCGGGGCAGCCGTCCATCGAGGACGTGGTGCTCGGCCTCATCCCGGGTCTGCCGAAGGTGAACCTCGTCAACAAGGTGCTGTCGCCGAGCCTGGGCGGCGAGGACTTCCTGGCCCCGTACCGCGCGGCCGCCCGCGGTGAACTGGCCCCGTTCATCCTGGTGATCGAGGGTTCGATCCCCAACCAGAACATCATCGAGGGCGACGGCTACTGGACGTCGTTCGGCAACGACCCCGACACCGGGGAGCCGCAGACCCTGAACTGGTGGATCGACCAGCTCGCGCCCAAGGCCTGGGCGGTGGTCGCGGCCGGCACCTGTGCCACGTTCGGCGGCATCCACGCCATGGCGGGCAACCCGACCGGCTGCATGGGCCTCGCGGACTACCTGGGCTGGGAGTTCAAGGCCCGGTCGGGGCTGCCGGTCGTCAACGTGCCCGGCTGTCCCATCCAGCCCGAGAACTTCATGGAGACCCTCGTCTGGGTCCTGCGGCACGCGGCCGGTTCGGCTCCCCCGCCGCCGCTGGACCACATGCTGCGCCCGCAGTGGCTGTTCGGGAAGACCGTGCACGAGGGCTGCGACCGGGCCGCGTACTACGAGCAGGGCGACTTCTCGAAGGACTACAACTCCCCCAAGTGCCAGGTGAAGGTCGGCTGCTGGGGCCCTGTCGTCAACTGCAACGTGCCCAAGCGCGGCTGGATGGCCGGCATCGGCGGCTGCCCGAACGTCGGCGGCATCTGCATCGGCTGCACGATGCCCAGCTTCCCCGACGCCTTCATGCCGTTCATGGACGAACCCCCGGGCGGCACCCTGTCGTCGATGGTGATCAGGCCCTACGGGGCGGTCATCCGCCGACTGCGCGGGCTGACCAACGACATGGTCAACCACGAGCCCAAGTGGCGCCACAACAAGCGCAAGCTGACCAGCGGTTACGACCCGCACTGGCGTGCCTGACGCCATCCGTCCCCACCCCGTCACCCACCCGCCGCCGGACCCGAACAGCAAGGGGCAGTACCGCAGATGACCACCACCCAATCGCGGACCGCAGGACGCAAACCCGCCCAGATCGTGGACATGTCCTGGGATCCGATCACCCGGATCATCGGCAACCTGGGCATCTACACGAAGATCGACTTCGCCAACCAGGAAGTAGTGGAGTGCCACAGCACCTCGTCGCTGTTCCGCGGCTATTCGGTGTTCATGAAGGGCAAGGACCCGCGGGACGCCGGGTTCATCACCTCGCGGATCTGCGGTATCTGCGGTGACAACCACACCACGTGCTCCAACTACGCCCAGCAGATGGCCTACGGCGTCAAGCCGCCGAAGCTGGCCGAGCACATCACCAACCTGGGCGAGGCGGCGGAGTACATCTTCGACCACACGATCTTCCAGGACAACCTGGTCTTCGTGGACTTCTGCGAGGCGATGGTCAAGGCCACCAACCCCGCTGTACTGGCCCGCGCCGGGCGCACCGACGCGCCCCGCGGGGACGTCCACGGCTACCGCACCATCGCCGAGATCATGAAGGCCTTCAACCCCTTCGAGGGTGAGGTCTACAAGGAGGCGCTGAAGGTCAGCCGCATCACCCGGGAGATGTTCTGCCTGATGGAGGGGCGGCACGTCCACCCCTCCACGCTGTACCCGGGCGGGGTCGGCACGATGCCGCAGCCGAACACCTTCACCGACTACCTGAGCCGGCTGATGCGTGTCATCGACTTCATCAAGAAGGCGGTGGCGATGAACGACGACGTCTTCGACTTCTTCTACGAGGCGCTGCCCGGCTACGAGGAGGTCGGCAAGCGCCGCATCCTGCTGGGCTGCTGGGGCGCCTTCCAGAACCCCGACGTCGTCGACTACCGCTACGAGACGATGAACAACTGGGGCAAGGCGATGTACGTCACCCCGGGCATCATCGTCGACGGGAAGCTGGTCACCAACAACCTGATCGACATCAACCTCGGGCTGCGCATCATGCTGGGCAGCTCCTACTACGAGGACTGGGTGAACGAGGACCCGTTCGTCACCCACGACCCGCTGGGCAACCCCGTGGACATGCGCCACCCGTGGAACCAGACGACGGTGCCGGTGCCGCAGAAGCGCGAGTTCGAGGGCAACTACAGCTGGGTGATGAGCCCGCGCTGGCTCAACCCGCAGACGGACGAGCACCTGGCGCTGGACACCGGCGGCGGCCCCCTGGCCCGGCTGTGGTCGACCGCGCTCAGCGGTCTCGTCGACACGCCGTACGTCAAGTCGTCCGGCGGCGTCATCCGCATCACCCTGCCCAAGGGCGAGAAACTGCCGGAGACGACCCTGGAGTGGCGTCCCCCGAAGTGGAGCAACACCCTCGAACGGGACCGCGCCCGGCCCTACTTCATCGCGTACGCCGCCGCCATGGCCCTGCAGTTCCTGGAGGAGGCCATGGGGATGCTGCAGAGCGGCGACACGAAGGTGTACGAGAACTTCGAGGTGCCGGACGAGTCGATCGGCTGCGGCTTCCACGAGGCGGTGCGCGGTGTCCTCTCCCACCACCTGGTCATCCGCGACAAGAAGATCGCCAACTACCACCCGTACCCGCCGACCCCGTGGAACGCCAGCCCCCGCGACATCTACGGCACCCCGGGGCCGTACGAGGACGCGGTCCAGGGCCAGCCGATCTTCGAGGAGAACGGGCCCGACGACTTCAAGGGCGTCGACATCATGCGCACCGTGCGCAGCTTCGACCCCTGTCTGCCCTGCGGCGTGCACATGTACATGGGCAAGGGCAAGACCCTGACCACGGTGCACTCGCCGACGTACGGAGCCAACCATGGCTGACACGGTGCGGCTCCCGGACCCGGCGGTCGAGGCGCGGCTCGCCCGGCTCGACGAGGTGCTGGCGGGGCTGGAGTCCGCTACCGGCCCGGCCCTGGAGGCGGTGCGGCTGCTGACCGAGGTCTACGGCGAGGCCCTCGCCAGGGTGCTGGACCACACCGACGAGCGGTCGCTGGAGCGGCTCGCCGACGACGAGCTGGTCGGGCATCTGCTGGTCCTGCACGACATCCACCCCGAGACCCCGGAGCGCCGGGCCGCCCGCGCGGTCGAGAAGCTCCGGCCTGCGGTGCGCGAGCGGGGCGGCGACCTGGAGTGGGCCGGCGTCGAGGGGCGGGTGGCACGGGTGCGGCTGACCTCCGGCGGCGGATGCGGTTCCGGCTGCGGCGGCGGCTCCGCGGACATCGCCGAGGCCGTCCGGGCCGCGGTGCTGGCCGCCGCCCCCGAGCTGGCCTCCGTGGAGACGCTCCCGGACACCGACGGCACCGCCACGCGCAAGTCGGCGCCCGCGTTCGTACCGCTGAACACGATCAAGCGCCGGGCCGTGCCGCAGGAGGCGCGGTGACCGTGGACGGAGCACTGGCCCGGGTCATCCGCTCCGCGGCCGACCGGGCGGCCACGGCCGACGTCGAGATCTGCGAGCTGTGCGCCGCCCGCGTCGCCGAGGAACACCCCCATCTGTACGACACCGGCGCCGCCGAGGTGCGGTGCGTGTGCGGCCCCTGCTCGGTGCTGTTCGCCGACGACGGGTCCGGCGAGGGCCGCTACCGGCTCGTGCCCCGGCGCCGGTCGCGGCTGGCACCGGTGGACACGGCGGTGCTGGGCGTGCCGGTGGGGCTGGTGTTCTTCGTGCCGCGCTCCGACGGGACGGTCGAGGCCCAGGGGCCGAGCCCGGCCGGGGCCATGCGCTGGGAGGTGGACCCGGCGGCCTGGCAGCGGCTGGCCGCCACGGTTCCCCCACTCGCCGCCATGGCACCCGACGTGGAGGCGCTGCTGGTGAACACCGTGCGCGGCCTCGACGAGCACTGGATCGTGCCGGTCGACGACTGCTACCGGATGATCGCCGTCGTCCGCCGCGAGTGGCGGGGCCTCTCCGGTGGCGGCCGGGTCTGGCCGGCCGTAGAACAGTTCTTCAGGGGGCTGACCGAGCGGTCGTGAGACCCGGAAGGAGAACCGACATGGGCAGCATCCGAGTGGGCCGCGCCCAGGCGAAGCCCGACACGCCCAGCCATGTGCCCGGACTGCACCAGGGCAACAGGGGTCCGTACAAGCACCAGACCGGACACCACAAGGACGGCAGCTCCGACGCGCGCCGATCCACCGGTGTCCAGTGGAAGCGGCACGACGCGCTGATCAAGGACATGCCGAACATCTCGCCGGGATGAGGGAGCGGAAAAGTGACCGTCATGAACATGGGCACGAGACGAAGGACCGCCCGGACCGGAATGTCGGGGCGTCAGCTGCTGGCGGCCCAGGCCGCGGTGGTGGGCAGCGTGGTCGTGGCCCTCTTCGTCAAGGAACTCCCGGGAATCCTCCGCGAGTTGCGCATCTACCGGATGACCGGCGGGCTGCGCGCCAACCGCCGCTATCCCTGAGCCGGCCGTGCACGAACTGTCGATCGCGACCGCGATCGTGGAGCAGGCCGCGGAGATCGCCCGCGCGGACGGTTCGGACCGTGTGTCGTCCGTGACCGTCCGCGTCGGTGAGCTGGCCGGAGTCGTGCCGGACGCTCTCCACTTCGCCTTCGAGGTGGCCCGCGACGGCACGGCGCTCTCCGGCGCGCGGCTCGTCGTGGAACCGGTGACCGCGCGGGCCTGGTGCGGGGGGTGTGCCGAGGAGTTCGCCGTCGGCATGCCGCCGTTCTTCTGGTGCCCGGGCTGTGACCTGCCCTCGCAGGATCTGCGCAGCGGACGGGAACTGGAGATCACCGGCGTCGAAGCATGAGCTCCGGCCCCGCTGCCTGCAGCGGGGCCGGAGGCCGGTCAGCAGATGCGGGGCAGCTGCTCCCCGAGCGGCAGGTCCACGACCCGGGTGCCGCCGAGGCCGGTGGCGACGACGACCATCCCTGGGTGGTCCTCGACGCACTCGCCGATGACCGCAGCGCCGACGCCCTGCGGATGCGCGTGCATCGCCGCAAGGACCGCCTCGGCGTGCTGCGGGGGCACGAAGGCGACGAGCCTGCCCTCGTTGGCTACGTACAGCGGGTCGAGACCGAGGAAACCGCAGGCGTTCGCCACCTCGTCCGGGACGGGGACGGCCCGCTCGCGCAGCCGCACCCCGGTGCCGGAGGCGCGGGCGATCTCGTTCAGGGACGTGCCTAGGCCGCCCCGGGTGGGGTCGCGCAGCACATGGACGTCCTTGGTGACATCCAGCATGGCCGCGACCAGGCCGGCCAGCGGCGCGGTGTCGGAGGCCAGCTCGACCCCGAACTCCAGGCCCTCGCGCACGCTCATGATGGCCACGCCGTGCAGCCCGATGGGGCCGCTGACGATGACGGCGTCACCCGGCCGGGCGCGCTGCGGGCGGATGTCGACCCCCTCGGGGACGAGGCCGATACCGGCGGTGGTGACGTAGACGCCGTCGCCGTGCCCGGACTCGACCACCTTGGTGTCCCCGGTGGCCACGGTGACGCCCGCGGCCTCGGCCGCCGCGCCGATCGCGTACGCGATCCGCCCGACGTCGGCGAGCCGCACCCCCTCCTCCAGGATGAAGGCCGTGGAGAGGTAGGCGGGCCGGGCGCCGCTCATCGCCAGGTCGTTGACGGTGCCGTTGACGGCGAGGTCGCCGAGGCAGCCGCCGGGGAAGAACAGCGGGCGTACGACGTAGGAGTCGGTGGAGAACGCGATCCGGGCGCCCCCCATGCCGACGACGGCCGAGTCGGTCATCGCGGCCAGGGTGGGGTTGCCGTAGGCGGGGGCGAAGACCTGGTCGATCAGCTCGGCGGACAGGGCGCCGCCCCCGCCGTGGCCCATGACCACGACGGGCTGGTCGCGCAGCGGGGCCGGGCAGGTCCAGTTCGCGGGGTCGACGGCCGCCGCTTCGGTGGGAGCGAGGTCAGCCAACGGTGTTCATCTCCTCCTGCGGGATGCGGGATCCCTGGGGTGCCGGGGCGTTCATACGGCGGTACAGGTAGTAGGCGGCGCAGGCACCCTCGTTGGAGACCATGGTGGCTCCGAGCGGGGTGCGCGGGGTGCAGGCCTTGCCGAACGCCTCGCACTCGGTCGGCTTGATCAGGCCCTGGAGGACCTCGCCGGCCCGGCACACGGCGGGCTCCTCGGTGCGGATGCCGGAGACGTCGAAGCGGTGCTCCGCGTCGAACGCGCGGAAGGCGTCGCTGAGCCGCCAGCCGCTGTCCGGGATGCGGCCGATGCCGCGCCAGTTGCGGTCGGCGACCTCGAAGACCTCCTCGATCATGCGCAGGGCGGCCGGGTTGCCCTGGTCGCGCACGGCCCGCGGGTAGGCGTTCTCGATCCGGTGCTCGCCGCGCTCCAGCTGATGGACGGCGCGCCGGATGCCCTCGAGGATGTCGAGCGGCTCGAAGCCGGTGACGACGATCGGCACCCGGTGCCGGTCGGCCAGGTCCGGGTACTCGGCGGTGCCCATCACGCTGCACACGTGCCCGGCGGCGAGGAAGCCCTGCACCCGGCAGCTGGGGGCGGTCATGATCGCCTCGATGGCCGGGGGGACCCGGACGTGGGACACCAGCAGGCTGAAGTTGTCGATGCCCAGGCGGCGGGCCTGGTGCACGGTCATGGCGTTGGCGGGGGCGGTCGTCTCGAAGCCGATGGCGAAGAACACGACCTGCCGGCCGGGGTTCTTCCGGGCCAGGTCGAGCGCGTCCATCGGCGAGTACACCACCCGGACGTCACCGCCCTCGCCCTTGACCCGGAACAGGTCCCGGTCGGTGCCGGGCACACGCAGCATGTCCCCGAAGGAGCAGAAGATCACCTCGGGACGGGCGGCGATCTCCAGGGCCTTGTCGATGACCTCCAGCGGTGTGACGCACACCGGGCAGCCGGGGCCGTGAATCAACTCCACCTGCTCGGGCAGCAGTTGGTCGATCCCGTGCCGGATGATGGAGTGCGTCTGGCCGCCGCAGACCTCCATCAGGGCCCACGGCCGGGTGGCCGTGGCCCGGATCTCGTCCAGCAGCCGGCGTGCCAGCTCGGGGTCGTTGAACTCGTCGATGTACTTCACCGGATCTCACTCCCGCTCTCCTGCCGCGCGGCCTGTTCCCACGCGTCCCCGAACTCCTCCTCCAGCAGCCCCAGTTGCTCGAACAGCTCCAGGGACGCCCGGGCCGACTCCTCGTCCAGCCGCTGCAGCGCGAAGCCGACGTGGACGATCACGTACTCACCGACCCGCACATCGGGCAGGTACTCCAGGCAGGCCTGTTTCTGTACGCCGCCGAAGTCGATCAGTCCGGTGAGGGGGTCGGCGCGGTGGTCGATGGACACGACCTTGCCGGGCACAGCCAGACACATGGGTCACTCCGTCTCGTGGTGGGTTGCGGTTCCCGCGACCACGAGCTGGCCGAGCGCCAGTCCGCCGTCGTTCGGGGGCACTTCGCCGTGCCGCAGGATCGTGAAGCCGTCGGTGCCGAGCAGCCGCGCGCACTCCTGCTCCAGCAGGGCGTTGGCGAAGACCCCGCCGGTCAGGGCGACCGTACTCAGGCCGGTCGCCGTCCGGGCCCGGCGGCAGATCTCCGTGACGGCCCGGGCCACGCCCCGGTGGAAGCGGACCGCGAGCACCGGGGCGGGGGTGCGCCGCCGCAGGTCCGCGAGCAGGGCCTTGAACATCGGGGTGGGGGTGCAGGCGAGGACGTCCCCGCCGGTGAGGCCGAAGGGGTACGCCTCCGCGTCGGCGTCCCGGGCCTGGGTCCCCGCCGCCTCCAGCTCCAGGGCCGCCTGGGCCTCGTAGCCGGCGCGGTGGCACACGCCCACAAGGGAGGCGACGGCGTCGAAGAGGCGGCCCATGCTGGACGTCGGCACGCAGGCCACCTGCTTGTCCAACTGCTGTCGCAGCACGGCGAGTTCGGATGTCGAGCAGGCGGCGACGCTGGGCAGTTCCGGGTCCCACGGCAGCCCGGCGGCCCACAGCCGGGCCAGGGCCAGCCGGCAGGGGTTGGCCACGCCGGCGTCGCCGCCGGGCAGCGGGGCGGGGGCGAGGTGGGCGAAGCGGCGGTAGCCGGTGTAGTCGGCGAGCAGGATCTCGCCGCCCCACACCGTGCCGTCGTCGCCGTACCCGGTGCCGTCGAAGGCGATCCCGATGACCGGGGTGGTGCCGTCGAGGCCGTGTTCGGCCATGGCTGAGGCGATGTGGGCGTGGTGGTGCTGGACCAGCCGCACGGGGAGCCGCCCGGCACGCCGGCGGGCCCAGGCGGTCGAGTGGTAGCCCGGGTGCCGGTCCGCCGCCACCAGGCCCGGGGTGACGCCGGTGAGCCGGGTGAGGTGCAGCTCGGCCCGGCGGGCCGCTTCGAGCGTCGCCAGGTCGCCCATGTCACCGATGTGCGGTCCCAGCCATGCCTGGTCGCCCTCGCCGAGGCACAGCACGTTCTTCAGGTCGCCGCCGACCGCGAGGGTGGGCGGGACCGGGACCGGCAGGCGCAGCGGGCGGGGTGCGTGTCCGCGGGAGCGGCGCAGCACCTGTTCGGTGCCGTCGGGGCGCACCCGCACCAGGGAGTCGTCGCAGGGGGAGGCGATGGGCCGGTCGTGGGCGAGCCAGGCGTCGGCGAGGCCGGCGAGCCGGGTCAGCGCCTCGACGTCGTCGGTGACGATGGGTTCCCCGGACCGGTTGCCGCTGGTCATGACCAGCGCGCGGGGGCCGGGCGGATCGCCGGGCAGCCCGAACAGGAGGGTGTGCACGGGGGTGTAGGGCAGCATCACACCGACGTGCGGGCTGCCGGGGCAGACCTGGTCGGCCAGCCGGGGGCCGTCCGCCGGTGTGCGGCGGCGCAGCAGGACGATGGGGCGGCGGGCGCCGGTGAGGGCGGCCCGTTCGGCGTCGGAGAGGACCGCGATGCGCTCCGCGGTGGCCAGGTCGGCGCACATCACCGCGAAGGCCTTGCCACCCCGTTCCTTGCGGTCGCGCAGGGCGGCGACGGCCTGCGCGTCCGTGGCGTCGCAGGCCAGGTGGTAGCCGCCGACCCCCTTGACGGCGACGATCCGCCCGGCGGCGAGCAGCTCCCGCGCGGCGGCGAGGGCGTCCGCGTCCCGGGCCGGGCGGATCCCGAGGCCGTCGGCGGCGGTCAGGGTCAGCCGGGGTCCGCAGTCCGGGCAGGCGACGGGCTGGGCGTGGAAGCGCCGGTCGGCCGGATCGCCGTACTCCCGGGCGCAGGCCGGGCACATCGGGAAGCCCGCCATGGTGGTCGCCGCGCGGTCGTACGGCATGCCGGTGGCGATGGTGAAGCGGGGGCCGCAGTGGGTGCAGGTGATGAACGGGTGGCGGTGGCGGCGGTCGGCCGGATCGGCCAGCTCGCGCAGGCAGTCGGCGCAGGTCGCGGTGTCGGGCGGCAGCTGGGTGCGGCCGGTGGCCCGGTCGGTGGAACGGATGGCGAAGGGCCCGGCGTCGCCGGTGGCGGGCAGGTCCTGCCCCGCGATGTCCGTCACCGTGGCCAGGGGCGGTGGGCGGTGGGCCAGCAGGTCGCAGAAGCGGTCCACCCCGTCCGGCGGGCCCTCGACCTCGATGAGCACGCCGTCCCCGGTATTGCCGACGAACCCGGTCAGGGCGAGTTCGGCGGCCAGGCGGTGCACGTACGGCCGGAACCCGACGCCCTGCACGGTCCCGCGCACGGTGAGCCGGCGCCGGACCACCCCGGTGGCCGGCGCGGTCATGCGACCGGCGCCGACGGGCTGTGGTGGTGGCCGTGCGGGTGCGGGGCGAGCGGGGGCCGGTGCGCGGGGGCGCCGTCGAGGGTGGCGAGGGCCCGGTCGAGGAGGGTGCCGACGCCGTCCCCGGTGCGGGCGCAGGACCGTACGATCTCCACGCCCGGGTTGACCCGGTGGACGTTCTCCCGGAAGGCGGCCTCGTCGAAACCGGCCGCCCCGGCGAGGTCGGTCTTGGTGATGACGACCAGGTGGGCGGAGCCGAAGGCGGTCGGGTACTTCAGCGGCTTGTCCTCGCCCTCGGTGACCGCCATCAGCACGATCCTCAGGGTCTCGCCGAGGTCGTAGGAGGCCGGGCAGACGAGGTTGCCGACGTTCTCCACGAAGAGCACGGAGGTGTCCGCCGGCAGCCAGCCCGCCAGCCGGGCGCGTACCTGGCCGGCCTCCAGGTGGCACAGCCCGTCGGTGAGCAGCTGCTGCACGGGCGCGCCGGACCGGGCGAGGCGGACGGCGTCGTTCTCGGTGGCGAGGTCGGCTGTGAGGGCGGCCACCGGCACGCCCCGCTCGACCGCGGCGGCCAGTACGCGGCCGAGGAGTTCGGTCTTGCCGCTGCCCGGGCTGGACAGCAGGTTGACCACGGTCACGCCCTGCCGGGCCAGGTCCTCGCGCAGGCTGGCGGCAAGGTCGTCGTTCTTCGCCAGGACGGCCTGTCTGACGTCGGACCGGCACATGGGCGCTGCTCCTCGGATTCGGCGGCGGGGCCCGGGCCGCGTCCCGCGCGGCCCGGGGTGTCACCGATCTTCGGCGGTGCGGGCCCCGTGGGCGGGCAGCGCAGCCGCGTGCGGGGGCCCGGATTCCACCGGGCGGCCCAATGACGGTGCGGGTGCGTGCGGATCGGCCAGCAGGACGGGGACCAGCGTGTGCAGCGCGTCCACGGCATGGTCGACGGCCGCCCGCACGGGTGCGCTGAGTCCCGGCAGGATGTCCTCGCCGCCGCCGGGCAGCACCTCCGGCTCGCAGGCCAGGACGAGCACCCGGGGCAGCGGCTCGTCGCCCAGGTGGGTGGCCAGGGCCAGCACCTTCGCGGGGTCCATCCCGTGTGCCTCGGGCGGCACGGTGCCGTCCGGGGGTTCGGCCTCGATCAGGGAGAGGGTGCCGGGGCGGTGGCCGCGCCGGGCCGCGTCGACCAGGACGGCGGTGACGCAGCCGCCGAGCAGGGCGTAGGCGAGATCCAGGCCGCGGATGCCGAAGTCGTGCACCCGCGCTCCGGGCGGCAGGGGCCTCTGGTCGAGGGCACGGATCACCTCGGGGCCGAAGGCGTCGTCCGCGAGGAAGATGTTGCCCACGCCCGCGACCAGCAGCGGCGCCGTCATCGGACCTCCCCGGCGGGCGCGGCGAGGGGCCGGGGCGAGCCCGTCGGCACCTTGCGGACGAAGGCCGAGCGCAGGGCGTGGTAGGGCGCCGCGGGGTCGAAGAAGATAGCGTGCATCCGGGCGAGTTCGGCCCGCCGGTACTCGGCGAGGGGCCGCTCCCGTTCGTCCGCCGCGTGTGCGGCCGCCTTGGCGGCGATCCGCAGGTCCAGGTCGGGGGCGGCGGCGAGGCCCGTCGCGAGCCGCTCCACCTCGACCGCGAAGTGCCCGGGCGCGGCGGTCACGAGCCGGTCCACGAGCCCGAGCCGCTCGGCGGCCGCGGCGCTCAGGGGCAGCGCCTCGGCGGTCAGCCGGTGGGCGTGCTCCGGCCCCACGCGGCGCGGCAGCGAGTACGTCCAGAACTCCGAGCCGTACAGGCCCATGCGCCGGTAGTGCGGGTTGAGGACGGTGCCGGTGCGGCACCACACCTGGTCGGCGGCGAGGGCGAGCATGACACCGCCGGCGGCCGCGTTGCCGGCGAGCGCCGACACCACCAGCCGGTCGGTGGTGCGCAGGACGGCCTCCACGAGGTCGTCCATGGCGTTGATGTTGCCCCAGGACTCCTCGGCCGGGTCGGGCGCCGCCTCGATGACGTTCAGGTGGATGCCGTTGGAGAAGAAGTCGCGGGCGCCGCCGAGCACCAGGACCCGGGTGGGGCGGGTGAGGGCGTGCTCGTAGGCGGCGAGCAGGCGGCGGCACTGGCCGGTGCTCATCGCGCCGCCCGGGAAGGAGAAGGTCAGCAGGCCGACGTCGCCCTGTTGTCGGTAGCGGATGTCGGTGAACGTGCGCCGCCCGGGCGGCAGTTCGAGGGGCACGGGGGCCTCGGGCAGGGTACGGCCGGGCTCGTGGGCGGCGAGGACCGAGGCGGCGGGGCGGCGGAAGGGCGCCGGGTCGCCGGAGCTCTTGCGCGGGCGGAGTTCGGGGATCCAGACCGCGCCGTCCCGGGTGGCCCGGCAGACGGCACCGGCCCGCTGGGCGAGCAGCTCGCCCGGGCGGCCGCGCAGCACGTCCTCGGGGTGCCCGCCGTGCAGGAACACCTCACGTCCGTGGAGTTCGTCGAGGACACCGGGCTGCGAGTCGGCGCCGCGGAGCTTGCCGAGGACGGTCTCGGTGTCGTCGTGCTCCCAGTCGATGCGGCGCCGCTCCTGGCGGAAGAAGTCCCGCCAGACGACACCGATCGACGGGTCGCTCTGCGGGCGGGGCTTGTACGAGCCCTCGGCGTGGCGTCGTACGGCCGCGAGGACGGCGGTCACGGCGGCGTCGGAGGCCTCGTTGCGGTACAGGTCGCTCTTGCCGACGGGGGGCACGGGAAAGGGTTCCGCCGCCCAGACGGGGCCCGCGTCCATGCCCGCCTCGGCCTGGAGCACGGTGACGCCCCAGCGGGGTGCCTGTTCGGCGATGGCCCAGTCCAGCGAGGAGGGTCCGCGGTCACCGGGCGGACCCGGGTGCACGACGAGGCAGGTGTGCTCCTGCCAGACGTCGTCGGGCAGGGCCGTCCTGAGCATCGGCGCGACGACCAGTTCCGGGCGCAGCTCCTGGACGGCGGCCCGGACGGGGTCCGGGCCCTGCGAGGCGAGGACGACGTCCACGCGGTGGCCCTGGTCCGACAGTTCGGCGTAGAGGCGCTGGGAGAGGCTGTTGAACGCGCTGGCGACGAGCAGAATGTCCATGCCACGGCATATTCGTCCCTGTGCCGGATGCCGTGAAGGACCGCTGCGGCGTTTCTCCCCGCCCGGCCGGGTCTCTTCCTCCATCCGGATCGAGCCGCCCGGATCCTGGAACGCGCCGACCCGGTCCAGGGTGCTGGGCGGGCGCCGCCGGCCGGACGACGTCAGGCGGTCGACCTCATGCGGTCGACGTCAGGCGGACGACGTCAGGCGGCGAGGGCGCTGCCCGGCCTGAGCAGGTCGATGAGCCCGCCCTGGTGGAGTTCGGCCACCGGGGCGAGGAGGTCGGGGTGGCGCAGCAGTGCGGCGGCGCGCCGGTCGCCGTCGTCGGGGGCGAGCAGCCGCCGGAACTCGGCCGGTGCGCCCGAGGAGTGCTCGCCGTCGGCGAGGGCGGCGACGGCGAGCCCGGCCAGCTCCGGATCGGTGAGCAGACCGGCCGCCCAGCTGGCCACGACCTCGTCGACCCAGGTCCGCCAGGCCTGCTCGCCGGCCGGTGCGCCGTCGGCGGGCTCGGCACCCGTGATCCAGTCCAGTCGGCCGGCGCCGCCGGGGCCGGCCATCGCGACGAGGGCCGCGTCGACCTCGGTCGGGTAGCGCAGCCATGCCGCCACCGTCGCGGCCTGCCGGGCCTGCGCCTCGCACAGCGCCGTGGCCAGCGCGCCGCCGGACGCGGGGTAGGCGACCGTCAGCCAGCGCGCCGTCGCGGCTATCAGGGGGGAGAGATCAGTGAGCACAGCCGGGCCGTCCGAGATGCGAAGGGGAAACAGGGGCTCGACGCCACGGTAGCCCGGCGCGGGGCACGGCAGGGAGGGGGTGCGAAACAGGTCATATGTGGCCTGCCCCACGCCACGGCACCACCGGCCCTTGATCACGTGTCGCCCGCACCCCCGGGGAACTCGGTCCCCGCCGCTGGCGGGGCCGGTCACGCGCGGGGCACGGAGGAGGTCCGGGAGGCCCCCTGACGACGGACGCCGCACACTGCGACGACGAGGGCGAGGCGCCCCTCGCCGGCTGAGCCGTCCTGGCCTCCGTGTTCGCGGCGGGCGCCGGCACGTTCGCGACGCTGGCCCGGCGCCGGGGCGTGCGGCTGCCGCAGCAGGTGCCGCCGTGGGACGTCGTACTGCTGGGCGCGGCGACGTACAAGACGTCCAGGCCGCTGACCCGGGACAAGGTCACGAGCTTTCTCCGGGCACCGTTCACGCACCGCACGGGCGAGGGCGAGGCGCGCGAGGTCACGGACGAGCCGCGGGGCAGCGGGGTCCGGCGCTACCGGGTTCACCGGCGCCCCGCCCGACGGCGGGTGCCCGGTCGTGCTGTCCCTGCCGTCATCGGGGGTACTCGGCGGGGGCGGCCGTGTCGGGGTGCCGCGGTGTCGAGTGGGTTCGTGAGGAAGGGGTTCGGCCTCATGCATCACGACGAGATGATCGGGAAGGTGCAGGCACTCGCCCAGCTGCCCGACCGGGGGACCGCCGAGCGGGCCGCGCACGCGGTGGTGAGCACGCTGTCGGAGCGGCTGCCGTCCGGACTCGCCCGCCATGTGGCCGCGCAGCTGCCGCCCGACATGGCGGACGCGATGGTGCGGGCGTGCGACGCGTCCGGCGACTCGGGAACGTCGGCCGAGCGGTTCGGGCTGACCGCCTTCGCGGGACGCATCGCGGACCGTGCGGGCACCGACGAGGACACGGCCCTGCGGGAGGCCGCCGCCGTGATGGAGGTGCTCGACGCCGCCCTCGCCCCCGAGCTGACCGAGCGCATGGCGGGCGCGCTCCCCGCGGACATCCGCCAGCTGCTGCCGGTCGGCCGAGCGACCGACGACACGGGGACGGCGGGCTGAGCGGGAGGGCCGGGCACCGGCCCGGTCGGGCGGATCCGGTGCCGAGGGTTCGACCCGCGGCTCCGGTGTGCCCCGGCGGAGTGGCGCCGGCCCGGGCGCGCCCAAGGCGTCGGAGAAGACGACGCCGGTCAGCGCCGGTGCGTCGCCGGCAGCTCGGCTCCGGGGGTGGGGCGGTGCCCGATCGGCCACACGCGGCGGCGCCGGTGGGCGCGGGCGTGCCGGGACGGCCTCGCCGGGCGCATGACCCATCGGTCCTCGACCTGATCGAGCCCGAACAACAACACGCTGAGCACGGGGAGCAGCAACACCGCCACGGTGATCACTGGAGGTCACCCCCTCCTGGCCGAGGACAGCTCCCGAGTGCCCCCGGCCGTCCGCGTCCACCCGGAATGCCTGTGAAGGTCCTGTGACCACCCGCCCGTCGACCAGGGCCTCCGGGGACCCGCACGCGGGCGCGTTGCGCGAGCCCCTCCTCCGGCTTGCACTTACGGTGCTGTACATGTGACCGGCCGTGACCGGGGTGACGGAGCAGGCGGGAGCTGAGGTGGGCGATGAGCGTCGGCGGGCGGCGGCCGGACCGGGAGGCGGAGGCCGGCCGGGGCGTGCGGTGCTGGGCAGCCGGCCGGCGTACTCGGTACGGCTCTCGGCCTCGCCGCGCCCCGAGCCGCAGGCGCCGGTGACCGAACGGACGGTGCCGTGGCTGCGGATCGCCGCGTCGTACGCCTGGCGGCTGATCCTCGTCGGCATCGTCGTCTACGGCGTCTTCATGGTCCTCGGCAGCTTCCAGCTCATCGCCGTGGCCCTGTTCCTGGCGCTGGTGATCACCTCGGTGCTGCGGCCGCTCACCGATCTCCTCAACCGGGTGCTGCCCAGGCCGCTGTGCGTGGCGATCGTGCTGGTGGGCAGCCTGATGCTGCTGCTGACCCTGCTCGCCCTGGTGGGCAACGCGGTGGCGGGCGAGTCGCCCCGGCTCGCGGGCGAGTTCCGCGGCGGTGTGCACCGTATCGAGCAGTGGCTCCAGCGGCCTCCGTTACGGCTCAGCCCCGGCAGGCTCTCCGCCCTGGAACGCCAGGTGACCAACTACATCGCCGCGCATAGGTCGAACCTGCTCAGCAGCGCCGTCTCCGGCCTGGGCAGGCTGGTCGAGCTGATCACCGGCGGGGCGCTGGCCCTGTTCGCCTCGGTCTTCTTCATCCACTCCGGGGAGCAGCTGTGGGGCTGGATCCGCGACCAGCTGCTGCCCCGCGGCGCGCGCCCGGCCTGGGACCGGGCGGGGCGCGCGGCCTGGCGGAGCTTCGCCGGGTACACGCGCGGCATCATCATCGTGGCCGCCACCAACGCCGTGCTGGTCGGTGTCGCCCTGCTCGTGCTGCGGGTGCCGCTCGCGCTGCCGCTGACGCTGCTGGAGTTCTTCGCCGCGTTCGTGCCGCTCGTGGGATCACCCGTCGCGCTCGCGGTCGCCACGGTCGTGGCGCTCGCCGGGCGGGGCCCGCTCACCGCCATGGCCGTACTGGCGCTGATCGTCGTGATCGGCCAGCTGGAGGGCCATGTGCTGCATCCCCTGGTGATGAGCTGGGCGGTACGCCTGCATCCGCTGGTCGTCGCCGTGTCGGTCCTCGCGGGCAGCATCGTCGCGGGGGTGATCGGCGCGATCGTCGCCGTCCCGCTGATCTCGGTGGTCTGGGCGGTGCTGCGCGCCCTGCGCACGGCGCCGGCCTGACGGTCCGACGCCGGTGGCCGTCGCACGGGCCCGCCGCGGCACCGAATGCCACCCACGGCCGGCCTTCGCCGCCACCCCGGCCCGCGAGCCGCGACGGCGGTCGGGGCGGTGCGCGCTGGCGCGGGTGTACCGGCCACCTGGGCGGTGTGCGAGGTGTGCGTGCGGCCACCTGTGTGCATGGGACGGGGCCGGGGTGGCACCCGGGCCGCTGTGCGTGGGATACGAGGAAGGCTGCCGGCGATCCGGCGCGGCCTGTCGGCGAAGATGAGCGCCGTGCGCCGGGCCTGGTCGGGGCCGGGCCGCGAGCGCGATCTGGCGGTCCAGACCGGGAAGGCGGCGCTGGCCGCGTGGCTGGCCTGGGCGGTGGCGGGCTGGTGGCTGCACGCGCCGGTGGCGTTCGTCGCGCCGTGGGCCGCGGTGGTCCTGGTGGAGTCGACCGTCTACCGGTCGTTCGCGCACGGGCTGCAGCAGCTCGCCGCGATCGCGGCGGGCACGATCGCGGCCACCGCGGCCGGGCTGCTGCTGCACGGCACGGTGACCGCGATGGCGGTGGTGCTGCCCGTCGCGATGCTGCTCGGCCAGTGGCGGCGCCTGGGCAGCCAGGGGATCTACGCGGCCACGGGCGCCCTGTTCGTGCTCACCAACGCTCCCGTCACCGTCGCCACCTCCGCCGCCCGGCTCGCCGAGGCCCTGTTCGGCGCGGTGGTCGGCATCGCCGTCAACGCGTTGGTGCGCCCGCCGCTCTACGTGCACGACACCCGGGCCGTCCTGCGGGACGTGACCGACGAGGCCCACGACATCCTGTGCGCGGTGGCCGACGGGCTGAACGACGGCCGCTGGGACCCCGAGGAGGCCGGCGAGTGGCACGAGCGGGCCCTGCGGCTGCACCGGCTCGTGGACCGGGCCCGCTCGGCGGTGGGCTGGAGCCGGGAGAGCATGCGCGGCAACCTGCGCAGGCGCCGTACCGGAGGGGTGCCGCCGCCGGGCAAGGGGTACGACGACGCGATCGTGGTGCTGGACTACGCGGCCGTGCACACCACGGGCGTGACCCGTACGGTGCTGGAGGCCTCGGCCGAGGAGCGCACGGCACCCCGCCCGCACCCCGAACTCGCCGGAGACTACGCGCGGTTCCTCTGCCAGAGCGCCCACGCGCTGCGGCTCTACAGCCACAGCCGCTTCGGCGACGCCGGCGAGGACGAACTGCGCACGGCGGTGGCGGCCCTGCGCGACACGCTCGACGGACTGCGCCGGGACCTGGCCCGCTCCACCACGGACGACCCCGACGAGGTCGCCACCTACGGCGCGCTCCTGACCCAGGCCAACCGCCTGGCCCGCCAGCTGCTGGTCTCGGGCACGTGACCGCGTGCGGCGACCGGCGCCCGCAGCACGGCCGCGGCGGCCCGGCTCACGTGCCGGCCCTGGGCGCGCGCCGGCTCCGTGCGCACGAGCCGGGCACGTCACGGCGCGGTCAGTTCTCGCGTTGCCGCAATTCCGCGCCGGTGGCGCCGCCGTGCCGGGCGCGGGCCGGACGGGGCGGAGGTGGCCGCAGTACGCCCAACTCGGCCGGGCCGACGGTGAGGATGCCGTCGGTCAGGGGCCGGCAGCGGACTCCCCCGCCGCCGCGCAGGGCGCGCTGGGCGCCCGGACCGAGGGTGGTGTCCATCCAGGCGCAGGGCCGGGCCGCGCTGCGCACCTCCAGCTCCACCGGTCCGGAGCCGCAGTCGAGGAAGACGATCGCGCCGATGTGGGCGTCGATGTCGATCCCGCGCAGCAGGACGTTGCGGCGGGTCCGGAGCAGGTCCGCCTCGTGCGGTTCGTGCCGCGGCCCCGGCCGTGGGAGCCGTTCGGCGGCCATGAGGGTGATCGACGCGTCACGGTGGGCGGGCCGGTTGAAGTAGCGGTCGCCGACGATGCCCAGTCCCGCGCGCACCTCGGCGGTCGTCACCAGCTCGTCCGGCGGCAGCTCCGGCAGGCCGTCGCCGGGCCGGCCCGAGAGCCGGTGCACCGGAGACACCAGCAGCTGAAGGATGTCGACATGGGGCACACACCGAGCCTAACCAGCGCTCCGGGTCAGCCCGCCGCGCTCCTGCCGGCTTCCGCGCTCCGCACGAGGAGCCGCCCGCTCGCCCCGGCCACCAGGAGTCCGGCCACCATGCCGATCAGGCCGAGCCCGGGCCCGGACGACCAGTCGACGTGCGGGGCGCGGGCGGCGAGGACGACGGTCATGGCGACGGCCGTGCCGGGCAGGGACAGCAGTGCGGGGCGGATGCGGTCGAGGTCGTCCTCGGTGAGGGAGCCGAGGACGCCCACGCCGAGGGCGAGCGCCCAGACGCCGAGGGCCTGCGCGTCGACGCGGTCGGTGTGACAGGGACCGAAGTCGGCCCAGAATCCGGGGCGGACGAGCAGGCCGGTGCCGATGCCCAGCCAGGAGGAGCCGGGCACGCCGAGGGGCGGCTTCGACCAGGCGGGCAGCGGGGCGGTGCGCGGTGCGGCCGGCTTGCCTCATACGACCGGTATCGGCTTCAGTGGGCCCACTACCTGCGCCGCCGAGCCGCCGAGGTCGGCGACGATCATGGGCTGATCCGCCTGGTCCGGATGCGGGAGGAGACTGGTGACCGCTCGGGGGCGGATGCCCTCGCGCGGCAGGCCGCGGACGCCGGCGACGCCTTCGCCCTGAGGGAACCAGCCCGCATGCGGGAGGCGGCGGGGGTCCGCTCGGGGCGCCGAGACCCTCTACCTCAAGGCCGCCGACTCCGCTCTTTTCCAGATAGAACCGGTAGAACTCGATCTTCATCTGCTCCAGGGTCTGCCCCTGCAGGGCCAGCTCGTGGGTCTGTGCCTGCCGCTGCATGGCCAGCTCGTGCTGCTCCCGCAGGAGAGCTGACTCGAACTCCACCCTCTGGTGCTCGATGGCCTGGAGCCGGCGCTGGTGGTCGATGTTCTCCTGGTCGCGCCGCAGCCGCAGTGTCCAGGTCGCCCGCAGTCCCGCGGCCGCCCCGAGCGGCTCCCACGTGGTGCCCTCCTGCAGCAGCGTGCGCTCGGCGTCGGCGCTGGCGGCGATGGCGAAGCGCCGGGTCACCCGCCGGGCCGCACGCTGCAGCTCGCCGAGCAGCAGCGCCTGCACGTCCCGGTGTCCGCCGGCCACGAACCGGGCCGGGTCGAGACATTGCCAGGACAGGTCGACCGCGGCTGTGAACTCGCACGCGTCGTTGTCGCTGGGCAGGGCCAGCTCGGCCGAGAACGAGTGCACGCCCATGTCCACCTCGTACACGGCCGTGTACCGCTGCATCGCCATCTCGACGCGCGTGGGCCGCCGACCCGGCAGATACGTGTCGTAGCCTCCGCTCGGGGTCACGAACACCAGCGCGTGATCGATGCGGACGGCTTGTGACCTGGTCAAATCGGCGCGTGACAGCCGACGTACGGTAAGGACCGGATCCACCAGCGCGTACCGGTCGGCCGGCGGCTTCCGCTCGGGGTGGCGGTCTCCGGTGTCAGGCATGTCTGTGCGCTTTCCGCTCGGCAGCGGCCTCTCGACACGAGTGGACCGCGGCAGTTTCGGACAGGACCTTCGTCATGATGCTCCCCGGTTGCGGGACTCAGCGTGCGGTGTCTCTCCAGGACGCGCCCATGACGTCACCGATGACCGAGGCCACGGCAGGGAGGTCCCAGTACGCCGAGTGCGTCCACATACCGGTGCTCGCCCGATGGCCGACCGACAGATCCACCGGCTCCGTGCCGTCGTGCAGCCGGAACACCTTCGAAGCGGCGAAGGCCAGGACATCCAGGGGTTCCCAGAGATTGGTCCAGCGGTTCAGCGAAGCCGGCAGCTGGACGGGCAGGCTGCCCTCGTAGGGCCGCAGTTGCCCCCCTCTGGGATCGCACACGTGGAAGAAGGCCGCCTGGGAGCCGAAGGTGACCAGGGAGTCGGTCCACAGGGGTGTGGCAGCGGTGGCCATGTCGACCGCGATCACACCGCCGAGGCTGTGAGCCACCATGCGCACCGGCCGAGAGGGACTGCGCCCGAGGTCGGGATGCACTTGGTCGATGACCTCGCGGATCCGTGCGTGGATGGTCTGCTGGTGGCGTTGGTAGACAAGCACGTCGCCGAGAAAGCGTGTGGTGCCGGGCCCGAAGCGGCTGCGCAGGGCGTGGTTCATCCGGGCGCCCGCCGCCTGGATCGCGGCGCCCGCGACACGGTCCAGGTCCTGCAGCCGGCGCCGCACCAGAGTACGGAGGTGGGTGTCGCGCCCGGTTCCTCCTCCGCGCAATCCGTCAGAGGCGTCACCGCCGTCAGGGTCGGTCTCGTCCAGGAGGGCATGCGCCAGAGAGCGTCCCGTCTCCAGCAAGAGCTGCACGTCGCCCGTACGACACAGCCACTCGGTGTCGCCCCACACGTCTCTTACGCACTCCAGGACCTGTCCGGCATCGAGCCGGTCTCCCCCGCCCTCCCGCAGCTCCTCGTCCTCCCCGTCGTCCACCGCGGCCAGGCGTTTGCGTACGGCGGCCTCGACCTGGGACAACTGCCAGTCCTCGTCGACGGGTTCGGGAAACAACGCCGCGGCGTAGCGATCGGCCGCCGGGGGTTCTGCGGTCTCACCGTCACGCAGCGTCGCCGCACCGGTCCGGTAAGCGGGTAGAGCGGCGGCGATGAACTCCTCCTGGGCACCCAGGTCCCCCCAGTGCACCGGGACCATCTCAACTCCGGATGCTGCAGCGAGGGCCGCCACGGCGGAGGAGAACCCATCCCGGTCGCGGTTGGCGACGCCGTGAACGACGAAAACGGGATCTGCCATGGCCCGACTCCTCCTAAGCGGTGGCCCGCACAGTGGCAGCGGGGCTGCCGTACACGGCGTAGGCCAGCCATGTCGGATCGCCGCCGTGCTGGTCGCGGATGGTTTGCCGGGCCGACAGCGAAGCCTGGCCCAGGGTCCGGTGGTGGCTGAGCAACTGCTCGTAGAACGCTTCGGCGAACTGCAACGCGGTGTGTGACCGCACCGGCCAGAGGGTGCCGATGAACGCCCCCGCGCCGGCGTTGAGAAACTGCGGCGCCCACCCCAGGCTCTCGCCGAACCAGTCGATCTCCCCGGCGCTTCGGCAGGCGTTGAAGAACACGAGAGGACGATGGGCTCGCAGCGTACGGAGCTGAGCCGCGGACGCCAGGTCGATGGGGTCGAAGGGACCGTCGGCCATGGTGACGCAGGAGCCTGTCCCCGTGAAGGCGTTATGACAGGCGAAGTGGATAAGTCCGGCGTGCCCGCCTTCGATGAGGGCGGCAAGTTCCGTCCGCTCACTCAGCACACCGGCGTCGGCCACGCCGGCGCCCAACCGGGCCCGCAGGCTGGTCACTTCCTCGCCCGCGTCGGCGGGCGACCCGGGCGGTACGACGAACGCCGCGGTCGGCACGCTGAGACTGCGGACCCGGTCCTGGCCGAACACGCGACGAACGACGGGCAGCCATTCGGCCAGGAACCCTCTGTCCTCACGTCCTTCGTTCAAGGGGTAGAGCAGTTCCCAGGGGACGATGTCGTGCTCTCCCAGGACCGTGAAGGCGGTCACGCTGTCCGCCTCCTCCCAGAACTGCCGCTGGACTGCCTGCGGTACGGCTGAGGTCCACAGTTGGACGCCGTGATTGCGAAGGCGACGACGCACCCGCATCCCATGCCCGTCGTCTCCGCCTGTCACGACGGCTTTGGCGGCTCGCCTCAGCTCCGCGTAGATTTGCTCGGTCGCCCGGCGGGGGTCGCCCGCACGGAAGTGAAAGGGCTCCGGTGCGTAGAACCGCTCGCTGATGAGTTGAAAGCTGTACGTGCCGGCCACCTCGTCCTTGAGGACCTGCAGGGTGGCTTCGCCTGGATCGAAAGCCATGGAGGGCAGTGGAGCGTGATGCTGCGGACCGTCTCTCGTGACGCTGCCGTGCTCCACCGAGATCTGACAGGCCACCTCTCCGAGGAAGGTGCCGCCACGGAAGACCCGCACCGTCACCTCATGGAGGCCGGGCGTCGGGGCCCGCAACCGGAATCGCAGCACATCCGAGTCCTGCCCGGGCATCACGTGCAGCTCCTGCTGGAGGTCGTCGACGACCACCAGCCCGGGGGCATGGATGGTGACCAGCACCCGGATCCCGTCCCGAGGGACGGAGAAGGAACGCAGCTGTACGCCCTGTCCACCGCCTCGCACGATCTGTACGTGCAGGGGTACGACGCGCCCGGGTGCGGTCTGCGCGGTGAGCTCGGCGACCAGCGACCGCGGCTCCGCCGAGGCGCCGGCGCTGTCCGTGCCTGTCCCCGGCGGAAACTGTGGCGGAGCATCGATGCGGGAGTGGTCCATCGGGAGCCCGCCGGGTCGGTCGGCACGCGCTTCGGCCGGGGTATCCCTCTCCCCCGTCACCCCGAGCACCTCGTCGATCTGCGCCAGGTTGAGTCGGTCGTTCGGGGAAGCCGACGCCGCGAGCATCAGCTCGGCGCACAGTTCGATCTCCGCAAGGGCCACTTCGTCGCGAACTGCCCCGGCCTTGCGGGCAGGTTCCGCATCCCGCGGGGCTGTGGTCACCCGACCGGCCTGCCCCGCGCCACGGCTGATGTGCGCGAACTCTACGGAGTCGGCGCGCTCGGGCCGGGGTGTGACGCTGTGGACGGTGTGCTTGGTGCCGCTGCCACCCGGACGCGGGGCGGCGGTGGGTGTCGGGTGCGAGGGTTCGGTCGACGCCTCTGCCGGGATCGCCGGGGCGGGCCGGCCGGGCAGGTGGAACCAGGCGCTGACCTCGCCGTCTTCGAGGCGCAGCCTGGCCGGGGCGTAGCGCGCGTGCCGGACGGGTCCGGCGCCGTCGCTGACCCAGCCTTCATACAGGGATCGGGAGATCACCAGCACCAGGTCGGCTTCCTCGGCGTCAAGGAGCCGCCGGGCGAGGGGGGCTTCGGCCAGCCGGCAGGCGAGGGCGACCGCCTGCCCCCGGATGCCCCGCTCGTCATGCGAGATGGGACCGGTATGCATACCGATGCTCAATCTCAGCGGTCGGCGCAGAAGCCGGTTCTCGTACGACAGGTTTGCGTGCACCTCCACAAGCCACGACCCGAGCAGATGGATCGGACTGATATGGGGTGCCACGACTACGAGTACGGCGTCGCCTCGATCGTCCAGGTACAGGGCGTCACCCGTGACCCCGGCGTTCTCGAAAGCCGTCTTCAGCATACGGTGGACACGGTCGCGCAGGGACAGCTTGTAGAGGCCGTCGCACTCGGCAGAACACATGGTTTCGACGGCTATCACCAGGGCGTAGGAGTACGAAAACCCGCGAGCGTCATGCCTCACGCGTCACCCCTGCCCCAGGCCGTCGCCGTTGCAGAGCTTGCGGGTGTTCGGGTGGCGCGGTGGACGCGGCCGCCTGGCTGCGGGCGGCTTCGATCGAATCACAGCATCCTCCCCCCGGTCCTTCCGCGATGACCTTCCACAGTAGGTGGGGCGAGTCGCGGTATGGGCCAGTTCGCGGATTATGCCAAGGGAGCACGGCTGTGACGGGGCGCGATCGGATCGGCCTCCTACGGCAGTACGTCGCAGGCTTCTGCGGATCAGTGCGGGGCGTCGATCGCTCGAACGGGGGCGTGCCTTTCCCCTCTGCCATCAGTTGATCGACGAGCGGTCGGCCGCGTTCCGGAGTGCGGTTGCCGCCGCGCCCGGCCTTGACACGCCGGTGCCGTCCTGCCCTGAGTGGACGTTGTTCGATCTGGTGCAGCACCTGGGTACGGGTCAGCGCTGGTGGGCCGCGATCGTCGCCGCGGGCCCGGCCGAGGCTCCGCCGGCCAAGGATGCCGCGGAGGTGCCGCACGAGCTCGAGGCGCTGCTGACCTGGTACGCCGAGTCAAACGAGCTGCTGCTGAGTGCGCTGCGCGAGGCTGGCCCGGAGCGCGAGTGCTGGGCGTGGTGGGGCGCCGGCGTGTCGCCGGTGAACGCCTGGGGCGTTGCCCGGCGCCGGGTGCACGAGGTGCTGGTGCACACCTATGACGCCCAGCTCGCCGCAGGCGCCCTGCAGCCGATGCCGGCGGACGTCGCGATCGACGGCGTGGCCGAGTTCCTCGACACCTGCAACTCCACCCCGGCGGCCTGGCCGCACGAGGCCGCCACCATCCACTACCACGCCACCGAGGGCCGCTCCTGGCTCCTCGCGCTGGACAGCACCGGTGCCTGGCCCGCACCCCTCACGGACGACGCCGCGCCCGCCTCCGCTTCGGCCACGGGCACGGCCGAGCAGCTGCTCCTCTTCGTCTGGGGCCGCCGCACGCTGAGCGACCTGAAGATCGAGGGCGACCAGCAGGTGTTCGAGCAGCTGATCGCCTGGGAGCCCGAGGAGTAGCCAGTCAACACCGTGCCTGCGAGACAGAGGCACGGCGGGCGCTGGCGTCGTGATCACTGAAGACGGTGCTCATGTTCCAGCAGACGCATCCTCCTGAGGTGCGAGGCGTGGTCCCGGCGAGCGACTTCACGAGGTTCCATGAAGTCCGCGAGCCCACCCAAGATCACGCAGTACCCGCTCGCACTCGCGGTGATCGTGGCGACGCACGTTTCCTGGACCCCTGTCGGGCCGCGAAGTACCTGCGCGGAACCTGCTGGCGCCTGCCTCGCGTCGGGTCGCTTGGGCTGACGTGCAGAAGAATGCGGGCTCGCCCGTGGCCGTGCCGTCCGGCCTGGCGAACGCCCTGGTCATCGTTGCTGACAACACTGTGCACCTGGCGATCAACGCCGCCGCCCTGGTGTGTTGGGGGTGATGGCGATGACTGCGTCAGGGCGACGGACCGGAATGCGCCGGGAACCTGCCGTGGTGACCGGTAAGCACCGGCGGTGGAGCTTGGTAAATGGTCACGGCCGAGCGGCTCGGGCTTGCGGTACGGAGTCGCGGTTGCCAACCAGATCACTCCGTTATGGGCAGGCACTCTGCGAGCAGGTTGACGACGTCACGCCACGCTCGCTGCGCGTGCCGTGGGTGGTAGCCGACGCCGGGTCGCACGGTGTGGTCGACCGGTGGGTGGTGGAAGGCGTGCAAGGCGCCGCCGTAGACCACGAGGCGCCAGTCGACACCCGCGGCCTGCATCTCGGCGGTGAATGCTTCCCGTTGCGCGGGCGCCATGATCGGGTCTTCCGACCCGACCCCGGCCCATACTGGGCAGCGGATGCGCGTCGTCTCGCCCGGCCGGCCCGTGGTCAGTGCGTTGACTGTCCCGATCGCGCGCAGGTCGACGCCGGCGCGCCCGAGTTCCAGCGCGATTGCGCCGCCGGTGCCGTAGCCGACGGCGGCGATCTGGTCGGGGTCGGTCCGCGGTTCGGCGCGGAGCACGTCGAGCGCCGCGTGGCCGATGCCTCGCATCCGGTCGGGGTCGGCGAGCAGTGGCATGCAGCGGGCAAGCATCTCCTCGGGGTCGCCCAAATAGCGCCCGCCGTGGAGGTCGAAGGCCAGCGCCACGTATCCCAGCTCGGCGAGCGCATCGGCTCGGCGGCGCTCGACGTCGCTGAGCCCCACCCCCTCGGGGCCGACCAGGACCGCGGGCCGGCGGTCGGCACCGGCCGGGAGCGCGAGGTGCCCGATCATCGTCAGGCCGTCGGCCGCGTATTCGACCGTGCGCGTTGTAACCGTCGTCATGAGCCTGGACTGTAGTGATCGCCGAGCCCGGTGGGGCCGGTGTTCTGCCGCTGGCAGAGCTCATGCATCACGCGCTTTCAACGACACCTACGACGTCCACGACACGGCGACGTGCAGCGTCGTACACACCCCCCCCACCTGCGGGTGATGCGACAGCGCACGACGCTTCCGCGAACCAGAGAGAACGTCGCCTCGTACACCGCCGTGCAGCTCGGAGCGACCGTCGCGATCACCCACGCGCTCGGCTACCGCGTCATGCCGACCGCGCTGCTCGCGGGCGCGGCCGTCAACGCCTCGACGCACGCCGCGATCGGCCGCGGAGCCGTTCTGCTGTGGCTGGCGGAGAAGACCGGCAAGATCGGATGCATCGAGCACTGCAAGGCCGCCCGCGTTGACGACGACGGCCAGGCCACCTCGGAACTCACCGGGCCGGCAGCGCGTGGCTGGAGCTGGACGCAGCCCTGCACCGCTCCATCGGCATCGCGGCCGCGGCCGTCACCACCTGGCCCACCACGCGTTCCGGGGTCCGCCGGTGAGCCGCACCCGCATCGAACGCGTCCGCGCCGCGGTAGGCATCGCCTCGCCGGCCCTCCAGCAGATCACGGACGACCTCGGCGCCGACGACATCGACCAGGAGGAGCTCGCCGCGATCCTGCGTGAGCTCATCGAGGACGACGACCGCCCGGCGGCCTCATCCCGACCCTCGCGCAGATGGTCACCGCCGTCGCGCGCCGTGCCGAGCAGATCGAGCCGGACCGCGACAGAGACGCCTCCTGCCCGCTGCAACAGGCCGCCGCCCTGATCACCGGCTACGCCGCGCGCGCCTGACCTGGTCCGCCCGCTCCCTCGACACGCAAGGAGCCAGCTGAGATGGCGAGCGGGAGACGGAATGAGGCCCCAGCCGCCGCACCCGCTCCTCCCCGGCCGATCTCCCGGCCGTGCACCGGGCGGAACGTCAACGAATCGGGGGCTATGGAAAGCCGTCCGGGAAGAGATGGGTGCCGAAGTCAGGCGCCCGCGATGGCTGTAACTCACGGGTCCGTGCGCAGGTCGTGCGTGATGATGCCCTGAATGTCGGGACGCCCGCGCGCCGCGAGAGTGCTCACCCGGCACAGTCAGGAGACGCCGGAAGATTTTTTGGGCGCCGATGTCGAGATCCGGTGGCCGGCCCCGTCCCCGTGGTGAACCCTTCCACAACGAGGAGCGCGACATGAACCAGCCGGCCGGTGGACGCCGTATCGTCACCAACATGGCCCTCTCCCTCGATGGCCGCTACGCTGCCCCGGACAACCCGCTCGACATGAGCTGGGTGATGCCCTACGCGGTGTCCGACGTCGCACGCGACCATCTCACCAGCCTGTGGGGGACGGCGACGACGGCCCTGCTCGGTCGCGTCAACGCCGAGGTTTCCTCGGGTTCTGGCCCAGCGTCATCGGCATGGAGGGCGCCGACCCGCGCGACGAGGGCTTCGCGAAGTGGCTCACCGGCACCGACAAGGTCGTCCTCTCCTCCACCCTCGACACGGCACCATGGGAACGGACGGTGATCGTCAACAAGCCGACCGCCCAGGCCGCCGACGACCTCAAAGGCAGCCCAGGCGGCGACATCCTCGTGCTCTCCAGCGCGAGCGTCATCAAGGCACTGCTCGCAGCCGACAAGATCGATCGGCTGGCCCTCACCGTCTTCCCCGTCCTCCGCGGCGGCGGACCGCGCATCTTCGACGACGGCCTGCCCGCCGGCAAGTGGACACTCGTCAGCCAGACCGCCGGCGAAGACGGCACACTTGCGCTGATCCACGACCGCACCCACTGAACCGAACGGCGACCGAGCGCGGCATGCACCCCGCCGCCGTCTCCAGTTCCTGCATCGCTTTGCCCAGGGCAATTCGTCTCGGCACGGCGGAACTTACGGTTTGTGGGTTACCCAGAGCAGTTCCGCCGGCCAGCGGTGTGCCCAGTCGGGTGGGTGGGTTTCGTTGTAGCCGTTGGGTGTTCCGAGTTCGGGCCGCGGCTCGATGAGGTCGTCGATGATGAGACCCGCGCCGCGCAGGACCTTGACCCAGTCGCCGTAGGTGAGCTGATAGCTGGTCGCGTCCTCGTCTTCGGCGATGGTGTTCAGCCCGAAGTAGTCCTGCTGCAGCGTCGTGGTCACGCGGCTGGCGGCTTCGTCGTAGCAAGCTTCGAACCATGGGCTGGCGACGTTGAACACCAGGCGGCCGCCTCGGTCCAGGACGCGTGCGGCCTGCGGGACGGCCAGGTGCGGGGGCGCCCAGCTGAGCCCACCGAAGTCGCAGAACACCAGGTCGAAGCTCTCGGCGGCGAAGGGGAGTTGTTCGGCGGCGCCTTGCACCAGCGGGTAGCGGGCCGCTCCCATCGCGCGAGCTGCTGCTGCGAGTTGGGCTTCGGACAGGTCGAGCCCGACCACGGTGGCGCCCTCGGCGGCGAGCGCCTTGGACCACTGGCCGGCGCCGCAGCCGAGTTCGAGGACGCGCTTGCCGGTGACGTCGCCCAGGGCGTGCAGGTGCGCGTCGGGGATGGAGTACATGCCCCACAGCCGGGGTGTGGCGCCGATTTGCGGGTCGTGCTCGTGCTGGTATGCGCTGCTGATCTGGTTCCAGAGCCGCCGGTTGGCGGGGATGCTGTCCACGTGCCGACTCCAGCACTGCCCGCCGGGGGCGGTCAACACGAATTGGGGCACTGGCCGGCCCTCGCCTCGGTCCGTCCCCGTCCCGGCCCCAGTCGGCCACCACCGGGTCGCCGTACGCTACCGGCCCGCGATCGGCTCCCTCAGCGTCTGCGACGACTGATACGACCTCGTCGAACTCCACGACGGCGACAAGATCGCCGTCGCCGTCGGAGACGTCGTCGGTCACGGCCTGGAGGCCGCAGGCGTCATGGGCCAGCTGCGCAGCGCCCTGTCCGCCACCTCCCGGGTCGCCACAGGCCCGGCGCGGGCCCTGCAGGTACTCGGCCGGTACGCGCACTCCCTCACCGGCGCCGAGTCCACCACCGCCGTCACCGCCTTCCTCGACTTCAGCCGCCACCTCATCACAAATGGAACAAAATTGAGCACCGGCTGTTCTCCCACATCACTATGAATTGGCGCGGACGCCCTCTGACCAGCCACGAAGTCGTCCTCAACACGATCACGGCGACCACGACCCGCACCGGTCTGCGCGTCGAGGCCGCTCTTGATGAGGACTCCTGCCCGACCGGCATCGCGGTCAGCCGCGAGCAGATCCAGGCCCTGCCGATCACCGCGCATGACCAGCACGGCAAGTGGAACTACAGCATCGCCCCGACCGGCACCACCGCCCCCGCGCCACGCGCCGACGAACGGGCGAAGGCCCGTGCCCAAGCCCTGCAGATGCTCGCCGACCCCCGTCTGACCGGCATGAGTACAGACGAACTAGACATACTGCGGGCCCAGTTGGCCCCGGCCCAGGCAGCAGCGCCCGAGCAGCACCGTTACGTGCTCCGCACAGGACGACGCGTCGCCACCACCGGCCGCAGCCGAGCCCTGCGGTCGGACGCGGACGAGGTCCTTCTCACCGTCATCTACCTGCGTCAGGTCTGCCCGCAGAAAGTACTGGGCGACCTGCTCGGGATGAATCTGGTCACCATCGGCCTCAGCATCAAGGCCATCCGGAAGCTGCTGGACGAGCGGAAGATCAGCATCACGCCCACCGTCGTGCGCTACTTCACCCGCGCCGAGGACCTCCGCGCGTGGGTCACCGGCAGCGGTCCGGTCGGGCACGCTCCCGCGACGCTGACCCGTCAGGCACTGACGGATCCGAGCCTGACCGGCATGTCCCGCGAGGCACGGCATGCCCTGCTCGAAGAACTGATCGTGCCCTATGCCGCCGCGATCGAAGAGCGCCGCCACCGTCAGCGCGGGGGCAACCGGCGTCCGGGCACCCGCGCCGGCGTGTTCCGGCAGAAGATCACCGACGGCGACCGGATCCTCGCCGCAGTCCTCTACCGCCGCCGCGTCTGCGGCCTTGACGCGCTCACCGAGCTGTTCGGTGTCTGCAAGAGCACCCTGTGGAACGCGATCCGTGATGTCCTGCCGATCCTCGACGACCGCCACATCGACGTTGCCCCCGCCGACCACCGCCACCCCAACGCAGCCGACCTGCTCGCCTCAGTCGGCGCCGATATCCACCAGGTTGTTTCTTGACGGCTTCACCTGCTGCGAGACTCCTTCCGCTATGCCGCCCGGCAGGACTGGGACAAGATCGCGCGTCTCCTCAAGCCCGTCTGCACCGCCCCCACCGGAGAGGCCGCCCTGGACCGGTTCGCCAAGTTCGCCGACGCGTGGGGACGGAAGTATCCGGCGATCGTGAAGCTGTGGGAGAACGCCTGGGAAGAGTTCACCCCTTTGCTGCGCTTCGACACCGAGATCCGCCGCATCGTCTGCACGGCCAACGCGATCGAATCCGTGAACGCGCGCATTCGCCGGGCGGTCAGGGCTCGCGGCCACTTCCCCAACGAGCACGCCGCCCTGAAGTGCATCTTCACGGCGATCATGTCCCTCGACCCCACCGGCAAGGGACAGGCCCGCTGGAGCATGCGCTGGAAGACCGCACTGAACGCCTTCGACGTCACCTTCGACGGCCGCCTCTCGGCAGCCCGCCAGTAACCCCAACAACCCCAGTCACACCGCTCGTTTGACAGGCCCGTCTTCCCGGTTCACGACACCGCCCAGGCAGCCGAAGCTGCCTGGCGGCCTCCGGCAGACTGACCCACTCGACAGCCGAGCCCGCAGGACTGCGGGTCGGTCTTCAGCGGTCGGGTCATGCGTCGGCGCCAAGCAGTCGATCTGGAACGACGAGGGACCCCGTTGAGCGCCGGGGCCCTCGGTGTCGCGCTGAGTCAAGGCGCCGACGTCGCGCCGGCGTCCTGATCAGGCCGAGGTCTTGGGCTGCGGCTCGCTGTCTTGGGCGCGCAGTTGCTCGTTGATGCGCTGGGCTTCTTCGAGTTGGTCTTCGAGGATGACGATGCGGCAGGCGGCCTCTATGGGGGTGCCCTGATCGACGAGCTCGCGGGCGCGGGCGGCGATGCGCAGCTGGTAGCGGGAGTAGCGGCGGTGGCCGCCTTCGGAGCGCAAGGGGGTGATCAGGCGATGTTCGCCGAGGGCGCGGAGGAAGGCGGGGGTGGTGCCGAGCATGTCGGCGGCCCGGCCCATGGTGTAGGCGGGATAGTCGTCGTCGTCAAGGTTGTCGACGGGACGGTGACTGGCAGGGGGCATAGACCTCTTCTTTCGGAAACGCGACGGGGGGCCCGGGTGCCAGTACTGGCACCCGGGCCCCGAGCTTTCAACACCATCTACCGGCAACTGCGCCGGACTTCTGTGTCCGCAGGATCCGCCTGGTAGGGCGGGGCTGCGGGGATCGCGAATGCGTGACCGGGGACCACCTTCCAATCCGGGGCCTGCGGTACCCGGGCGGACTCCTCTTGCCCGGGCGATCCCGATGGCGTTCTGCTCCTCACCTTCGGCTACTCGGTTGTACTGCTTGGGTACCGCGGGTGCTGCTCACGGTCCCTGTGGACCGCGTTCTTCTCTACCTGCTCGCACAGCAGTTCGTGTCTGCCGTGCCCACTTAGACTTCCTGGGTACGACAAGACAGTAACTCCGTGATGCGCCAATGTCTACTACTGTCATGACAGGTTTTCTCCATAGGCCCTGGATGGAGTTCGACCTTAAATGCACACGAAAGAGTGATGTCCGGGTTTGCGTTCCGGCTCGGCGAGCGCACGCTGACTAGGCCGGACGGCTCATCCGATCCAGGCGGGGTGGGGGCGCAGGACCGACGTCGAGGCGACACATACGCAGGCCCGCGGGGCTCGTGTTGTGGCCGAGAACAGTCACGCCGGCACTGCCCATGCCGCGCCTTTGGGGAGGCTCTGGATTCGGCTACGGGCCGCAGAAACGGTGGAGACCTTGACTCTCGTAGTCGCACAGCTCGCCTCAGACGCCCTGCGCCGCGGCGGCCGCTCCCCCAGCCGGGAGGCCGTATCCCGATCACGCGCCCTGGACGTGCCCTGACGAGCCGACGGCGACAACCGAGTAGCGCGGGACCACCGCCCCGTGCGCCCCGGCTCCTCACCGAACCGTTGGCAGCAAATGGTGCGCGGTTCACGTACGCCCGCATCGGCCGGACGCCACCCGCTGCGGCGCCCTGTACCTGCCAGCCGTGCATTACCAGCAGTCACCCTCGAAACCGGCCTCGGCGAGTGCCAGCATGTGCGCGGCCGTCAGGGTGTTCGCTGGATCAGCCGCTGTGGCCAGCAACCAGGTTGCTGCCGCTCTCGACTCACCCGGCGGGATGACCAGCAGCTCTCGGTGTCCCGCGGTGTCCCAGTCCAGGGCGATGGCATGGACTTCGGCATCCACGGCGGACAGGACGACTTCGATCACGCGGCCGGGCAGCGTGACCTTCTGCGGGACGTCGGGCCAGGCGACGGAGTCCACGGTGACGCGGGCGACGATGCCGAGGCCGGGATCCAGCGAGCCGAGGAGCGCCGGCAGCTCCAGTTCCAGCATGTCGCAGCGCGGCCACCAGGCTCCCTGGACCGGTCCGTGGCCCCCGCCTGGAGCAAGTGCCACCCTGGCGGCCGGCATCCGGTAGGTACGCGCTCCGTCCGAGGAGACACCCTCGGCCGGCGTTCCGGTGACGTCCATCGAGCGATCCCGTCCCGGCCGGCTCCTGGCCGTCCGCTTCCGTCGTTCGCCGGGAACGGCACCGCCGTGGCCGCGCTGCGCGAGATGCTCTCGGTGCAGTCAGGGTACGTCCGGGGCAGCGGCCGCCGGTGCCGTCCGAAACTCAAACGGTCCGAACGAGACGCGGCCGACGAGAGGAGGCGGCGTCGGTATCTCACATGACGAGGCCAGTCCGGTGACGGAGGGACGGGCGTGGCCGCAGCGAGGATGTCACCAGCCCAGCAGGTCCTCATTGACTCGCGTTTCCGGCACCGAGGAGACCGGGGGCGCGTCGTGGCAGGTGAAGCCGAGCTGGGTCAGTGCCCGGCGCACCTCACCTGTCGTGAAGTCGCGGCGGTCCAGCTTGGTGATCACGCCACCGACCTGCATCACAGGGTAGACACGGCGGCCGATGGTCACGGCAACGCCCGTGACCGGCTCGGCCGTGATGCCACTCATCGACTGCTCGACCTCACTTTTGATCAGGTCGAACGGGAAACGGGCGATGACACAGCGCATGGATGACTCCGCAGGTTGGGGAGGAAGACGGAGGGGTCGGCCGCGCGGCGGCGGTTAGCAGGGCAGGGCGAGGACGCCGAGGGCGTAGCCGTACTCGTCGGTCACGGGGGAAGCATCCAGGGTGCGGGCCCGCATGGCGGCCACCGCCTGGCCGAGGACGGCCACGGCCGAGGTGAACGGTCCGCGGTCGAGCGGGATGTCCCGCAACCGCGTTCGTTCGGTGTACCAGGAGCCGCCGCGGTGTGCGGCGAGCTGGGCCCGGGTGACCAGTCCCGTGCAGCGCCCGTCCTCGTCGCGTAGGAGCAGGTGCGGGACGCGGGCGCCGATGAGCACGGACAGGGCCACGTCGACGGTCATGTGGTCGTCCACCTGGGGGCCAGGTGCGTGCATGGCGTCGCGGGCGGTCAGACCGGTGCCGTCGGTGTCTTCTGCCTGTGGTGAGCGGGTCGGAATCGGCGTCAAGGGCTTCTCCTCTTCGTCGGGGCGGCCAGGGCCGGGGGAAAGCTCGCCCGACCGCCGGGATCGCCCTGCCGGGGCCTGGGCTAGGGGTTGGTCCTCGGGGCGGAGCGACGGGTCCTGGCGGCGGCCTGCCCAGCCCCGCCACGGGCGGAGCTCCCTGCCCTGCGACCCCGACCGCGCGTGGCGGCCGCCGCGCGCTTGCTCCGTTCGGCTCGTTCGCCGACCGGTGCGGTGACGGTGACGGGTACGCCGGACGGCGTTCGGGCGCCGGTGATGCGGTGCAGCTCGGCCTCGCCCGGGCGGATCCGGGCGGTACGCGGAGTGATGTCGGCATCGGCCATGAGACGGTCCATCGCGCGCCGCTGGTGCGGCAGGACGAGGGTGACGACGGTGCCGGACTCACCGGCGCGAGCGGTGCGGCCGCCGCGGTGCAGGTAGTCCTTGTGGTCGCCGGGAGGGTCGACGTTCACGACGAGGTCGAGGCCCGCGACGTGGATCCCGCGGGCGGCGACGTTGGTGGCCACCAGGGCCGTGACGTGGCCGTCCTTGAACTGGGCGAGGGTCCGGGTGCGCTGTGACTGCGACTTGCCACCGTGCAGGGCCGAGGCACGCACCCCTACGGACAGCAGGTGCTTGGTCAGCCGGTCGACCGCGTGCTTGGTGTCCAGGAACATGATCACGCGTCCGTCGCGCGCGGCGATCTCGGTCGTCGCGGTGTCCTTGTCGCCGTCGTGTACGTGCAGCAGATGGTGCTCCATGGTGGTGACGGCCCCCACGGACGGGTCGACCGAGTGCACCACGGGGTCGTGCAGGTAACGGCGCACCAAGAGGTCGATGTTGCGGTCCAGGGTGGCCGAGAACAGCAACCGCTGGCCACGAGCGGGGACTTGGTCGAGCAGTTCGGTCACCTGCGGCATGAAACCCATGTCGGCCATCTGGTCGGCCTCGTCCAGGACGGTGACGGCGACCTGGTCCAGTCGGCAGGCGCCCCGCTCCAGGAGATCCTTGAGGCGGCCGGGCGTCGCGACGACGACCTCGGTGCCACCGCGCAGTGCGTTCGCCTGTCGGCCGATCGGCATGCCGCCCACCACGGTAGCGAGCCGCAGTCGCAGGGCGCGGGCGTAGGGGGCGAGCGCGTCGGTGACCTGCTGGGCCAGTTCCCGGGTGGGGACGAGGACGAGCGCGAGCGGCTGCCGGGGCTGGGCGCGCTGCCCGTCCAGACGGGCCAGCAGAGGCAGGCCGAAGGCGAGCGTCTTGCCCGAGCCGGTACGCCCCCGGCCCAGGACGTCCCGGCCCGCCAGCGCGTTGGGCAGGGTGGCCGCCTGGACAGGGAAGGGCACGGCCACGCCCTCGGCACCGAGCGCGGCCAGCAGCAGTGCGGGCATCTCTAGCTCGGCGAACGACTCGACGGCGGCCAACGGTTCGGTGAGGGTGACCGGCAGGGCAAACTCCTGTCGGCGCGGAGTGGAGCGTCCGCCTTGGCCGCTTTTTCGTCCGGGACGGGGAGGCTGGTGGGCCGTCCCCTGCGTCCGGAAGCGGCTGCCGGGAGCGGAGGCTGTCGAACGCGAGGACCTCTTGGTCCCGCGGAAGCCACCTGGCGTGCCCTCAGTGCGACGGGTGCGGTTTATTGAGGAACCTTCCTCGATGCGGCGTATCGAGGAATTCCGTCAGGCGGTGACGACCGCACGAGGATTCACAAGAATGAGCCGAAGAAAAATGCGAAGTGCCACGTCTCGTGGTGTTGAGACAGGGGCGGTCGGCAGTCCGGGAAAACCGCAAAGCGACGGAACCGATGAGGCTGGGGCCCGCACCCCAAGAGTGCGGGCCCCAGCCTCATGATGCGCGAACCACGGGTTCGCTGCGATCGCGTCAGTGTCAGGCGGGAACGATGTTCTCTGCCTGCGGGCCCTTCTGGCCCTGCGTGACGTCGTAACTAACCTTCTGGCCTTCCTGAAGCTCGCGGAAGCCACCGTTGCTGATGATGTTCGAGTAGTGGGCGAACACGTCAGCGCCGCCACCGTCCTGCTCGATGAAGCCGAAGCCCTTTTCCGCGTTGAACCACTTCACGGTGCCAGATGCCATATTGAATCTCCCTTGGGGGCAGTGCCGGACTCCGCACTTTACGAAGCCGAGTCGCCGCGATGATCACCCCTCCGGAGAGATCCGGAAATCTCTGCAAGGAAAAGTTCCCTGGTAACCAACTGCAACTACTGCCACGCTAACACAGTCGACCGGATCCTCATGCATTTTGCCGAGTTTCCAGCGATTAGTGTGATGCCGCGGTGTGCATTTCTGTACCGGCGGGACGAGATTTTTGTGCTCTGCTCGTCCAGCTTCTGGTGCATTACGCACATATCTCGGTGCACGTGTAGGGCGTCGTCAAGTTGCTCCTCGAGAGAGGTGGGGTACGCGATCCCGAGAGGGTTGGCCCTGATCGACGACCTCCGCGGGCACTGCGGCGATGCGCAACCGGGTGCGCCAGTACCGGCCGTGGCCGCCCTTCGAAGACAGAGTGATCAGCCCGGCCTCGCCGGCACGGGCGTCGTTCCGAGCACGCTGGCGGACACCCCATCGTGCAGGTGGAAAAGTCGTCATCGTCAGCGCCGCAATGAGTCCCGGCTCGATCCCTCGCGCGCCGTTCTTTCCCTGCGCGCGGGTGAACGAGGTCTCCAGCCTGGCGGCCGTCTGAGCGACTGAAGCCTCACGTTCCGTCAACTGTCGTGCAGCGTGTGGTGCGATGCCCACGTGAAATCCGGGGAAGGGCTCGAACGGTGACGCCCGTCCTGGATCCGTGGACGATGAAGGGAAGCCCATGGTGCTCCGCGCGCTGGCCGCGACTGGTATCGCCGCATCGTTGTTCGGTTCGTCGGCCGCCGGTGGCAGCCCGCCCCCGCCGCCGGAGCGGATCGTCATCGACAGCGTGGCGGCCAACGGCTCCGGCTGCCCGGCGGGGACGGCCGCCGTGGCAGTGTCCCCTGACAACACCGCCTTCACCGTCACCTACAGCAACTACCTCGCCCAGGTGGGGCCCGGCGCGGCGCCGACCGACCGGACGAAGAACTGTCAGCTCAACCTGCAAGTCCACGTCCCGGGAGGCTACACCTACGCGATCGCGTCCGCCGACTACCGCGGCTTCGCATCACTGGCGCCGGGAGCATCCGGGACCCAGCGTGCCAGCTACCACTTCCAGGGCAACGCCCACACCACCAACTCCACCCACCGCTTCAAGGGCGGCTTCACCGACAACTGGCACACCACCGACACCGCGAACGTCGCCGCCCTGGTCTTTGCCACCTGCGGGCAAGAGCGCAACCTCGACATCAACACGGAACTGCAGGTCGACCCCGGCACCTCGAGCCCGAGCGCCACCAGCTTCATGGAAATGGACTCGACTGACGGCAGCATCAAGACCGTCTATCACCTGACCCTGAAGCAGTGTCAGTGATCTCCTGAGTCCTCGTCACGTGGCCCGAAACGGGCCACGGTGAGCGGCTGCAAGAGTACGAGCGCGACTGCGGGTAGTGCAGCCAGGCCGATCACCCGCCCAGGCCCGCGCCACTCGGTACAGCTGCGCTTCCGACGGCGGCCGCGACGGTGAGGCGGCGGAGGAACACCACGTACGGCTAGGGGCATGGGTGAGCAACCAGAGATGCAGGGCCGCGGCCCTGTCACCTGAGCGCGTAGAGCGGCTGGCCGCCATCGCCACGCGAGGGTCCTGACCATGAACGCGATCCCCGGTCGCCATGGCGCCGACAATATGTAGCCAGTAGGTGCCGGCGGCGGCCGGGGTAAGCGTCATGCCTCGGGGAGCCGGTCGAGGAAGCCGAGGACCGAGGTGACCCGGCCGTCCTCGGCCAGAGTGATCACATCCGAGCCGGCGACCGGAGCGGATCCGTCCGCGGTGGACACCAGCTCCCAGCTGAAGCGGGCGATGTGATGGTTGCCGTCCACCGCACCGGCCAGCTTGAACTCGAAGCCGGGGAACTGCTCGTGCGCGGCCTGGATGACCGCGGCGATCGCCGCGTGACCGCGCACGTCGGCCAGCGGGTCGGTGTAGGTGCCGTCCTCGGACCACGCCACGGCGACCGCCTTGGCCAGCGCGTCGGCGTCAGCGGCGTTCCACGCCTCGAAGTAGCGGGCGACGGCAGCAGCATAGATCGTCACGTCAGAACTCCCTGTCGAGTGAAGTGGGCCTGGAGACCAGGCACGTTGGACCAGGTCCCGGACCGGAGTGCGCCGGCCCGGAACCCGATGACTTAACCCTGCCGCACCCCCGCCGACCACGCGATTACCGCACAGGTAATGACAGCCCGGACCCACTCAGGCAACCCGTCCACCCCGGACTCCACGAACGGCACCGGTGCGAGGCGGCACGCCACTCCCCCAGCCGGCTGCGGCGCCTCGGGCGATCTTCTCCGAGGTCGCTGCCACCGCCCGCCGCAGGTGTGCTCACTGACACGAAGCCGCCACATCGCACCGCGGACCCGGACCTGACTGCGGAACTAATGGTGTGTCCCCTTCCGGTCCGCGAGCCCGGTCTGGCCGTGTTCGCGGGATGACGAGTCCGATGGCGGTAAGCACCGTCGGCGATCGTGAGAATCCCGGCGACGGCAGCCTTGCCGCGAGACGCCGGCATCAGGCGTTTACAAGCCCGCTTCACGGACAGTTGGAGCCCCCGAGACGGAAACCGGGATGCGCGGGCATCCCTCAGGCGCATCTGTGGAGGACGAGCGTGACCGAGAACATGTGGAACTACGCGCCGACGGCCGGCCACACTCCCGACGCCGATCTGACCGGCTATGCGGTGGAGGCGACCGACGGACACATCGGCAAGGTCGACAAGCACTCCAGCGACGTCGGATCGCAGTACATCGTCGTCGACACCGGTATGTGGATCTTCGGCAAGGAGGTCCTGCTCCCAGCCCCGACGATCACCACCATCGACCACGAGGCGAGGACCATCAGCGTCGCCCGCTCCAAAGAGCAGATCAAGAGCGCACCGGAGTTCGACAAGGACAAGCACCTCGGCGATCCCGCCTACCGCGACCAGATCAGTGGCCACTACGAGACCGGCGGCCCCGGCCACTGACCCCGCTGACTCCCCACGCCGTGCAGCACGGTGATCGGCAGTTGAGAGTCGGCCGCGACGAGGTGGGAGAGCATGCCCGCCATCGCGGGTGATCCCCATGCCCGCGCCGGCGAAGACCGCCGGCCGCCCCGAGTCGTCGAGCACCTCGTCTCCGTACGGCAGCGACATCGACAGGGTGTAGCCCACGCCGACCGAGTCGTGCAGCAGCGTCGACATCTCGCCGTCGGGGTCGCCGCCCTCGCCGCGCACCCGTTTGACCGAGAACTGGCGGCGCTCGCCGTCGTCGGCGCGGGTCAGGCTGTACTGGCGCGGCTGGAGCTTGCCGTCGGGCATCCGCATCCGCACGGCCTGGTCACCAATGCCGCCAACCCCAAGGCCGGCGTGTTCGCGGTCTCCTTCCTCCCTCAGTTCGTGCCGGGGGGGAGTTCCCGTCCTGCCGGCGCTGCTCGCCTTCGCGGTGCTCTGGGCCGTGGCCGAGCTGGTCTGGTACGTGCCGCTGGTCTGGCCGGCCGGCCGGGTGGGCGGGGCGCTGCGCCGCCCGGCCGTCCGGCGCCGTATGGAGCAGGTCTCCGGCGCGGTGCTGGTCGGGCTGGGGGTGCGGCTGGCCGTCGACACCGCCGTGGTCACGCTGGTGCTGCCGCGCGCCTAGGACGCGGCGCGTGACCTCGGAGTGCTGAACATCGCCAACGCGGGCCCGCAGATCGTGGCGCCGTTCGTCGCCTCGGCCGTGGTCACCGCGTTCGGCGGCTACACCCCGCTGTTCCTGTTCGGTGGCGTCCTCTCGCTACTCGGCGCCCCGGCCATCCTGCCCATGCGCGGGGTGCGCTGAGGCACCGAGGCACAGGCCCGGCGCGTGTCAGCGTGACGTCAGCGGCCTCTGCGACCGTTGTTCACGTGAACGGCACGGGAGACCGGGCCGGGAGCGAGGAGAGGTGCCCGGAGCGGCTTATCGGGGACCGGGAGCAAGTCTCAAGGTCGGGCCCTCGTGGCCCACGCAGGTTCAAATCCTGCCCTCTCCGCGCGGCAGTCCGCGGGCACCCGCGGGGCCTCAGCCGGTGGCGAGGTCCCGCAGCTGGTCCTGGGAACCGTTGAACCGGTCGTGGTCGCCGACCGTCTTGCCGGTGGAGGTGTACTGCCACATGGTGTACGCCGACCAGCCGGACGGCAGCGTGCCCGCGGTCGAGGCGTAGCGGGCGATCCAGAGCGGGTTGCTCTTGCCGAAACCGCCGTAGTCGCCGGTGCACTGGCTCCACCAGCTGGTGGCCGTGTAGATGACGGCGTCGCGGCCGGTGCGGGTCTTGTAGCGGTTGAGGAAGTCGCGGATCCAGGTGACCATCGCGCTCGTGGACTTGCCGTAGCAGGCGTCGCCGTACGGGTTCCACTCGATGTCGAGCACGCCGGGCAGGGTCTTGCCGTCCTTGGACCAGCCGCCGCCGTGGTCGACGAAGTAGTCGGCCTGGGTGGCACCGCTCGTGGTGTCCGGGGTCGCGAAGTGGTAGCCGCCGCGGATCATGCCGGCGTCGTAGGAACCGCCGTACTGCTGGGTGTAGTAGGGGTTGGTGTAGTACGTCCCCTCGGTGGCCTTGGTGTAGGCCCATTTGGTGCCGGCCGCCCAGAGGGCCGGCCAGTCGACGTTCTCCTGGTGGCTGGAGACGTCCACGCCTTCGGTCTGGCCCGCGCGGGAGTTGTTGAGCGGGGTGTCGGCGCTGTCGTCGGCTCCGTCGTGGGCGAGCACGCCCATGCCCATGTAGGCGCTGCCCCGCACGGGTATCACCGGGCCGGTGTCGGGCAGGGCTGCCGGGGCGGACAGGGAGAGGAGGAGGCCGGTCAGCGTGCCTGTGACTGCCAGGCGCGGGCGGCCGCGATGAGGAGTTCGGGAGCTTCGCACGCCATCCATCTGACCCGGGGGCGGGCCGGACCGCACTCCGGATACCTCCCAACGAAGGGATTCCCGCCCGCCTTTGGGCCATCCGGGTGGTAGTCCCGCCGGATCGGCCGAACCGTGGGACGCGCCGCTCGGGCACGCCCACGGCCGGCCGGCCGGGATCAGCCGTCGATGCGGTGCTGGGTCCAGAAGGAGGTGAGGTCGGTGCTGGTGGCGGTCTGGGCGGCGGCCTTGAACTCGGCCGTGGTCGACACGCCGTACCAGTGCGCGGTCGCGTAGTCCTTCAGGACCTTGGCCATGGCGGTGTCACCGAGGACGCGCCGCAGGTCGTGCAGGGCGCATTTGCCGTAGCCGTAGACCACGGTGGAGTAGCGGGAGGAGTGCGCGTCCCAGTAGGCCATGGAGTTGGTGATCTTCTCCGCGCTCGACGCCCAGGAGACGCTGTTCCAGCAGTTGGCCCCGGTCTTGCCGAGGGCGAGGTCGGTGGCGTAGTCCGCGAACGCCTCGTCCAGCCAGGGGCTGTTGTACTCGTCGTCGCCGACGATGCCGTACCACCACTGGTGGCCGATCTCGTGGGTGAGGGCGGTGGAGCTGACCAGGTCGAGGACGAATCCGGGGTACTCCATGCCGCCGAACCAGTAGTTGTTGTCGAGCACGGCGTCCAGTTCGCCGTACGGGTAGGCGCCGAAGCGTCCCGCGTGGGCGTCCACGGCGGACTCGGCGGTGCTGAGCATCGACTGGGCGCTCGAGGAGCTGATCCCCGAGACGGAGTACACGTTCACCGCGACGCCGGCGGGCGAGGTGCCGGAGATCCTGCTGAAGGGCCCGGCGGCCCAGGCGAAGTCACGGACCTTCGACGCGGTCGCCGTGGTGACGGTGCGGCCACTGGAGCCGGGGGTGTCGGTGGAGGTCCCGGTGGCCGGGACCAGCAGGCCGCTGGGGTGGTCGAGGGTCACCTTGAAGTCGGCGGCGAGGGAGTAGAAGGACTCGCCGTTGTTCGTGTACGGGTCCAGGTGCCAGCCCGCGCCGTCGCGGACCGCGAGGACGGGCAGGGCGTTGCCGATGAAGCTGTAGGCGCCGTCGTGCCCGAACCGGTCGGCCCCGCTGGGCACGGTGATGCCGAGGTCGAAGCCTATGGTGGCGCTCTGGCCCTGGACGAGGGGTGCCGGCAGGTCGATCTTCAGGGCGGTGCAGGCCACGGTCGGGCTGCCCGCGGTCCCGCCGGTGACGGCCGTGACCCGGATCGGCATCGCGTCACAGGTGCCGTGGTAGTTGTCCCACAGCCGCAGGTAGACCTCGTTCAGCGGGGTGGCGGAGGCGTTGGTGAAGCTCACGCTCTCGTGCCCGGTCCAGACGGTGCCGCTCGTGTCGCTGCTGAGGTTCACGGTGTACGCGGGGGCGGCCGGGGTGCGGGTGGTGTCGGTGGGCGGGGGCGCGGTGCCGCCGGAGGTGTCGAGGGCGATGTCGTCCAGGACGAAGCTGGTCTGAAGACTGGAGTCCTCCGTACCGGTGAAGGAGAGGTCGACCGTCTGCCCCGCGAACGAGGACACGTCGATCGACTTCTGCACGTAGCCGGTGTTCTTGTCCAGGTTCGAGTACGTGGCCAGCGTGGTGCCGCCGATCTTGGCCGTCAGCTTGTCGTAGGCGGTGGACGAGGTCCTCTCGGCGGTGTCGATGTGCAGCCAGAAGGTGAGGGTGGCGGTGCTGCAGCCGGCGGGGACGGTGACGTGCTGGGTGAGGGTGTCGGTGTGGGTGCTGCCGACTCCGTCCAGCCAGGCGTAGGAGCTGCCGCCGTGGGCGCTCTCGCCGCTGCGGCTGGTGATCACCGTGGACGAGGACGGGGTCCACGCCGAAGTGCCGCTCTCGAAGCCTCCGTTGGTGACCACCTGGGCCGGAGTGCAGGTGGCGGCCGCGGGTGCGGCGGCCGGGCGGGCGGCGGCGGGTGCGGCGGGAAGGGAGAGGGCGGCCAGCGCGGCGACGGTGAGGACACCGGCGCCGAGGGCCTTGTGGGGGGTCGTTCTCACACGCTACTCCTTTGCGGCGGCCGGGATCCCGGCCTGCTCGATGACCGCCCGGCCGGCTGGGGGTACGCCGGGGCGGCCGCGGATCGGTCGTGCGCGATCGCTGTGCTGAGGAGCCGGTCGCGCCCTCATGGGGTCAGGGCGGCGACTGCCGAAAGGGTGACAGATTTGACCGGGGCATGCCAGAAGGGTCCCGGGAAGTGGGTGGGGTGCGCTCCGGATGCACTCGGCGCACGGGTGTGGGCCGGATCCTCCGGACGGGGAGGATCCGGCGGTCCGCGCCGGGTCAGGCGGTGCGCGTCGGTTCAGGCGGTCCGCGCCAGGTCAGGCGGTGCGCAGCGTCATGAGGACGGCCCGCAGCCGGGAGCCGTCCGGACCCGCCCAGCCACCCGCGACATGGCCGGCCACCGGCTCGGCGGGCACCGGCGGGTAGCCGGGGCCCGGGCGCGGGACGCGGTGCACGTGCAGGGTGCCCCCGCCGGGCACGCGCAGGTGCGTGCCGTCCCGGTCGTCGGACGGCTCCGGCGTGAAGCCGGCCAGGACGAGGGGGGCGCCCGCGCAGGAGCGGGTGACCTCGCGGTCGGGGGTGTCGGTGACGCTCTGGGCCTGCGCCTGGGCCCTCCCCCCGATCAGGGACAGCAACTCGGCGACCAGCACCGGGTCGTGGCAGCCGTCGTAGACCCAGCGCCTGCCCAGCACCCCGTGCTCCATCGTGCCGATCAGCGCGTGCCCGGCGCCCTCCAGCGGCGCGCCCCGGTAGGTCAACGGCACCAGGTAGGCGGTCCGTTCGGGGCTCGCGGTGTCGGTGGTCACCATGAACTCGATGCCGACCTCACCCTCGGGGTCGTCCAGCCGGAAGCCGCCGGACTTCTCCAGCACCGGGGTGTCCGGGCCGCCGCGGTACCAGGGGCGGGTGGGCAGCCAGCCGGTGAGCAGTTCCAGCTTGGTGGGTGTGACGGTGGTCTGGTGGATGACGGCCATGCCGGTGACGATCTCCCGTCGTGCGCGCGTACGGATGCCCCGATCAGCCTTCCACATCGCCCCTGCCGTCCAGCGCGGGGGTCAACTCGGCCCAGGGATTGGGTGCTTCGCCCGTCACCGGCCCGCAGACAGCCGCGCCCCGCTCGTGCGCGGTCCGCACGGCGAGCGGCACGAGGGCGTCGGGAACGCCGTAGACGAGGTGGCAGAGGCGGTCGGGCGGGTGGCGCGTGGTCCACAGCGGCCGGGTGAACGCCGAGACGTACGTGGTCCAGTGGCCCTCGAAGGTGACGGTCAGGTCGGCGAGCCGGGCGTAGCCGGGGGCCGGGTGGACGCCGGGATTCAGCACGATGGTGCCCGCGCCCAGCCGGCGCAGCTCCCGGACCAGACGACGGCAGCCGGGCAGTCCCTCCGCGATGGCGGTGACGCGGTCGAGGAAGCAGCCGTCGGCCTGGTACCAGGCCTGGTGCCGGCGTACGTCCTCGACGATCTCGGCCCGGTCCCGGACCCCGTAGTCGGTGTCGACGTAGCCGAGCAGCCGGGCGCCGGCCGCGCGCAGCGCCCCGGCCGCCGCCGTGTAGGCGGGGTCGGGGGCCGCGCCGGGCCCGCTCGCGGGGTTGAGGACGACCGCGTAGGTGCGGGCGGCCCCTCTGATCAGCCGGTGCCAGGCGCCCGGATCCTCGGCCGGGTGCACGTAGAGCGGGACCAGCAGGCTCACGGCGCCGGCTCCGTGGTGGCCGCCCACAGCGCGGCGAGGGCGTCGTCGAGGCCGTGTTCCGGCCGCCAGCCGAGGGACCGGGCGGCGGCGGAGATGTCCGAGCACTGCCAGGACACCTGGGCTGAGCGCGCCGAGCCGCCCGCGTTCTCCTCCAGCCGTCCGCGGAATCCCGCCCACCGGGCCAGCCCGTGCACCAGGTCCCTCACCGGTACGGCCGTTCCGCCGCCGATGTTGAGAACGGACGGCAGCGGTCCTGGCGCCGTGACGGCGAGGGCGACGGCCCGGGCGACGTCGCGGACGTCGACGAAGTCGCGGAAGGCCGACAGGTCCCCGAGCCGGAGCGCCGCCCCGGGGTCCCGCCCCGCCGAGCGCAGCAGCGCGGCCATCCGGCCGGGCAGGCTCGCCGGCGGGGCTCCCGGTCCCACCGGGTTGCCGATCCTGAGGACCACGCCGTCCAGGGCGGCGGAGGTCACCGCTACGGTGCCGGCCAGCTTGGTGGCGCCGTACGGGGTGACCGGGCAGGCGGGCGCCGACTCGGACACCGGGACGTCCGGCGTGCCGGGGCCGTACTCGGCGGCCGAGCCGAGATGGACCAGGCGGGCCGTGGGGGCCGCCTCGCGCAGCGCGGCGCACAGCGCGGCGGGGCCGCGGGCGTTGACCTCCGCCAGCGTCACGGGGTCGCCGCCGGTGGCGCCCGCGCAGTTGACGACGGCGTCGGGCGCGGCCGCCGCCAGGGTCTTCGCGAGCCGCTCGGGCCGGTCGGCGGCGAGGTCGACGCCGAACTCCGCGGCGGACGAGCGGCCGGCGGCGAGGAGCCGCACGCCCGGCAGGGCGCGCAGCTCCTCGGCCACGTGGCGGCCCAGGTATCCGGTACCGCCCAGGACGAGAATGCGCATGCGGTACTCAGGCTCCCTTGAGCAGCAGTGACTTACGGCTGGTGAACTCGGCGTTGGCCCGGTCGTAGTCGTCCGGGCGGCCGATGTCCAGCCAGTAGCCGTCGAACTCGTAGGCGTGCGGCGGGTTCTGCGCCCCCAGCAGGTCGAGGACGAGTTCGTCGAAGCCGAGCGGCAGCCCGGCCGTGTAGCCGTCGAGGGTGGCGCGGCTGAGGCCGTAGACGCCCATGGAGACCCGGTAGTCCATGCTGGGCTTCTCGGTGAACGCGACGACCTTGCTGGCGTCCGTGGTGAGCACGCCGAAGTCGATGTGCACCTTGCGGGCGTAGGTGGCGATGGTGAGCGGGGCGCCGGACTCCCGGTGCCGGTCCAGTACGTCGGCGTAGTCGAGGTCGGTGAGCACGTCGCCGTTCATGACGAGGAAGGTCTCGGGCAGCCGGTCGCGCAGGGTGAGCAGCGGGCCGAGGGTGCCCAGCGGGCTCTCCTCGGTGGCGTAGTCCACGGCCATGCCCCACTGGGAGCCGTCGCCGACGTAGGCGCGGATGATCTCGCCGAGGTGGCCGATGGCGATGGTGCAGCGGGTGAAGCCGGACGCCGACAGCTGGCGCAGCACGATCTCCAGGATGGCGTGCTGGTCGCCGATGGGGACGAGCGGCTTGGGCAGGGCGGTGGTGTAGGGCCGCAGCCGGACGCCCTTGCCTCCCGCCAGGATCACTGCGTGCATGGGCTCCTCCTTCGTGACATAAGGACAGGGGGACGTGCCGGACGGGTCAGATGTTGTAGATGCCGGTCTTGTAGCGGGCCAGGTTGGCCGGGTCGCGGAAGAACTCGACGGTGTGGGCGAGACCCTGCTCCAGCGTGTGCGCGGGCTGCCAGCCGGTGGCCGCGGTGAGCCGGCCGGCGTCGGCGACCAGCCGCATCACCTCGGAGGCCGCGGGCCGGACGCGTGCGGGGTCCGCGCGGACGTCGAGGGCGGTGTCCATGACCTTGCCGATCAGGGCGACCAGGTCACCGACCGATATCTCGCCGCCCGTACCGGCGTTGAAGGTGCGGCCGGCGACCTGCTCGGCGGGGGCGGTGCCGACCGCGAGGAAGGCCCGCGCGGTGTCCTTGACGAAGGTGAAGTCGCGGGTCGGGCGCAGGTCGCCGAGGGTGATGGTGCGCTCCCCCGCCGCGACCTGGCCGATGACGGTGGGGATGACGGCACGCATGGACTGGCGCGGCCCGAAGGTGTTGAACGGCCGGAGGGTCACCACCGGGGTGTTGAAGCTCGCGTGGTAGCTGTCGGCCAGCCGGTCCCCGCCGGCCTTCGAGGCGGCGTACGGGGACTGGGTGTTGATCGGGTGGTCCTCGGTGATCGGCACGGTCTGCGCCGTGCCGTAGGTCTCGCTGGTGGAGGTGTGCACCAGCCGGGGGGTGCCGAGGGCGCGCACCGCCTCCAGCACGTTGAGGGTGCCGGTGACGTTGGTCTCCACGTAACTGTGCGGTGCCTGGTAGGAGTACGGGATCGCGATCAGCGCGGCCAGGTGGTAGGCGACGTCGGCCCCGTCGAGCAGGCCGCGGACCGAGCCGGGGTCGCGGACGTCACCGAGGACGATCTCGACCTGGTCGAGGACGTCCGGTGCGAGGGTCTCCAGCCAGCCGTAGGAGGAGAAGGAGTTGTACTGGGCCATGGCTCTGACCCGGTGCCCGGAGGCCACGAGGGCCTCGGTGAGGTGGGAGCCGATGAAGCCCTCGGCTCCGGTGACGGCGGCGAGCGGTACGGAGGTCAACTGACGGATCCTTCCGATGGGTTGGTGTTGCGGGGGGACGTCTTCAGGCGTGCCGGGCGGGCCGGCCGAGCAGTCGCAGCACGCAGGCCACCAGGCACAGCAGGGCGGCGCCGCAGCACAGCGGGAGGGCCGCGGGCCCGGGTGGCAGCCGCAGCGCCGTGACCGCGCCGGCGGCGGCCGCGGCGGCGAGGCAGATCGCGGCCGGTGGCCAGGCCGCCCCGAACGCCTGGAGGAGCAGCGCGGTCCACAGGGTGGCCGCGAGGAGCAGCAGGGCGGCCGGTGCGGCACCGGTGAGAGAGGCGGCGGGCAGCAGCGGCAGGAGGTAGCCCGCCAGACAGAGGCCGAGGACGGCGGCGGAGCGCAGCAGGAACCCGGCGGCCGTGGCGGCCGCGCGCAGGGCGGCGACGGACAGGCCCCGGTAGCGGTACAGCAGCCATTCGGCGGGGCCCATGCTCACGGTCAGCACGATCACCGCGTAGGGCTCCCGCCGCCCCTCCAGCAGTACCAGCAGGCCGGCGGCCAGCCCGAACAGGCCGTAGGGCAGCGACGCGAGCAGCCGGGGCCGCTTGGCGTCTGCCGCGGCCGGGGCGGTGAGGGCGGTGCGCAGGGCGTACCCGGTGACGGCGAGCGTGGCCGTCAGCGCCAGCACCGGCAGTCCGGTCCGCACCCGCGCGCCGGGCTCCCACCAGGGCAGGGCGGCGGCGCCCGCGATCAGCGGGGTCAGCGCGGCGAGCAGCAGGCGTTCCCGGGCGAGGACGAGCAGGACGCCCGCCGCGGCCAGGTAGAGCGACTGTGCGGCTGCCACGAGGAGCACCGGGCCGCCGCCGGCGAGCGGGGCGGCGACGGCGGTGGCGAGCGCCGCCCCGAGGGGGGCGCCGGCCGTCAGGGTGCGGGCGGCCTCCCGGCGGCCGGCCGTCATCCGCAGGTGGGCGCGGTGGCCGAGCCCCTGGCCCCACGCCCAGGAGGCCAGACCCGCGACGATCAGGGCGGCGGCGTGCCGCCCGGGGTGCCACACGGGCGCGGTGAGCAGGTAGGCGAGGCCCGGCAGGGCGAACAGCACCCCGCGCAGCAGGCAGCGCACGGTGTCCGGGCGCCAGGGGTCCGCGCCCGCCGGGGGCTCGGGGAAGGTCCGGGGGACGCGGTCGTAGAGGGCGGCGGCGAGCGAGAAGAGGTCCGGATGGCCGTACCGTTCCCCGATCTGCTCGGCGGTCAGGCCCTCGGCCTCCAGCAGGGCGGCGACCTCGTAGGGGTGGACGGCGGGACCTATGCCGTCGGCGAGTTCGGCGGCCAGCCGGTTCACCTCCTCGTCGTGGGGGCCGGGACCGGGCAGCCGCAGGGACAGGGTGCGGTCGTCGTGGCGCGCGAGCCGCAGGGCCAGGGTGTCCTGTTCGGTGCCGCCCGGTTCCAGGGCCATGGGTCCGCTCATCCGGCCAGGCTCCCCGCGGCGGTGCGGACGGCCGGGCCCGCCTCCGGCGGGACGGTGAACCGATTTTCCTCGCCGCGCAGTTCGAGGTAGATCGCACGGAAGGTGTCGATCGTCTGGCGCAGGGTGAACTGCTCGATCACACGCAGCCGGGCCGCCTCCCCCATCGCCGCGCGCCGCCCGGCGTCGCCGAGCAGTTCCAGGGCGGCCGCGGCCATCCGGGCCGGGTCGCGCGGCGGCACGACGAGCCCGGTGTCGCCGACGGCCTCCCGCACCCCGCCCACGTCGGTGGACACGGTGGCCCGCCCGCAGGACATGGCCTCGATGAGGGTGAAGGGAAAGCCCTCGCTGATGCTGGAGAGCATGACGACGTTCCCGGCCGCGTAGGCGTCCTTGATGTCGTCGACGCGGCCCTCGAAGGTGACGGCGTCCGCGTGTCCCAGCTCGGCCGCGAGCGCCTCGCAGCGCTCCCGGTAGGCCTCCCCGCCACGCGGGGTGCCGCCGAACAGCCGCAGGCGCGCCTCGGGTGTCCGTTCCCGTACGAGTGCGAAGGCGCGGATGAGCGTCTCCAGGTCCTTGATGGGGTCCACGCGGCCCGCCCAGCTGAGCGTGGGGACGTCCGGTTCGGGCCCGGCCGGCGGGAAGGCGGCGGGGTCCACGCCGTTGTAGACCGTGCGGATGGACTGCGGGTCGGCGCCGCCCTGCTCCTCCCACAGCCGGTTGTAGCGGTTGCCCGGGGTGATCAGGGCGGCCCGGCGGTAGCTCTCCTCGGCCAGCAGCCGGAAGAAACTGAGGACGACGGCCTTCACCGGCCAGCGGTAGGGGGCGGTGCGGTATCCGAGGTAGCGCTCGCGCAGGTAGACGCCGTGCTCGGTGAGGAGCAGCGGGACCTCGTAGCGGTCGAGACCGGCAAGGCCGGGCAGGACGGCGACGCCGCCGCTGACCGCGTGGGCCACGCCGTGCCTCGGCGGGGGCGCGGAGAGCGGGCGCAGGGCGTGTTCGAGCAGGGCGGTGGCGGTGACGGCGTCGTGCAGGGTGGGCCGGGCCTCGCGGACGGCGAGTCCCGGGCGGTTCCACACGGCCGCGAGGGCGGCGACGGCCCGGTCGCCGCGCAGGAAGGGGCTCAGCGTGCCCTCGGCGGCGGCCCGCGCCATGGTGTACAGGGCGGGCGCGAACTGGTCCTCGGCGCCCGGGTCGAGGAGGGCGGTCAGGAAGCGTTCGTAGGCGGCGGCGAGCCGGCCGAGCGCCCGGCCCCGGGCCGGGCGGCCCTCGGGCGGGGCTCCCCACATGGGCACGGAGAGCACGTGGCGGACATGGGCGGGCAGGTCCCACACGACGGGTTCGTGTCCGGTGCCGGTGACGGCGACGACGTCGAAGTCGAGGTCGGGCATGCCCTGGACGAGCTGGTCGCACCAGACGCTGACGCCGCCGTGACTGTGCGGGTAGGTGCCTTCGGTGAGCAGGGTGACGTGCGCCGCGCCGGAGCGGCGCGCGCCGTGGTGAACGTGCATCGATGGGGCTCCACGGCCGAGGTGTGGGGTGGTCGCGCGGGTCCCGGCCGCCGGTGGGCGGCCGGGACCCGGGGCCCGTCCGGCGGCTGCCGCCGGACGGGCCCCTGGGTGCGGTGCGCCGTTCACTTGTGCGGGGTGTACGGAACCTGCTTGGTGACGCCCGAGGGGACCTTGGTGCGCGGGGCCGGGGCGGTGGTGGCCGGCCTGGTGTGGTGGGTCACGGCCGGTGCCGCGGCGGAGGACGGCAGGCCGAAGGTGAGCGGGATGCCGTAGGAGGCGGTCCAGCCCGACGCCGCGCCCGCGTAGGCGCTGCCGAAGGCGGTGAGCCCGAGGGTGGTGCCGGTGGGCAGGGTGGCGGTGACGGCGGTGCCGGCCGGCGCCTGCACGGTCACGGCATTGCCGATGCGGTAGGCGGTGACCTTCCCGGCGTTCAGGGCGCTCTGCCAGGCGGCCCTGCGCTGCAGTTCGGTGCCGATGTCCTTCATCCGCAGGTTCACCACGGGGGTGTTGGCCGCGAACAGGGCGTCGTAGCCGTCGAGCACGCCGTTCAGCACCGGGTACGCGATGCGGTCCTCGGCGAGGTTGGACTGGTGGATGAAGTGCGGCTTGGGGTCGTCGGAGAGGACGTGGCCGAGGGCGATGCGGGTCTCCAGCGGCACGATCTGGTCCTGGTAGCCGTTGCTCGTGTCGAGCGGGGCGGGCAGGCAGGTGGTGGTCGCGGGGTTGTCCTCGCAGATGCCGCTGCCGCCCTGGGCGCGGCTGGTGTAGAGCCAGTTGTACTCGTCGACCTCTTCGGAGGTGTGGCCCGCGTTGTAGAAGACGTTCATCGGGTAGCGGGGGACGGTGACGGCCGGTCCGACCTGACGCTGGCCGGGATCGCGGGAGGCGTCCGAGGCGAGCCACTGCACGCCGCTGTCGGTGAGCGCGGGCGCCAGGTTGGGGTTGTCGTCGGGCTGCTGCGGCAGGATGCGCAGTCCGGAGTGCTCGCCGGTGACCAGCTCGCTGTTGTCGAGCGGGAGTCCGGCGACCGCTGCCCAGACGCGGTTGTTGAGGATCTCGTCGTCGATCGTCGACCGGCTGACCCACTTGGTGCTGCCGTCGGGGTTGGTCTCGCACTTCCAGGGCACGACGGTGGTGTCCTGCTCGCAGCCGAGGAAGGCGTGCGTGTAGGTGTGGTTGACCCACCGGAACTGGTTGCGGTCGGCGATCAGCCTGTCGGCGAGCTGGTCGACCCCGTTGTTGTCCTCGCGCTGGTCGACGCTGCCGGAGCCGTTGAAGACCATGTCGAGGGTGAAGTGGTGGCTCTGCTCCCACGCGGTGGCGTAGTCGACGTCGGCCGGTGTCATCCGGATCGGGTTGGGCGTGACCGAGCTGTTGGTGCAGTCGATGTCGCCGGGCGTGCAGTTGAGCTGGGTGTCCCAGCGGTCGTCGGCGGCGAACACGTCGTCCACGTGCACGGCGAAGTAGTTGCGGGAGGCGCCGAGGTGCACCCCGCCGGTCATCCACTCCACGATGCCGCGGGCCAGCAGCCGGAACTGCTCCTGGTACTGGTTGTAGACGAAGGTGACGACCAGTTCGCGCCGCCCGTCGTGCCGGTACTCGCCGACGAGGGAGCCCTGCTTCGAGGTGCCCGGGATGGGGGCCTGGACGTACGGGGTGAAGTCGGCGCCGGGTGCGGGCGTCGACAGGTAGGCGTAACTCTCGCCGACGGAGGGCGAGTTGTCCTCGAACGGCACCGGCCCGTCGAGGTAGCCGAACGGCCCGGCCTTGCCGGCGGCGGTCACCTGGGCCTGGACGCCGTCGATGCTGCCGGAGTAGCCGCCGGAGGTCGGGACCTGCAGTCCGGCCTGGGGCCGGGCGTAGGTGTAGGCGTCCACCTGCGGGACGGTGTACGTCTGCTCGTACGCGGCGAGGGCGGCCATCTCGGCGCTGCCGGCCGCGAACGGGTTGTCGTTGGGCAGGACGACGGCCTGGTACTTGGCGCGCGGCCGGCCGTCGACGGTGTCGGCGAGGAAGCCGGCGTCGATGGTGGGCCGGTCGGCGCTGGTCAGGTCGACCTCGGTGTACGGCGTTCCCTCCGCGGTGAGTTCGGCGGTGATCGCGGCGGTGGCCGGGCCGCCGTCGCTCACCACCAGGACTCTGAGGTCGATCCGTGGTGCGCCGGTGCCGGCCTGGGCCGGTCCGGCCCCCAGTCCGAGCGCGCCGATGAGTGCACCCACCGTCAGGACGGTGGTGCGAATGGTCCGCTTCATGCGGTGAAGTCCCCTCCCCGGGCAGGGGTGAGCACGGCTCGCCTGGAGCGGACGCACCCCCTTGCGTGACGCCGGCGTCCCCCTCAGAAGCCGGTCGTCCACGCATCCGTCGCGTCACATGGTGATGGCGCTGTGTAGCTTTTGTGGTCGAGTCACGAAACCTGACGGAAAAGCGCGGGTGTCCAACTGCGTTGCGGAGCGACGTGGTTGAGCGCTTTCCGGTCGTCGCCGCGCGGGGGGCCGCGGCGGGCCGAACGGGCCCGTTCCACTGGTCCGGGCCACTGAACGGCGCACCGGCGGACCGTCGGGTCCGCCGGGCGCCGTACGGGTGCTCCGTGTCGTGCGGGCGGTTCGGCCGGGCGGCCGTTTCACGTCATCCGCGACACGGAACCGGGGCGTCCGTCACGCGCAGAGCACGCGCGTCTCGGGCGAGTAGACGGGCCCGCCGTTGGTGTTGGTGCTGTCGCTGAACTCGGCGTAGTAGTACGAGTAGAAGCCGATGTTGCCGTTGCAGCCGGAGTCGGCGGCGACCTTGAGGGTCAGAGTGACGGTGCGGCTCTGGCCGGGCGGGATGGTGGCGCCGTAGTTGCCGCCCAGGTTGCTCGGGCCGGTGCCGGAACAGGGCGTGGCGCCGGCGGCGGTGGCGAGGCTGCACTCGGTGAAGCTGTACTTCAGGTCCGGGCGCTGGGTGGTCAGCCAGGTCGGGTCGATCGTCTGGTACACGAACCAGATGTCGTACGTCTTGTTGTTGGTGATCGTCATCGACAGCTTCACCGTGCCACCGGGGGTGGTGGTGGCGCTGTCGGTAGTGAAGGTGAGCGCGGCCGGGGCGGGGTCGGCGGCGCTCGCGGCCGGGGCGAAGCCGAAGGCGGCGAGGAGTAACGCGAGGACGGCGGTGAGACCGAGACGTCTCAGCAGAGGTGATCGCATGGCCCGGGAGGCTAGGCACGCGTCCGGCGCGGCGTCTGCCCTGCCGGACGGGCCCCGGGCGACGATCGGCCGAAAGTGACCGCCGTGTGAAGGTGGCGCGATGAAGCTGTGAGGGGCGGTCGCGGACCGTATACGCGCACTCTACGGGCGGTTGCCACGGGGATGTGCGGGGCGAGGCGGAACGGTGGGGCGCGAACGCGGTATTGGCGGGTACAGCACGTGTGCGCGGGCACGGAATCCGGGCGGCCGGTTGCACAGCGGTGCGTTTCCCGGCCAGTCGGCGCTTTCCGGCCGCCCCGTCCTCGTGCGGCATCTCCTCGCGTCCGGATCCCGGGCGCACGCCGGGGCACACCCTGCGCTCCCGTCCCGTGGGGCACCCGAGTGCATGCGGGGCCATGACAGGGGTAACCGGGCTGCGACGTCGTACACAGGCGGCGCTCGAGGGAGGACGGCACGCATGCTCATGGCACACCCCGCGGTACTGAAGGACCTCATCGCCCAGTACGAGACCCTCAGTCTGCTCGGGGCCGAGGAGAGCACCCCGCGGGCCCGGCAGCGGCTCGCGGACATCTCCTACACCCTGTGCGTGGCCACGGGCACGAAGGATGTGGACATGGCCCTGATCGCAGCCCGCCACCATCTCTCCGGGGCCCGTCCGGAGGACGACTCCCTGCTCCAGGCGGTCACCGCGACGGAGACGGCATCCGGTGTCTGACACGGGGACCGGAGCCGGCGGCTCACGCGCCGGCCGGCTCCGCCTCGCCGAACGGTCCGGTCTCCCGTCCGGAACCCCTGAACGATCCCTGAACTCCCCCTGAACTCGTTGCCTCCCGCTTCTGGTCGGCGAGACCTACCGGACGGTATACAGACCCAGTCGAAGTGCGATGGCCGCTTTTCGCCGCCGCTGTCGCGCGGTGTACCGGTCTCAGGGGGAGGAACCATGGCGAACGACAGACTCCAGGCGGGCGGAGCGAGAGGCCGGCGGCGCGCCGCGGCGCTGGGGGCGGCACTGGGCGGTTGCGCCCTGGTCGCCGCCTCCACCACACCGGCCGCCGCGCACGCCGCCGGACACGGGCGCGATCTCGCGTACGTGTCCCTCGGCGACTCCTACACCTCGGGCCCCGCCATCCCCCGGCAGGTGGACGCCGATTGCGCGCGCTCCGACCACAACTACCCCTCGCTGGTGGCCGCGCAGCAGAAGGTGTCCGCGTTCACGGACGTCAGCTGCTCGGGAGCGACGACCGCAGAGATGTGGCAGGCCCAGGGCGACAACAAGCCCCAACTCGACGCGCTGGGACGGAACACGGACCTGGTGACGGTGCAGATCGGCGGCAACGACGTCGGCTTCGGCACGATCATCGGCACCTGCGCCCACCTGGCCGCCCAGGACCCCACGGGCAACCCCTGCGAGCGCTCGTACAAGGCCTCCGGGTACGACGCGCTGGCCCTCGACGTGCTGCGGACCGCGCCGAAGATCGACCAGGTGCTGCGCGCCGTGCACGCCCGGGCGCCGCACGCGCGGGTGCTGGTCGTCGGCTACCCGGACCTGCTGCCCGACGACGGCGTGGGCTGCTTCCCCCAGGTTCCGTTCGCCAAGGGGGACTTCCCCTATCTGCGGGACACCGAGAAGCGGCTGAACCTGATGCTGCGCGTGGTCGCGGGCGTGAACCGGGCCGAGTACGTGGACACGTACGGTCCCACGGTCGGCCACGACATGTGCGAGTCGCCCGCGGACCGCTGGATCGAGCCGCTGCAGCCGGCCTCGCCCGCGGCCCCGGCACACCCCAACGCCAAGGGCGAGCAGGCCATGGCCCGGGCGGTGCTGGACCGGCTGACACACGGGCGCGGGCGCCGCTGAGCACCGGCGGCGGCCTCCGGGAACACCGCCCGGAGGCCGCCGTCGAGCCGCTCAGCCGCCGAGCGCGCCGAGCACCACGGACTGGGCCTCCTCCTGCACCCGGGCCAGGTGGTCCGGGCCGAGGAAGGACTCGGCGTAGACCTTGTAGACGTCCTCGGTGCCCGAGGGCCGGGCCGCGAACCAGGCGTTCTCCGTGGTGACCTTGATGCCGCCGATGGCGGCGCCGTTGCCGGGCGCCTCGGTGAGCACGGCGGTGACCGCCTCCCCGGCCAGCGTGTCCGCGGTGACCTGCGCCGGTGACAACTTGGCCAGCAGGGCCTTCTGTTCACGGCTCGCGGGCGCGTCGATGCGGGCGTAGGCGGGTTCGCCGAAGCGCGCGGTGAGGTCGGCGTAGTGCTCCGACGGGGTCCGGTCCGTGACGGCCGTGATCTCGGAGGCGAGCAGGGCCAGGATGATGCCGTCCTTGTCGGTGGTCCACACCGAGCCGTCCCGGCGCAGGAAGGAGGCGCCGGCCGACTCCTCGCCGCCGAACCCGATCTCCCCGCCGACCAGTCCGTCCACGAACCACTTGAATCCCACGGGCACCTCGACCAGTTGCCGGCCGAGGTCGGCGGCCACCCGGTCGATCATCGTCGAGGAGACCAGGGTCTTGCCGACGCCCGCGTTTGCCGGCCACCGCTCGCGGTGCCGGTAGAGGTAGGAGATGGCGACCGCCAGGTAGTGGTTGGGGTTCATCAGGCCGGCGTCCGGGGTGACGATGCCGTGCCGGTCGGCGTCGGCGTCGTTGCCGGTGGAGATACGGAACCGGTCGCGCCGCTCGATCAGGGAGGCCATCGCGTACGGCGAGGAGCAGTCCATGCGGATCTGCCCGTCCCAGTCCAGCGTCATGAACCGCCAGGTGGGGTCGGTGTGCGGGTTGACCACCGTGAGGTCGATGCCGTGCTCCTCGGCGATCCGGCCCCAGTAGGCGACGGACGCGCCGCCGAGCGGGTCGGCGCCGATGCGCACCCCGGCGGCGCGGATCGCGTCCAGGTCGAGGACGCCCGGCAGGTCGCCGACGTACGCGCCGAGGAAGTCGTACCGGCCGGTGGTGTCCGCGGCGAGCGCACGGGCGTACGGCAGCCGTCGTACGTCCTTCAGGCCGCCGGTGATGATCTGGTTGGCGCGGTCCTGGATCCGGGAGGTCGCGTCGGAGGCGGCCGGTCCGCCGCTCGGCGGGTTGTACTTGAACCCGCCGTCGGCGGGCGGGTTGTGCGACGGCGTGACGACCACGCCGTCGGCGAGGGCGGAGTCACGGCCCCGGTTGTGGGTCAGGATCGCGTGCGAGACGGCGGGGGTGGGTGTGTAGCCGTCCTCGCTGTCGATGAGCACGGTCACGCCGTTGGCGGCGAACACCTCGAGCGCGGTGACCTTCGCGGGCTCCGACAGGGCGTGCGTGTCGGCCCCGAGGAAGAGCGGGCCCGTGGTGCCCTGGGCGGCGCGGTACTCGCAGATGGCCTGGCTGGTGGCGGCGATGTGGTCCTCGTTGAAGGCGGTCGCCAGGGACGAGCCCCGGTGCCCCGAGGTGCCGAACGCCACCCGCTGGCCCGGGTCGGCGGGGTCAGGGTGCAGCGCGTAGTAGGCCGTGACCAGCCGGGCCACGTCGACAAGGTCCTCGGGACCGGCCGGCCGGCCGGCTCGCTCGTGCGGCATGAGTCCGTTCCTCCCGCATCGGTGTCGTCGATCGCTCGCCGCCCATCTTTCCTCGTCAGGCGCCTGACACGCGAGTGCGCCCCGCCCTGTGATCCGGTGTTCCGATCTTCACGCCGTGTCGTCGTTTCCTGCGCCACGCCTCCGCGGAAAGGTCTCCACCGTTGTCCCGTTCCACCGCCACGGCGCCTTGGTTCCTCGCTCGGTCCGCCCAGGTCGCCGTGGCGGCTCCGAGACGGACGGGCGCTGGAGGTCCGTGCGCACCTGCCGCATCCGTCGGCCGCGGCCGCCACCGCGTCCGCCCGGGCGTCGATGGTCTACGCGCTCCCGGCGCAACGCCGACCTCCTCTCGACCGGCGCCCCGCGGGGCTCCGCCGCGTGGACCGTGCTCGCCTGGCCGATACCGGGGGTCAACCTCTGGCACCGCGCGGGCTCCTGCTCGGCGTGCAGCGCGCGAGCGGCCCCGCCGGGGCCGGCCGGGGCCGCGGAGACATCCTGGTGAACCTCTGGTCGGCACATCACGGCACGGCAGGCCGCCCTGCTGGGCTCCGGGGTTGCGGTGCCCGCGCCCGGCGGCCTGCCGCACGCTCCGTAGAGCGCGGGCTCAGCCGATGTGGTAGCTGTCCCCGTACGTCTTCCAGTCCAGCGGGGTGTTCAGGTCGAGGTTGCCCTTGCGCAGGAAGACCCGCTGCTCGGTGTCGACGCGGCTGGTGTCGCTGTGGGCCTCCTCCTGCTTCATGGCCCACACCCGCGCGTCGAGGAAGGCGTTGAGGTACGTCGTCTCGTTCCCGCCCTGCGCCGGCGGCTTGGCGCTGCGCAGGGCCCGCCCCCGGATGTTGCGGAAGCTGGTGGGGTCGTCGCCGTCGCCGTGCATGACGATCGCGTCGTAGTAGCAGAACTGGCCGAGGGCGCGCAGTCCGTCCGTCTTGCCCTGGGCGACCGCGGGGTCGAAGTAGACCCGGTCGCGCTCGTCGTTCTGGCACTGCTGGAACACGGCGTCCTGGGCGGCCTTGCGCCAGTCCCTGGGATAGTCGGGGTCGAGGCCGGCGTGCGAGTCGCTGCCGTTGACCTTCCGCAGGGCGGGCAGGTACTTGGCGAGGACGTTGCCCGGCTTGCGGCCGGCGTAGAGCTGGACGACGTCGAGCATGTCGCCGGTGCCGGAGCAGAAGCCGATGATGCCGGCGGTGTAGCCGCGTCCGTCGCCGATGTCCTCGATGTACTTGTACTGGGCCTTCCAGTCGAGCGAGGAGTTCTCCGCGCTCGACACCAGTTCCATCGCGATCTCCTTCTTCGCGGGGTCGTCGAGGCCGGGCGCGGCGGCCGCCGCCGATCCGGCGCGCTGGACGCCGAGCACGGCGCCGGAGGCGACGGCGCCGAGCAGGGCGACGACGGTCCGGCGGGAGATACGGGCGTGGGCTGCTGTCTCGCGGTCTGCGTGCACCACAGGGACTCCAAGGGAGAGTGGGGGGTGGGGAGTTGGTCCGTACCGCACTGGTAGGAAAGTTTCCTATCAGAGGCGTCGGGGTCCGGGCACCCTGGATGCGCGAAGTTCGTAGGATCGAACAGCCGTGGAGCGGGCCCGGGGCGGCTCAGCGGCCCCGGGTCTTCTCGCGCTCCTGTGTGATGGCGTACAACTCCCGCGACACGGTGATCAGTTCACGCCTCTCCTCGCTGGAACCGACCATCGGGCGGGAACCCTTGAGCGGCACCTGGGCGCTCTCCGGCAGGAACTTGACGGTCAGCAGGCCGATGACACCGGCGAGCATCAGGTAGTACGCGGGCATCAGGTCGTCGCCGGTCGCGGTGACCAGTGCGGCGGTGACCAGCGGGGTGGTGCCGCCGAAGGCGGCGACGGCGATGTTGAAGCCGATGCCCATGGCCGCGTAGCGGACGGCGGTGGGGAACAGCGCGGGCAGGGTGGCCGCGCTGGGCGCGGCGAAGCAGGCCAGCAGGGTGGACAGGATCAGCACACCGAGGACCGGCAACCAGGTGCCCTGCGCCTTGAGCAGCAGGAAGGAGGGCACGGCCAGCACGATCATCGCGGCGGCGGCGACCCCGTAGACCGGCCGCCTGCCGACGTGGTCGCTCAGTCGGCCGAGGAAGGTGATCAGCACGACGATCCACACCATGCCGACCAGCACCAACAGGTCCCCGGAACCGCTGGAGCGGTGCAGGGTCTCGGTCTGGTAGGTCGGCAGATAGCCGGTGACCATGTAGTTGGTGACGTTGTACAGCAGCACCAGACCCATGCAGATGAGCAGTGGCCGCCAGTGGTTGCGGACGATGTCCTTGAGCTCGCTGCCCGTCGACTCCTGCGCCAGGGCCCTCTCGTGCTCGTCCAGCTGCTGCTGGAAGGCCGGGGACTCCTCCAGCTTCAGCCGCATGTAGAGGCCGATGACCCCGAGCGGCCCGGCGATCAGGAAGGGGATGCGCCAGCCCCACGAGAGCATCTGGCCGTCGGTCAGCAGCAGGTTCAGCGCCGTGACCAGTGCCGAGCCGAGGGCGTAGCCGACGAAGGTGCCGAAGTCGAGCCAGCTGGACAGGAAGCCCCGCCTGCGGTCGGGCGAGTACTCGGCGACGAACGTGGTGGCCCCGCCGTACTCGCCGCCGGTGGAGAAGCCCTGGATCATGCGGGCCAACAGGAGCAGTATCGGAGCGGCGATGCCGATCGTGCCGTAACCGGGGATGACACCGATGGCGAAGGTGCCCACCGCCATCATGATCATGGTGGTGGCGAGCACCTTCTGCCGGCCCACCCGGTCGCCGAGCGGCCCGAAGAAGACGCCCCCGAGGGGGCGTACGACGAACGCGGCGGCGAAGGTGGCGAAGGAGGAGATGACCTGGGCGGCCGGAGAGGCCCCGGGGAAGAACACCTTGCCGATGGTGGCGGCCAGGTAGCTGTAGACACCGAAGTCGAACCACTCCATGCAGTTGCCGAGCGCGGAGGCGCCGACCGCACGCCTGAGCAGCGGGGACTCCACGACCTGGACGTCGTCCGCGCGAAAGGCCCCCCGGTTGCCCCGCAGCCTGCGGACCAGCTCCTCGCGAACCTGCCGCGGCAGCAGGGCCACCGCCTTCGGCCCCCGCGGCCCGCTGCCGGTCTGCCGTTCCCCGCCCTGCTCGTCCTCGCTCACGAGCGCCTCCCTACCTCGCGCTGCACTGATCACCGCCTGCCCCGATGGCCGATTCAGAAACGGAACCACTCAATCCCATCCGGGACGGCGGTTGGACTTGCGGATCACTCCGACGCAGGGTGGACGGGCCCCCTCGCGCACGCGGAGGCACCCCTACGCACCACCCGGAGAAGACCCGATGACCCACGTCGCGGACCCCGCCCGCTACGACGGCCCCATGCGCTACCGGCGCACCGGCCGCTCGGGGCTGGACCTGCCGGTCCTGTCCCTCGGCTACTGGCACAACTTCGGCGACGACCGTCCCTTCGAGGCCCAGCGGGAGATCGCCCTGCGCGCCTTCGACCTCGGGATCACCCACCACGACCTGGCCAACAACTACGGTCCGCCCTACGGCTCGGCCGAGCTCAACTTCGGACGGCTGCTGCGCCAGGACCTGGCGCCCTACCGCGACGAGCTGGTGATCTCCACCAAGGCCGGCTGGGACATGTGGCCGGGTCCCTACGGCCAGGGCGGCGGCTCCCGCAAGTACGTGCTGGCCTCGCTGGACCAGTCGCTGCGCCGGATGGGGGTGGACTACGTGGACGTCTTCTACTCCCACCGGCTGGACGCGAGCACGCCGCTGGAGGAGACGATGGGCGCCCTCGACACCGCCGTCCGCCAGGGCAAGGCGCTGTACGTGGGCATCTCCTCCTACGACCCCGAGCGCACCCGGCAGGCGGCCGCGATCCTGCGGGACCTCGGCACCCCGCTGCTGATCCACCAGCCGTCGTACAGCATGCTCAACCGCTGGATCGAGACCGACGGCCTGCTGGACGTGGCGCAGGAGGAGGGGTTCGGCGTCATCGGTTTCACGGCGCTCGCCCAGGGCCTGCTGACCGGCCGCTACCTGGAGGGCGTGCCACAGGACTCGCGGGCCGCGCGGGGCACGTCGTTCGACAGCTCCTGGCTGACCGAGGACATGCTGCGGCGGCTGCGCGCCCTGAACGGCGTCGCGGCCCGGCGCGGACAGACCCTGGCCCAGCTGGCGCTGGCCTGGGCGCTGCGGGACCGGCGGGTCACGTCCCTGGTCATCGGCGCCTCGCGGGTCGAGCAGCTGGAGCAGAACGTGGCCGCGCTGGAGAACCTCGACTTCACCGACGAGGAGCTGGCCGAGATCGACGAGTACGCCACCGACGGCGGCGTGGACCTGTGGCGCGACGCCCGGCTCGGGAACCTCGGATGACCTTGGCTCCATGTGACACACATCACAGACATGCGGGATAAGTAGGACATAATGGAATCGCATCGGACCCCGCTTCCCCTGCGACTTCAAGGAGCCGCTCACCGCATGGCGTACGGAGCCCACCGCAGCCCCCTCCTGCCTCCCCATCCCGACCTGGCCCGTGCCCGCGGCTGCGAGCACTGTCTCGGCTGGGGAACCGTTGTCACCCGCGACGGTGAACACGAGTTGTGCGACACCTGCCAGCAGGATCCCGGCGACGACGGGGGCTGTATCCGCTCCGGCTCCTAGGCCGGACAGGCCCTGGCGCGCCCCGCGGGTAGGCGCTCGGCACCGGGTGTCACGGCCTTCGGGGCCGCGGATGCCGTCGCCGGGTCGGGGCGGCCCTATCATCGCGGGCACCACGGGCATGCACTGGCGCCGCTTCCTCGCCTACAACGCGCTCGGCGCGGCCCTGTGGGTCGGCCTGTGGACGAGCCTCGCCTACCTGGCCGGCAGCCACATCACGGCCGTCTACGACGAGATCAAGCACTACGAGGTCTACGTCCTGGCCGGCCTCGCCGTGCTGGTCGCCGCCTTCGTCGCACGGCACCTGCTGCGGCGGCGCCGCGAGCGCTGACCGCCCGCGCCGTACCGCTCAGCCGCCGGACCGGCCGTGCGTGTGCAGGAACTCCAGCGCGTCCTGCACCACCGTGCGCCGGTACCAGGACCGCCAGGCGGCCAGATCGCGGGCCAGGCCGTCCAGCGCGTCCCGCTGCCCGGGGATCAGCCAGACCCCGGGGTCCGCGCGGTGGAGGGTGATCACGCCGCTGCACTCGCCGCACTCCGCGACCATGGGGACCCCGTACAGGGCGCGGCTGCCCACCGCGCGGGCCGCCAGGCCCACGGGATGGGCGGCCAGGCCCGGCTCGGCGGCCACGTCCACGACGGTCACCGGCCGGCCCGCCGCACGGGCCCGCGCGCACACCGCGGGCGGCCCGAGGACCAGGGCGAGGCAGTCGCGGTAGGACGCGTCGAGTCCGTGATGAGCCTCCAGCTGCAGCGCCTCCTCCTGCCCCGTGTCGGCCAGGTGGATCTCGGCCGCGTCGGCGTCCGCCAGCGTCACCGCCGCGTACATGGCGGCCCTCAGCACCTGCCGGCGGTCTCGGGGGTCCACCCGGTCCGCCTGCGGCAGTCCGATGGCGGGCGGCGAGGTGTGCCGGCGCCCCGGGAACCACTTCTCGGCCGTCAGCGGGGCGGGAGCGGTCACCACCGCCGAGGCCAGCACCCGCAGCGGCACGTTGTGGTGCTGGGAGCCCGCCCGCAGCAGGGCGAAGGCGGCGGCCGGGTCGGGCAGGCCGTAGCGGGCGATCAGGATGCCCTGGGCGATGCCGATGATCCCGCTGGTCCGGGCCTTGGCCCGCAGACCGAAGATCTCGCCTGCGTTCTCGATGGCCGGGTGCCGCACCGTCTCCCCGGTCCTGCCGCACGCGGTGGAGAGTGCGCCCTCCAGGCTCGGGCAGAGCCGGATGCCCGGCAGAGGTGTCGTCGTGAGCATGCTGCGGACCTGAGGGGTGGCCCCGGCGACGAGAACGGGCCCGGCGGTGTGGTGCCGGGTGTGGGCGTCGAGGGCGTCCAGGGCCGGGGTGCTGACCCCCCGGACGCCGGACACGTCCAGGACGAGGCTCATGCCCCGCTCGTCCGCCCGCTTCAGGCGCAGGTCCAGCTCACGCCCCAGCAGCCCGGCGCTGCGGGCGTCGAACGTTCCCGTCAGCCGCAGTACGACCGCCTGGTCCGTGACCGGTTGCACGGTCACCGTGGCCCCTCGTGTCACAGGGCATCACCCGTGGTCTTTCCCCACTCCCACATGGCACATGTCGGGTGCGCGGACCCCCGGCCGTTCCCCGACCGCTTCCCTTCTCACCTTGTTCCCTTGCCCGCGAAAAGCGCAAGCAGACCTGGCGGCGGGTCTGCTTGCGCCAAGGTCCGGCGGACCGGGTCGTGCGCACCGGCGGCCCGGGAGCACACTGGGAGACAGACCCGGCCGCGGTGCGGCGAGGGTCCGGGGCTCCCCTGGTTCGGAGATGGCCTCTGCCAGAACCCGGGGCCTCCCTCACGAGGAGCGTGCCGTCCGCGGCTCCTCCCCCTTGCGGGTCCCGTGGTCCGGTCCGGCCGGGCTGTCCTCGGCGCGTTCATGACCGCCGCGCAGGGCGGAGGCGAGCGCGGAGACGAGGGCCATGCCGGCGGCCACGCTGAAGACGATGGCCAGGCCGTGGTGGAAGGGCCCGGAGACCAGCTCGGGGAAGAAGCTGTGACCGGTCAGGGTGGCCCGCTGGGCCGCGGTCAGCTGGTCCAGCGTGCCGGCGCCGAGCAGATGGCCGATGGGGTTGTTGCCGAGGAAGGTGGCGAACAGGGTGCTGACCGGCGGCAGCGAGGCCGCCTGGTGGGCGGTGGCGGCCGGCACGCCGTGCGCCTGGAGCCCGCTGCTGAGCGTCGACGGCAGCGAGGCGGCGAGGCCGGAGACCATCAGCGAGAAGAAGACGCCGATGGACAGGGCCGTGCCCGAGTTCTGGAACGTGGAGCGCATGCCGGAGGCCACCCCGCGGTAGCGGGCGGGCACGCTGCCCATGATCGACGAGGTGTTGGGCGAGGAGAACATGCCCTGGCCGAGCCCGTTGAGCAGCAGCAGGGCGGCGAACCAGCCGTAGTCGAAGTCCACCGGAAGTGCCAGCAGGCCCAGGAAGGACGCGGCGACGACGAGCAGCCCGGCCGTGGAGAAGAGCCGGGCGCCGAACCGGTCGGAGAGGTAGCCGGAGACGGGACCGGCGAACAGGAAGCCCACGGTGAGCGGCAGCATGAAGATGCCGGCCCACAGCGGGGTGTCCTCGAACTCGTAGCCGTGCAGCGGCAGCCAGATGCCCTGCAGCCAGATGATCAGCATGAACTGCAGCCCGCCGCGGGCGATCGCGGTCAGCAGGGCGGCGATGTTGCCCGCGGCGAACGCCCGCACCCGGAACAGGGACAGCCGGAACATCGGCTCGGCGACCCGGGTCTCGACGACGCAGAACACCAGCAGGAGCAGGACGCCGCCGATCAGCCCCGAGAGCACCAGGGGGTCGGTCCAGCCGGTGGCGTGGCCGCCGTAGGGCTGGATGCCGTAGGTGATGCCCGCGAGCAGGATGCCGGCGCCCGAGGCGAAGGTGAGGTTGCCGAGCCAGTCGACCCGGCCGCGCGCGCCGGCCGAGGTCTCGCGCAGGCTCAGATACGACCAGAGGGTGCCCGTGACGCTGATCGGGACGCTCACCCAGAACACCGCGCGCCAGTCGACGGCGGCGAGCAGTCCGCCGGCCAGCAGTCCGAGGAACTGCCCGGCGAGCGCGGTGATCTGGTTGATCCCGAGGGCCGTGCCACGCTGCCGGGCCGGGAAGGCGTCGGTGAGGATCGCCGCGGAGTTGGCGGTGAGCATGGAGCCGCCGAAGGCCTGCACGATGCGCCACAGGATCAGCCACAGCGCGCCGGCCCCGGCCCGGAACGGGTCGAGGGACAGGGCGACGGAGGCGCAGGCGAAGACCAGGAAGCCCAGGTTGTAGATCCGCACCCGGCCGAACATGTCGCCGAGCCGGCCGAGGACGACCACCAGCACGGCCGAGACCAGCAGATACCCGAGGATCATCCACAGCAGGTAGCCGATGTTGCCGGCCGCGAGCGGGTCCAGGCCGATGCCGCGGAAGATGGCAGGCAGGGAGATGATCACGATGGAGGCGTCCATCGTGGCGATCAGGACGCCCAGGGTGGTGTTGGAGAGGGCGACCCACTTGTAGCCGGGGCCCGGGGGCGTGTCCCGCAGGCGGGCCGAGCGGGCGAGGAGACGGGCGCGCAGCCCCGCGTCGGGCGCGTTGCCGTTCACAGACGTTCCGCCAGTCGGTCGAGCAAGGGCAGGGCGTCGTACAGGGCCTGGCGTTCCCGCGGAGTGAACTCGTCCAGGGCGTGGGCGAGCCGGCCGACGGACTCGGAGCGGCGCTGCTCCAGCATGCTCCGGCCCTCGTCGGTGATGGACACGATGGCCCGGCGCCCGTCGGCCGGGTCGGGGGCGCGGCTCACCAGGGCGCGCTGTTCGAGTCCCGCGAGCGTTCCCGCCATCGCCTGCGGCCGGACCCGTTCCAGTTCGGCGAGCGAGCCGGGTGAGTCCGGGCCGGTGCGGGCCAGCCGTGCGAGCACCGAGACACCGGAGAGGGATATGTCGCCCACCGCGTGCGCCTGGCGCAGTCGGCGCACGATGCGGCCCATGGCCAGGCGCAGCGCGCCGGCGAGTGCCGACGTGTCCTGCGGCCGGCCGGCTGCGGTGCCGCCGCGTTCGGTCCTGTCTGCCACGTCCATGATTAATAACAATAGGTTTATCAGTTTGGACTGTTCAACCAAGGCCGGGTAATCCGCGGACTCCCCTGGTCGGTGGTGGCCCGTCCACCCGGCGGGCCCCCCGGGTGGACGACTGTGCGCGGCTCGGCGAAGAGAGAGGTTTGACGGGTCGGACAGAGGCTCGACCAACGGAAGTGGCCGGATGTGGCACAGGAGGCAGTTATGTCAGTCGATTTGGGGACCATGGCCCTGGAGGCGCTGATGGGCACCGCGCGTGTGAAGCGTGGCATGGCCGAGCAGCTCAAGGGCGGCGTGATCATGGACGTCGTCACGCCGGAGCAGGCGAAGATCGCCGAGGA
>NZ_JBVJTD010000008.1:0-213073 GCF_055605965.1 Streptomyces sp. NPDC037126
GACGGCCTGGCCGATCTCCCGCATCGACGGCGGGTACCCCCGACGCTGTACGGAGTCCCTGATGACCTCGATCACCCGGCGCTGGCGGTCGGTGAGTCCGGAGCTGTCCGCCCGGATGCCTGGAGGTCGGCCTGGCAGGGAGCGCTTGTGCCCCTCGGGATTCGTGGCTTCGTTCATCGCGTGTACCGGCTCGACTCGGCCCTGGGAGCGGTCCTGGGCGGTGATGGTGGCACTGTCTGCGGTGGTGGTCACGTCGGCCCCTCTCGATGGTCTCCCTGCTGGACAACGGTAGTTGCTTTCGAAAGGTTGCGCCAAACACACGTTCGAGTGAAAAAGTGCGATTCACCTGACGCGGTTGTGTGTCTGGGTGTATGGCTGACGCGGCACCTGGCGGACAAAAGTGCTCATTGTTGTACTCTTCACCGCCGGGGTCGCTGACCTCGTGGGTTGCTTCCCCAGTCTGCCATCCGGAACCCGGCCTGCCGGGAAGCGGGTGCCTTCTGTGCCGGAGTCCTACGCGTCCTCCGTGCGGCGCCCACGGTATCTCCGTAAGTGCCACGGGGTACGGTTCCGCGTCCGCGTGTTCCCGCGGGTCGTGGACGCGCTCCCGGCCGGCTGTTCTCCCGCGACACGCGTCTCTGCCTCGATGTATGAGCCAATCCCCACATGTAGTGGTTGGATGGCTACGGCAGCCCACAAGTTGTGGTCCCCCCGGTCCAGGGAGGCTCCGCGATCGCCTATGCTTAGGGCTGCTTCGCGGGGCCTCTGGGTCCGGCGAGGCTATTGAGTCTGCTGTGAGGAGGGTTGGAGATCATGCACTGCCCCTTCTGCAGGCACCCCGACAGCCGTGTGGTCGACAGTCGTACGACCGACGACGGCACGTCGATCCGCAGGCGCCGCCAGTGTCCCGACTGCTCCCGTCGTTTCACGACCGTGGAGACGTGCTCGCTCATGGTGGTCAAGCGTTCCGGGGTCACCGAGCCGTTCAGCCGTACCAAGGTCATCAACGGTGTGCGCAAGGCGTGCCAGGGACGGCCTGTCACCGAGGACGCACTCGCCCAACTCGGCCAGCGGGTCGAAGAGGCGGTGCGGGCCACCGGAAGTGCCGAGCTGACCACCCACGACGTGGGGCTGGCCATACTCGGCCCGTTGCAGGAGCTCGACCTCGTCGCCTATCTGCGATTCGCCTCCGTCTACCGGACCTTCGACTCGCTCGAGGACTTCGAGGCCGCCATCGCGGAGCTGAGGCAGGCGACCGGGGGCCCCGCCGTGGACGTGGAGGGCGCGGGTCCGGGGCACCAGAAAGACGTTCGCGGGCGCGGCGGGACCACTGAGGTCCCCGTGCCCGCCCACGCCGCCGACTGACAGGCGGGCCGGAAACCGGGGGGAGGCCCGGATTCCGGCCGTGAGGCGGCGACCTAAGACCTGTTGCGGGTGGCAGCTGAGGGTGCCCGCAACACAAGACAAAACACCGTGCCACGGGAACAATCGGGGCACTTCAGGGCGTTTTTGCCCGTAGAGGGAGGCGGCATGACAGAGACGGCGAGCGGTCCGGCACGAGGTTCCCGAGCCAAGGGCGGCAAGGCGGGAACCAAGGGACTGCACATCGAGCGCATCCACACCACCCCCGGCGTGCACCCGTACGACGAGGTGAACTGGGAGCGCCGTGACGTCGTCATGACCAACTGGCGCGACGGCTCGGTCAACTTCGAGCAGCGCGGCGTCGAGTTCCCCGACTTCTGGTCGGTGAACGCGGTCAACATCGTCACCAGCAAGTACTTCCGGGGTGCCGTCGGCACCCCGCAGCGCGAGACCAGCCTCAGGCAGCTGATCGACCGCATCGTGAAGACGTACCGGAAGGCCGGCGAGGACTACAAGTACTTCGCCTCGCCCGCGGACGCCGAGATCTTCGAGCACGAGCTGGCGTACGCCCTCCTGCACCAGATCTTCAGCTTCAACAGCCCCGTCTGGTTCAACGTCGGCACGCCGCAGCCCCAGCAGGTCTCCGCCTGCTTCATCCTTGCCGTCGACGACTCCATGGAGTCGATCCTCGACTGGTACAAGGAAGAGGGCATGATCTTCAAGGGCGGCTCCGGCGCCGGCCTGAACCTCTCCCGCATCCGCTCCTCGAAGGAGCTGCTCTCCTCGGGCGGCAACGCCTCCGGTCCCGTCTCCTTCATGCGCGGCGCCGACGCCTCCGCCGGCACCATCAAGTCCGGTGGCGCCACCCGCCGCGCCGCCAAGATGGTCGTGCTCGACGTCGACCACCCCGACATCGAGGACTTCATCGAGACCAAGGTCAAGGAAGAGGAGAAGATCCGCGTCCTGCGCGACGCGGGCTTCGACATGGACCTGGGCGGCGACGACATCGCCTCCGTCCAGTACCAGAACGCCAACAACTCCGTCCGCGTGAACGACGAGTTCATGAAGGCGGTCGAGGACAGCGGCAAGTTCGGCCTGCGTGCCCGTATGACCGGTGAGGTCATCGAGGAGGTCGACGCCAAGGCGCTCTTCCGCAAGATCGCCCAGGCCGCCTGGGCCTGCGCCGACCCGGGCATCCAGTACGACGACACCATCAACAACTGGCACACCTGCCCGGAGTCCGGCCGGATCACCGCGTCGAACCCGTGCAGCGAGTACATGCACCTGGACAACACGTCCTGCAACCTGGCCTCGCTGAACCTGATGAAGTTCCTCAAGGACGACGGCAAGGGCAGCCAGTCCTTCGAGACCGAGCGCTTCCAGAAGGTCGTCGAGCTGGTCATCACCGCGATGGACATCTCGATCTGCTTCGCGGACTTCCCGACCCAGAAGATCGGCGAGAACACGCGCGCCTTCCGCCAGCTGGGCATCGGCTACGCCAACCTCGGCGCCCTGCTGATGGCCACCGGCCACGCGTACGACTCCGAAGGCGGCCGCGCCCTGGCCGGCGCCATCACCTCCCTGATGACGGGTACGGCCTACCGCCGCTCCGCCGAACTGGCCGCGGTCGTCGGCACGTACGACGGCTACGCCCGCAACGCCGACGCCCACCGGCGCGTCATGCAGCAGCACGCCGACGCCAACGGCACGGCCGTCCGCATGGACGACCTGGACTCCCCGGTGTGGGCCGCCGCCACGGAGGCCTGGCAGGACGTCGTCCGTCTCGGTGAGAAGAACGGTTTCCGTAACTCCCAGGCGTCCGTCCTCGCCCCGACCGGCACCATCGGTCTCGCGATGTCCTGCGACACCACCGGCGTCGAGCCCGACCTGGCGCTCGTGAAGTTCAAGAAGCTGGTCGGCGGCGGCTCGATGCAGATCGTCAACGGCACCGTCCCGCAGGCCCTGCGCCGCCTGGGCTACCAGGAGGAGCAGATCGAGGCGATCGTCGCCCACATCGCCGAGCACGGCAACGTGGTCGACGCCCCCGGCCTCAAGCCCGAGCACTACGAGGTGTTCGACTGCGCCATGGGCGAGCGCGCCATCTCCCCGATGGGCCACGTCCGCATGATGGCCGCGATCCAGCCGTGGATCTCCGGCGCCATCTCCAAGACGGTCAACATGCCGGAGACGGCGACCGTCGAGGAGGTCGAGGAGATCTACTACGAGGCCTGGAAGCTCGGCGTCAAGGCGCTCGCGATCTACCGCGACAACTGCAAGGTCGGCCAGCCCCTGTCGGCCAAGAAGAAGGACACCGAGGAGAAGAAGGCCGAGCAGCCCGCGGCCGTCGAGACCAAGGTCGAGAAGGTCGTCGAGTACCGCCCGGTGCGCAAGCGCCTCCCCAAGGGCCGTCCCGGCATCACCACGTCCTTCACGGTCGGTGGCGCCGAGGGCTACATGACCGCCAACTCCTACCCGGACGACGGTCTCGGCGAGGTCTTCCTGAAGATGTCCAAGCAGGGTTCGACCCTTGCCGGCATGATGGACGCCTTCTCCATCGCCGTCTCCGTCGGTCTGCAGTACGGCGTGCCGCTCGAGACGTACGTCTCGAAGTTCACCAACATGCGCTTCGAGCCGGCCGGCATGACGGACGACCCGGACGTGCGGATGGCCCAGTCGATCGTCGACTACATCTTCCGTCGCCTGGCGCTCGACTTCCTGCCCTTCGAGACCCGCTCCGCGCTCGGCATCCACTCGGCCGAGGAGCGTCAGCGTCACCTGGAGACCGGCTCCTACGAGCCGAACGAGGACGAGGTCGACGTCGAGGGCCTGGCCCAGTCCGCCCCGCGCGCACAGGAGCTGAAGGCCGTCGTCACGCCGAAGGCCGAGTCCGAGGTGGCCAAGCCCGCCCCGAAGCAGGCCCACACCAGCGCCGAGCTGGTGGAGATGCAGATGGGCATCCAGGCGGACGCCCCGCTGTGCTTCTCCTGCGGTACGAAGATGCAGCGGGCCGGTTCCTGCTACATCTGCGAGGGCTGCGGCTCGACCAGCGGCTGCAGCTGATGACACGCCGTTCCTGAGGTAAGGGGCGCCGGCAATAGCCGGCGCCCCTTACCTTTTCCGGTCCTCGCGATCTCGCCTCCGGGGTCGTCCCTGGCCGCGCAGCCTCCGCCCATGACCGCCACGAGATACGACGACATCAGCGCACTCGCCGGCGCGAACCGCTTGCCGAGGACCTTCACTCGCCCGATCCCGCCGAACGCGACGACCGTGGCCTGAGCAGGCGCAACACCGGCGAGCGGTCGCGACTGCCGACCCATCGGGAGGCAGTCCTGGAGGCACTCGCCGCGACGCCGGCGATCGTCGCCCCATGCACGCGCTGAGCCCTCAGGGCCGGTGGGCCCTGCCCATGACCCGGATGAACGTCTCCGGGTCCTCGTCGAAGCCGTGCACGCCGGGCCGGAAGGTCCAATCGCCCGAGCCGTCGCGCACGAACTCGCCGATCGTGGCCGCCGTCGCACCGGGGACCGTGCCGAAGTCGTCCTCGGCGAGCACGGTGTAGCCCTCCCGGATGCGCATGGCCGGATTCAGCACCTCGGCGAAGGGCCTGGGCACGGGCCGCTGCTGGATGACGACACCCACCACCACGCGCGCGTAGCGGCCGTCGAGACGGTCCAGTTCGAGCGTCATGACCTCGTCCCAGCCGAAGCCCCTGCCGTCGGTGCTGTCCCGGTTGAGGAAGATCGTGCCGTCCGGCGAACGGCTGTCGAAGTGCACGACATAGGCGGGAGCCCCGTAGGGGTCACCCGACACGAATGTCGCGGCCATGATGTCGAGATCGGTGGGCGGCCGGCCCGCGGGACTGGGATCCCACTTGATCGCGGCCTCGACCTTGCGCATTCCCTTGCTGAAACCGGTCACCAGGCTTCCCCTTCCCCCCTGTCGGCACCGCGTCCTCAACTCCCTTGGAGCCGGGGCTTTTTGTCCATCGTGCCACGTGCGCCGGGGCGCACGCGCGGGCGATCTCCGCCGGAGCGTGACCGGCGCCACGCCCGGTGGCCTTACGATGGCGCGGTGCTGGTCAAGTGGATTCGCTGCACCGTGGTGGACCGCCGCGGCTTCGAGCGCGGGCAGCGGAAATGGGCGGGGCTTCCGGGGGAGCCGGGATTTCGGGGACAGGGGGGCGGCTGGAGCCGGCAGCGGCCGGGTGTGGCGCACATCTTCGCCTTCTGGGAGAGCCGCGCCTTCTACGACTCCTTCATGGCCCGTTCCCACGATCGCCTGGCGTCCGCCCAGTCCGGCACGTTCAAGGACGCGCAGGTCAAGCTCTTCGAATACCGCTTCGACGTGAAGACCGGCTTCGAGCCGCGGTTCACCGACACCGATCTGATCCGGATGGCCCTGTGCAGAGTCCACGAGGACCGCGTGGAGCACTTCACGCTCATGCAGGAGAAGGTCTGGAACCCCGCGATGGCCGGATCGCCAGGCATGATCCGCGGGATGTTCGGCGAGGCGCCCAAGCAGGAGTTCCTGATCCTGTCCATGTGGCGGTCCGCGGCCGAGCACGGCAAGTACCGGACCGAGCGGGTGGAACGTCTCGCCCTGCGCGCCCAGACCGAGACGGACATCGCGGCGCTCTCCGGCGACATCGTGGACCTGGAGCCGTCCTGGACGGTCTGACGCCCCTGTCATACGTTTGGAAGGCAAACTCGACCCGAAACGGCACGCCGAGCGCGCCCGGAAGAGCCGGGGAACGCTGGGATCGGTGTGACATACGCCGTATGGGCCCCGCCCGAGTGCTCGACTTTACGCCACTCGCTCTAGGGTTTTGGCATGGCACGACCACGGCGCATCGTCCTTGTCCGGCACGGCGAGTCAACGGGCAACATCGACGACTCCGTGTACGAGCGGGAACCGGACCACGCTCTCGCCCTGACCGAGCGCGGCCACAGGCAGGCCGCGGAGACCGGCAAACAGCTGCGGGAACTCTTCGGCCGGGAACGCGTGAGCGTGTACGTCTCCCCGTATCGCCGTACGCACGAGACGCTCGGCACCTTCCACCTCGACCCCGACCTCATACGCGTCCGCGAGGAGCCCAGACTGCGCGAGCAGGACTGGGGCAACTGGCAGGACCGCGACGACGTGCGCCTGCAGAAGGCGTACCGCGACGCCTACGGTCACTTCTTCTTCCGGTTCCCGCAGGGAGAGTCCGGCGCCGACGTCTACGACCGGGTCGGCGGCTTCCTGGAGAGCCTGTTCCGCAGCTTCGAGGACCCCGACCATCCGCCCAACGTGCTCCTGGTGACGCACGGGCTCGCCATGCGGCTGTTCTGCATGCGCTGGTTCCACTGGACGGTCGCGGAATTCGAGTCGCTGTCCAATCCCGGGAACGCCGAGGTACGGATGCTCGTTCTCGGTGAGGACGGCAAATACACACTCGACCGGCCCTTCGAGCGCTGGCGGGAGCCGGTGCCGTACTGGGTCACCGGATAAAGTGGCGGAGCGATGACCGCTGACTCCTCTTCTCTCGGGCGCCTGGAGCGTGCCCTGGCGAGCCTGCGCGGCCTGGCCGTGGGGGACGCCTTGGGCTCCCAGTTCTTCGTCCCGGCGCACTACCCCATGCTGAAGCGGCGCGAGCTGCCCCCGGGTCCCTGGCAGTGGACGGACGACACCGAGATGGCCTCCTCAGTGGTCGCCGTCCTCGGCGCCCACCAGCGCGTCGACCAGGACGCCCTGGCCCGCTCCTTCGCCGACCACCACGACTTCGACCGGGGCTACGGCCCCGCGGTCAACCGGCTGCTGCGTCTCGTCCGCGAGGGCGAGGACTGGCGCGAACTGGCCTCCGCGCTCTTCAACGGGCAGGGGTCCTGGGGCAACGGCGCGGCGATGCGGATCGCCCCCCTGGGGGCCTGGTACGCGGACGATCCGGAGCAGGCGACCCACCAGGCGGAGATCTCGGCCTATCCCACGCACCAGCACCGGGAGGCCGTGGTGGGCGCCATGGCCGTCGCGGCGGCCGCGGCGCTGGTCGGCTCGCCTGACGGGCCGCCCAGCCCCGAGGCGCTCCTCGACGGTGTCGTCGCACTGGTACCGAAGAGCGCGGTCGGTCAGGGACTCCGCCGCGCCCGGGACATGCTCGACTACGGCGACGCCGCCACCGTCGCCGCTGTGCTGGGCTGTGGACGCCGTACGACCGCCCATGACACCGTCCCCTTCGCCCTCTGGTCCGCCGCGCGGAAGCTCGGCGACTTCGAGGCGGCGTTCTGGACGACGGCCCAGGTGGGCGGGGACGTGGACACGACCTGCGCGATCGTGGGCGGCGTGCTCGCCTCCGGGAAGGCGGGCACGCCGCCCGCCGAGTGGGTGGAGCGCACGGAGGCGCTGCCCGACTGGGTGCCCACGGGGCCCTGACGGGCGGGGCCGGACGATTCCCGACTCTCCGTGGCCGCCGGGAACTCTCCGTGACCGGTGGTCGTTCTTCCGGTATCCGCCACGCGCCGGCCCTGCACGGCCGGGGGCGGAGAGGCGGAGGGGGAGTGTCATGGCGTTCGCGGCGTTCGTGCTGGTGCTGATTCCAGGTGTGGTCCTGGCGCGGGTGCTGAGGCCCGTGTTGCGGCCGGCCGGACCGTCTCACGCGCCATCCGTCCCCCGGCGGCGGTCCGGTCGGCCGCGGCTTCGGGCGGCCCGGGGCGCCTCAGCCGATTCCGGGTCCCGCGACGCCCGCGAGGGAGTCGAGGTCGCTCTTGCGGACCCTGATCACCAGCCAGGCGGTGAGGAACGCCAGTGCGGCCATCGCGGCGGCGGGGATGAACGTGGTCGAGATGCCGTGGGCGAGCACTTCGTTGCCCCAGGGTGCGGGCAGTTGGTGCGTCTTGGCGAACTGGACCTTCTGCTCCGCCGAACCGTTGGCGAGGAACTTCGGCAACTGCTTCTTCGCCTCGTCCTTGCCGGCCGAGCCGAACACGGTCGTCAGGATGGACAGACCGAGCGAACCGCCCACCTGCTGCATCGCGTTGAGCAGTCCGGAAGCCGCGCCCGCCTCGTGCTGGGCGACCCCCGAGACCGCCGTGACCGTGGCCGTCACGAAGTTCAGGCCCATGCCGAAGCCGAAGGCGAGCATGGGCCCCAGCACCCCGCCGAGATACGAGCTGCCGGGCCGGATGAACGTCAGCCAGACCAGCCCGCTCACCACGAGCGTGGTGCCGGTCATCATGAACGGCTTCGGGCCGAGCCTCGGCAGCAGCTGCTGGGACAGGCCCGCGCCGATGGCGATCGCGACGGTCACCGGCAGGAAGGCCAGTCCCGCCTTGATGGCGCTGTAGCCGAGCACGTTCTGCACGAACAGGACGATGTAGAAGAACATGCCGAACATGGCCGCGGCCAGGCCCAGCATGATCACGTACGTTCCCCAGCGGTTGCGGTCCCGGAACATCCGCAGCGGGGTGATGGGCTCCTTCGCCCGGGTCTCGGTGAAGACGAAGGCGAGCAGCAGCACCACGGCCGCGGCGAACGAGCCGAGGGTGAGTCCGTCCCGCCAGCCGTTCTCAGAGGCCCGGATGAAGCCGTACACCAGGGAGGCCATGCCTGCCGTCGAGGTCAGCGCACCCGTGATGTCGAAGCGTCCCGGGTGCCGCTGGGACTCGCTGATGTACAGCGGGGCGAGCGATGCGATGAGCACGCCGATGGGCACGTTGACGAACAGCACCCATCGCCAGTCCAGCCAGTCGGTGAGCATGCCGCCGGCGAGCAGGCCGATGGCGCCACCGCCCGCGGACACGGCGGCGAACACGCCGAAGGCCCGGTTGCGTTCCGGGCCTTCGGGGAAGGTCGTGGTGATCAGTGCCAGCGACGTGGGCGAGGCGATCGCGCCTCCCATGCCCTGCAGGGCGCGTGCGGCCAGCAGCTGCCAGGGCTCCTGGGCGAGGCCGCCCAGGAGCGAGGCGAAGGTGAACAGCAGGATGCCGGCCATGAAGACCCGGCGGCGGCCGAGGATGTCACCGGCCCGCGCGCCGAGCAGCAACAGACCGCCGAAGGTGAGGGTGTAGGCGCTGACCACCCAAGTGAGGTCCGTAGTGCTGAACTTGAGGGCGTCTTGAATGTGCGGGAGTGCGATGTTCACAATCGTCGCGTCGAGTACGACCATGAGTTGGCAAGCCGCGATGACGGCGAGCGCGATGCCGGGATGCCCCGCCCGGCGGGCCACGCCCGGTTTTTGGTCCTGAAGTGGATACCTCGCGCTGGACGGCCGGCCCCGCTCGGACCGCTTCCCCTCGTCGGCGCGGTGCGGTGCTCGAGCGCGCCATCATGGACGCCGCTCTGGAGCAGCTCAGCACGGTCGGCTGGAAGGGTCTGACCATGGAGGGTGTCGCGGCCGGCGCCCAGACCGGCAAGGCCGCCGTCTATCGCCGCTGGCCCTCCAAGGAGGACCTCGTCGCGGACGCTCTGGTGTCCGGACTGCCCCGGATGGAGACGGCGCCGGACCTCGGAAGCGTGCGGGAGGATCTCCTCACCTTGTGCCGGCAGGTCCGCCGGATCATGTTCTCCCTGCCGGGCACCGCGCTGCGCTCTGTGATTCACGAGTGCGATCAGGCGCAATCGGAGCGCTTCGAGAGCGTGATCGTCGGAAGCGTCGTGGAGCCCACCGTGAAGCTGCTCCGGGACGTCATCACTCGTGGCATAGAGCGGGGAGAAGTGCGCTCGGACGCGGACAACGGCTATGTCTTCGACGCGATCCCGGCCATGATGATGTACCGATCTAAGATGTGCGCCAGCGAATGGAGCGATCAGGATCTGGAAGAGATGATCGACCGGCTGATGCTCCCGCTGCTGCGGCCCTACGGGGCCTGACGGCACTCGCCGGCGATCTCGGCCCCGGAGGGGCGGCCGGGGTGTCGCGCGCCCATCCTGTCGGCGTAACCTAAGGGCGCCATGCCGTACGAACCGCCTACCCACACCGTCGAGCGCTCCCTGCGCGCCACGACCGGAGCGAAGGTCATCGCTGGTGTCGACGAGGTGGGGCGCGGCGCCTGGGCCGGTCCCGTCACCGTCTGCGCGGCGATCACCGGACTCCGCCGGCCGCCCGAGGGACTCACCGATTCCAAGCTGCTGACCATCAAGCGGCGTACGGAACTGGCCCAGATACTCCGGACATGGGTGACGTCCTACGCGCTGGGGCATGCTTCCCCGGAGGAGATCGACGACCGGGGGATGACGGCCGCGCTGCGGCTCGCCGCAGTCCGTGCTCTGGAAGCCCTGCCGGTTCGCCCCGACGCCGTGATCCTCGACGGGAAGCACGACTATCTCGGTGCCCCGTGGGAGGTGCGCACGGTGATCAAGGGCGATCAGTCGTGCGTGGCTGTTGCGGCGGCATCAGTGATCGCCAAGGTTCAGCGCGACAAAATGATGGCCGAACTGGGTCTCGACCATGCAGACTTCGGATTTGCGGACAACGCCGGGTATCCGTCGCCCGTGCACAAGGCCGCACTGGCGGAGCGGGGACCCACCCCGTACCACCGTTTGTCGTGGGCGTATCTTGATGGGCTGCCCCAGTGGCGGCACCTCAAGAAGGTCCGCAGTTGGGCGGGCGGAAGCGTTCCGGAGATCGAGGGTCAGCTCGGCTTCGACTTCTGACGGTTCCGGTCGCACTCATGTGCCACCCGGTCACCCGCGCCGCACCAATGTTTGATAAATATCAGCTCATGCCTCTCATTCCCGAGGAGCCTCAGATTCACGAGAGTGCCCAGGGTCCCCGCGCCACTCCGGCCAGTGGCCGTACCGCGCCGACCCCCCGCCCCGTACCCGGCCCCCGCCCCGCGGCCCCGCCGCGCCCCGGTCGTCCCGGCCCTCTGCGGCCCACGCCGCCGGTGCAGCGCACGCCGCGTGACGTGACTCCGGCCCAGCCAGGCCACTCCGGCCCGGCCGTTCCCGCCCCCGCGGCGACCCCGCAGATCCAGCTGGTCCCGGCCTCGGCCGAGGGTGCGCTCGACGCCGCCGATGAGGCGGTCGACCTGCTGCTGGACTCGGGTCGTACCCCCGGCGACGTGCTTGTGATCACCACTGGTGCCCAGCACCCGTGGGCGGAGCACGAGCTGTCCTTCGGTGAAGCCTCCTACTGGGCGCAGCACGACACCGGCGACGACGTCTTCTACACGGACGCCACCATCGCCTCCCGTGCCGCGTCCCGCCCCGTGGTCGTCGTGGCCGTCAACGGAGGCCCGGCCTCCGCTGCTGCCACCGTCCTTCCGCTGGCCCACTCCCGGGCCGGTGCCCTGCTGATCGTCTGCGGCGACCCGCAGCAGATCAACTCGGTGCTGGGCGCCGGCGTCTGAGCCGCGTACGGCGCCTCGGGGCACCCGGGGCGCGGTAGGAGCCGCTCCGGCGGCAACCGCACGGCGCGGCATTCGGCATGCCCGGACGACTGGTGGCGGCCGTTCCACTCCCGGAACGGCTCCCCAGGACGCCCCAGGGGCGGGCCAACTGTCGTCGCTCCGGGCCTGGGTGAGGGTGTGGCTCTGGCGTACCCGTCAGGGCCGCCGATGCCCCCGCTCGCCGTCGGCACCATCGGAGTCGTGGCGGAGAGGCTCCTTCGTGGATCACGTACGGCGGCCGGGTCCTGCCTCCTGCGCCCTCAGCGCCGATGGTCGCCCAGAACGTCGTGCACTGGCTTCCTCGGTCGACTTTCGCCCCGCGTCGGCTCGCTGGTGGTGCGCCTGCCGACTCCGAGCCGCTGCCCTCGTGTCCAGCCGGCGTCAGCGGGCCGCCGCGCGGCGCAGGACTTCGGAGACGGGTCCGCCGGTGCGCGGCGCGAGCGGCGGGGCTTCTGACGTGGCGAAGGGCTCCGGTTCGGAGTCCGCGCTGGGACGGCGTCCGCCCCGGCCTTCGCCGAGTACCTGCCAGCCCTCATGGGTCAGTGTGATGTACGCCCCGCACCGCAACCCGTGCAGTGTGCAGGCGTCGCGGAGCCCCCACATCCAGGCGCCGTCCTCCTCGGTCCAACGCCCGTCGCCTTCACGGCAGTAGAGCAGGACGGCGGTGCGCACCGGGGTGCGGCGGCGCAGGTCGTGTGGAATGACCCGGCGCAGCTGGGCCAGCAGCGAGTTGCGGAACAGCCAGCCGTCCGCCTGGGCGGCACGTCGCGTGAACGAGGCACTGGCGAGCAGCCGCTCATCCGGATCGAGAACGCCCACGATCGCCGTGGACGGCCTCGGGTGATGACGGGCGTGCAGCCCGCTGACGACCTCACGGGGGTTGCGCAGCAGGGGGATCCCGGCGGCAGCCCACTCCGCAGGCTCGAGCAGACGGCTGGCGGAGGTGGTGGACGCGGACGTCGACAACGAGGCCGCCGAGGACGAGGCGAATCCGAAGGTCACGTTCCTCCCTTCGGCTACGCGCCCATACTGCGGGCGAGGTCGGATTCGGGGGACCGCGCACCGCAGCAAAGCCCAACCGGATCACGGACGAGCCGTGCGGGGAGCGGATCTCAATTCTTCCCTTCGAACTTGGATGCGGCAACGAGCAATTGGGGCCACCGCCGGCTATCGGATAGTGCGTGGCTTATATCCCTACCCAGAGAGTCGGCTGCTGACGCCCTGGGCGCCCCGCACATCGCACGCGGGCCCCGTGCGCGTCCGGGGGATCAGCCCTGGACCGCGAGGACGAGTGGCAGCACCCCCTGAGCACCCGAGCGACGAAGCAGACGCGTCGCGACCGCGAGGGTCCACCCCGTTTCCGTGAAGTCGTCTACCAGCAGAACCGGGCCGCGCGCCTCGGCGAGCGCCGACGCGAGGGCGGACGGCACCGCCAACGCACCGTCGAGGGCCTTCAGCCGTTGCGCGCTGTTGCTGCGCGGCAGCCGGGGCGCGTCCCCGGCGTACTCCACGGATCCGAGCAGCGGCAGCCGCCCGATCTCGGCGATCCTCGCGCCCAGGGAATGGATCAGCCGGGGCCGTGTGCGCGAGGCGATGGTGACGACGCCCATCGGCCGGGGCTGCGCGTCAGAGGCACCCGCGGCCCAGCCGCCGGGCCCCCTGGCCCAGTCGGCCAGTACTTCGACCACGGCTCGCGCCACGTCGTCCGGCACGGGAGCGTCAGGTGTCTGCGGCGCGAGCAGCGGACGCAGCCGGTTGCCCCATCCGATGTCCGAAAGGCGTCCAAGGGCCCGCCCCGGGGAGGCCTGTTCACCGGCCGGGATGCGTCCCTTGAGATCGATTCCGATGGCCGGCAGCCCGGTCGGCCACATCCGGCGGGGCTCCACCTCCACTCCCGCACGGCCCAGGTCGCTGCGTGCCGCGTCCAGCGCGGTCGGCGACGTGTCAACGGTGAAGCGGGGCCCGGCGCAGTTGTCGCAGCGGCCGCAGGGCTTGGCGCCCTCGTCGTCCAGTTGGCGTTGCAGGAACTCCATCCGGCATTCGGTGGTGCTCGCGTACTCGCGCATGGCCTGCTGCTCGGTCGCGCGCTGCCGGGCCACCCAGGCGTAGCGATCGGCGTCGTACGACCACGGCTGCCCGGTCGCGGTCCAGCCGCCCTTGACCCGGTGCACCGCTCCGTCCACGTCGAGGACCTTCAGCATGGTCTCCAGCCGGGAGCGGCGCAGCTCGACCAGCGGTTCCAGGGCGGGCAGGGACAGGGGCCGGTCCGCCCGGGCCAGCACGTCCAGAGTGCGCCGGACCAGGTCCTCGGCGGGGAAGGCGAGGGACGCGAAGTACTCCCAGATCGCCTCGTCCTCCTTGCCCGGCAGCAGCAGCACCTCGGCGTGCTCGACGCCGCGGCCGGCCCGGCCCACCTGCTGGTAGTACGCGATGGGGGAGGAGGGCGAGCCGAGATGGACCACGAAACCGAGGTCGGGCTTGTCGAAGCCCATGCCGAGTGCGGAGGTGGCGACCAGCGCCTTGACCCGGTTGGCGAGCAGATCGTCCTCCGCCTGCTGCCGGTCGGCGTTCTCCGTCTTGCCCGTGTACGAGGCGACGGCGTGTCCACGCTGCCGCAGGAACGCGGTGACCTCCTCGGCGGCGGCGACCGTGAGCGTGTAGATGATGCCGGAGCCCGGCAGGTCGTCGAGATGGTCGGCCAGCCAGGCCATCCGGTGCGCCGCGTCCGGGAGCCTCAGCACGCCGAGGCTCAGACTCTCCCGGTCCAGCGGCCCGCGCAGCACCAGGGCGTCCGAAGCGCCTCCGGTGCCGAGCTGCTCGGCGACGTCGGCTGTCACACGGGCGTTGGCCGTGGCGGTGGTGGCCAGCACGGGGACACCTGGCGGAAGCTCGCCGAGCATCGTGCGCAGCCGTCGGTAGTCGGGCCGGAAGTCGTGGCCCCAGTCGGAGATGCAGTGGGCCTCGTCCACGACCAGGAGACCGGTCGCCGCGGACAGCTTCGGCAGCACCTGATCGCGGAAGTCCGGATTGTTCAGCCGCTCCGGGCTGACGAGCAGCACGTCGACCTCGCCGGCCGCGATCTCGGCCTGGACGGCCTCCCACTCCTCGGTGTTCGCGGAGTTGATCGTGCGGGCCTGGATGCCGGCCCGCGCCGCCGCGTCCACCTGGTTGCGCATGAGCGCGAGCAGGGGCGAGACGATCACCGTGGGCCCGCTGCCTCTGGCCCGCAGCAGCGAGGTCGCCACGAAGTACACCGCGGACTTGCCCCATCCCGTGCGCTGCACGACCAGGGCCCGGCGCCGGTCGGCGACCAGTGCCTCGATCGCCCGCCACTGGTCCTCCCGCAGCCGGGCGGCTCCCGTGGCATCCCCGACGAGCCGGGCGAGGACGGTGTCGGCCTGCGCCCGGAGATCCGCGTTGCTCGTGTGCTCCATGCGTTCCATACAACAGGACGGGACCGACAACCGGGCGGGCGCGGGTCGGGACTGTGGACAACCGAGGTCGTCTTGTCGTGTCCCTGATTCGACTTATCCACAGGCTCAAGCGGAATCTCAAGATCCGCGAGATCGTCGCCGCATGACGAATCACAGCGAAACCACCGGACCCTTCGAAAACAGCGACATCCCGGACCAGGAGTCCACGCCCGGACCGTCGGTGCACGCCACGCAGGTCACCCTGCGCACCCCGGCCGAGCTGGCCGACGCCCTGCCCTACCTGCTCGGGTACCGCCCGGAGGACAGCATGGTCCTGGTCGCCCTGCACGACGGCGGCGGAAAGGGCAGGTTCGGCGGCCGGGCCCGGCTGGGCATCCCCGCGAACGGGGAGGACTGGGAGGCAGCGGCGGGGCAGCTCGTCCACGGGCTGGTGACCGGCAGCGAACGGCGAGGCGCCCGGCCCGAGCAGATGGTCGCCTACGTCTGCCAGGAGCCGGCGCCAGGAGAGACCGGCCGAGACGTCAAACGACGACTCGCACCGCTCGCCCACGCGCTGCGAACGCAGTGCGGCGACCTCGAGGTGCCGGTCATCGAGGCACTGTGCATCTCGGACGGCCGATTCTGGTCGTACTGCTGCCCGATCAAGGGCTGCTGTCCCGAGGACGGCTCCCCGATGGGCCTTCCGGGCACCTCCGTCCTGGCCGCCGCGGCCACCTACGCCGGCATCCAAGTCCGCGGCACGCTACGGGAGTTGCGCGCCCGACTGCAGCCGTGGGAGACCACTGCGGCGCTGGAGCAGGAGATCGCCCTGGACGCGGCCGGCATGGACCTGGTGCCACGCATCCTCGAGGAGACCACGCGCACGGACGTGGCCGAGGAGACCGTCGCCCTCGCCGAGCGGATCATCCGCCGCCTCGCCGCGGCGGCACCGGTGTCCGGCACGCATCCGGCGGACCTGCGCGACGACGACCTGATCGAGGACGGCGAGGCCGCGCGGCTGATCCTCGGACTCCAGGACCGCACGACCCGCGACCGCGCCGCCGCGTGGATGGAGGGCGACGAAGCGGGCCCGGCCCTGCGGCTCTGGCGCGCCCTGGCCCGCCGCTGTGTCGGGCCCTACGGTGAGCACGCCGCCGCTCCACTGACCCTGGCCGGATGGGTTGCCTGGTCCGCGGGCGATGAACTGGAGGGCCGCGAGGCGCTGGCCATGGCGCTGGGCGCGGACCCCGACTACCTCTTCGCCCGCCTGCTGCACCAGGCCTGCAACGAGGGGCTCGACCCCGAGTCGATCCGCCGCTGCCTGCGTGCGACACGCGGCGGGCACACACCGGCGGAGCGACCCGAGCCCACGGAGTCCGCGGGCTCCGCGACGGCCGAGGAGCCGGTGCGGCCCGAGCCTGTGGACGCCGTGATCGTGGCGCCGGGCGCGGGCACGCCGCCGGGCGACCAGGACATCGCGCAGGGTGCCGTGAAGGGCGCGCGCCGACGGCGCCGAGTGCGCACCGCGGACGGTACCGACGGCCCACGCGCAGCCCGTACGGCGGCTGGGCGACGCCGGCCGACCGGCTCACCGCGTTCCTCGGTCGCCGGACCCGCACGACCCGGCCCCCGGCGCCGGAACAGCGTGCCTGCCGCGGGCTCCGACGAGGTGACGACTGGCGGCGCCCAGGGGAGCGCCTGTCCTGAGCCCGAGGGGGAGGGGTGAGTACCGGGCAGGGAGGCGCGGGAGCGTACCTGGTCGTGCAGTCGTCGCGCCTTCCGGAGAAGAGTTGCACCGTAGGTGCGGAGGCGTTCGGTGTTCGCTGTCGCAGCCTGCTCCCGGGCCGCGGCGAGTGCCCGGCGGCCGTCCAGCGGGGTCGGCACCGTACGGGTACAGCCCTCCTCGCTCGCCCTGCCGCTCGGGCACGCCCTCCACGGCGGAGCGCGCCGGGTCCGCGGGTGGGCGCGCCCGGCGTCCGATGGTGGCGGTGGTTCCGGGGCGCCCTGAAGGTCGCCGCCAAGAGCCGGACCGGGCGCGGACGAGCAGGCATTTTCGGGACTCGGCGTGGGATCTGGCTGTCGACGGCTTCGGAGCGTCCTCCCGCGGATGGCCTGTCCAGCACCTCCACGCCTCGCCGCACAGGCCGCTCACCCGGCACTCTCGAGCATCGGCCACGAAGCGGGCCATCGGTCAACACCCGCGTCCCGCCACCACGTCACGGTCCAGCACGTCACCATCCAGCACGTCACGATTCGGTCGGCTTCTGGGAGGAGAGCCGTGACCGGGGTGAGTGCGCATCCGTTCACCTGAGTGGCGGAACCCCTGGACGGGCCCTGCCGCCGAACGACCTTTGTTCCCCGGGGCGCCCCACCGGCCGCCCAGCACGTCTGAGGCGTACCGAGCGCAGAGGAAGCCATCGCATGCACCAGCAGCCGACTCCGCCCGCCGCTTACGTCGAGCGCCCGCGACAGAGCACGCGCGAGCCGTTCCCGACGGACGGAGCCCGCAGCGTCCCACCCGAGCCAGTCGGTACTCCGCCCCCGTCGGCTCGGAGTCTCTTTCCGAAGTCTCCGGCGCCTCATGGAGGGCCCTCGTCCCCGCCTCCGGGCCGGCCCCGCCCATCCGTCGTGACGCCGTCGGCGCGCACGGCCCCGAGCGGCCGTCCGGGGCCCGAGCTGCCGTCCACTCACGGGGCGTTGATCTGCGTCGCCCTGCCCGGCCTCGCCATCTCCGGGGAGGTGGGACAACTGGACGGCCGCGGGCTCGACGGGTTCTACCGAGGAGGCAGGCGCCTGCTCTCGCGCTGCCAGTTCCGGGTTGCCGGACGGGAGCCGCTGGCGATGCAGGCAAGAATGACCGGAGCGGCCAGCGCGCGCTTCGTGAGCACCCTGCGTGCCTCACCCGCGGCCGGACCGGATCCGGACGTCGTGATCGAGCGAACGCGCCACGCCGACGGCACCGAGCGGATCCTGTTGCGCAACACCGGCCTGCGTCCCCTGCGCCTGCCGGTGGAGGTGGCTCTCGGTACGGACCTCTCGGAACTCGGTGCCATCGCCGCCGGCAAGACAGGCCCCGAACTGCCGGCCAGCGTCCACGGCTCGGGTCTGCGCTGGGCCACGGACGGCATCGCCGCCTGCGTCACCAGCGAGCCGCCGCCCTGCGATGCCCTCGCGTCCGCCGGGCTGCTGCGCTGGGACCTGGATCTGCCGCCGGGCGGCACGGCAGCCGTGGAGCTGCGGGTGCGCCCGACCGGAGCCGGTCCGCTGCGGGCTGCGGGTCTCGCCACGACCGGCCCACTCGCCCCGGCCCGCGCAGCCGGCGACGATCGCCGCGTGGCGCCGCTGCTGCAGGCAGCCGTCGCCGATCTCCAGGCACTTCTCCTGCGCGATCCCGCAGACCCCTCCGACACCTATCTCGCGGCCGGCGCGCCCTGGCGCTGCGGAATGGCCCCGGCCGAGGCCCTCGCCGCGGCCCGCATGCTGCTGCCCCTGGGCACCCGGCTCGCCGCGGGCACACTGCGCGCCCTCGCCCGCACCCAGCTCCCCGGTCCGGGCCCACGGGCAGGCCTGATCCCCGGACCACGACGCGACGCCGGGCCGTTCCTCCCGCCGAGCTGCACGGGAACCGAGGCCACACTGCTCTTCCCCGCCCTGCTGGCCGAGGCCCGCCGCTGGGGACTTCCCGAGCGGGAGGCGACGGAACTGCTCCCCTCGGCCGAGCGCTGCCTGACCTGGCTGCGGACCGCCGTCGGCGACGGGCCCTACCTCCCGGATCCACAGCCGGGTGGCCCCGTCCGCTGCGAGACACAGGCCCACGCGTATCGTGCGGCCCTGCTCGGTGCCGACCTGCTGGACGCATATGGCAGACCCGGTGCCACGGAACTGCGGGAATGGACTCAGGGACTGCGAGCGGCTTTCCGGTCCGACTTCTGGATCGAGGACCATGGCGCAGGACGCCCGGCCGCCGCCCTGGCACCGACCGGCCGGCCCGTACCCCACCTGGGCTCGGCCCCTGTCCATCTCCTCGACACCGGCCTGCTCGGCTCCGGCCAGATGGCCGCGGGTCTGCTCGACAAGGCGCAGACCGAGCACCTCGCCCGGCTGCTGGGAAGCCCCGCCCTGGACGCGGGCTGGGGACTGCGCGGGCTCGGCGCCAAGGAGCCGGGACACAACCCGTTCGGCCACCGGACCGGAGCAGTGCGCGTCCATGAGACGGCGCTCGCCGTCGCCGGGCTGGCCGCCGCCGGCTACGAGAAGGAAGCCGGCGGCCTGCTGAGGGGACTGCTGGACGCGGCGGAGTACTTCGGTCACCGGCTGCCCGAGATGTTCGCCGGTGAACAGCGCTCCGCGGGCAGCGCCCCCTCCCCGCATCCCGCGGCCTGCCGTCCGGCCGCCACCGCCGCGGCCTCCACGGTCCTGATGCTCACCGCGCTCGTGGGAATCCGCCCCGACGCCCCTGCCCGTACGGTCGTCCTGCGCCCCGTCCGCAGCGCTCCGCTGGGCGAACTCGGCCTGACCGGGCTGCGCGTCGCCGGTGCGCCCTTCGCCGTCCGGGTCAGCCGGCTGGGACTGGCCATGGTGGAGGAGGCGGCGGACGGCCTGCAGCTGGGAGCGTGATTCCCCTTACCGCCGGACCGGAACGCGAGAGGAGCCACGCTGCGACCCATAAGGCGGCGAAGCGGAATGGCCACCGGTGCGGCCGACGAAGGGAGTGTTTATCGTCAGGCAGACGACTATGATCGCGGCATGCCCTACGACCCGTCAGCCTTTCCGCCCTTCGCCGTCACCGTGGACCTGGTCGTGCTGACCGTTCGCCGTCATGCCCTGTGCGCGCTGGCGGTACGCAGGGGCGAGCCTCCGTTCCAGGGGCGCTGGGCGCTGCCCGGGGGCTTCGTGCGGGCCGACGAGGACCTCTCCCAGGCGGCCGCGCGGGAGCTCGCCGAGGAGACCGGGCTGTGCGCGCACGACCCCTCGGTACCCGCCCAGGACAACGGAGCGCACCTGGAGCAGCTCGCCACCTACGGCGACCCCAAGCGGGACCCGCGGATGCGTGTGGTCAGCGTGGCGCACCTCGCACTCGCCCCCGACCTGCCCGCACCGCGCGCGGGCGGCGACGCCAGCAACGCGCGCTGGGCTCCGGTCGAGGAACTGCTGCAGCAGGGTGGTTACGGCCGGGACGGCGAGCCCGTCGCGCCGCTCGCCTTCGACCATGCCCAGATCCTCGCCGACGGTGTCGAGCGGGCCAGGTCCAAGATTGAGTACTCGTCGCTGGCCACCGCCTTCTGTCCGCCCGAGTTCACCGTCGGAGAGCTGCGTCGCGTCTACGAGGCGGTGTGGGGGGTGGCGCTCGACCCGCGCAACTTCCACCGCAAGGTCACCGGCACGCCCGGATTCCTCGTGCCGACGGGAGGTACGACCACGCGCCAGGGCGGTCGCCCGGCCCAGCTGTTCCGGGCCGGTGGCGCCACGCTGCTCAATCCCCCGATGCTCCGCCCCGAGGTGTGATCACGACGGTGGTCGGCCACTGGGCCGCCGGGCGGCCTGGCCGCATGGGCTGAAGCGGGCTGGGTGCAGAAAACGGGCCTCCGTTGCATCGAACGGTGGACACTGACCGGCCCAGGGGCGCGGCACTCAACATCAGATCACCCCATACCCGAAAAAACCGGACATCGCACGCTATCTTGCTGCAGGTGATCCAGGCCTTCGGACTGACCAGCAATTCCCGCAAGGCGCAGCCCCCCGCCGTCGACGACGTCTCTTTCGAAGCGCGCGCCGGTCAGGTCACCGTGCTCTTGGGACCCGCCGGCGCGGGCAAGACGACGGTGCTCAGACTGATGCTCGAACTGCAACAGGGTCGCGGCATCACCTACTTCAAGGGGCGGCCCCTGCACCGGATCGCGCATCCGTCGCGAGAGGTCGGTGTGCTCCTCGGCGACGTACCGGGGCACCCGGCCCGCTCGGTACGCGGGCACCTGCGCATGCTGTGCGCGGCCTCGGGGGTCCCCGCGCGCCGCGCCGACGAGGTCCTCGAAGTCGTGGGCCTCGTCAGCCTCCGGGAGGAACGTCTCGGCTCGCTGTCGCGTGGCATGGACCGCAGACTCGGCCTGGCGTGCGCACTGCTGGCCGACCCGCACACACTTGTCCTGGACGAGCCCACCGACGGCCTCTCCGCCCGCGAGGCGCAGTGGCTGCACAGCATGCTGCGGGCCCACGCCGGCCAGGGCGGCACGGTGCTGATGACCACGGCCGACACCAAGGAGGCCGCGCGCTCGGCCGACCGGGTCGTCACCCTCGACGGCGGAAGGATCTTCGCCGACCAGGTCGGCCGGGAGTTCGCCCGCACCCGGCTGCGCCCGCGCGTGGCCGTGCGCACGCCCCACGCCACCCGCCTCGCGGCCCTCCTCACCAAGGAGGCCCGCGCCGACCGCCGCTCCGTCGAGGTCGTACGGGAGGGAGGCAACCGCCTCTCGGTGTACGGCACTACGACCGCCGACGTCGGGGAGACGGCGTTCCGCCATGGCATCCTCATCCATCAACTCGCGGACGAGGTGGGCGACATGGGTCCCGGCGCCGGGACGGGGTCCGAGCGCGATACGAGCGTGGACGTGGCGGCGCCCGAGCGCGGTTCCGCCGTACCGGACCCGTCCTCGACGGATCGCCCGCAGCGACCCGTTGCCGGCCCCGAGCCGACGGAGGAGGCCGGCCTGCCGCCAGCCGCCCCCTTGGCGGAGCGGGACCAGGCGGCAGGGGACCGCCCGTCGGCGGGGCGCCGACGGACCGTGTTCGGCTTCACCGCGCCGGAACCCGCCACCACCGCGAGCGGCGCCTCGTCGGCGGGCCGCACCCGAGCGGGAACGGACGGGCCGCCCGCACAACGCGAAAGCGCCGCCCCCGCCCGGTCGGCGCCGGAAACGGCGTCCGTGCCGGGGCCGACCACCTCGGTACTCGGCTCTTCAGCAGCACGGCAGGCACCCTTGAGGACCGACTGGTCCACGGCTGAGCGAAGCGCCGGACCCTCGTTCGACGCGCCGCCGACGGAGCAGGGAGCCAGGCCGGCGTCCGACTTCTCGCCGGCGGAGCAGAACGCCGGGGCGGTGTCGGTGTCCAAGCTTTCGTCGATGGAACAGAGTGGTGCCGCTCCGGCTCTCTCCCCCCGGGAGCCTGGCATCGCGGGTACCGCTCTTCCGCCGGTGGGGCACGGGGCCGGCCAGGGCAGCGCGTCGGGCAAGTGGCCGCAAGCCGCAGCGGATCAGTCATCGCTTGCGCCGAGGACCGCCGCGCGGGGTCTTCCCACGGTCGACAAAGGGCAGGCCTCGACCTCTCTCCCGGCGTGGGAGCGGGTGCAGGTCCTCGCCGGTGAGAGATCGTCGTTCGGAGAAATGCCCGACCACCGAACCGTGCAGGATCACCGGGAGGGGCCCGAGGGCCCTGAGCCGGCCGACGCAGGGGCGGAAGCCGGTGACATGGCATTGGCCGAGGGCGTTGTCGTGCCCGTCGGCGAGGATGTCTCGGCCGGCACCGTGACGGCCGAGCCCGCCGAGGCGCCCGTACGAGCAGAGGGCAGCCTCGCCCCCGACGTGGCCGCAGCCCCCGAAGCCGCTCGCCCCGAGAAGTCGCCCGCGGCCCCCCAGCCCGGCAACGCGGGCATTCCCGTGGCCGGCATCCCCGTCACCCGTAGCCGCTTTCCCGAGGTCAGGAATCCCGGCACCCGGAAGCCGCAGTCCGCTCGCGACGCACGCACCGGTGGCGTCCGCGCGCGCGAGGCACTGTCCACTCTCCCGCCCTCCATCTCCGTCCGCCCCGCCCCCAGCCCCCTCCGTCCCCTGCGCTATGAGATCCGGCGCGCCGCCGGTATCGGCACCGGCTTCCTCACCTGCGGCGCCGTGCTCGTGGTGTCCGCGCTCACGGCCGTACTGCTGGCCAGGTTCGGCCACACTCCGCAGGCGCGGCTGTTCGCGGCGTGGCCGCGGGACCTGCCGCTGCCACCCGCGGCGCTCGCGGCGGGGCTGCTCGGCGCCCTGGCCTTCGGGGACGAGTTCCGCCACCCCGCCCTGGCGACGGACCGCGGCACGGTGCCCCGCCGCCTGGGGCTGCTGACCGCGAAACTTCTCGTCTCCGGAGCCACCGCGGTGCTGCTGGCCTTCCTCACCGTGGGCTGCGACGCCGAAGTGCTCTACATCGTCTACGGACGGGAGCTGACACAAGTTCCCGCGGACTGGCTTTCGCTCACCGCAAGTTGGTTCGGACTCGTGGTCGGCTGTGCCTGGGCAGGCGTGCTGGCCGCGGGCGTCTTCCGGTCCACCTCGGGAGGTCTCGCGGCCGTCCTCGCCGTGCCCGTTGTCGTCGTCCCGCTCCTCAACCTGGCGCTACGGGGTCACGCGGTACGGATGACCGACGACTTCCCGGCGCGCATGAGGGAGATGCTGCTGCTGCAGTGGCCGTTCGGAGGGGAGCGCTACCTGGTCGCGGTGGCTCGGATCGTCGCTCAACCCGTCGGCTGCGCACTGGTGTTGTCGCTGGCGGCACTGTTGTGCGCGTATGTGTTCACGACACTGCGTAGCAGAGTCCGATGACCACCGTTCGCCCGCTTCAGGTCCCGCTGTGCGCACAACTCCCCGTGGACAGCCCATTTCTTTCCGATAAGGCGTCAATTGCGACGGGGTGAGCGATCACCCTTTCGTGTGCTTTTCACCAAAGACCTCAAGGGAGTTGAAGACGGCGCCGACAAAGGATCCGTGAGTACCCTTGCGCACACCATGATGACCGCCGCCCGCTCCTCAGACTCCGGTCTGGTCGGCCCGGGCGAACTCGACCGCTACCCCTACGCCGAGGCCCCGATGGTCGACCGCGTCGGAGCGCCCGTCTGGGACGGAGGCGAGGCCGACCTGGGCCGGGTGGGCCGGCGGGCCACGAGCAGCCGCGGACGCGGACTCCACGGCCAACTCGTCCAGCAGCTCGGTCAGATGATCGTTTCAGGTGACCTGGGTGCGGACCGCCCGCTGGTGCCCGAGGAGATCGGCCAGCGCTTCGAGGTCTCCCGCACCGTCGTCCGCGAGTCCCTCCGTGTCCTGGAGGCCAAGGGCCTGGTCAGCGCCCGCCCGAACGTCGGCACGCGCGTGCGTCCCGTCAGCGACTGGAACCTCCTCGACCCGGACATCATCGAGTGGCGGGCCTTCGGGCCCCAGCGGGACGACCAGCGCCGCGAGCTGAGCGAGCTGCGGTGGACGATCGAGCCGCTCGCCGCCCGCCTCGCCGCCGGGCACGGCCGGGAGGAGGTGCAGCAGCGCCTGTGCGACATGGTCGAGATCATGAGCCACGCCATGGCGCAGGGCGACGCGCTGACCTACTCGCGCGCCGACACCGAGTTCCACGGCCTGCTCATCCAGATCGCGGCCAATCGCATGCTGGAGCACCTCTCCGGCATCGTCTCGGCCGCTCTCCAGGTCTCCGGCGGCCCGGTCACCGGCTGTGACCGGCCGAACGAGACGTCCGTCGCGCTGCACGCGCGGATCGTCGACGCCCTCGGCACAGGCGACGGCACCGCGGCGGAGACGGCCATGCGTCAACTGCTCACGGTCCACCCCGAGGTGGAGCGCGTGGTTCCCGCCCCTCGCGAGCACTGACCCGCTCCGCAGGCGGTGCGGTCGCCAGTGTGCGGCGTCCTCGTGGTTCAGGGGCGCGCCGGCCCCGGTACCGGCCGTCGCCGGACCTGCCGGACCTTTCGGGTCCGGCAGGTCCGGCGGTGCGGCGCGGCGATCGCGATCACGGCGTGACCGGAGTGATACCTTCGGCGATCTTCTCTGTCCGCATCTGCACGCTTTTGGTTGCTTACGGGGTGTGACTCGGGCCACGCAGATTGGGCGTAACGCTCGCGGGAACAGCGCGATGACCTAATAGGTGACAGCCGCGAAGGGAATACGGACGCCATGCCAGGCGCTGTGCATCTTCCCGGCCTCCGCCCGCGCCGTCGGCCCATCCCCAGGCCGGTGGTCGGCTCCCGTCCGCAGTGGACGGTGCCGGAAGCCGTTTTCCAACGTTCCGAGAGGTTGTTCGTGTCGGCCAGCACATCCCGTACGCTCCCGCCGGAGATCGCCGAGTCCGTCTCTGTCATGGCGCTCATTGAGCGGGGAAAGGCTGAGGGGCAGATCGCCGGCGACGATGTGCGTCGGGCCTTCGAAGCTGACCAGATTCCGGCCACTCAGTGGAAGAACGTACTGCGCAGCCTCAACCAGATTCTTGAGGAAGAGGGTGTGACGCTGATGGTCAGTGCAGCAGAGCCCAAGCGCACCCGAAAGAGCGTCGCAGCGAAGAGTCCGGCGAAGCGCACCGCCACCAAGACGGTCGCGGCGAAGACGGTGACCACCACCAGGAAGGCCACCGCCTCCGCGGACGCCCCCGCGGCGCCCATTGCTCCGACCGCAGCCGATTCCGCCGAGGAAGCCGCCGGCGCCGCCAAGAAGGCGGCCGCGAAGAAGACGACGACCGCCAAGAAGGCGGCCGCCAAGAAGACCGTCGCGAAGAAGACGGCCGCGAAGAAGACCGCGGCCAAGAAGGACGACGTCGAGATTCTCGAGGAAGAGGTCCTCGAGGACACCAAGGTCGCCGACGAGCCCGAGGGCGCCGAGAGCGCGGGCTTCGTCCTGTCCGACGAGGACGAGGACGACGCGCCAGCCCAGCAGGTCGCCGCGGCCGGCGCCACCGCCGACCCGGTCAAGGACTACCTGAAGCAGATCGGCAAGGTCCCCCTGCTCAACGCCGAGCAGGAGGTCGAGCTTGCCAAGCGCATCGAGGCCGGGCTCTTCGCCGAGGACAAGCTGGCCAACGCGGACAAGCTCGCCCCCAAGCTCAAGCGCGAACTGGAGATCATCGCCGAGGACGGGCGCCGCGCCAAGAACCACCTCCTGGAGGCCAACCTCCGTCTGGTGGTCTCCCTGGCCAAGCGCTACACCGGCCGCGGCATGCTCTTCCTGGACCTCATCCAGGAGGGCAACCTCGGTCTGATCCGTGCGGTCGAGAAGTTCGACTACACGAAGGGCTACAAGTTCTCCACGTACGCCACCTGGTGGATCCGTCAGGCGATCACCCGCGCCATGGCCGACCAGGCCCGCACCATCCGTATCCCGGTGCACATGGTCGAGGTCATCAACAAGCTCGCGCGCGTGCAGCGCCAGATGCTCCAGGACCTGGGCCGTGAGCCCACCCCGGAGGAGCTGGCCAAGGAGCTCGACATGACCCCGGAGAAGGTCATCGAGGTCCAGAAGTACGGCCGCGAGCCCATCTCGCTGCACACCCCGCTGGGTGAGGACGGCGACAGCGAGTTCGGTGACCTCATCGAGGACTCCGAGGCCGTCGTCCCCGCCGACGCCGTCAGCTTCACGCTTCTGCAGGAGCAGCTGCACTCCGTTCTGGACACCCTGTCCGAGCGCGAGGCCGGCGTCGTCTCCATGCGCTTCGGTCTCACCGACGGTCAGCCGAAGACCCTGGACGAGATCGGCAAGGTGTACGGCGTGACGCGTGAGCGCATCCGCCAGATCGAGTCCAAGACCATGTCGAAGCTGCGCCACCCGTCGCGTTCGCAGGTGCTGCGCGATTACCTCGACTAGGTCCGGTCGTAAACGGCGAAGGCCCGGTTCCCCCGTGGGAGCCGGGCCTTCGTGCTGCGCGCGGCGGCACTGTGGATCACTCTGGGTGTCCCAGCACACCCCTGAGTGAGGAGCCTGCATGCACCGTTCCATTGCCCGGGTACTGATCCGGCCGCTGGTCATGGCGGCCGCCATGACCGCCATACCCCTGGTCGGCGCGGCCCACGCGGCCACCGACGGCGTGGTGGTCGGAGGGTTCCCGATAGACGTCTCGCAGGCCCCGTGGACCGTGGCGCTGTCCAGTCGTGACCGGTTCGGAGGTACGCGCGCGGGCCAGTTCTGCGGCGGCGTGGCGATCGCACGCACCACAGTGCTCACTGCGGCCCATTGCATGACCGACGACGTCCTGGGGACGCCACCGAACCGCGTGAGCGACCTCAAGGTCATCGAGGGCCGCACGGACCTGCTGTCGAGCGAGGGCAAGGAGATCGCCGTACGGGACGTCCGGGTCAATCCCGGCTTCGACAGTGCGACGAACTCCGGCGACTTCGCCGTCGTCACGCTCGCCGAGCCACTGCCGCAGAGTGCGGTCATCGGCATGGCGGGCCCGGGTGACCCGGGCTACACGCCGGGCACGGAAGGCCTCGTCTCCGGCTGGGGCGACCTGACCGGCGACGGTGCCTACGCGCACCGGCTGCACGCCGCACGCGTGCACGTGCTGTCCGACGACCTCTGCTCCCGGGCCTACCCGGGCGGGCCGGACGGTGCGTACCGGGCCGGCACCATGCTCTGCGCGGGAGAGGTCGCCGGTGGTCCTGACGCCTGTCAGGGCGACAGCGGCGGCCCGCTGGTGGCGGGAGGCCGGCTGATCGGTCTCGTGTCATGGGGCAGCGGATGCGGGCGCCCGGGGAGCCCCGGGGTGTACATGCGCGTCTCCGAGGCCGTCAGCGCCCTTCAGCCGGGCACCGGAGCCCCGAAGAAGCCCCGAGGGGCCTCCTGAGGCCCCGCACGAGGGTACGAGGACGGGCGGCCGCTCCTGGAGGAGCGGCCGCCCGTTCACCGGCCTGTGCCGGTGCTGGCTCGTCGTGTGTGCGAGATTCAGCGCTCTTCTTCGGAAGCGTTGTTCGGAACGGAGGTGAGCCGCTCCGTCTCGTCCTGTATCTCAGCGGCGATCTTCTTGAGTTCCGGCTCGAACTTGCGACCGTGGTGGGCGCAGAAGAGCAGTTCTCCGCCGCTGAGCAGGACCACGCGCAGGTATGCCTGGGCGCCACAGCGGTCGCAGCGATCGGCGGCCGTCAGTGGGCTCGCGGGGGTCAGAACAGTAGTCACGTCGCCTCTTCTCTAGCTCGACGAGCTGTCGTACCAGGGTCAACATCCAACCAGCCCGAAAACGTTCCCGCTCGTGGCTTTTCCTCGAAAAATCTTCCGGGGCGGCTGTTTGCTGCCGGTTGGCGGCGAATGAGCCGTAGTGCGTGTCTTGTGTGCTTTACGGTTTCGCGCTGTCTTGTGCTCGGTCCTCCCGGCGGGGTTGCCGGTTGTTCATGAGGACGTGCCCGGAGCCTAAATGGTTCATGCCTCCAATGGAACGTGATGTGTGCTTCACTCCATCGAGGGATCGAACGTGTATGCGAGCCTGGACTAGTCTGAGTTCCCGACGAGGGTGGCGTTACACCGGCTCTACCAGGCCTCGGTACCCTCTGAGCGGCAACCGAAGCCGTCCCCTTACCCAGAAGGGGGCAACCTGAAATTCAGCGAGGAGCGAACCGCGTGACCGCCGATACGTCCGTGCCGTCCACAGCGCTGCTGGCAGGAGCAGACCGCGACGGTTCCAACTACACCGCGCGGCACCTGCTCGTCCTCGAGGGTCTCGAGGCCGTGCGCAAGCGCCCGGGCATGTACATCGGCTCGACCGACAGCCGCGGCCTGATGCACTGCCTGTGGGAGATCATCGACAACTCCGTGGACGAGGCCCTCGCGGGTGTCTGCGACCACATCGAGGTGATCCTCCACGACGACGGCTCCGTGGAGGTGCGGGACAACGGCCGCGGCATCCCCGTGGACGTGGAGCCCAGGACCGGCCTGTCCGGCGTCGAGGTCGTCATGACCAAGCTGCACGCCGGCGGCAAGTTCGGAGGTGGCTCGTACGCGGCCTCCGGCGGTCTGCACGGTGTCGGAGCCTCCGTGGTCAACGCCCTCTCCGCCCGCCTCGACGTCGAGGTCGACCGCGGCGGCAACACCCACGCCATCAGCTTCCGGCGAGGTGTGCCGGGCGCCTTCGCCGGGGCCGGTGCGGACGCGAAGTTCGAGGCCAAGAGCGGCCTGCGCAAGGCGAAGAAGATCCCCAGGACCCGTACCGGCACGCGCGTGCGCTACTGGGCCGACCGGCAGATCTTCCTGAAGGACGCCAAGCTCTCCCTGGAGAACCTGCACCAGCGCGCCCGACAGACCGCCTTCCTGGTGCCCGGTCTGACCATCGTCGTCCGCGACGAGTACGGCCTCGGCGAGGGCGGCAGCAAGGGCGAGGAGTCCTTCCGCTTCGACGGCGGCATCAGCGAGTTCTGCGAGTACCTGGCGAACGACAAGCCGGTGTGCGACGTGGTCCGCTTCTCGGGCAAGGGCACCTTCAAGGAGACCGTCCCGGTGCTGGACGAGCACGGCCAGATGACCCCCACCGAGGTCGCCCGTGAGCTGGGCGTGGACATCGCGCTGCGCTGGGGGACGGGCTACGACACGGCCGTCAGGTCGTTCGTCAACATCATCGCCACCCCCAAGGGCGGCACCCACGTCTCCGGCTTCGAGCAGGCCCTCACCCAGACGATGAACGACGTGCTGCGCGCCAAGAAGATGCTGCGCGTGGCAGAGGACAACATCGTCAAGGACGATGCCCTGGAGGGCCTCACCGCCGTCGTCACCGTGCGCCTGGCCGAGCCGCAGTTCGAGGGCCAGACCAAGGAGGTCCTCGGCACCTCGGCGGCCCGCCGCATCGTGAACAGCGTGGTCTCCAAGGAGCTGAAGGCGTTCCTGACCACCACGAAGCGTGACGCCGCCGCCCAGGCGCGGGTCGTCATGGAGAAGGTGGTCGCCGCCGCCCGCACGCGTGTCGCGGCCCGCCAGCACAAGGACGCCCAGCGCCGCAAGACCGCCCTGGAGTCCTCGTCCCTGCCGGCCAAGCTGGCCGACTGCCGCAGCGACGACGTCGACCGCAGCGAGCTGTTCATCGTCGAGGGCGACTCCGCGCTCGGTACGGCCAAGCTGGCGCGGAACTCCGAGTTCCAGGCCCTGCTGCCGATCCGGGGCAAGATCCTCAACGTGCAGCGCTCGTCCGTGACCGACATGCTCAAGAACGTCGAGTGCGGCGCGATCATCCAGGTCATAGGAGCAGGCTCGGGCCGCACCTTCGACATCGACCAGGCCCGCTACGGCAAGATCATCATGATGACCGACGCCGATGTGGACGGCTCCCACATCCGCTGCCTGCTGCTCACGCTGTTCCAGCGCTACATGCGGCCCATGGTCGAGGCTGGGCGCGTCTTCGCCGCGGTGCCGCCGCTGCACCGCATCGAGGTCGTCCAGCCGAAGAAGGGGCAGGACAAGTACGTCTACACGTACTCGGACCGTGAGCTGCGCGACAAGCTCATGGAGTTCCAGAGCAAGGGCATCCGGTACAAGGACTCCATCCAGCGATACAAGGGTCTGGGTGAAATGGACGCCGACCAGCTGGCCGAGACCACGATGGACCCGCGTCACCGCACGCTCCGGCGGATCAACCTCTCCGACCTGGAGGCCGCTGAACAGGTCTTCGACCTGCTGATGGGCAACGACGTGGCGCCCCGCAAGGAGTTCATCTCCAGCTCGGCGGCGACGCTGGACCGGTCACGCATCGACGCGTAGCCGCTGCGCTCGGCTTCGGCGGAGCCGGGCGTGCCGCGCTGGGAGGGTGCGGGCCGGGACAGAGTGCCCGGCCGGGAAGAGGTAGGCAGGGACAGGTGGGGCCGGGAAGATTCGGAGGCCTCACGTGCACCTGCCTGTCCGGCTGGTCGGGTGGACTCCGGGGGCCTGCCTGCTCGCAGGGACGCGTCCGAGGGGCCCTGGGCAAGTCCGTGCCGCTGACCGGCTGCCGCCCCGAGGCTCCGGCGGACCTTTCTGCCTGACTAGCGGGGGAGGGCCGGGTCTGGCAGGCGGGGGCGGAGGGGCGAGTCTGACAGGGGCGGTCCGAGAGGCCGCCGGCCCGGACGGCCTGTCCGGCGGACCCGCGGGCAGTCGGGGCTCAGCCTCAACGGGCTTCTGCATGGCTGACCAGCGGGAACCCAGAGAGGCAGGCCTCGACGGCCGGCTCGGCTGGACTGGGCCCGACGATTGGTCGGGCTGGTTGGTCCAGGCCTGGCCTGGACGGCGGTGAGCAAAGCGTCGTCACCTCCGCCGGGCAGTGGAGCGGGCTGAAGCCGTGGCCCATGGGCGGCCCGGTGGTGAGCTGCGTGTTGAGTTGAACGGGCCGCTGCGAGCCCTCCGTCCAGCCGAGGGGCCCCGGCAGTGCCTGGATCACCGATCCCCCGTTAAGGCCCGCTCCGCTCCTCGCCCCCGTCAGCCTGCAAGGACTCAGCCGGCCCGAAAGCCGGTCCGGAAGCCGGTAAGCCGGCCCGTCGCCTGGGCCGCAGCATCCGGCCCGCCCACCCCCGCTCCTGACAGCCGGCCGAACCGTCGCCACACCGGATCGGCCGAGCCGCCACCACCCGCTCCAATACCGGTCCCGACCACCCGCTGCAACACCGGTCCCGCGACTCCCCGGGCCGGCCGCGCGTCGCCCCCCGACCGGCTCTCCACCCCCGGGTGGAGGCCGGCCGCTCAAGGTTTCCACCCGCGATCCACCCCGGCTCCGATCTCCTGACCTGCGAATTTCCGTAGCTTCGAAGGCGTCGGCAGCACACGCTCCCGGCACCACCTTCTCCCTCACGGAGGCTCTGATGTCCGGGCTCGTCAACGTGCTGCTGATCGTGGCCGTCGTCGCCATAGTGGTCGTGCGGCAGTTCCGCGCCCGCGCGATCAACACGGACCGGCGATGGTGGCTGGTGCCCGTGATCCTCGCCGTCGTCGCGCTGCGGGAGCCGGGCATCGTCGACGCCCACCACCGCGTGGAATCCGCCGCGCTGCTGGTGGTGGAACTGCTCATAGGTCTGGGCATGGGCGCAGGCTGGGCCTGGACCACCCGCATCTGGACGGCGCCGGACGGCGTCGTGTGGACCAAGAGCACCAAGGCGAGCGCCGCCGTGTGGCTCGGGGGCATAGCCCTGCGGATCGGTGTCTTCGCCATCGGCGCGGTCCTCGGTGTACACCAGGACAGCTCCGCCCTGATGCTCGGCCTCGCCGGCACCCTGCTGGTCCGCGGCGGAGTCCTGGTCTGGCGGGCCCAGTCCCTCGGCGCCACGAGCCGTCCCGCCCCGACGTACGGTGACGTCAGCAGGCCTGCGTGGAAGGAGCGCGTGTGACGGAGAACGCCTGGACGCGCTGGCCGTCGCGGGAAGCACTCGGCCGCGAGGGGATCTCCCGGCCCCGGCGCATGCTCGCCTGGGCGGTCCGGCTGCTCGTGCTCGCTCTGCTCCTGTGGGGCGCGTTCCAGCAGAATTCCGTCAGCCTCTGGGAAGCGCTGGCGGCAGCGGCGGGAGTGCTCCTCGCCGGCGGTGTCGCCTGGGCGTTCTTCCGGACCACCTACGAACATCGGCTGGTGCCCTCCCTCGCGCTCATCACCGTGCTGCTGGGCATCGCGGTAGCGGCCCAGGCCACCGGGTTCAGAGGTCCGGCCCTGGTGATCTGGTGCGGCTGCGGGATCGGTGCCCTGGAGCGGCTCCCGCTCGCCGCCGCCGGCCCCGTGACCTCGGTCGCCCTGGCCTCGTACTCCGCGTTCAACAACGACGTCTGGCTGACCACGGCCGCCACGGTGGCGGGCATGGCCCTCGCCGGATACGTCCTGCGGCTGGACGCGGAGGCCAGGGGCAGCGCACAGCGACTGCTCGCCCAGGAGCGGGCCGCGCGGGTCGCGGAGGCCGAGTCCGCGGCGCTGGGCGAGCGGGCCAGGATCGCCCGCGAGATCCACGACGTGCTGGCCCACAGCCTCTCGGCGCAACTGGTGCACCTGGAAGCGGCCCGGCTCCTGATCGAGAACGGCGCGGACCGCGAGCGGATCCTGGAGCGCGTGGTCGCCGCCCGGGGCATGGCCCGGGACGGCCTCGCCGAGACCAGGCAGGCACTGTCCGCCCTGCGGGGCGAGCTGACGCCGCTGGAGGACTTCCTGGGCGAACTCGTCAGCGGGGCCGAGCACGCCGAGGTCACCGTCACGGGTGAGCGCAGGCCCCTGCCGGCCGAGGCGTCGCAAGCCGTGCGCCGGGTCGCGCAGGAGGCGCTGACGAACGTCCGCAAGCACGCCCAGGGCGCCAAGGTGCACATGCGGCTCGACTACAGCGAGCACGAAGTGACGCTGAACGTGCGGGACTCGGGCGGCAGGCCGGGCGAACTCACGGGAGCCGGCGCCGGGTACGGTCTGCTCGGTATGCGCGAGCGTGCCGAACTGCTGGGCGGCTCGCTGGACGCGGGGCCGGACGAGAAGGGGTTCGTGGTGACGCTGAAGGTGCCCGTATGACGGAGAGGGAGGGGGAGAGGAAGCCCGCGCGCGTGGTGGTCGCCGACGACCAGACCGTGGTGCGGGAGGGCATCGTGATGCTGCTCGGGCTGCTGCCCGGTGTCGAGGTCGTCGGTGCCGCCGGAGACGGTGAGGAGGCGGTGCGGCTGGTCGGGGAACTGGCGCCGGACGTCGTCCTGATGGATCTTCGGATGCCGCGCTGCGACGGGGTCGAGGCCACCCGGCGGATCCGGGAGCAGTACCCCGCGACGCAGGTCGTGGTGCTCACGACGTACGCGGACGACGAGTCGCTGTTCCCCGCGCTGCGTGCGGGTGCGCGGGGCTATCTGACCAAGGACGCCGGCGGTGACGAGATCGTGCGTGCCGTGGAGAGCGTGCTGTCGGGGGACGCGGGGCTGTCGCCGAGTGTCCAGCGCCGGTTGCTGGAGCGTCTGTCGCAGCCCGAGTCGGGCCCGGCGGCGGCCGTCGCCGCGGCGCCCGACGGGCTGACCGCGCGCGAGACCGAGGTCCTGGTGCTGATCGCGGAAGGTCTCACCAATCAGGAGATCGCCCGCAGGCTCCATGTCTCGACCGCGACCGTGAAGACGCACATCAACAATCTCTTCGCCAAGACGGGCCTCAAGGACCGGGCGCAGGCGGTGCGTTACGCGTACGGCAAGGGCCTGGTCCGGCCCCCTGCGAAGTGAGTCACCTTTTGGGGTGAAGCGTCGGGGAAGAAGAGTCAGGGAACTTCCCGATCTGTCCATCCTTGGGCATGCAGTCAAGCAACGGTCGTGCCCGCGGGTCCGGGGACGGTCCCGAGAGTTCGGCCGAGAACCAGGAAGACCAAGGCGCCCCCACCCGCGACGTGCGGTACGAGGACCCTTGGTACGACGCACTGGCCTCCGGCTGGGGCGAGTTGGACGGAGCCGGGATGCCGGCGCCGGCCGTACCGTCGGCGCGCGGGGAGCGGGGCGGAGCGGCGGTGCGTGCACGCGACGTGTACGTCGAGGTGCAGCGCAGCGCGGCTTTCCAGGAGGTGCGCAGCAGGTACCGGCGGTTCGTGGTGCCGGGGGTCGCGGCCTTCCTCGCCTGGTACGTGGCCTACGTGGTCGCCGCGACGACGGCGCCCGGGCTCATGGCACGGCCCGTGGCGGGGGCGGTGAACGTGGCGATGCTCGCCGGGCTCGGCCAGTTCCTGACCACGTTCCTGCTCACCTGGGCCTACGCCCGGCACGCGCGGTTGCGCCGGGACCGGGCCGCGCTGGAACTGCGCTGGGACACCCAGGAGCTGGCCCGCGGAGCGCGGGGAGGTGCCTCGTGACCGGTGGGCATCAGACCCTGGCGCTTTCGCTGTTCAGCGTTTTCGTGGCCGTCACCCTCGGGATCACGACCTGGGTGAGCAGACGGCGGCGTGGTTCGGCGGAGGAGTTCTACGCGGGCGGGCGGTTGTTCTCCCCTATGGAGAATGGTTTTGCCATCGCGGGCGACTATGTGTCCGCGGCCTCCTTCCTCGGTGTCACGGGGCTCATCGCGCTGTTCGGGTACGACGGGCTGCTGTATGTGGTGGGCTTCCTGGTGGCGTGGCTCGTGGTGCTGTTCCTGGTGGCCGAACTGGTGCGCAACTGCGGAAGGTTCACCCTGGCCGACGTGGTGGCCGCGCGGATGAGGGAGCGGCCGGTGCGGATCGCCGCGGGTGCCTCCTCGGTGACCGTGTCCGTTCTGTACCTGGTGGCGCAGATGGTCGGCGCGGGCAGCCTGGTGGCGCTGCTGCTGGGGCGGACGAGCGGGGCGGCGCAGGCCTGGACGGTCATCGGAGTCGGTGCGCTCATGGTGATCTACGTGTCGTTGGGCGGGATGCGGGCCACCACCTGGATCCAGATCGTGAAGGCGGTGCTGCTGCTCGGCGGGACGATCGCGCTGACCGTGCTCGTCCTGCTGCGCTTCCACGGCGACGTCGACGGGCTGCTGGTCACGGCCGCGGAGCGCAGCGGTCACGGGAACGCGTTCCTGGCGCCGGGCCTCAGGTACGGCGGGAACTGGACCGCCCGCCTCGACTTCATCAGCCTGGGTCTCGCGCTGGTACTGGGTACGGCCGGGCTGCCGCACATCCTGTCCCGCTTCTACACGGTGCCGACCGCGCGGGCCGCCCGGCGCTCAGCGGTGTGGTCCATCGGCCTGATCGGTGGGTTCTACCTGATGACGATCGTCCTCGGGTTCGGGGCCGCGGCGGTCGTGGGACCGGAGGCGCTGCGCGCCTCGAACGAGGCGGGGAACACAGCGATGCCGCTCCTCGCCCTGGATCTGGGCGGCGGCGCCGGGTCCACGGGTGGAACGGTTCTCTTCGCGGTGGTCGCCGCCGTCGCCTTCGCCACGATCCTCGCCGTGGTCGCCGGGATCACGCTGGCATCCTCGGCCTCGGTCGCCCATGACCTGTACGCGTCGCTCAGACGGTCGCGGGGCAGGGCGCGCAGCGAGGTGGCGGTGGCGAGGGTAGCGGCGGTCGGCATCGGCGTCGTGGCGATCGGGCTCGGTCTGCTGGCCCGCGACCTCAATGTCGCCTTCCTGGTGGGCCTCGCCTTCGCGGTCGCCGCGTCGGCGAACCTGCCGGTGCTGATGTACTCGCTGTTCTGGCGCGGCTTCACCACGCGCGGCGCGGTGTGGGCCGTCTACGGCGGACTGATCCCGGCGCTCGGACTGGTGCTGCTGTCACCGGTGGTGTCCGGCAGCCCGGGCTCGCTGTTCCCGGAGATCGACTTCCAGTACTTCCCGCTGCAGAACCCGGGCATCGTGTCCATCCCGCTGGGCTTCCTCGCCGGCTGGCTGGGCACGGTCACCTCGGACGAGCCCGCGGACGAGGCGGGTTACGCCGAGACGGAGGTCCGGTCGCTCACCGGGGCGGGGGCCGTGTAGCGGGGCCGTACGGACGTTCACGGTGCCACCCACGCGTACCGGTGTTCCGGGCGGCCGGTGTCGCCGTACTTCAGGGAGAGGCGCAGGCGGCCGGCCTGTTCGAGGTGGCGGAGGTAGCGCTGGGCCGTGGAGCGGCTCAGGCCGGTGCGGGTGGCGACCTCATGGGCCGACAGCGGGTGTTCGGAGCGGTGCAGGACGCCGCAGATCAGGTCCGTCGTGGGCTCCGTGTGGCCGCTCGGCAGGCCGGGTGCGGACGGGGCGGCAGCCGTGCGCAGCGCCCCGAAGATGCGGTCCACCTGGTCCTGTCCCGTCAGACCCCGGCCGCCGACCCGGTCGACCGTGCGGCGCAGGGCGGCGTAGGAGTCCAGGCGGGTGCGCAGCGCGGCGAACGTGAACGGTTTGACCAGGTAGTGCAGGGCGCCCAGGCGCATCGCCTGCTGGACGGTCGCCACGTCGCTGGCCGCCGTGATCATGATGACGTCCGTGCCGTGGCCCTGCTCCCGCATGCGGTGGACGAGTTCGAGGCCGGTCTGGTCCGGCAGGTAGTGGTCGAGCAGAACCAGGTCGATGGCGCCGCGTTCGACGGTCGCCAGGGCCTGGGCGGCGCTGTGCGCGCGAGCGGCCACCCGGAAGCCGGGAACCTTTCCCACGTACTTGGCGTTTATCTCTGCGACGCGGAAGTCGTCGTCCACCACCAGGACGTCAATCATCAGGCCTCTCCTCCAAGGCCGAGCGAGCATTGAGCCCGTGTTTCGGCTCCGCAGTTGTAACCCGAGCAAAATGAGCACAACAGGCCCTTGCGAGCAAAAGAACGGCTTGTGCTCACAAGACTGCTGTCGTGGCCGGGGTCACACCTACCGTCCCGGGCCATGAGCGCACACACCAGCCCCGCCATCGAGTTGCGGGGCGCCAGTAAGACCTTCAGAACCCCGTCGGGGGGACTGCACACGGCCGTGCGCGGCCTGGACCTCACCGTCGAGCGTGGCGAGTTCGTGGCCGTCGTAGGACCCACCGGCTGCGGCAAGTCCACCACGCTGACCCTGGTCAGCGGCCTGGAGGAGCCCAGCGAGGGCGAGGTGCTGGTGGCCGGGGAGCCGGTCGGCGGCGTCGGCGACAAGGTCGGCTTCGTCTTCCAGCAGGACGCCACCTTCCCCTGGCGTACGGTCCTGTCCAACGTGATGGCGGGCCCGCGTTTCCGCGGTGTGCCCAAGGCGGAGGCGAAGGAGAAGGCCCGGGACTGGCTGGCCCGGGTCGGGCTCGCCGGCTTCGAGGACCGTTACCCGCACCAGCTCTCCGGCGGTCAGCGCAAGCGCGTCGCCCTCGCCGCCACCTTCGTCAACGACCCCGAGATCCTGCTGATGGACGAGCCGTTCTCGGCGCTCGACGTGCAGACCCGGGCGCTGATGTCGGACGAGCTGCTGGAGCTGTGGGAGGGCACGGGCGCCTCGGTCGTCTTCGTCACCCACGACCTGGAGGAGTCCATCGCGCTGGCCGACAGGGTGGTGGTGATGACCGCCGGGCCCGCGACGGTGAAGCAGGTCTTCGAGATCGATCTGCCCCGGCCGCGCAAGGTCGAGTCGGTGCGCCTGGAACCGCGGTTCATCGAGATCTACCGCGAGATCTGGGAGTCCCTGGGCGAAGAGGTCCGTATCACCCGCGAGAGGGGTGCCGCCCGTGTCGCCTGAGGTTCTCAGCACGCCGGTCGTCGACACCGTCAAGGCCCCCGACCGCGCACAGACCCGCGCCGCGGCCGCCCGCCGCCGCAAGCTCTTCGTCAACGCGGTGCGCGTGGCGCTCCTGGTGGCCGTCCTCGGACTGTGGGAGGCACTGTCCCGGGCGAAGGTCATCGACCCGTTCAACTTCTCGATGCCCTCGAGGATCTGGGACCAGATCTGGACCTGGACGACTCATGGGACCGCTCTAGGCTCCCTGGGCGAGCAGATCTGGTACACGCTCTACGAGGCGTTGCTCGGCTGGGGCATCGGCGTGGTTGCCGGTGTGCTCCTCGGCATTGCGCTCGGGCGGATCAGATTGCTCGCCGAGGTCCTTGGTCCGTACATCAAGGTGCTCAACTCGATCCCCAGGATCGTCCTCGCGCCCATCTTCCTGATCTGGTTCGGACTCGGGCCTTCCTCCAAGATCGCCTCCGCGGTCGTGCTGGTCTTCTTCCCGGTGTTCTTCAACGCCTTCCAGGGCGCCCGCGAGGTGGACCGCAACCTGGTGGCCAACGCCCGCATCCTGGGCGCGAGCGACCGCAGGGTGACGCTCCAGGTGGTCATTCCGTCGGCCACCTCTTGGATCTTCACGAGCCTCCACGTCAGCTTCGGCTTCGCGCTCATCGGCGCCATCGTCGGCGAGTACATCGGCGCGACCAAGGGCATCGGCCTGCTCGTCGCGCAGTCGCAGAACACCTTCAACGCGGCAGGCGTGTACGCCGCGATGGTCATCCTCGCGGCCGTGGCCCTCGTCGCCGAGGGGCTGCTGACCTTCGCGGAGCGCCGCATCTTCCGCTGGAAGCCCGCCGGTTCCGACAGCTGACCCGCCGCTTCCCCTCCCCACACCTTTGCTCACTCACAAGGACGTGAACCGTATGCGCAAGACCGCCAGATACGCCTCGACGGCCGTCGCCGGCCTGCTCGCCCTCTCCTCGCTGACCGCCTGCGCCAACGACGCGGCCAGTTCCACGGCCGACACCGGCAGCGGCGGGGGCGGCGGCAAGGGCGAGACCGTCAAGATCATGGTCGGCGGCCTCGACAAGGTCATCTACCTGCCCGCGATGCTCACCCAGCGCCTCGGCTACTTCCAGGCCGAGGGACTGAACGTCCAGCTCCTCAGCGAGCCCGCCGGGGTGCAGGCCGAGACCGCGCTGGTCTCCGGCCAGGTGCAGGGCGCGGTCGGCTTCTACGACCACACCCTCGACCTGCAGACGAAGGGCAAGTCGGTCGAGTCCGTCGTGCAGTTCTCGCAGGCGCCCGGCGAGGTCGAGGTCGTCTCGAACAAGGCGGCCGGGGAGCTGACCTCGCCCAAGGACTTCAAGGGCCGCAAGCTGGGCGTGACGGGACTCGGCTCCTCGACCGACTTCCTCACGAAGTACCTGGCGGTCAAGAACGGCGTGAACGTCAGCGAGTTCACGCCCGTCGCGGTGGGGGCGGGCCCGACGTTCATCGCGGCGCTGCAGAAGGGCGCGATCGACGGCGGTATGACCACCGACCCGACGGTCGCGACCATCCTGGACAAGAAGGCCGGCAAGATCCTCATCGACATGCGCACCCCCGAGGGTTCGCAGAAGGCGCTGGGCGGGCCGTACCCGTCGTCGAGTCTGTACATGCAGACGGACTGGGTGAACGGACACAAGAAGACCGTCCAGAAGTTGGTCGACGCATTCGTCAAGACGCTCAAGTGGATGTCCACCCACAGCGCCGACGAGATCGCCGCCAAGATGCCCGCCGACTACTCCCAGGGCGACAAGGCGCTCTACGCCCAGTCCATCAAGAGCACCTTGCCGATGTTCACCGACGACGGCGTGATGCCGCAGGGCGGTCCGGAGACCGTCGAGAAGGTGCTCAAGGCGTTCAACCCGAACATCAAGAACGCGAACGTCGACCTGAGCAAGACGTACACCACCGAGTTCGCCGAAGCGGCCAATTAGGCAGGACGACCGCACGACCGCCGCATGACGTGCGCTCAGGCGCGGGTCGCCCACACGTAACGGTGTTCCGGGCGGCCCGCGTCGCCGTACTTCAGGGTCAGGTGCGCCCGTCCCGTGCGCTCCAGGAGCTTGAGATAGCGCTGGGCGGTCTGGCGGCTCACCCCGGTCCGCTCGGCGATCTCCTGGGCGGACAGCGAGCCCTGGGCGTCCACCAGCGCCTGGCGCACCAGCTCGGCCGTCGCGGGGGAGTGCCCCTTGGGAAGCGCGGGCCCGGACGGCGCGGACAGGGCGCCGAAGATGCGGTCGACCTGGGCCTGCTCGGCTTCGCCACCGCCGTCCAGGGTGCGCCGCAGCTCGGCGTACGCCAGCAGCTTGGCCCGCAGCCCGGCGAAGGCGAAGGGCTTCACCAGGTACTGCAGGGCGCCCTGCCGCATGGCGGCCTGCACCGTGGTGACGTCCCGCGCGGCCGTCACCATGATCACGTCGGCCTGGTGGCCGCGCCGGCGCATCTCCCCGACGACCGCGAGACCCGTGCCGTCCGGCAGATGGTGGTCCATCAGGACGAGGTCGAGCCGTGGCAGGGTCTCCACCTGACGCAGTGCCTCGGCCGCGCTGTGCGCCTCGCCGGCCACGTGGAAGCCGGGCACCTTCTCGACGTAGGCGGCGTGGACCCGGGCGACCCGGGTGTCGTCGTCCACGACCAGAACCTCGATCATCACGCCTCCTCCTCGGCGACCGCGACACCATCGCGCGGCCCGCCGGTCGCCACCGGCTCCGGTTCGGCCAGCGCCTCCGGCAGGACCACGACGAACTCCGCGCCGCCACCGTCGGCCGTGCCCACCGCCGCGCTGCCGCCCTGGCGTTCGGCGAGCCGGCGCACCAGCGAGAGCCCGATGCCCCGCTTGCCGTGCGCGGGCAGCTTCTTGGTGGACCATCCCTCGGTGAAGACCAACTCCCGCTGGTCCGGCGGGATTCCGGGGCCCGTGTCACGCACTCTGAGGACGACCGTACGACCCTCGGCGCGCAACTCGACCTCCACGCGCGCGTGGAGGGTGCCCGCGACTGCGTCGAGGGCGTTGTCGACGAGGTTGCCCACGACCGTGACCAGGCCCCGCGGATCGATCAGCCGGTCCGGGAGCCGGGTGCGTTCGGACACCCACAGCGCGACGCCGCGCTCGGCCGCCACGGTCGCCTTGCCGACCAGCAGCGCGGCGAGCAGCGCGTCGTGGATCTTCTCGGTGACCTGCTCGGCGGTGACCCGGTGGTCGCCGACCACCTCGCCGACGAACTCCACCGCGTCGTCGTACATCTCCAGTTCCAGCAGCCCGAGGAGGGTGTGCATGCGGTTGGCGTGCTCGTGGTCCTGGGCACGCAGGGCGTCGATCAGCCCGCGAGTGGAGTCGAGTTCCCGCCCCAGCTGCTCCACTTCGGTGCGGTCGCGCAGGGTGGCGACGGCGCCGCCGTCGTCGGTGGGCATACGGTTGGCGACCAGCACGCGCTGGCCGCGCACCGTCAGCAGGTCGGTGCCGGTCACCCGGCCGGCCAGCAGGTCCGTCGTGCGGCCCTCGCCGAGCGCTTCGTCGGGGGTCCGCCCGACGGCCTCGTCGCCGATGCCCAGCAGCCTGCGGGCCTCGTCGTTGAGCAGCCGGACCCGGCCGCCGCGGTCCAGGGCCACCACTCCCTCACGGATGCCGTGCAGCATCGCCTCGCGCTCCGCGAGCAGCGCCGAGATGTCGGAGAAGGCCAGGTCCCGGGTCTGCCGCTGCACCCGGCGGGAGATCAGCCAGGCGGCCAGCGCGGCGACCGCGAGGGCACCTCCCGCGTATGCGAACAGCCCCGGGATCGCACCGATCAGCCGTGCCCGCACGCTGTCGTAGGCGATGCCCACCGAGACCGCCCCGATGATGCGGTGGTCGGCGTCGTACAACGGCACCTTGCCTCGCGCCGAGCGTCCCAGGGTGCCCTTGTCGATCTCCATGACCTCCTTGCCCTCCAGGGCGTCCTTCGGGCTCGTGGAGACCTCCCGGCCGATCTCCGACGCAGTGGGATGCGACCAGCGCACCCAGTGGCGGTCCAGCACCACGATGTACTCGGCGTGCGTGGCCCGCCGGATCCGCTCGGCCTCCTTCTGCACCGGGCCGTTCCTGGTCGGCGGGGTGGTCAGGACCCCCTCGGCGATCTGCGGGTCCTGAGCCGTGGTCTCGGCGATGGCCAGCGCGCGGCGCATCGACTCCTGGTCCAGCTGTTTGCTCAGCGGTGCCAGGAACAGGCCGGTCGCGAGCACCGCCACTCCCGCCGCGATCGTCAGCTGCATCAGCAGCACCTGCGAGAACACCCGCCGTGGCATACCGAGGCGCAGACGGCGTACGGGGGGAGTGGGGCTCATGGGCACGACGGTACGTGGGGAGCCCCGGCACACCCCAGGGGGTGTGGTGTGGATCTCTTGACCGGTTCTTGAGCGACCGGTGGCTCATCTTGACGAGGTTGACGGGCGGTTCAGCTAGCCAGCGCGGTCGGCCGCACTTCGCGCACCGCCAGCACGTCCATCCGCGCGGGCGCGCCGAGGACCGCGGCGCCGCAGCTCTCCGGGTGGGGCGGCAGCGACCTGCCCTGCGCCACGGTGACCCGCCAGCAGCGGCCGTCGGCATGGCCGACGACGATCTCCCAGCGCGGGGCCGCGCCGTCGGTCCGTACGACGCTCAGCACGCCCGCCCGGTACTCGCCCGCAACCGAGCGGACCGCCAGCTCGGCCGCCTGCCCGGGCCGCTCCCAGGCGGAGCACCCGCGACACCCCTCGACGACCACGCGGCCCTCCTGGACGCCGTGCAGGGCCTCCTTGACGGTGTGCGCCCCGGCGCGGCCGTAGGCGTAGCCGTAGGGCAGGACGAGCACCGTCGGCGCGAAGCGATGTCCACCCAGATGGGTGACCTCCCAGATCCCGCGCACCCCGGAGTCGGCCAGCTCGGTGGCGAGCGGGCGGCCCAGCAGGGCGCAGCACCGGTCGCGCTTGCCGTTGGTGCACACGAGGGCGAGCGGGGCGCCGGTGTGCGGCCGCCCGCCGATCGCCTCGGCGAAGGACCGGGGGTCGCCCGCACCGAGGGCGGCGAAGTCGAGGCGCAGGAGCCGCCGCGGGTCGCGCGTGGTGGCGCCGTGCAGCCACACGCGCCCCGGAACGGTGTGGGCGGCGTACACCTGCCGGATCGCGGGTCCGCCCGGGTCGGCGTGGCGCCCGGGGCGCCGGATGAGGGCGACGCGCACACCCGTGCCCTCCGCGGCGGCCTCCAGCGCCCGGCCCACGGCCGGGTCCAGGTGGCTCGAAGTGAGCGCCTTGGCACCCCACGGGCCGGGCTGTTCCAGCAGCAGCCACGTCGTCGCCCTGGCCGCCGTACCGGAGACCGGCTCGTCGAGGCTCCGGGAGACGGTCGCACACGTACTCACACAGGTGAGCCTAACCTGCCTCCCCGGAGGGCGACTTCCGGCCGGGTCCGTGTCGGACGCCGGCGGCCTGCTCGCGGGGAGCCGCGGTGCTCGCTACTCCGGGAGGGGCTGCGGCGGGCGCGCGCCGACGTAGTGGCCGACGGGGCGCATGCGCAGCGGGCGCTCGCCGTACTCCTCCAGGGTGTGCGCGATCCAGCCCGCCGTGCGGGCGACGGCGAAGATCGTCTCACCGGTGGTGGCGGGCATGCCGAAGGAGGCGGTGAACACGGCCAGGGCCAGGTCCACATTGGCGTGCAGCGGGGTGTGCCGGGCGGTCGTGGCGACGATGTCGCGGGCCGCGAGCAGGGCCGGCTCCGCGCGCGGGATGCGTTCCAGGAGGCCGAACAGCACGCGCGCGCGGGGGTCCTCGCCCGTGTAGAGGCGATGGCCGAGCCCGGGGACGCGACGGCCCGCGCGCAGTTCGTCGGCGATCACCGGCACCGCGGTGCCCCGTTCGAGGACGTCGAGCAGCATCCGGTGGGCCAGGCCGCTGCTGGCCCCGTGCAGCGGGCCCTCCAGGACGCCGAGGCCGGCCGAGACGGCCGCGTAGGCGTGTGCGCGGGCCGAGGCGGCGACCCGGACGGCGAGCGTGGAGGCGGCCAGGTCGTGGTCGGCGAGCAGGGCGAGCGCGGTGTCCAGGACGCGCAGGGAGGCCTCGTCGGCCGGGAGGCCGGTCAGCCGGCCCCACAGGCGGTGGGCCAGCGGGCCGTCGTCCCTGCGGTCGTGCAGGACCGGTGGCAGCGCGGCCACCAGCGTGGGGATGAGTGCGCGAGCCGTGTTGAGCACGGCCTCCTCGGACAGGTCGAAGCGCAGCGGGTCCTCGGCCGCCGCGGCGATCGTCGCCACCCGCAGGCGGTCCGTGGGGGAGGTGTGCTCGGGCAGCGCGGCCACGGCGTGACGGGCGACCCGCACCGTCGCCCCAGGCGCGGTGAAGGTCACGCCGGGGGAGAGGCGGCCGGTCCACAGCCACTCCGCGACCTCCTCGTAGGAGTGGCGGGCGGCCAGTTCGGTGGCGTCGACGCCGCGGAAGTAGTACCGGTCCCTGTCGATCAGCGTGATCCGGGTGCGTACCGAGAGGTCCCCGCCCGAGCCCGGTGCGCCGGCGCTCTCCCGCCGGTTGCGGCGGGCGAGGGCCTCCACCTCCTTCGCCTCGAAGGTGCTGGCGCGGCCGCCTGGTTCGCGTCTGCTGCCGAGCAGGCCGCGGCTCACATACGCGTACACCGTCTCCGGCTTCACGCCGAGCAGTTCGGCGGTCTCCTTGGTGGTCAGCCTCCGGCCGGGCCGGGTGGAAGCGGTTTCGTGATCGCGCATGGGGATCACGGTAGCCGCCTCTGCACATCTTGATGGCTATGGATTGATCCAATCAATATTGACAGTTTTGGAGTCAAGCATGGACAGTCGGATCAAGTCCAGGGAGGAGAATCATGACCATCAACAGGACCGCGACCCCGCTCGTCGACGTACCGCGAGGACTCGCCGGCGTCGTCGTCACGGAGACCGAGATCGGTGACGTCCGGGGGCGCGAGGGCTTCTACCACTACCGCCAGTACCCGGCGGTCGAACTCGCGCGGACCCGCCGCTTCGAGGACGTCTGGCACCTCCTCGTGCACGGCACGCTCCCGGACCCCGGGCGCGGCGCCGCCTTCGCGGCCGAGACCGCCGCGCTGCGCCGGCTGCCCGGGGAGGTCCGCGCGGCCCTGCCCGGCATCGCCGCCGCGAGCCGCGCCTCCGGCCCGCTGGCCGGCCTGCGCACCGCGCTGTCCCTGCTGGGTGCGGCACGGGGATTCCGGCCGGTGTACGACATCGACGCCGACCGGCGCCGCGCCGACACCCTGGCCGCCTGCGCGGCCGTACCCACCCTGCTCACCGCCCTGTACCGGCTCGGACGGGGACTCGAACCGGTCGAGCCGCGCGAGGACCTCTCGTACGCGGCCAACTACCTGTACATGCTGACCGGTTCGGAACCCGACCCGCGCCACGCCCGCGCCCTCGAGCAATACTTGATCTCAACCATTGACCATGGATTCAATGCATCAACCTTCACCGCCCGGGTCATCGCCTCCACGGGCGCCGACGTGGCGGCCTGCCTGACCGGAGCCGTGGGCGCGCTCTCGGGACCGCTGCACGGAGGAGCCCCCAGCCGGGCCCTGGACACCCTGGACGCGATCGGCACGCCGGACCGGATCGACGCATGGATCCGGGAGCGGGTGCTCGCCGGGGACCGGATCATGGGATTCGGGCACGCGGTCTACCGCACGGAGGACCCCCGCTCGCGGATGCTCCGGGAGACGGCCCTCGGCTTCGGCGGCCCCCGTGTGCACTTCGCCGTGCAGGTGGAGCGCCGGGTCGAGGCCATCCTCGCCGAGCTGAAGCCGGGCCGCGAACTGCACACGAACGTCGAGTTCTACGCCGGAGTGGTCATGGAACTGTGCGGCCTGCCCCGGGAGATGTTCACCCCCACCTTCGCCGCGGCACGGGTCGTGGGCTGGAGCGCCAACATCCTGGAGCAGGCGGCCGACCCGAAGATCATCCGCCCGGTGGCGCGGTACGTGGGGCCCGAGCCGCAGGTGGCGGTACCGGCCGCGCTCTGACCCGCGCGGGCCGGCGGCGAGGGCCTCTTATCCTGGTCGGGCAGCCGGTCCACAGGAGAGAGGTCACCCGTTGGGGAACAGCAGCGGTCCGCAGATCCCGGTCGTCGTGCTCGCCGGATTCCTGGGCTCCGGGAAGACCACGCTCCTCAACCACCTCCTGCACCGCAGCGGAGGAAGCCGCATCGGGGCGATCGTCAACGACTTCGGGGCCATCGAGATCGACGCGATGGCCGTCGCCGGCGCCCTCGGCGACTCGACCGTCTCGCTCGGCAACGGCTGCCTGTGCTGCGCCGTCGACGCCGGTGAACTCGACGTCTACCTGGACCGGCTCGCCGACCCGGCCACCGGCATCGACGTGATCGTCATCGAGGCCAGCGGCCTCGCCGAACCGCAGGAACTCGTGCGGATGGTGCTGGCCAGCGAGCACCCTGGCATCATGTACGGCGGCCTCGTCGAGGTCGTCGACGCCGCCGAGTTCGACGACACGCGCGCGAAGCACCCCGAGATCGACCGGCATCTCGGCCTCGCCGACCTGGTCGTCGTCAACAAGCTCGACCGGGCGGGCGACGCCGGACGCGTGCTCGGGCTCGTGCGCTCCCTCACCCACCACGCAGCCGTCGTCCCCGCCACCTACGGCCGGATCGACCCCGAGTTCCTCTTCGACTGCCGGCCCGGCGAGGAGCGCATCGGCCAGCTCTCCTTCGACGACCTGCACGAGCACGCCGGCGACGGACACGCCGGTCATCTGCACACGGCCTACGACAGCCTGTCCTTCACCTCCGGCGTACCCATGGACCCGCGTCGGCTGATGCGGTTCCTGGACAGCAGGCCCGAGGGGCTGTACCGGATCAAGGGGTACGTCGACTTCGGGCCGTACGACGCCCGCAACCGCTACGCCGTACACGCCGTCGGCCGGTTCCTGCGCTTCTACCCCGAGCCCTGGACGCCCGCCGGGGCCCGCCTCACACAGCTCGTGCTGATCGGCTCCGGCATCGAGGCCGAGGCCCTCGGCAAGGAGCTGGAGGGGTGCAGGAACGACGCCCCACACGCCGACGAGCGCGGCATGTGGGGCGTCCTGCGCTATGTACCGGGCTCCGAGGAGGAGCCCGGCGCGGAGCCGTACGAGCCCTAGGAGACCGGGCCCGCCACCACGGCGACCGTCTTCGCCAGCGAGGTGCCCGAGCCGTCCCGGCGCGGGTCCAGCTCCGGGAGCTCAGCCGGAGTGCCGTTCTTCTGCGCCGCGCGCGCGGGAACCGGGCCCGCCCAGGCCAGCGCCAGGCAGTCCTCGCCCTTCAGGAACCGCTGGCAGCGCACGCCACCGGTGGCGCGGCCCTTGCGCGGGTACTGGTCGAACGGGGTCAGCTTGGCCGTCGTCTGCACCGAGTCGTCCAGGGTGCCGCGCGAGCCGGCCACCGTGAACACCACCGCGTCGACGGCCGGGTCGACCGCCGTGAAGGAGATGACCTTGGCGCCCTCGGTGAGCTTGACGCCCGCCATACCGCCCGCCGGTCGGCCCTGCGGACGGACGATGGAGGCCTGGAACCGCAGCAGCTGCGCGTCGTCCGTGATGAACACCAGGTCCTCCTCGCCGGTGCGCAGCTCCACCGCGCCGACGATCCGGTCGCCCTCCTTGAGCGTGATGACCTCCAACTCGTCCTTGTTGGACGGGTAGTCGGGCACCACACGCTTGACGACGCCCTGCTCGGTGCCGAGCGCGAGACCCGGGGACGACTCGTCCAGCGTCATCAGGCAGACCACCGTCTCGTCGTCCTCCACGGACACGAACTCCGCCAGCGGAGCGCCTCCGGAGAGGTTCGGCGCCGTGGCCGTCTCGGGCAGCTGCGGCAGGTCCACCACGTTGATCCGCAGCAGACGGCCCGACGAGGTCACCGCGCCGATCTCGCCGCGCGCGGTCGCGGGGACCGCCGAGACGATCACGTCGTGCTTGACCCGCCTGGCGTCCTCCTCCTCCGGGAACGGCTCGCCGGTCGACGTGCGGGCCAGCAGGCCCGTCGAGGACAGCAGCACCCGGCACGGGTCGTCGGCCACCTGCAGGGGCACCGTGGCAGCCGGGGCGCCCCCGGACTCCAGCAGGACCGTGCGCCGGTCGGTGCCGAACTTCTTGGTGACGGCGGCCAGTTCGGCCGAGACCAGCTTGCGCAGCTCCGCGTCCGAGTCCAGGATCCGGGTCAGCTCCGCGATCTCCGCGGTGAGCCGCTCCTTCTCCGCCTCCAGCTCGATGCGGTCGTACTTGGTGAGCCGGCGCAGCGGCGTGTCGAGGATGTACTGCGTCTGCACCTCGCTCAGCGAGAACCGCTCCATCAGGCGCTCCTTGGCCTGCGCGGAGTTCTCGCTGGACCGGATCAGCCGGATGACCTCGTCGATGTCGACCAGCGCGGTCAGCAGACCCTCGACCAGGTGCAGCCGGTCCCGGCGCTTGCCGCGGCGGAACTCGCTCCGGCGGCGGACCACGTCGAAGCGGTGGTCGAGGTAGACCTCCAGCAGCTCCTTCAGGCCCAGGGTGAGCGGCTGGCCGTCGACCAGGGCGACGTTGTTGATGCCGAAGGACTCCTCCATCGGCGTCAGCTTGTACAGCTGCTCCAGGATCGCCTCCGGCACGAAGCCGTTCTTGATCTCGATGACCAGACGCAGGCCGTGCTCACGGTCGGTGAGGTCCTTGACGTCGGCGATGCCCTGGACCTTCTTCGCGTTGACCAGGTCCTTGATCTTCGCGATGACCTTCTCGGGGCCGACCGCGAACGGCAGTTCGGTGATCACCAGGCCCTTGCGGCGGGCGGTCACCGTGTCGATCGTGACCGTCGCACGCATCTTGAAGGTGCCGCGGCCGGTCGCGTACGCGTCCCGGATGCCGTCCAGGCCGACGATCCGGCCGCCGGTGGGCAGGTCGGGCCCCGGGACGTGCTTCATCAGCGCGTCCAGATCGGCGTTCGGGTACTTGATCAGGTGGCGGGCGGCCGCGATGACCTCGCGCAGGTTGTGCGGCGGCATGTTCGTCGCCATGCCGACCGCGATGCCCGAGGAGCCGTTGACCAGCAGGTTCGGGAACGCGGCGGGCAGCGCCACCGGTTCCTGCTCCTGGCCGTCGTAGTTCGGCGCGAAGTCGACCGTGTCCTCGTCGATCGACTCGGTCATCAGGCTCGTCGCCTCGGCCTGACGGCACTCGGTGTACCGCATGGCGGCCGGCGGGTCGTCGTTGCCCAGCGAGCCGAAGTTGCCATGGCCGTCCACCAGCGGCACGCGCATGGAGAAGGGCTGCGCCATGCGCACCAGGGCGTCGTAGATCGACGCGTCGCCGTGCGGGTGCAGCTTGCCCATGACCTCGCCGACGACACGGGCGCACTTCACGTAGCCGCGGTCGGGGCGCAGGCCCATCTCGTTCATCTGGTAGACGATCCGGCGGTGCACCGGCTTGAGGCCGTCACGGGCGTCCGGCAGGGCGCGCGAGTAGATGACCGAGTACGCGTACTCGAGGTAGGAGCCACGCATCTCGTCCACGACGTCGATGTCGAGGATCTTCTCCTCGTACGGATCGTCGGGCGGCGGGGTCTTCGTGCTGCGGCGGGCCATCGCTGCCGGCTCCTCCTGATCTGGTCGCTCGCCTACGGGGCGCGCACCCTTCGGCTCGCTCTTGCTGAAGCGGTTGACGGATCTGTCGCGGACCATTGTGGACCGCCGCACTGACAACCCGGGCCGCGACCCGGTCTCCACGGCCCGCCCGGCGCCCGTGAGGCCGCCGGAGCGGGGTGCGACGCAGGCTACGCGATCCGCTGTGGGCGTACGCGCAGCGGGAACTCCGCCGGGGCCCCGCACGCTTTGCATACAGTGGCAGGAACGGCAGGAAAAACGCGGTTTGCACAACCGCCTCCGCTCGCGAAGGGACGTACATGCCCATGGGTCACACGACCACAGCCGAGGCAGGCTCCGGGGGCCTGGCAGCGACCGAGCACCGCCTGGCCAACGGTCTGCGCGTGGTGCTCTCCGAGGACCACCTGACCCCCGTGGCGGCGGTCTGCCTCTGGTACGACGTCGGCTCGCGCCACGAGGTCGAGGGGCGTACCGGCCTGGCCCACCTCTTCGAGCACCTGATGTTCCAGGGCTCGGGCCAGGTCAAGGGCAACGGCCACTTCGAGCTGGTGCAGGGTGCCGGCGGCTCGCTCAACGGCACCACCAGCTTCGAGCGCACCAACTACTTCGAGACCATGCCCGCCCACCAGCTGGAGCTGGCGCTCTGGCTGGAGGCCGACCGCATGGGCTCCCTGCTGGCGGCCCTGGACGACGAGTCCATGGAGAACCAGCGCGACGTCGTCAAGAACGAGCGCCGCCAGCGCTACGACAACGTCCCCTACGGCACCGCCTTCGAGAAGCTGACGGCGCTGTCGTACCCGGCGGGCCACCCCTACCACCACACGCCGATCGGCTCGATGGCGGACCTGGACGCGGCCACCCTGGAGGACGCGCGCCGGTTCTTCCGCACCTACTACGCGCCGAACAACGCGGTGCTCTCCGTGGTCGGCGACATCGACCCCCAGCAGACGCTCGCCTGGGTCGAGAAGTACTTCGGCTCCATCCAGTCCCACGACGGCAAGCCCGCGCCCAGGGACGGCGCCCTGCCGGAGGTCATCGGCGAACAGCTGCGCGAGGTGCTCGTCGAGGAGGTCCCGGCGCGCGCCCTGATGGCCGCCTACCGGCTCCCGCAGGACGGCACGCGCGCGTGCGACGCGGCCGACCTCGCCCTGACCGTCCTCGGCGGCGGCGAGTCCTCCCGCCTGTACAACCGGCTGGTGCGCCGCGACCGTACGGCCGTCGCGGCCGGCTTCGGCCTGCTGCGCCTGGCGGGCGCGCCCTCGATGGGCTGGCTGGACGTGAAGACCTCCGGTGACGTCGAGGTGCCGGTCATCGAGACCGCCATCGACGAGGAGCTGGCCCGGTTCGCCGAGGAGGGCCCCACGCCCGAGGAAATGGAGCGCGCCCAGGCCCAGTTGGAGCGCGAGTGGCTGGACCGGCTGGGCACGGTCGCCGGGCGCGCCGACGAACTGTGCCGGTACGCCGTCCTGTTCGGCGACCCGCAGCTCGCGCTGACCGCCGTGAAGCGCGTCCTGGAGGTCACCCCCGAGGAGGTCCAGGAGGTCGCCAAGGCCCGCCTGCGCCCCGACAACCGCGCGGTCCTGGTCTACGAGCCGAAGTCCCCGCAGGACGTCCAGGACGCCGACGTGCCCGCGGACCCGGAGTCGGAAGCGACCGTAGAGGCCGGCAACGAGAACGAGGAGACGGCCAAGTGACCGAGCTCGCCACCATGGACTTCCACCCCCGCCCGCAGGCCGGCGAGGCCAGGCCGTGGGCCTTCCCCGCCCCCGAGCGCGGCACGCTGGACAACGGCCTGACCGTGCTGCGCTGCCACCGTCCCGGCCAGCAGGTCGTCGCCGTCGAGGTGCTGCTGGACGCGCCCCTGGACGCCGAGCCGGCCGGCCTGGACGGCGTCGCCACGATCATGGCGCGCGCCTTCTCCGAGGGCACCGACAAGCACTCCGCCGAGGAGTTCGCCGCCGAGCTGGAGCGCGCGGGCGCCACCCTGGACGCGCACGCCGACCACCCCGGCGTCCGGCTCAGCCTGGAGGTGCCGGTCTCCCGGCTGGCCAAGGGCCTCGGCCTGGTGGCCGACGCCCTGCGCGCGCCCGCCTTCGCCGAGAGCGAGGTCGAGCGGCTGGTCCGCAACCGCCTGGACGAGATCCCGCACGAGCTGGCGAACCCCGCCCGCCGGGCCGCCAAGGAGCTCTCCAAGGAGCTGTTCCCGGGAACCTCGCGCATGTCCCGCCCGCGCCAGGGCACCGAGGAGACGGTCGAGAAGATCGACGAGGCCGCCGTGCGCGCCTTCTACGACCGGCATGTGCGGCCCGCCACGGCCACCGCGGTCGTGGTCGGCGACCTCACCGGTGTGGACCTGGACGTGCTGCTCGGCGAGACCCTCGGCGCCTGGACCGGCACGCCCGGCGAGCCCCGGCCCGTGCCGCCGGTGACCGCCGACGACACCGGCCGCGTGATCGTCGTGGACCGGCCCGGCGCCGTCCAGACGCAGCTGCTCATCGGCCGGGTCGGGCCGGACCGGCACGACCGGGTGTGGCCCGCCCAGGTGCTCGGCACCTACTGCCTCGGCGGCACCCTCACCTCCCGCCTGGACCGCGTGCTGCGCGAGGAGAAGGGCTACACCTACGGAGTGCGCGCCTTCGGGCAGGTCCTGCGCTCGGCGCCGGACGGCACGGGCGCGTCGATGCTCGCCATCAGCGGCTCCGTGGACACCCCCAACACCGGTCCCGCGCTGGGGGACCTGTGGAAGGTGCTGCGCACCCTCGCGGCGGAGGGCCTGACCGACGCCGAGCGGGACGTCGCGGTGCAGAACCTCGTCGGCGTGGCGCCGCTGAAGTACGAGACAGCGGCGGCCGTCGCGAGCACCCTGGCCGACCAGGTCGAGCAGCACCTGCCCGACGACTTCCAGGCGACGCTGTACCGGCAGCTGGCCGCGACGGGCACGGTGGAGGCCACCGCGGCCGCCGTCAGCGCCTTCCCGGTGGACCGCCTGGTGACGGTCCTCGTCGGTGACGCCTCGCAGATCAAGGCGCCGGTCGAGGCGCTCGGCATCGGCGAAGTCACCGTCGTCACCGCGGAGTAGCGGCGCCCGGCAAGCCGTACGCGCGCGAGGGGCCCCGACGATCCACGGGATGTCGGGGCCCCTTTCGTCGCCCTCTCCTTCCCAGATGTCCGGATTGGGGCGTACGTTGCCCGTCCGCCCTGTGGGATGCGCTACAAAAGGCCGGATGCGTTTGGGAATTGAACGCTGGCCCGCATAGCGTCGTCCGGACTGTTCGTCGGGCAGTGCGCCGCGTCCGCGGCACCGGACAGTCATCGCCGAGTCCCCGTACGGCGCGAGCCAGGGGAGCCGGGGACCCACCGTCCCTGGGGTGAATCGGGCGTCCGCGCGAGAGCGAGGGGCCCGTAGGAGACCTTCCTGCTCCGAACCCGTCAGCTAACCCGGTAGGCGAGAGGGAAGGAAAGGACCAGCCACTCCATGGCGTTCATGTGCGCCACCGGGAAGCACCGCAAGCCCGGCCGGGTCAAGCGCACCACCGCTCAGGCGGCCGGTGTCGCGGCCCTCACGACCACCGGTGTCATCGGCACCCTCGCAGCCTCCCCGGCCCTCGCCGCCGAGAACTCGGTGGAGCAGACCGGACTGACCCCGGTGCTCACCGCGAGCGACGACATCGCCGAGCACATCGACGCGCAGGCCGCCGCCCAGAAGCGGGCCGCCGACGAGAAGGCGGCCAGGGAGGCCGCCGCCAAGGCCGCCACCGAGCGGGCGAAGCAGGAGCGCGAGGCCAAGGCCCGCGCCGCCCGCGAGGCCGAGCGCAAGGCGCTGAACACCTTCGTCCCGCCGATCGCGCACTCCTACGTCTCCACGGGCTACCGCGCCAGCAGCTCGCTGTGGTCCTCCGGCACCCACACCGGCATCGACTTCCACGCGGCGACCGGCACGTCCGTCCACGCGGTCGGCTCCGGCACCGTCGTCTCCACCGGCTGGGGCGGCGCCTACGGCAACCAGATCGTGATCCGCATGGCCGACGGCATGTACACCCAGTACGGCCACCTGTCGTCCATCGGTGTCACGGTGGGGCAGCGGGTCACCCCCGGTCAGCAGATCGGCCTGTCCGGCGCGACCGGCAACGTCACAGGCCCGCATCTGCACTTCGAGGCCCGCACCGGCCCCGACTACGGCTCCGACGTCGACCCCGTGGCCTACCTACGCAAGCACGGCGTGGACGTCTGACGGGCCGGACGCCCGAACGGCATCACGAAGCCCCGGTTCACCGAGCCGGGGCTTTCGCCTTTTCCTCGGTGGCCGCGAGGCGCGTTGTCCAAAAAATATCCATGGATTCCGGCCCGCCGTCGGAAATTCCGGTCCCTTGGAATAGAGTCACGGAACACACGTCCATCGTCGACGTTTCACGGGGATTATGACGGAGGTCGGTCATGCGTGTTCCGGCGCACTCGGTGTGCACCGCGATCCGGGACGACATCGTCACCGGGGTCCATGAGCGCGGCAGCCGTCTCACCGAGGAGGTCCTGGCCCGCCGCTACGGCGTCTCGCGCGTCCCCGTGCGCGAGGCCCTGCGCACCCTGGAGGCGGAGGGCTTCGTGGTGACGCGCCGGCACGCGGGCGCGTGCGTGGCCGAACCGACCGAGCAGGAGGCCGCCGATCTGCTGGAGATGCGCCTGCTCCTGGAGCCGCTCGGGGCCGCCCGGGCCGCGCAGCGGCGCACGGAGGCACATCTGAAGGTGCTGCGCGGGCTGGTCAGGCTGGGTCAGGAGCGGGCGCGGCGGGGCGGCAGCGAGGACCTGCGTTCGCTGGGCGGCTGGTTCCACGAGACGCTCGCCCAGGCCTGCGGCAGCCCCTCGCTGACCTCGATGCTCATGCAGCTGCGCCACAAGATCGCCTGGATGTACACGGTGGAGGCCGCGCCGAGCCCGGTGGACTCCTGGGCGGAGCACGGCGCGATCGCGGACGCGGTGACGCGCGGCGACGGCGAACGCGCGCGGGCGCTGACCGCGCTGCACACCGAGCGCGCGACGGCCGCGCACCGCCTTCGTGTCCCCGGCGCCGCGGAGCGCGTGAGGACTTCGCAACACGCCGTACACATGCCGAGCGTGCGTTATTAACACCGGCGCCGTATACAAAGAGGTGATATTCGGTGGGGCGGTATTTCCGCTGCCCTTTTCCCGTGTCCCGTGAAATACGCGTCCGTCGGGGTGCCCACGGTTGTCCACGGTGAATTCGGCCGGGCGGGAAAACGCGGAAGCCGCGCCGTCCGGAACGGACGGCGCGGCTTCCCGGTCGTGCTCAGACGGTCTCGGGCAGCTCTTCCAGGCCCTCGGCGACCAGCTTGGCCAGACGGTCGAGGGCGACGTCCGCACCCTCGGCGTCGGAGGCGAGGACGATCTCCTCGCCACCCTGGGCGCCCAGGCCCAGGACGGCCAGCATCGAGGCCGCGTTGACCGGCGTGCCGCCGGTCTTGGCGATCGTGACCGGGACGCCTGCGGCCGTGGCGGCTCGGACGAAGATGGAGGCGGGGCGGGCGTGGAGACCCTCGGCCCAGCCGACGTTGACGCGGCGCTCAGCCATGTGTTGCTGCCCTTCGGTGATCAGGGTTGTCTAGACCAGTTTCCCATATCGTGAAGCGTGCCCGGCGCGGGCCTTCTCTTCCGCTCCGGTGTGACGTCGCGACCGCGGCCTCGGCCCGACTTCCGTCCCCCACAGACTGCCCCGCGCCGTTGTCGGACGCGAGCCGTACTCTGGGGCCCATGCAGACCTCGGCGGACCGGCAGGGCCGGTACGAGTACCCCGCCCACTGGGAGGCGGACGTGGTGCTGCGCGACGGGGGAACCGCGCGCATCCGGCCCATCACCGTTGATGACGCCGACCGCCTGGTCAGCTTCTACGAGCAGGTCTCGGACGAGTCGAAGTACTACCGCTTCTTCGCGCCGTACCCGCGACTGTCCGCCAAGGACGTCCACCGCTTCACGCACCACGACTTCGTGGACCGGGTGGGACTCGCGGCCACCATCGGCGGCGAGTTCATCGCCACCGTACGCTACGACCGCATCGGCGCCGACGGTGCGCCCGCGTCCGCGCCCGCCGACGAGGCCGAGGTCGCCTTCCTGGTGCAGGACGCCCACCAGGGCCGCGGGGTCGCCTCCGCCCTGCTGGAGCACGTCGCCGCCGTCGCGCGCGAACGGGGCATCCGCCGCTTCGCCGCCGAGGTGCTGCCCGCCAACACCAAGATGATCAAGGTGTTCACGGACGCCGGCTACACCCAGAAGCGCAGCTTCGAGGACGGCGTCGTACGCCTGGAGTTCGACCTCGAACCCACGGACCGCTCGGTCGCCGTGCAGCGCGCGCGGGAACAGCGCGCCGAGGCCCGTTCGGTGCGGCGGCTCCTCGTGCCCGGATCGGTCGCGGTCGTCGGCGTCGGCCGGACGCCCGGCGGTGTGGGGCGCAGCGTCCTCGGCAACATCAGGGAGGCCGGCTACTCCGGCCGCCTCTACGCGGTGAACAAGGCTTTCCCCGAGGACCTCGCCGAACTCGACGGGGTGCCCGCGCACCGCTCGGTCCGGGACATCGAGGGACACCTGGACCTCGCCGTGGTCGCCGTACCGGCCGAGTACGTGCCCGGCGTGGTCGCCGAGTGCGGCGAGCACGGCGTCCAGGGGCTCGTCGTGCTCTCCGCCGGATACGCCGAGAGCGGCCCCGAGGGGCGGGAGCGGCAGCGGGCCCTGGTCCGCCAGGCGCGCGCGTACGGCATGCGGATCATCGGCCCGAACGCCTTCGGGATCATCAACACAGCCCCGGACGTCCGGCTGAACGCGTCCCTCGCCCCCGACATGCCCCGCCCCGGCCGCATCGGCATGTTCGCCCAGTCCGGCGCCATCGGCATCGCCCTGCTCTCCCGGCTGCACCGGCGCGGCGGAGGGGTCACCGGCGTCTCGGGCGTCTCCACCTTCGTGTCCGCGGGCAACCGCGCCGACGTCTCCGGCAACGACGTCCTGCAGTACTGGTACGACGACCCGGAGACCGACGTCGTCCTCATGTACCTGGAGTCCATCGGCAACCCCCGCAAGTTCACCCGGCTCGCCCGGCGGACGGCGGCGGCGAAGCCGCTGGTCGTGGTGCAGGGCACCGGCACCGCGCCGCAGGGCCACGCGGTACGGGCCACGCACCTGCCGTACGCGACGGTGTCCGCCCTGCTGAGGCAGGCCGGGGTGCTCCGGGTCGACACGATCACCGAACTGGTCGACGCGGGACTGCTGCTGGCGCGCCAGCCCCTGCCGGCCGGCCCCCGGGTGGCGATCCTCGGCAACTCGGAGTCGCTGGGCGTCCTGACGTACGACCGCTGTCTCGCGGAGGGACTGCGGCCGTCCCATCCGGTGGACCTGACGACGGGGGCGACGGCGCAGGACTTCCACGGGGCGCTGGCCCGGGCCCTGGCCGACGACACGAACGACGCCGTCGTCGTCACGGCGATCCCCGCGATCGGGGAGGGGTCGCCCGGGGACGCCGAGCTGGCGGAGGCGCTGCGGTCGGCGGCCGCCGCCGTGCCGGGCAAACCGGTGCTGGTGGTCCATGTGGAGCTCGGGGGGCTCGCGGAGGCGTTGTCCGCCGCGGCGAGCACGGCACCCCAGGCCGCCGACCGGGCACCCGGCACCGGGAACGGCGCCCCGCCGTTCCGCCCGGCGGTACCGCCGCCCACCGCGGTGACGGAGTCAGGGGCGCCCCTCTCGGGATCCCCGCGGGACGAACCCCGGCTCATCCCCGCCTACCCCGCCGCCGAGCGGGCCGTCCGGGCCCTCGCCGAGGCCGTCAGGTACGGCCAGTGGCGGCGGGACGCCATGGACCCGGGCAGGGTGCCGGAGTACGAGGACATCGACGAGAAGGGGGCCGCCCGGCTGATCGGGGAGCTGCTGGCACGCGGCGAGGGGCTCACGATCTCCGACGCGGAGACCTGCGAGCTGCTCGGCAAGTACGGCATCCAGGTGCGGCGGGCGCTTCCCGCGCCCACCCCCGACTCCGCGGCCGAGGCGGCCGGCGCCCTCGGCTACCCGGTGGCGCTCAAGGCGACCGCCCCGCATCTCAGGCACCGCGCCGACCTCGGCGGAGTGCGCCTGGACCTCGCCGACGAGGAGCAACTGCGCCGCGCCTACGCCGAATTGACCGAACTGTTCGGGAAGCCGGAGGAACTGCGGCCGGTGGTGCAGGGCATGGCACCGCGCGGGGTCGACACCATCGTACGGGCGGTGATCGATCCGGCGGCGGGGGCCGTGCTGTCCTTCGGGCTGGCCGGGGCCGCCTCGCAGCTGCTCGGGGACATGGCGCACCGGCTGGTCCCGGTGACCGACCGCGAGGCGACCTCCCTGGTGCGTTCGATCCGCACCGCGCCGCTGCTGTTCGGCTGGCGCGGCTCCACCCCGGTCGACACACCCGCGCTGGAGGAGCTGCTGCTGCGCGTCTCCCGGCTCGTGGACGACCACCCGGAGGTGGTCGCGGTCACCCTGGAGCCGGTCGTCGTCGCCCCGCACGGCGTGAGCGTCCTCAGCGCCACCGTTCGACTCGCGCCGCCGCCCGCCCGCGGCGACCTCGGCCCGCGCACGATGCCGGCCTACTGATCCGGGGAGGGGGGCTCATGGAGATGGCCGGCCGGGCACTGCCCGAGGGCAGCTGGTGGGACTGGGACGTCGTCACCTGGGACGCCGGCCGGTTCGTGCTCGCCGCCGGGTACGACCTCACCCACCACCACGGCCTGGAGGTCGCGTTCGGCGACCCGTACTTCGTGTCCTGCCCGTTCGCCTTCCAGGACCCGCTCTTCCGGCCGCCGAACGCCGCGGAGGCGGACCGGCTCGTGCGCACCCTCGGGGAGACGCCGCCCGTCGTGGCCGCGTTCGAGGCGGACGCCGGCGGCCCGGAACGCGTCTCCTGCCTCGTCGCCGCCGAGCGGCTCGACATCGGCCCGGGGCTCGTCCCGAGGCGCCCACACACGCGTGCGCGGGCCGTCCCCGGTCTGCGCGACTGGCCCGGACCCCCCTTGCCCACGGATTAGGATGGACGCCATGGCCAAGACCAGTACGACGACCCAGGGGCTGCGCGCGGCGATCGAGCGCAGCGGCTACTACCCGGCCCTCGTGGCCGAGGCGGTGGAGGCCGCCGTGGGCGGCGAGCCCATCCGGTCGTACCTGGTCCACCAGGAGACCACGTTCGACCAGAACGAGGTGCGGCGGCACGTGACCGTCCTGGTCCTCACCGGCAACCGCTTCATCGTCAGCCACACCGACGAGCAGGCCGCCGACACCACCTCCCCGACGCCGTACGCCACGACGTCCACGGAGTCCGTGAAGCTCGGCCGGATCTCGTCGGTCGTGGTCAGCCGGGTGGTCGCGAACCCCGAGCAGTACACCCCGGGCACGCTGCCCCGCGAGGTCGTGCTGACCATCGGCTGGGGCGCGGTCAGCCGCATCGACCTGGAGCCCGCCGCCTGCGGCGACCCCAACTGCGACGCCGACCACGGCTACACGGGCAACTCCACGGCGGACGACCTCAGCCTGCGCGTCAGCGAGGCCGGCGACGGCCCGGAGACGGTCCGCCAGGCACTGGCCTTCGCGCAGGCCGTCTCCGAGGCGACCGCGGACGTCACGCGCTGATGTCCCAGCTCTCCGCCTGGGACCACCCGGAACCGCTCGCCCTGGACACCGCGCCGCTGCCCCAGTACGGCACCGGCTCCCTCGCCGACCTGCTGCCCACGCTCGCCGCGGGCATGGGCGTACCCGGGCTGTCCGCGACGATCACCGAGCTGGCCCCGGCCGACCGGGTCTGCGTCTTCCTGATCGACGGGCTCGGCTGGGAGCAGCTGCGCGCCCACCCCGACGAGGCCCCCTTCCTGGCCTCGCTGCTCGGCAGCTCGCGCGGCGGCACCGGCCGCCCGCTCACCGCCGGCTACCCGGCGACCACCGCGACCTCCCTCGCCTCCGTCGGCACCGGCCTGCCGCCCGGCGCCCACGGCCTGCCCGGCTACACGGTCCGCAACCCGGCCACCGGCGAGCTGATGAACCAGCTCCGCTGGCAGCCGTACACCGAACCGCGGCCCTGGCAGCCGTACCCCACCGTCTTCCAGCTGGCCCACGACGCCGGGGTGCACGCCGCCCAGGTGTCCTCGCCGACCTTCCAGCACACCCCGCTGACCAAGGTCGCGCTCAGCGGCGGCCGCTTCCACGGACGGCTGAGCGGCGAGGAGCGCATGGACCTGGCCGCCGAGCAGCTGGCCGCCGGGGACCGCTCGCTGGTGTACACGTACTACGCCGAACTCGACGGCGCGGGCCACCGCTACGGCGTCGCCTCCGACACCTGGCGCGGCCAGCTCATGTACGTCGACCGGCTCGCCCAGCGCCTGGCCGAGCAGCTGCCGCCGCGCAGCGCGCTCTACGTCACCGCGGACCACGGCATGGTCGACGTCCCGTTCGACGACGAGCACCGGATCGACTTCGACACGGACTGGGAGCTGCGCGCCGGGGTCGCCCTGCTGGGCGGCGAGGGGCGGGCACGGCACGTGTACGCGGTGCCGGGCGCCCAGAACGACGTGCTGACCTGCTGGCGCGAGGTGCTCGGCGAGCAGTTCTGGGTGGCCTCGCGCGACGAGGCGATCGCGGCGGGCTGGTTCGGGCCGCACATCGACGAGCGGGTGTACGCCCGCCTCGGGGACGTGGTCGCGGCCGCGCACGACGACGTCCTGATCATCGCCTCCGAGCGGGAGCCGAAGGAGTCCGCGCTGGTCGGCAACCACGGTTCGATGACCCCCGTCGAGCAGCTGGTCCCGCTGCTCGAAGTACGCTCCTGACGCGCCCCCGCCTCCACGACTCACCGAAAGGTGCTCAACTCCTCATGCCCGAGCTGGTGTTCTTCTCCGGAACGATGGACTGCGGGAAGTCGACGCTGGCTCTGCAGATCGAGCACAACCGCTCCGCGCGGGGCCTGGTCGGAATGATCTTCACGAGGAACGACCGCGCCGGCGAGGGCAAGCTGTCCTCCCGTCTCGGCCTGGTCACCGACGCGGTGGAGGTCGCGGACGACCAGGACCTGTACGCGTACATCGTCGACCACCTCTCGCAGGGCGGCCGGGTCGACTACGTGATCGCGGACGAGGCGCAGTTCCTCGCGCCCGGGCAGATCGATCAGCTCGCGCGCGTGGTGGACGATCTCGGCCTGGACGCCTACGCGTTCGGCATCACCACCGACTTCCGCTCCAAGCTCTTCCCGGGTTCGCAGCGGCTGGTGGAGCTGGCCGACCGGATCGAGGTGCTCCAGGTGGAGGCGCTGTGCTGGTGCGGCGCCCGCGCCACGCACAACGCCCGCACCGTGGACGGCCAGATGGTGGTCGAGGGCGCCCAGGTGGTCGTCGGCGACGTCAACAACGCGGCGGGCGAGATCGGCTACGAGGTGCTGTGCCGCCGCCACCACCGCCGCCGGATGACCGCCGCGACGTCCCGCGCGGCGGCCCTGTCCCCGGACGTGCTGCCCGTCTCGTCCGCCTGAGCGGTCAGCTCGGGTTCTGCACCACCGAGAAGACCGCGCCCTCCGGGTCCGCCACGGTCGCCACCCGCCCGTGTGCGCTCTCGTGGGCCGCATGGAGGACCTGGCCACCGAGGCCGGCCACCTGCCGCAGCGTCTCGTCCGTGTCGGCCACCTCGAAGTAGGTCTGCCAGTACGAGCCGCGGTCCCGGGGCAGGGCGTGGCCCAGGCCGTGCAGTCCGGCCACCGGACGGCCGCCGGTGCGCAGGGTCACGTAGTCGAAGTCGGCGGAGAGCACCGGCTCCTCCTCGTATCCGAACACCGTCTCGTAGAACTTGGCGACGCTCTCCGTCTCGAACGTGAGCAGCTCGTTCCACGCGGGCGTGCCCGGCACCCCGGTGACCGTCGCGCCGAGGTGGTCCGAGCCCTGCCAGATGCCGAACACCGCGCCCGAGGGGTCGGCGGCGATGGCCATCCGCCCGGCCTCGGCCGCGTCCAGCGGGCCGACGGCCACCGTGCCGCCGCACAGCCGCACCGTGTCGGCCGTCCGGTCCACGTCGTCCGAGGCGAGGTAGGGCGTCCAGGCGATCGGCAGCCGGGGGTCCGGCGGCAGCTGACCCATGCCGGCCACCTCCCGCCCGTCGAGCAGCGCCCGCACATAGGGGCCGAGCTGCTGCGGGCCCGGCCGGAACTCCCAGCCGAACAGCTCCCCGTAGAACTCCTCGGTGGCGGTCAGCCCGTGTGCCATCAGGCTCACCCAGCAGGGTGTGCCGGGCGCGCGCCGCGCGTGCGGACCGTCCGACTCCCGTGCCTCGGTCATCGATCACTCTCTCCCCGGCCCCTGGTGGTGGCCGTGTCGTTTCCGCTCCGCCGGCAGGGGGACCACGCCGGTCGCGTGCGCGCCCGTGCCGGTGGCGGCATCCTCCGCGGTCTCGCGGGCCGTACGGCGTCGCCGGACCGGCGGTTTCCCCGGAAGAATGCCTGCGCTGCCGTGTTTCGTCGCTTCCTGACGATGGCCGGCGGGTGTCCACCGGCTGTACAGCACGTGCTCGATCCCATACGCCTCGTGATCGAGCCTGTCCGGCGGAGCAGAGTAGCCGGACCTGGACGCCGCGGCCACCCCTGGCGTATGGATGGACGCCATGAGAGCCATCATCACCGCAACCGAACTCGCCCAGGGCCTGAGCGGGGAGAATCCACCCGTTCTGCTGGACGTCCGCTGGCAGCTGAGCGTGGCGAAGGCGGCGGGCGCCCCGGCCTTCGACGGCCGGGCCGAGTACGCGGCCGGGCACATCCCCGGCGCCGTCTTCGTGGACCTGGACCGGGAGCTGGCCGGCGCCCCGGGCGAACACGGCCGGCACCCCCTGCCCGACCTCGCGGAATTCGGCGCCGCGATGCGCCGCGCGGGTGTGTCGGCGAGCCGGCCGGTCGTCGTCTACGACGGCGGGCAGGGCTGGGCCGCCGCGCGCGCGTGGTGGCTGCTGCGCTGGACGGGTCACCCGGACGTGCGGGTCCTGGACGGCGGGTTGCCCACCTGGGAGGGCGAGCTGTCGTCACGTCAGCCCGCCCCGGCCGGAGGCGACTTCGAACCGGTGTCGGCCGCGACCGGTCTGCTGGACGCGGACGGCGCCGCGGAACTCGCCCGCACGGGTGTGTTGCTGGACGCGCGTGCGGGGGAGCGGTACCGCGGCGAGGTCGAGCCGATCGACCGGGTGGGCGGGCACATCCCGGGCGCGGTGTCGGCGCCGACGACGGAGAACGTGGAGACCGACGGCCGCTTCCTGCCCGCGGCGGAGCTGGAGGACCGCTTCAAGGCCCTCGGCGTCTCCACGGACGCGGAGGTCGGCGTGTACTGCGGTTCGGGCGTCTCCGGCGCCCACGAGGTGCTGGCCCTCGCGGTGGCCGGCATCCCGGCGGCCCTGTACGTCGGTTCGTGGTCGGAGTGGTCCTCGGACCCGTCCCGGCCGGTGGCGGTGGGGGCCGACCCGCAGTAGCGGCAGACGGGGAGGGCGGGGCACGCACGCGTGCCCCGCCCTCCCCGTACGGTCGTCGGACCGGCTACTCCTGCTTCTTGCGGCGGGTGCCGAAGACGATCTCGTCCCAGCTCGGGACGGCGGCGCGGCGGCCGGGGCGGACGCCGTCGGCCTCGGCCTGGCGGTCGGTGGCGCCGACGAGCCGGTCGCGGTGACTGCCCACGGAGCGGGGCATGAGGACGTCCGCGTAGGCGGAACCGGCCGACGCGGCGGGCGCCGGGGGCTCCTCCACGACGGGTTCCTCGGGCGGCTCCTCCGGGGTCTCCGACGGCCGTTCGGGGACCACCATGTCGCCGCGGAAGCTGGGCACGGCCTCCAGGAGGCTGGTCAGCGAGTCGCGCTCGCCGGTGGTGCTCTCCTCCACGGGCTCGGACGCCTGCGCGGGCAGGCTCGGCCGCTCCCGGTCGCCCCGGTCCAGCGCACGGTCCATCGAACGCTCGCGCGGCAGCCGGGCGATGCGCGGGACGAACGGGAAGCTGGGCTCCGGCACCGCGAGGTCGTCGGACTCGCCGATCAGCGAGCGCGCCTCGTCGTCGACGGCCTGGACGAGCCGCCGGGGCGGGTCGTACGTCCAGCTCGCCGAGTGCGGTTCGCCCGCGACCCGGTAGACGAGGAGCACCTCCCAGGTGCCGTCGTCACGGCGCCAGGAGTCCCACTGCACGGTGTCCTTCTCGGCGCCGCGCAGCAGCAGCCGCTCCTGGACGGCCTCGCCGAGCGGCGGGCCGGAGTTCTCGCCGGGGCGGCGGACCGGGGTCTTGCGGGCCCGCTCGGCCATGAAGGCGCGCTCGGCCAGTACCGGACCCTCGAAGCGCCGTACCCGGTCGACGGGGATGCCCGCGAGCTGCGCGACCTCTTCCGCCGTGGCACCGGCGCGTATACGCGCCTGGATGTCGCGGGGGCGGAGATGGCTCTCGACCTCGATCTCGATCTGCCCGAGGCGGGGCCGGTCGCCGCGCACGGCGGCGCGCAGCCGTTCGTCGATCGGAAGGGTGTACTCCGTTGAGTCGGCAGCCTTGAGCACCAGCCGTGTGCCGTCATTCGAGACGGCCACGACACGCAGTTCGGGCATGGGGACCTCCCGGGTGGTGCCTGCCGACGTCACGTGCGTCGCTGCTTCCGCTAGTCGAGTGTGGCCTGCCCGGGTGCAGCCTGCCACAACCTTGCCGAGTTGCCCGGCGTGTCGGGCACGGGCCCTGGGCCGCCGTTATGGCACGGTTACCTATTCGCAACGCTAAGTGACAAACTCCGTCACCCTGTGCAACTAGCCCCCTCCCGGCGGTCCTTCAAGGCCGCGGACACCCTGGTGGGAGACCGGACCCAGGGCTCGCAACAGTACTCCATTCGGACCACGTGCGTGGATTGGCGCGCCGCCCAACTTCTGGCAAGAGATGTCTCCCGGCCCTCCGCAACCGGTTTTGTCGATCATGAACGTGGCGAACTTCACGCAATCCCCAGAAACGGAACTAATGGTTTCGTTCGTACGTCCCCTTCTCGTGCAGTAGGTCGGTGAATGTCGATCAAGTACGGGAAAGGCAGGCAGGTTCCGGGTATGCGTGAAACACCCGCCGCGGTTCGCAGGCGGATCGACCTGAGCGTCCCCCAGGTGGCGGGCAGCGCCCTGGCGGCGGTCGTGGCGGCCAAGATGGCCTCGTACTTCGGGGTGTACGGCACGATCCTCGGCGCCGGGGTGGTCAGCGTCGTCGCCACCTGCGGCGGCACCCTCTTCCAGCACTTCTTCAGGCGGACCGGGGAGCAGTTCCGGGAGGCGAAGGCGACCCCCCGTCCCCCGCGGCAAGTGCCCTCGCCCCCGGGCGAGTTCGGCGAGGGGACCGTCTACCGCGCGCGGGTGAGGAACTGGCGGCGGCCGGTGGTCGCGGCCGCCATGGTGTTCGGCGTGACCATGGCCGGCATCACGACGTACGAGCTCGTGTCCGGCAGCAGCTTCAGCGGCGGCGGGGGCACGACGGTCAGCGACGCGGTCACCGGGCGCCGCCCGGCCTCCTCGAAGTCCGAGGAGGTGCCGGCCCCGTCGGGCACGCCGTCCGGGGAGCGGAGCGGTCGCACACCCTCCGCCGGCGGGGGTACGGCCGGCGGCGCGACCCCCGCACCCGGCCGCTTTGGCGGCACCGCGGGCGAGGCCCCGAGCGCCGGCACCACCCCGGGCGCGACCCCCACGCCCAGCGGGTCCGCCGCGACGCCTACGACCCCAGAACCCTCCGCAAGTAGTCGTTCTGGAACAGCCGTTCCGGGTCAAGACGGTCCCGCAACGCCGTGAACTCGCCGAAGCGCGGGTACACCCGGGCGAGGTACTCCGCGTCCCGCGTGTGCACCTTGCCCCAGTGCGGACGGCCCTCGTGCGCGGTGAGGATGCGCTCGGCGGCGGTGAAGTACGACTGGTACGGCGTGCCCCGGAACATGTGCACGGCGATGTAGGCGCTGTCCCGCCCGGAGGCGGTGGACAGGGTGATGTCGTCGGCCGGGGCGGTGCGCACCTCGACGGGGAAGCTGATGCGCAGGCCCGAGCGGTCGACCATGGTCCTCAGCTCGCGCAGGGTCTCCACCAGGGCCGCGCGCGGGACGGCGTACTCCATCTCCACGAAGCGCACCCGGCGCGGGGAGGTGAAGACCTTGTACGGGATGTCCGTGTACGTCCGCGCGGACAGGGCCCTGCTGGAGATCCGCGCGATCGCGGGGACGGCGGCGGGTGCCGCGCGGCCGGCCCACTGGGCCACCTGGAAGACGCCGTTGGAGAGGAACTCGTCCTCGAACCAGCCGGCCAGCTGCCCGACGGGCTGCTCGGGGCCCGCGCTGCGGTTGTTGCGCTTGGTGTTGGTGCTGCCGGTGTGCGGGAACCAGTAGAACTCGAAGTGCTCGTTCTCGGCCCACAGTTGGTCGAACTCGGCGAGGACCCGCTCGAAGGGCATCGGCTCCTCGCGCGCGGTGAGCAGGAACAGCGGCTCCACGGCGAAGGTGATCGCGGTGACGATGCCGAGGGCGCCGAGCCCCAGTCGCGCGGCCGCGAAGACCTCGGGGTTCTCCTTCTCGGAGCAGACGAGCACCGAGCCGTCCGCCGTGACGAGTTCGAGCCCCTTGATCTGGGCGGCTATGGAGCCGGACTCGCGGCCCGTGCCGTGGGTTCCGGTGCTGGTGGCCCCGGAGACGGTCTGCTCCATGATGTCGCCCATGTTGGTGAGCGACAGTCCCTCGCGCGCCAGGGCCGCATTGAGTCTCTTGAGCGGGGTGCCCGCCTCGACCGTGACGGTCATGGACTCGCGGTCGATGTTGCGGATGCCCGTCAAGAGGTGAGGGCGGATCAACACGCCGTCGGTGGCGGCGATCGACGTGAAGGAGTGCCCGGTGCCGACGGCCTTCACCTTCAGGCCGTCCTCACGCGCCCGGCGCACCGCCGTGGCCAACTCCTCCACGGAGGCCGGTGCGACCTGCCGGGCGGGCCGGGCGGTGACGTTGCCGCCCCAGTTACGCCAGGTGCCGTTCTTCCCGCTCGCTGTGCTGCTCAACGGTGCCTCCCCGACCCGCGGCCGGCCTGCGCAGCCGGCGGTACCCGAGGAAACCGACCACGACCGCGACGGCCCCGGACAGCACCGGAACCCCGTACCCGGCGTGCGCCCCGGCGGCGTCGATCACCGAGCCGGCCAGGGAGGAGCCGAGCGCCACGCCGACCGCGAGGCCGGTGCTCACCCAGGTCATGCCCTCGGTGAGCTGTGCGCGAGGTACGTGCTCTTCGATGAGGGACATCGTCGTGATCATCGTCGGTGCGATGGACAGCCCCGCAACGAACAGCGCCACGGCCAGAAGCGGCAGGTTTCCGACCAGTAGGAGGGGGATCATACTCACGGCCATGGCCGACACGCCCAGCAACCAGCGACGTTCCGGCGCCCCGGCCAGACGCAGCAGCCCGAAGACCGCCCCGGCCGCGCAGGAACCGGCCGCGTACAGGGCGAGCACCACGCTCGCGGCGCCCTTGTGCCCGCGCTCGTCGGCGAAGGCGACGGTGACCACGTCCACCGACCCGAAGATCGCGCCGGTCGCCACGAAGGTCGCCACCAGCACCTGGAGCGCGGGGGAGCGCAGGGCGCTGCCGCCGCCCTGCCGCTCGCGCGGGTGCGGCACCGGCTCGGTGGCGCGCTGGGCGGTGAGCCAGCAGACCCCGGCCGCCAGGAAGCAGGCGGCCAGCAGGGGGCCCGCCTCCGGGAACCAGGCCGTGCACAGCCCGATGGAGATGATCGGGCCGAAGATGAAGCAGATCTCGTCGACCACCGACTCGAACGAGTAGGCGGTGTGCAGCTTCGGCGTGCCCCGGTACAGCGCGGCCCAGCGGGCCCGGATCATGGCGCCCAGGCTGGGCACCGAGCCGATCCCGGCCGCACAGGCGAAGAGCACCCGGTCCGGCCACCCCAGGTGGGCGGCGAGCAGCAGCCCGGCCGCCGCCACGAGGGCCACGAGGGTAGCGGGACGCAGCACCCGGCGCTGCCCGTGCCGGTCCACCAGCCGGGAGATCTGGGGCCCGATCACCGCCGCGGACAGCGCGATGGTGGCCGACAGCGCGCCCGCGAGCCCGTACCGCCCGGTGAGCTGGGAGATCATCGTGACCACGCCGATGCCCATCATCGACAGCGGCATCCGGCCGAGGAGTCCCGCGGCGGAGAACGCCTTGGTGCCGGGCTCGTCGAACAGGGCTCGGTAGGGGCTGGGCACGTGGTCTCCGAAACGGCTCGGTAAGGCGCGAGTGCGGCTGATACAGCTTACGAGTTAGGGGACCCTTAACGCACCTGGATCAACAGCGGAAAAAACCGGCATAAACCCCCTGGAACACGACTCTTCACCCGGCCGTTTCCCGGCGGTCAGCACCGGGTGGCAGGATCGAGACATGCCAGACGCGCTCGATGCCACCCCGTACGACGCCCTGCTCCTGCTGTCCTTCGGCGGCCCCGAAGGCCCGGACGACGTGGTCCCGTTCCTGGAGAACGTCACGCGCGGGCGCGGCATCCCCAAGGAACGCCTCAAGGAAGTCGGGCAGCACTACTTCCTGTTCGACGGGGTCAGCCCGATCAACGACCAGAACCGCGCTCTGCTGGACGCCCTGCGCAAGGACTTCGCCGACCACGGCCTGGACCTGCCGGTCTACTGGGGCAACCGCAACTGGGCGCCCTACCTGACGGACACCCTGCGCGAGATGGTCGCCGACGGCCGCCGCCGCATCCTGGTGCTCACCACCAGCGCCTATGCCTCCTACTCCGGCTGCCGCCAGTACCGCGAGAACCTCGCCGACGCGCTGGCCGCCCTGGAGGCCGAGGGCCTGCCGCTGCCGAGGATCGACAAGCTGCGGCACTACTTCAACCACCCCGGCTTCGTCGAACCCATGACCGACGGGGTGCTGCGCTCCCTCGCCGAGCTGCCCGAGGACCTCCGCGCCGGCGCCCACATCGCCTTCACCACCCACTCCGTCCCGACCGCCGCCGCCGACACCTCCGGCCCCGTCGAGGCCCACGGCGAGGGCGGCGCCTACGTCGAGCAGCACCTGGACGTCGCCCAGTTGATCGCCGACGCGGTCCGCGAGCGCACCGGTGCCGACCACCCCTGGCGGCTCGTCTACCAGTCCCGCTCCGGCGCCCCGCACATCCCGTGGCTGGAGCCCGACATCTGCGACCACCTCGAGGAGCGGCACGCCGCCGGCGCCCCGGCCGTGGTGATGGCGCCGATCGGCTTCGTCTCCGACCACATGGAGGTCCTCTACGACCTCGACACCGAGGCGACGGCCAAGGCCCGGGAGCTGGGCCTGCCGGTGCGCCGCTCGGCCACCGTGGGCGCCGACCCCCGGTTCGCCGCCGCAGTCCGCGACCTGATCGTGGAACGCGCCGCCGTGGAACGCGGGCAGGACGTCACCCCCTGCGCCCTGGGCGCCCTCGGCGCGAGCCACGACGTCTGCCCGGTCGGCTGCTGCCCGCCCCGTGCGCCCCGCCCCGCCGCGGCGGGCGCCGACAGCCCCTACGCGTGAGGAGACCCGTGACCGACGCCCTGCACCGGGAACTGCTGGAGCTGGCCCAGGAGGCCGCCCGCCGGGCCGGTGAGCTGCTGCGGGACGGCCGCCCGGCCGACCTCGCCGTGGCGCGGACCAAGTCCAGCCCCATCGACGTCGTCACCGAGATGGACATCGCGGCGGAGAAGCTGATCACCGATCTGATCTCCGGGCGCCGCCCCGACGACGGCTTCCTCGGTGAGGAGGGCGCCTCCGTCGAGGGCACCAGCGGCGTCCGCTGGGTGATCGACCCCCTCGACGGCACCGTGAACTACCTGTACGGGCTGCCGACCTGGGCGGTGTCCATCGCGGCCGAGTGGGACGGCGAGACCGTCGCCGGGGTCGTCGCGGCCCCGATGCGCGGCGAGACATACCACGCAGTTAGCGGCGGCGGCGCATGGGCCACGGGCGCGGGGGAGGGCGAGCGGGCGCTCGCCTGCCGCCCCGCGCCCCCGCTGGACCAGGCGCTGGTCTCCACCGGCTTCAACTACGTCGCCGAGGTCCGCGCCCACCAGGCCGAGGTGGCGGCCAGGCTGATCCCCCTGCTGCGGGACATCCGGCGCAGCGGCTCGGCGGCCGTCGACCTGTGCGACGTGGCCTGCGGCCGGCTCGACGGGTACTACGAGCGCGGGCTCAACGCGTGGGACCACGCGGCGGGCGACCTGATCGCCCGGGAGGCGGGCGCGCTGACCGGTGGACGGGCCGGAGAGCGGCCGTCGCGGGATCTGACGGTCGCGGGTACCCCCGGGGTCTTCGAGCCCCTCCAGCGGCTGCTGGAGGACTTCGGGGCCTGGCACGACTGAGGCGGGACCGGACGGGAGGGATCCCGCCCGGTGCCACCGCACACGAAGGGACCCCGGCGCTGGATTCGCCGGGGTCCCTTCGTGCGCTTCCGAACCGATCAGACGCGTGACGCGCCGACCTCCACACCGTGTTCGGCGGCGAGGCGGCGCAGGTCGTCGAGCTCTGCCTGCTCCACCTCGGCGAGGAAGTCGTCGCCCTCGTCACGAGCCCGGGTCAGGTCGGACTCGGTCGCCCTTATGCGCTGCAGAAGTCCTGCGGTGAAAGCGTCCATGCTGCGCCCCCTCGTCCTGGGTCGTGGGTCGGGTGGCACGGGGGTGTGCCGTGTGCGGGAAGGGACGATCAAGCTCTGGCAGGTGCCCGGCCGCGCCCGGCCGGGCGGCGTCGGTGCCGGACACCCGCGCCCACTCTGCCGAAGCGGATCGCGATGTACCGCATGGTGCTGCGGCACATGCAGAGCGTGATCGCGGGTGTAAAGCCGTCCTCCCCCCGCTCCCCGTCCCGGAAACCTCAACCGGAGGAGAAAATCTCGTATTCCCCTCACGCGGCCACGGTCCCTGCGGTCCGGGCCCCCGTCTTACAGCCGACTTATGACCGAAAAGGGCAGGATGGAGGTCACACCCCACGAACACCCCTGCCCGCATGCGCGCCCGGCGCCCTACGCGGGTGGACAGAGGAAGGACAAGCGACGTGCGCGTACTCGTCGTCGAGGACGAGCAGCTGCTCGCGGATGCGGTGGCCACCGGACTGCGCCGGGAGGCCATGGCCGTCGACGTCGTGTACGACGGGGCGGCCGCCCTGGAGCGCATCGGCGTCAACGACTACGACGTGGTCGTCCTCGACCGCGATCTCCCGCTCGTGCACGGCGACGACGTCTGCCGCAAGATCGTCGAGCTGGGCATGGCCACCCGCGTGCTCATGCTCACCGCCTCTGGAGACGTCAGCGACCGGGTCGAGGGCCTGGAGCTCGGCGCCGACGACTACCTGCCCAAGCCCTTCGCGTTCAGCGAGCTGATCGCGCGCGTGCGGGCCCTCGGCCGCCGGACCAGCGTGCCCCTGCCGCCCGTCCTGGAGCGCGCCGGGATCAAGCTCGACCCCAACCGCCGCGAGGTCTTCCGCGACGGCAAGGAGGTCCAGCTCGCGCCCAAGGAGTTCGCGGTCCTCGAAGTGCTGATGCGCAGCGAGGGCGCCGTCGTCTCGGCCGAGCAGCTGCTGGAGAAGGCCTGGGACGAGAACACCGACCCGTTCACGAACGTGGTCCGCGTGACGGTCATGACGCTGCGCCGGAAGCTGGGCGAGCCGCCCGTCATCGTCACCGTGCCCGGCTCCGGCTACCGGATCTGATCGCCATGGCCGCGACCCCCGCGCCCCCGCAGGCGCCACCGAAACCCACCTGGGACCCCAGGCGTCCGCAGCCCCCGTTCCCGTGGCTGCGCCCGACCATCCGCATACGGCTCACGCTGCTGTACGGCGGCATGTTCCTGATCGCCGGCATCCTGCTGCTGTCGATCATCTACCTGCTGGCCGCGCAGGCCATCACCACCGGCAACGCGCCGCTGTTCAAGATCGTCAGCTTCCAGGACCTGAAGGTCTCCAGCGACAACTGCCCCGCGATCACCAACCAGGTGCCGCTTGCGGAGTTCAACGACGCGATCAGCCGCTGCGCCGACCACCAGCGCCAGGCGGCCCTGGACAATCTGCTCAGCCGCTCCCTGATGGCCCTGCTGGGCCTCGCCGTGATCGCCTTCGCGTTCGGTTACGCGATGGCCGGGCGCGTGCTGTCCCCGCTCGGCCGGATCACCCGCACCGCGCGCGCGGTGGCCGGTTCCGACCTGTCCCGCCGCATCGAGCTGGACGGCCCGGACGACGAGCTGAAGGAGCTGGCGGACACCTTCGACGACATGCTGGAGCGGCTGCAGCGGGCCTTCACCGCCCAGCAGCGCTTCGTCGGCAACGCCTCCCACGAGCTGCGCACCCCGCTCGCGATCAACCGCACGCTGCTGGAGGTGCACCTGTCCGATCCGAACGCGCCGGTGGAGCTCCAGCAGCTCGGCAAGACGCTGCTCGCCACCAACGAGCGCAGCGAGCAGCTGGTCGAGGGCCTGCTGCTGCTCGCCCGCAGCGACAACCAGATCGTCGAGCGCAAACCGGTCGACCTGGCCGAGGTGGCCACCCAGGCCGTCGACCAGGTGCACGGCGAGGCCGAGGCGAAGGGCGTGAAGATCCGCGGCGAGCGCAAGCAGGCCGTGGTGCAGGGCAACGGCGTGCTGCTGGAGCGGATCGCGCTGAACCTCGTGCAGAACGCGGTGCGGTACAACGTGGCGGACGACGGGTGGGTGGAGGTGAACACCGAGGTCCAGCACGGGCAGGCGGTGCTCACCGTCGCGAACACCGGGCCGGTGGTGCCGGCGTACGAGATCGACAATCTCTTCGAGCCCTTCAGGCGGCTCCGTACGGAGCGCACGAACAGCGACAAGGGTGTCGGGCTCGGCCTGTCCATCGTGCGGTCCGTGGCCCGCGCGCACGGCGGCCAGATCGTGGCGGAGCCGCGCGAGGGAGGCGGTCTGGTGATGCGCGTCACCCTGCCGCTGTGACCGAAATCGACACACGCGGGCGATGTTCGCTCTACGCGGAATTTTTCGGCGGCCGAATGGGCTTCTCGCTGTGTGATCGATCACATAGGCGGATTTCCAGCCATGTACTCTCTGTGATCATGACAGATGACGGAAAGCCGGGAAAGTCCTGGTTTTCAGGGCTCTTGATCACGGGAAGTACACGGTGAGGCGCCTTTGAGGTGCGGCATTCGAAGCGTGTACGGTCCTCACCGCCATCCAAGCCGATCACTCTTGAGAGGTCGGGTTGGGTGTCGATTGAGTAACAGCCCTTGATGTGAGGCAAAATCTCCGCCTCAGGTCGGGCACAAGTCCGGCCTCTCACGCGTTACGTGCGCTGGAGACACCGCAGACACCCAGAGGGGGAGAGCGATATGGCAACCGACTACGACACTCCACGCAAGACCGACGATGACGTCGACTCCGACAGCCTGGAAGAGCTGAAGGCACGGCGGAACGACAAGTCCACCTCGTCGGTGGACGTCGACGAGTTCGAGGCCGCCGAAGGCCTGGAACTGCCCGGAGCGGACCTCTCGAACGAGGAGCTGGCCGTCCGGGTCCTGCCGAAGCAGCAGGACGAGTTCACCTGCATGAGCTGCTTCCTGGTCCACCACCGCAGCCAGCTGGCCAGGGAGAAGAACGGTCAGCCGATCTGCCGCGACTGCGACTGAGGGCGGGTCGGCCGTGTCTGGCTCGACCCCTCCCAGGAAGCGCCGCTTCCCCGGGCGGGGAGCGGACGAAGGGCCGTCCCACGGCCCGCACGGCGCGCGTGACGACGAGCGGGGCTCACCGGAAGCGGGAGCCTCGCTCGAACCGGCGGCCGGCCGGGCTGACCACCCGGAGCCGGCGCAGTGGCCCGCGCCCGTCGCACGCCGACGGGCGGCGGTCATCCGTGACAGGGCCCGGAAGATGGCCCGGGAAGGCGCCCGCAAAGGCGGCAGTCACGCCCGCGCGGGGCTCTCCTACGTCGCGGACCGCATCATCGACATCGCCCCGCGTGTGCCCGTACGCGACCTCGCGACCCTGCGCAGGCAGTTCCCGGGTCTCGGACCCGAGGAACTGGCCGACAAGCTGGTGGCGGGCGCGGCGGCCGGAACCTCGACGATCGGGGCCGGCATCGGTGCGGCGGCCATGCTGCCGGTGCCACCCGCCCTGCCGACCGAACTGGCCGCGGAGATCACCGGGGTCGCGGCGGTCGAGCTGAAGCTCATCGCGGAACTGCACGAGGTGTACGGCGTACGACCGCCGGGGAACCTCAGAGTCCGCAGCACCGCGTATCTGTCCTCCTGGTCGGGGGAGCGCGGCGTCGACGTGATGAAGCCGTCGACCTACGACGCGGCCCTCGGCGGCCGCATGAAGCGCGAACTGCGCCAGCAGATCATGAAGCGGACGGTCCGGAACCTGCCCACCCTGATGCCGTTCATGGTGGGCGCCGCGGTCGGGGCGGTCATGAACCGCCGGGACACCCGAAGACTGGCCGCGCGGATCAGGGCCGACCTGCGCAAGGCCCAGGTGCCGTGGGACGAGCTCCTGCAGCTGCCGCCGCTGGAACAGCCCGCGGAGCCGCTGGACCTGCGCGATCTGCCCGACGAGTTCTAGCGCGTCCTCCCAGGACCTCCGGCGGGATAGCCCCTAGGGCCTGTCTGGCCATTCCCGTCTGCCCCGCGACGCCATGCGCGCACGCTCGCCGTGCCGGCCCCAGTCCCGAGTACGTCCGGTACGAGGGCCTGGGGCCGGCACGCCGAGAGCACGCGCCTGACGCCGCGCGGACGCCCTTCGGGCGACGACGCGCATGGTCAGACAGGCCCTAGGCGTTCGCCGTGCGCGCCGCCTCGATGGCCGCCGCCAGCCGCTCCGGCTCCCGCGTCGACAGGTACAGGTACGGCGTCGGGTCCTCGGGGTCCGTGACCTCCACGCGCAGGGCCGTGGGGATGTACGCGCGCAGCAGCAGGAAGGCGCGGGTGTCGGCCTTGTAGGTGCGCCAGGCGCGTGCCTCCTCCGCGTCCAGGATCTCCGCCTCGCCCAGCGCCGACACCGGGATCTTCGCCTCGCCCGCGATCAGCGAGTCCCCCACGATCCGGATGCGCGGCGAGCCGTAGGCGCTGGCGACCACCGCCGCCGCGGCCGTACCGCCCACCAGGCCGCCCAGCAGCGGCAGGGTGCCGAAGGGGAGCAGGATCAGGGCGAACGAGACGCCCACGAGGAAGCTGACGAACCACCACGAGCGAGGGGCGGTGAGGCGTTCTTCGTAGGGCGTGGCGGAGAGCTGCATGGAGTCAAGCTTGGCACGGGATCCGTGGGCGGCCGGAGTCGGGGCGGCCGGTGCGAAGCCCCGCCGGGCAGGGCGGTGGTGGGCGCTCGGCGGACGGGTAAGGTCTGCGCCTGTGAGTGGTAGTTCCGCAGCTCTTCAGCCCCCCGCCGACGCGGTGAAACCGGTACGGCACCCCGACGCGCCCGCACCCGGGGAACTCCTCGGTGCCCACTACGAACACTGTTTCGGATGCGGCCCCGGTCAGTCCCACGGACTGCACCTGGAGGCCCGGGCCGGCGAGGGCGTCTCCCTGACCGCCGAGTTCACCGTCCAGAGCGCCCACCAGGGCGCGCCGGGCCTCGCCCACGGCGGGGTGCTGGCCACCGCCCTCGACGAGACCCTCGGCTCGCTGAACTGGCTGCTGCGGACCATCGCCGTGACCGGCCGGCTGGAGACGGACTATGTACGGCCCGTGCCGGTCGGCACCACGCTGCACCTGGAGGCCGAGGTCACCGCGGTCGCCGGACGGAAGATCTACTCCACCGCCACCGGGCGCATCGGCGGCCCCGACGGGCCCGTCGCCGTCCGCGCCGACGCCCTTTTCGTCGAGGTGAAGGTCGACCACTTCATCGACCACGGCCGCGACGAGGAGATCCAGGCGGCCATGAGCGACCCCGACCAGATCCGGCGCGCCCGCGCCTTCGAGGTGAACCCGTGACCCCCACCGGCCGCGAGCCGCTGAACGTCCAGATCCGGCGCGTCGACCCGGACGTGCCGCTTCCGTCCTACGAGCACCCCGGGGACGCGGGAGCCGACCTGCGCACCACCGAGGCGTGCACGCTGGAGCCGGGCGAACGGGCCGTACTGCCCACGGGGGTGTCCATCGCCCTCCCGGAGGGGTACGCGGCCTTTGTGCACCCACGTTCCGGGCTCGCCGCCCGCTGCGGTGTCGCCCTCGTGAATGCCCCGGGGACGGTCGATGCCGGGTACCGTGGGGAGATCAAGGTGATCGTGGTGAATCTCGACCCGCGCGAGTCCGTGCGGTTCGAGCGCTTCGACCGGATTGCCCAACTGGTCGTCCAGCAGGTCGAGAGGGTCCGCTTCCAGGAGGTGGCGGAACTTCCCGGCTCGGCGCGGGCCGAGGGGGGCTTCGGGTCCACCGGGGGTCATGCCGCGGTGGGCGGCGAGAGCGGCACAAGCGGTCGGGCCGCCGATGGCGGTCCGACGGGTGGGAATCGATACGCTTCGGTCGTATCCGACCGGGAAGGACAGTGACGTGTTCGGACGTCGCAACAAGAAGGGTGCCGCCGAGGACGCGGCCGGCGAGGCCGAGCAGGTCGTCGACAGCGTCGACACCGAGGCGGACGAGGAAGTCGAGGCCGAGCGCGAGCGCGTCCGGCTGGAGCCCGAGCCGCGGCCCGACGGGCCGTGGGACAGCACCGAGGTGCGCGACCCGGCCGAGGGCCGTGTGGACCTCGGCGGACTGTTCGTACCGGGCGTGGACGGCATGGAGCTGCGCGTCGAGGTCGCCGGCGACGCGATCGTGGCCGCCACCGTCGTACTGCGCGACAGCGCGGTGCAGTTGCAGGCCTTCGCCGCGCCCAAGCGCGAGGGCATCTGGGGCGAGGTCCGCGAGGAGATCGCCTCCGGCATCACCCAGCAGGGTGGCATCGTCGACGAGGTCGAGGGCTCGCTCGGCTGGGAGCTGCGGGCCCAGGTGCCGGTGCAGCTGCCCGACGGCACCAGCGGCTTCCAGGTCGTGCGGTTCGTCGGCGTGGACGGCCCGCGCTGGTTCCTGCGCGGCGTGATCTCCGGCCAGGGGGCGGTGCAGCCGGAGGCCGCCGGCCTGCTGGAGCAGATCTTCCGCGACACCGTCGTGGTCCGCGGCGAGGGCCCGATGGCGCCCCGCGACCCGATCGTCCTCAAGCTGCCGAACGACGCGCAGATGGTCCCCGAGGGCCTCCAGCAGGAGGAGTCCTCGCGCTTCTCCGGGGGCATGGGGCAGCTGCAGCGTGGACCTGAGATCACCGAAGTCCGCTAGGCGCTCCGCTGGGTTCAGCAGGGATGTACGGGCCGTGCCTTTGGAAGGCGCGGCCCGTTTTGGCGGCTTCGCGAGCGTGGGGCAGACGTGCCGTCGCCGGGTGCGGGTGCGTCGTGGCTGGTCGCGCAGTTCCCCGCGCCCCTTTCGGGGCGCTGCCCGGCGTGGTGATACTGGCGGTCTGCCGGCGGGGGAGGCGACATGCGTCAGGTGGTCACCGGGACCATGGTGCGGGTCGAGGACGTTCACAAGTCGTTCGGGCGGGGGGCCGCGGCCGTCCACGCGCTGCGGGGGGTCTCCCTCGAGGTGCCCCGCGGCGAGCTGATCGCGCTCAAGGGCCGCTCGGGCTCCGGCAAGACCACCCTGCTGAACATCGTCGGCGGGCTCGACACACCCGACCGGGGGCGGGTCGAGGTCGACGGGCGGCAGCTGGCGGAGCTGGGCGAGAACGAGCTGCTGCGGCTGCGCCGGGACCGCATCGGGTTCGTCTTCCAGTCCTTCGGGCTCATCCCGATCCTCAGCGCGGCCGAGAACGTCGGCGTACCGCTGCGGCTGCGCCGAGCCGACCCGCGCGAGCGTGAGGAGCGCGTCGAGCTGCTGCTGTCCCTCGTCGGGCTCGCCGGCCACGCGGCGCAGCGGCCCGGCGAGCTGTCCGGTGGCCAGCAGCAGCGGGTCGCCATCGCCCGCGCCCTCGCCAACCGCCCGGCCCTGCTGATCGCCGACGAGCCGACGGGCCAGCTCGACGCCGAGACCGGGCACGCCGTCATGGAGCTGCTGCGGGCCGTCGTCCACGGCGAACAGGCCCCCGGGGACCCCGCGGAGGCGGAGGGACCCCCGGCCGTGCTGGTCGCCACGCACGACGCGACGCTGCTGGACCTGGCGGACCGGGTGCTGGAGCTGCGGGACGGCGAGATCGTCCAGGTGTGAGATCGCCGGGTACCGCCCGGCACCATCAGAGTTGCGTCAAAGACCCCCCTTGACCCGGCCCTTGTCCACTTTGTCAGCATCATTGGCCGTAAGGTCGACGCTGCGTAGGCAGCAGTCACCGGAAACAATGGAGCCATGGCACGCGGCAAGCTTCGGATCTACCTCGGCGCGGCACCGGGCGTCGGCAAGACCTACGCCATGCTCTCGGAGGCGCACCGCCGGGTGGAGCGGGGCACGGACTGCGTCGTCGGCTTCGTCGAGCACCACGACCGGCCGCGCACCGAGGTGATGCTGCACGGACTGGAGCAGGTCCCGCGCAGGCAGCTGGAGTACCGGGACACCACCTTCGGCGAGATGGACATCGACGCCGTGCTCGGCCGGGCGCCCGCCGTCGCCCTGGTGGACGAGCTGGCCCACACCAACATCCCCGGCTCGCGCAACGCCAAGCGCTGGCAGGACGTGGAGGAGCTGCTGGCCGCCGGGATCGACGTGGTCTCGACCGTCAACATCCAGCACCTGGAGTCCCTCGGGGACGTGGTGGAGTCGATCACGGGGGTGCGCCAGCGCGAGACCGTGCCGGACGAGGTGGTCCGCAGGGCGGACCAGATCGAGCTGGTCGACATGTCCCCGCAGGCCCTGCGCCGCCGCATGGCGCACGGCAACATCTACCAGCCCGACAAGGTCGACGCGGCCCTGTCCAACTACTTCCGCCCGGGCAACCTCACCGCCCTGCGCGAACTGGCGCTGCTGTGGGTCGCCGACCGTGTCGACGAGTACCTGAACCAGTACCGCAGCGAGCACCGGGTCTCCAAGATCTGGGGCTCCCGGGAGCGGATCGTGGTCGGGCTCACCGGCGGACCCGAGGGCCGCACCCTCATCCGCCGCGCCGCCCGCCTGGCGGAGAAGGGCGCGGGCGGCGAGGTGCTCGCCGTCTACATAGCCCGCAGCGACGGGCTGACCGCGGCCTCCCCGAAGGAACTGGCCGTCCAGCGCACCCTCGTGGAGGACCTCGGCGGCACCTTCCACCATGTGGTCGGCGACGACATACCGGCCGCCCTGCTCGACTTCGCGCGCGGCGTCAACGCCACCCAGATCGTGCTCGGCTCCTCGCGCCGAAAGGCCTGGCAGTACGTCTTCGGACCCGGCGTCGGCGCGACCGTCGCCCGGGAGTCGGGCCCCGACCTCGACGTGCACATCGTCACGCACGAGGAGGTCGCCAAGGGCCGCGGACTGCCCGTGGCCCGGGGCGCGCGGCTCGGCCGGACCCGGATCACCTCCGGCTGGCTGGTCGGACTGTGCGGCCCCGCCGTGCTCGCGGTGCTGCTGAACATCGTCGACATCGGACTCGCCAACGACATGCTGCTGTTCCTGGCGGTCACGGTCGCGGCGGCCCTGCTCGGCGGTCTGCTGCCCGCCCTCGCCTCCGTGGCCTTCGGGTCCCTGCTGCTGAACTACTACTACACCCCGCCCCTGCACCGGTGGACGATCGCCGATCCGAAGAACATCGTGGCCATCGCGATCTTCTTCGGCGTCGCCGTGTCGGTGGCTTCCGTGGTGGACCTCGCGGCCCGGCGCACCCATCAGGCGGCCCGGCTGCGGGCCGAGTCGGAGATCCTGTCCTTCCTCGCGGGCAACGTGCTGCGCGGGGAGACCAGCCTGGAGGAACTGCTGGAGCGGGTCCGCGAGACCTTCGCCATGGAGTCGGCCGCCCTGCTGGAGCGGGCGAGCGACGTCGAGCCGTGGACCTGCGCGGGGCGCGCCGGCTTCGGGCCCGCTCTGGAGCGGCCCGAGGACGCCGACGTGGACATGCCCGTGGGCGACCACATGGCGCTCGCCCTCACCGGCCGGGTGCTGCCCGCCGAGGACCGCCGCGTGCTCGCCGCCTTCGGCGCCCAGGCCGCCGTCGTCCTCGACCGCCGCCGCCTGCAGGAGGAGGCCGACCAGGCCCGCGCGCTCGCCGAGGGCAACCGCATCCGCACGGCCCTGCTCGCCGCCGTCAGCCACGACCTGCGCACCCCGCTCGCCGGCATCAAGGCGGCGGTCTCCTCACTGCGCTCCGACGACGTGGACTGGTCCGACGAGGACCGGGCCGAGCTGCTGGAGGGCATCGAGGAGGGCGCCGACCGCCTCGACCACCTGGTGGGCAACCTCCTCGACATGTCCCGCCTGCAGACCGGCACCGTCACCCCGCTGATCCGCGAGATCGACGTCGACGAGGTGGTGCCGATGGCCCTGGGCGGCGTGCCCGAGGACAGCGTCGAGCTGGACGTGCCCGAGACGCTGCCGATGGTCGAGGTCGACCCCGGGCTGCTGGAGCGGTCGGTGGCCAACCTGGTGGAGAACGCCGTCAAGTACAGCCCGCGCGGGCGACGCGTCCTGGTCTCGGCCAGCGCCATCGCCGACCGGGTCGAGGTGCGGGTGGTGGACCGCGGGCCGGGCGTGCCGGACGAGGCCAAGGACCGCATCTTCGAGCCCTTCCAGCGCTACGGGGACGCCCCGCGCGGCGCCGGCGTCGGACTCGGCCTCGCCGTCGCCCGTGGCTTCGCCGAAGCCATGGGCGGCACCCTGAACGCGGAGGACACGCCCGGCGGCGGGCTCACCATGGTGCTCAGCCTCCGCGCGGCAGGATCACCTCCTGAGTCCGCCTCCCACGCGGAGGGCATCGCAGAACCGGAAAGGCAGACCCTATGACCCGGGTGCTCGTGGTCGACGACGAGCCGCAGATCGTGCGCGCCCTCGTGATCAACCTCAAGGCGCGCAAGTACGAGGTCGACGCGGCCCCCGACGGCAGGACCGCCCTCGACCTGGCCGCCTCCCGCCACCCCGACGTGGTCGTGCTCGACCTGGGCCTGCCCGACATGGACGGCGTCGAGGTCATCAGGGGCCTGCGCGGCTGGACCCGGGTGCCGATCCTGGTCCTGTCCGCCCGCCACTCGTCCGACGAGAAGGTCGAGGCGCTGGACGCGGGCGCGGACGACTACGTCACCAAGCCGTTCGGCATGGACGAGCTGCTGGCCCGGCTGCGGGCCGCCGTGCGCCGGGCCGAGCCGGTCGGCGCGGGCGAGGACGACGTGACGAGCGTGGAGGCCGAGGGCTTCACCGTCGACCTGGCCGCGAAGAAGGTCAACCGCGACGGCAGGGACGTCCGGCTCACCCCGACCGAGTGGCACCTGCTGGAGGTCCTGGTCCGCAACACCGGCCGGCTGGTCAGCCAGAAGCAGCTCCTGCAGGAGGTGTGGGGGCCGTCGTACGGGACCGAGACCAACTACCTGCGCGTCTACATGGCCCAGCTGCGCCGGAAGCTGGAGACGGACCCGTCGCACCCCAAGCACTTCATCACCGAACCGGGCATGGGGTACCGGTTCGAGAAGTGAGCTGCGCTACGGCGCCGGGGGTGTGCCCCGGTACGCTTCAGATATGAGTGCTGTTCCTCGTTCCGAAAAGCCGGCCGGCCGGTTCCGGCGCATGCTCGACCGGCTCTCCTCGACGCAGGAGGACCTGGAGTCGGAGGAGCTGCGCGAAGACGCCGAGACGGCGGGGTGTACGAAGATCGGTGACTGCCAGGACCGGCAGATCGTCACCGTAACTGGTACCTTGCGCACGGTCACCCTGCGTCCGCGTGCCGGAGTCCCGGCCCTGGAGGCCGAACTGTTCGACGGTTCGGCCGCGCTGGACGTGGTGTGGCTGGGCAGGCGCTCCATCGTGGGCATAGAACCGGGGCGCAGGCTGATCGCATCGGGCCGGGTCTCGCTGAGCCGGGGCCGCCGGGTGCTCTTCAATCCGAAATACGAACTGCGACCCCTCGGACGGGAGTAGCCGGTGACGTCACTCGACAAGCCGACCGAAGACACCGACCAGACTCCTGCGGACCAGGCCGGCGACGCCCGTGCGGTGACGGAGGCGGCGCTGTTCGAGGCGTTCGGCGGAGTCCGTGGCATGGTCGAGACGGTCGTGCCGGGCCTGCTGTTCGTCGCGATCTTCACGGTCGACAAGGACCTGCACCTGTCGGCGATCGCCGCGCTGGCCGTGTCCCTGGTCCTGGTCGTGGTGCGGCTCGTGATGAAGGACACCGTCAAGCACGCCTTCAGCGGGGTGTTCGGCGTGGCCTTCGGCGTCCTCTTCGCGATGTTCACGGGCAACGCCAAGGACTTCTACCTCCCCGGCATGCTCTACACGCTGGGCCTGGCGGTGGCGTACATCGTCACGACCCTCGCCGGGGTGCCCCTGATCGGTCTCATCCTCGGCCCGGTCTTCAAGGAGAACCTCTCCTGGCGCACCCGTAACCCGGGCCGCAAGAAGGCCTACGCGAAGGCCAGTTGGGCCTGGGGCCTGATCCTGCTCGCCAAGTGCGCGATCCTCTTCCCGCTGTACTGGTGGTCCGACACCACCAAGCTCGGCTGGGTCCTCGTGACCCTGAAGATCCCGCCGTTCCTGCTGGCGGTCTGGCTCACCTGGGTCTTCCTCGCCAAGGCCCCGGCCCCGATCGACGTCTTCGCCGAGATGGAGGCCGAGGAGAAGGCCGAGAAGGAGCGCAAGGCCGCGCTGGCCACCGAGGGCGGCGAGCCCACGGGCGGCCGGCACCGCCGGGACGCGTAGCCGGCCGCGGTACGACGAGAAAGGGCGCCCCCGCCAGGCGGGGGCGCCCTTTCTCGTCGTACCGGTCAGGCCTCGTCGCGCCGCACCGACAGCAGTTCCTCCAACTGCTCCTCGCGGGCCTGGGCGGCCACGAAGAGGAGTTCGTCGCCCGGCTCCAGGGAGTCCTCCTTGGAGGGGGTCAGGACGCGGGTGCCGCGGATGATGGTGACCAGCGAGGTGTCCTCCGGCCACTGGACGTCGCCGACCTGGGTGCCGGCCAGGGCCGACTCCTCGGGCAGCGTCAGCTCGACGAGGTTGGCGTCGCCGTGGCTGAAGCGGAGCAGGCGGACCAGGTCGCCGACGCTCACCGCCTCCTCGACCAGCGCGGACATCAGGCGCGGGGTGGACACGGCCACGTCCACACCCCAGGCCTCGTTGAACAGCCACTCGTTCTTCGGGTTGTTGACGCGGGCAACGACGCGCGGGACGCCGTACTCCGTCTTGGCGAGCAGCGAGACGACCAGGTTGACCTTGTCGTCACCGGTCGCGGCGATCACGACGTTGCAGCGCTGGAGCGCCGCCTCGTCCAGGGACGTGATCTCACAGGCGTCGGCCAGCAGCCACTCCGCCTGGGGCACCCGCTCCACCGAGATGGCGGTCGGGGCCTTGTCGATGAGCAGGACCTCGTGGCCGTTCTCCAGCAGCTCGCCCGCGATCGAGCGGCCGACGGCGCCGGCTCCGGCAATGGCGACCCTCATCAGTGACCGCCCTCCTCTTCCGGACCCCCGGCGAACGCGGCCTCGACCTTGTCCACGTCGTCCGTCCGCATCATCACGTGCACGAGGTCGCCCTCCTGCAGCACCGTCTGGGAGGTGGGCAGCATCGCCTCGCCCAGCCGGGTCAGGAACGCCACGCGCACGCCGGTCTCGTCCTGCAACTTGCTGATCTTGTGGCCGACCCACTTCGGGGAGGCGTGCACCTCGGCGAGCTGCACCCCGCCGGTGGGGTCGCGCCACAGGGGCTCGGCGCCGGACGGCAGCAGCCGGCGCAGCATCTGGTCGGCGGTCCAGCGGACCGTGGCCACGGTGGGGATGCCGAGCCGCTGGTAGACCTCGGCGCGGCGGGGGTCGTAGATACGCGCGGCGACGTTCTCCACGCCGAACATCTCGCGGGCCACGCGCGCGGAGATGATGTTGGAGTTGTCCCCGCTGGAGACGGCGGCGAAGGCGCCCGCCTCCTCGATTCCCGCCTCGCGCAGGGTGTCCTGGTCGAAGCCGACCCCGGTGACCCGGCGGCCTCCGAATCCGGGGCCCAGCCTGCGGAATGCGGTCGGGTCCTGGTCGATGACGGCGACCGTGTGCCCCTGTTGCTCCAGGGTCTGGGCGAGAGCGGAGCCTACTCGCCCGCAGCCCATGATGACGATGTGCACGGTTTACACCACACTTCCCATAGGCCCTTTGACCTGGGTGAACGTCCCGCTCATCTTCCTCTTTCGGCTCGTCAGGCAACACGTGCGGCCTAGCGTTCGGCCGTCAGGCAACATCATGCCGGTGAATCGCGGTCGTGACCTAGTTCGGGTGTGGTCCGGCTCAGGGGGTCTTGGCGACGGACAGCAGGACCGCGGCGTCCTCCAGGGCTTCCAGGCCGTGCCGGGCCGGCGGCACGATGAGCAGGTCCCCGGTCATGCCCTCCCAGGCCTCGTCGCCGCTGCGCAGCCGCACCCGGCCGCGCAGGACCAGCACCGTCGCCTCGCCGGGGTTCTCGTGCTCGGCCAGCTCGGTGCCGGCCCGCAGGGCGATGAGGGTCTGGCGCAGGACGTGCTCGTGGCCGCCGTGGACGGTCTCGGCGCTGCGGCCGGTGGGGGACGCGGTGGCCCGTTCCACGACCTTCTGCCCCCGGTAGCGGGCCTCGGTCATGAAGTGCGCGTCCGGGGTGCGGGTGATCGGCAGATTGGTGCCCCACACGATCAGATAGCCGGCGTTCCACCAGTCGCCGGACTCCGGCACGTCGGTCTGGTCGCCGAACACCTGCGGTGAGGCCATGGGGAGGTCGGCGTACCAGTCGTAGAAGGGGGAGATCGTGCCGCCGATCATCGACAGGTAGCGGGTGCCGGCCGCGTACGACGCCATGGACATCGCCGGGATCGGGGAGAAGCCGACGATGCGGTCCGGGCCGTACCGTTTGACGGTGTGCACCTGCGCCGCCGCCACCAGCTCGGTCACCTCGCGCCAGTCGCAGCGCACGAACCCGCCCTTGCCGCGGGCGCGTTTGTAGGCGGCGCACCGCTCTGGATCCGAGGTCAGCCACTCCCACGCCTCGACCGGGTCGGCGGTGCGCGCCCTGGCCTGCCGCCACAGCTCCAGCAGGGGGCCGCGCACGTACGGGTAGCGGATGCGGGTCGGCGAGTAGGTGTACCAGGAGAACGACGCCCCGCGCGGGCAGCCCCGTGGCTCGTACTCCGGGGAGTCGGGCCCCACCGAGGGGTAGTCGGTCGCCTGGGTCTCCCAGGTGATCAGGCCGTCCTTGACGAACACCCGCCACGAGCACGAACCCGTGCAGTTCACCCCGTGCGTGGAGCGCACCTCCCGGTCGTGGCGCCATCGCTCGCGGTAGAACTCCTCCGCCGCGCGGCCGCCGCCGCGGTACAGGATCCGCCGGTCGGGTGACTGGGTGCCGGGGAAGAAGTACTGCGCCGTCCGCATCAGCCGCTCCGCCGCGGCGTCGGCCCGGTCGGTGCTCACATCAGTCGCCTCCTCGGGTGCCGGGGGCCCGCGCCGCGTGCCCCACCGCTCCGCACTGCCACGGGGGAGATGACCACCATGCCTTCGCGACGGCCGGACCGACCTGGTACGACACTCCGTCAGCCCCGATGGGCGGACGTCCGGGGCGACCGCGCGGGGTGGTGGCTCCTGGGCGGGGGGCTTTGGGGTGATTGCGCTGGGCGGTGGCTTTCGGGCCGGGGGCTTTCGGGGTGATCGCGCCGGACTGTGGTCCCCGGGCGGGGGGGGGGCTTCTGGGTGGCGGGTGCCCGGGCGGGCGCCGGCCGGGGCGGGCCTCTTACCGCTGCGGATCGAGGGGCTCGGCCGTCTCGAACGCGGTCGAGGGCGGCGCGGGGAGTACGGCCTCCGCAGGGGCGACGCGGGGCACCGGCCGCCGCTGGTCGGCGTCGAGGCCGGCACGCGCAACCCGGCACCCGCAGGCCTGGACGACCTGGCCGAGCGGGCCGCCCGTCCGGCCGCGGCCCCGCCGGACGAGCGGTGCGACGCCCCCGCTCCCGAGAGTAGACAGACGTTCGATTGTGGCGCCGTCGTGCGGCGCCGCCGTCGTACGGTCTGCCGCGGGACGGGCGGCGAGCTGCCACGGCGCCCATCGGCGCGTGATGCTGCGCACGCTGTACAGGGTCAGGATTCCGAGGCCGGCCAGGGCGACCACGGCTCCGATCAGCTCAGCGGTCGGTGGCATGGGACCTCCGAAGGGTCTGCGAGAGGCGGGGTTTGCCATCTAGGCACGGCCGGCGACCGGACCACGGAATCCGCACTTCCGTGCCCCGACGAGTTCACCCGAGGGGCAGATATGGGGGAGGGGGTGGGCGGCTGCCTGTTCGAAGGCTTACGATCCTCTCTCGTGTCCAAACTGACCGACGTGCCCAAACGGATCCTGATCGGGCGCGCACTGCGCAGTGACAGGCTGGGCGAGACCCTCCTGCCGAAGCGCATCGCACTGCCCGTGTTCGCCTCCGACCCGCTGTCCTCTGTCGCCTACGCGCCGGGGGAGGTCCTGCTGGTCCTGTCCATCGCGGGCGTGTCGGCGTACCACTTCAGCCCATGGATCGCCGTCGCGGTCGTGGTGCTGATGTTCACCGTGGTCGCCTCATACCGGCAGAACGTCCACGCGTACCCGAGCGGTGGCGGCGACTACGAGGTCGCCACCACCAACCTGGGACCCAGGGCCGGCCTCACGGTGGCCAGCGCCCTGCTCGTGGACTACGTGATGACCGTCGCCGTCTCGATCGCCTCCGGCATCGAGAACCTCGGCTCCGCGATCCCCTTCGTGGTCCAGCACAAGGTGCTGTGCGCGGTCGTCGTGATCGTGCTGCTCACGCTGATGAACCTGCGCGGCGTGAAGGAGTCGGGCAAGCTCTTCGCGATCCCGACCTACGTGTTCGTCGGCGGCGTCTTCGTCATGATCGCCTGGGGCGCCTTCCGCGGCCTGGTCCTCGGCGCCACCATGCACGCGCCGACCGCGGACTACACGATCAAGGCCGAGCACCAGGGTCTCGCGGGCTTCGCCCTGATCTTCCTGCTGCTGCGCGCCTTCTCCTCCGGCTGTGCCGCGCTCACCGGCGTCGAGGCGATCTCCAACGGCGTCCCGGCCTTCCGCAAGCCCAAGTCGAAGAACGCGGCGACCACGCTCGCGATGATGGGCCTGCTGGCCGTCACCATGTTCTGCGGCATCATCGTCCTCGCCATGACCACCAAGGTCCGCATGGCCGAGAACCCGGCCACCGACCTGCTCCACAACGGCCACCCGATCGGTTCCGGCTACGTCCAGAACCCGGTGATCTCCCAGGTCGCCGAGGCGGTCTTCGGCAAGGGCAGCTTCCTGTTCGTGATCCTCGCGGCGGCCACCGCCCTGGTGCTGTTCCTGGCCGCGAACACCGCGTACAACGGCTTCCCGCTGCTGGGCTCGATCCTCGCCCAGGACCGCTACCTGCCGCGCCAGCTGCACACCCGCGGCGACCGCCTCGCCTTCTCCAACGGCATCGTGCTGCTCGCCGGTACGGCGGCCCTGCTCGTGGTCATCTACGGCGCGGACTCGACCCGGCTGATCCAGCTGTACATCGTCGGCGTGTTCGTGTCCTTCACGCTCAGCCAGACCGGCATGGTCCGGCACTGGAACCGGCACCTGAGGGACGAGCAGGACCAGGCCAAGCGCCGCCACATGATCCGCTCCCGCGCGATCAACGCGTTCGGCGCCTTCCTGACCGGCCTGGTGCTGGTCGTGGTGCTGGTCACCAAGTTCACGCACGGCGCCTGGGTGGCCGTACTCGGCATGTGCATCTTCTACGCGACGATGACCGCCATCCGCAGGCACTACGACCGCGTCGCCGAGGAGATCGCCGCTCCCGAGGAGCCGGACGACGACCTGGTCCGCCCCTCGCGGATCCACTCGGTCGTGCTGATCTCCAAGATCCACCGCCCCACCCTGCGCGCCCTGGCCTACGCCAGGCTGATGCGCTCGGACACCCTGGAAGCGCTGACGGTCAACGTCGACCCGGCCGAGACCAAGGCGCTGCGCGAGGAGTGGGAGCGGCGCGGCATCGACGTCCCGCTGAAGGTCCTGGACTCGCCGTACCGCGAGGTCACCCGGCCGGTGATCGAGTACGTGAAGGGCCTGCGCAAGGAGTCCCCGCGCGACGCGGTCTCGGTGATCATCCCCGAGTACGTGGTCGGCCACTGGTACGAGCACCTGCTGCACAACCAGAGCGCGCTGCGCCTCAAGGGCCGCCTGCTGTTCACGGCCGGAGTGATGGTCACCTCGGTGCCCTACCAGCTGGCCTCCTCCGAGGTGGCCCGGGTCCGGGCCCGCAAGCGGCAGGACTGGAACGCACCGGGCGCGGTCCGGCGCGGTCCGGCGGCCGAGCGGCCGAAGGAGCCGTCGGCGGCCAAGGACTGAGACGGGGCGGCGAGGCCGTAGACTGGTGGGCTGTTGTCGGGCCCACCAGGCTCGCGCCGCGTCCCTTCGTCGATTTCCCGATCTGGAGTCACCCCACCATGCAGACAGAACCGACCAAGTCTCTGGTGGGCGAGGAGTACGAGGTCGAGATCGGCCCCGTCGCCCACGGCGGCCACTGCATCGCCCGCACCGCCGAGGGGCAGGTGCTCTTCGTCCGGCACGCGCTGCCGGGCGAGCGGGTGGTGGCCAGGGTGACCGAGGGCGAGGAGGGCGCCCGCTACCTCCGCGCGGACGCCGTGCGCGTCCTCGACGCCTCCAAGGACCGCATCGAGGCCCCCTGCCGCTTCGCCGGCCCCGGCCGCTGCGGCGGCTGCGACTGGCAGCACGCCAAGCCGGGCGCCCAGCGCCGGCTGAAGGCCGACGTCATCGCCGAACAGCTCAGGCGTCTCGCGGGGCTCACCCCCGAGGAGGCGGGCTGGGACGGCACCGTGCTGCCCGCCGAGGGCGACAAGCTGCCCGCCGGCCAGGTGCCGCAGTGGCGGACGCGGGTGCAGTACGCCGTCGACGCCGAGGGCCACGCGGGGCTGCGCCGCCACCGCTCGCACGAGGTCGAGCGCATCGACCACTGCATGATCGCGGCGGAGGGCGTGTCCGAGCTGGGCATCGAGAAGCGCGACTGGGTCGGGATGGCGTCCGTCGACGCGATCGCCGCGACGGGCTCCCAGGACCGCATGGTGATCCTGGAACCCCGCCCCGGCGCCCGGCTGCCGCTCGTCGAGCTGGACCGGCCGGTCTCCGTCATGCGTGTCGAGGAGAAGGACGGCGGCGTCCACCGCGTCCACGGCCGCGCGTTCGTGCGTGAGCGCGCCGACGACCGCACCTATCGCGTCGGCAGCGGCGGTTTCTGGCAGGTCCACCCGAAGTCCGCCGACACCCTGGTCAAGGCCGTCATGCAGGGCCTGCTCCCGCGCAAGGGCGAGATGGCCCTGGACCTCTACTGCGGCGTCGGCCTCTTCGCCGGCGCGCTCGCCGACCGGCTCGGCGAGAAGGGCGCGGTCCTCGGCATCGAGTCCGGCAAGCGGGCCGTCGAGGACGCGCGGCACAACCTGGCCGACTTCCCCCGCGTCCGCATCGAGCAGGGCAAGGTCGAGTCGGTCCTGCCGCGCACCGGCATCACCGAGGTCGACCTGATCGTCCTGGACCCGCCGCGCGCCGGCGCCGGCCGCGCGACGGTCGCCCACCTGTCCTCCCTCGGCGCCCGCCGCATCGCCTACGTCGCCTGCGACCCGGCCGCCCTGGCCCGCGACCTGGCGTACTTCCGAGACGGCGGCTACCGCGTGCGGACGCTGCGGGCGTTCGACCTGTTCCCGATGACGCATCACGTGGAGTGCGTGGCGATCCTGGAGCCCGCGGAAAAGGGTCGCTGACCTGGCGTTTCTCCGGGTGTGCTTGATGGGCGTCACGTGCGCCAGGCGCGACGTCCTGACGCATGTTCCAGGTGCGTGACGCACGTTCGACGCATGCACAGGGCGCCTACTGACGGATCGTCATGCGCGGTTTGAGGTTGCTGGACGGGCGCTCATTCGTGTGGTGGTGGCCGCTGCGGTTACAGACTGCATGGTGTGCACATCTAAAATGGAGTGAGATGGGCCGCCGCCGGGCCGCCGGCGCGGTGGCGGGCCCGACGGGGACGCCACCACGCGGCCCGGCTGGAACTACGCGTGGGAGCTGATGACGCCGCCCGCGCTCAGCACGATGTACACGCCGTTGGCGTCGAGGCCTGCGTCCTGCTGGTTCGCGTCCAGCGTGGCGTCCACCGATCCGTCGTTGCCGAGGATCTGCGCACGGTAGTGCAGTTCACCGGTCTTCGTGACCTTGGCCTTCCAGCCGCCGGCGAGGTCGAAGGTGCCCGGCCCCGTGTGTCCGCCGCCCATCCAGGAATGGACCTGGCCGCCCAGCGTGAGCACCACGAACATGTCGTTGGCGTCGAGCCCGGCATCGCCCTGGTTCGTCTCCAGCGTGGCCAGCACCGCACCGCGGCTGACGATGTCGGCGCGGTAGTGCTCGTCGCCGAGCCGACGGATCATGGCCGTACTGCCGTCCGCCAGCGTCTGGGTGCGGACCGGGGAGGCCCCCTTGGTCCGCGCGGCCGCCGCCTCGACGCGGTGCACGGCGGACGCCTCGGTCCGCAGGCCGGTCAGACCCTTGCCCGCACTGGTCCCCGAGCCGCCGTGCACGGCACCGGTGCCGGCGGCGTGGGAGGCGGAGTCCTGCTGCACCGGGCCGGCGCCCGCGGCGTGGCCCCCGCTCTGGCACGCGGTCAGCGAGAAGGCCGCGGCGGCGGCCAGGGCGGCGACCAGGCCGGCGGAACGGGTGGTGAGGCGAGTGGTCATGATCGAAGTCCCCCAAGGGTCGACAGGATCCGGCACGCGCGCCTGCTGCCGCGCGGTGGTCGGCCGGATCTTCCTTTTGTCACACCTCGTCAGATGGCCGCCGGGCATGAGTTGTTCATCGGCCTCTGTCCGCATCCGGTAACAAGGGAGCCGGGTGCCGGACGCGCGTCGATGAGGGGTTGCGCCCGCTCGCCTTCCGCGGCGGCCCCGAGGAGGCCCGAACCCGCCCGCGCGGCGTGCGTGGAGGTCCGCGGCGTACCGTCGAAGACGTGGACCTCTCCGCGGACAGGACGGTGGCGACGGGCTCGGCGATGTTCTGCGACGCCATGACGTCCGGGTACCCCCACAGCTCGGGCAGGTCCCGCCGCAGGACCTCCTCCACGTCCCGGGTCAGCGGGCCCGCCTCGAGGCTGAGCTCGCGCGCGGCACGGGACAGCAGACCCTGGTGAGCGGGGACGGTGCCGTCGACCTCCTCGACCTGCCGCCGGGTCCGCCGCTCGGCCTCGGCGGCCTGCCCTTCGAGGCGCTGGCGCTGGAGATGCCCGAGGGCAGCCTCATCGCCCTCTACAGCAACGGCCTGCTCGAATCCCGCGACCACGACGTGGACGAGGGCGTCACCAGGCTGCGCCAGGCGCTCGCGCGGCCCGCGGACTCCCTGGAGGCGGCCTGCGACATCGTGCTGGACGCCCTGCTCCCGGCCCGGCCGGACGACGACGTAGCGCTGCTCCTGGCCCGCACCCACGGACTCGGGAGCGGCCAGGTCGCCACCTGGGAGCCGGAGGCGGATCCCGCCGCCGTCTCCCGGGCCCGGACGAACGTGTCCCGGCAGCTGGCCGCCTGGGGGATCGGGGAGCCCGACTTCACCGCCGGGCTGGTGATCAGCGAGCTGGTCACCCACGCCGTCCGCTACGGCAGGCCGCCCATCCGGCTGCGCCCGATCCACGACCGCACCCTCCTGTGCGAGGTGTCCGACGACAGCAGCACCACGCCGCATCCGCGCCGGGCCCGGGTCTACGACGAGGGCGGCCGCGGCCTGTTCCTGGTGGCCCGGCTCGCCGGGCGCTGGGGAACGTGCCACGCCCGCCACGGCAAGACGGTCTGGGCCGAACTCGACGACGCCGCCGGACCGCGGGCACCGGCCTGCGCGTAGCCGCCCAAGGCCCCCGAGCCCTCAAGCCCCCAAGCCTCCCTCGGCCCCCGAGGCGCCGGCCTCAGGCGGGTCTGCGGGTCCGTTCGCCGGCCTCCTTCGCCTCCTTCTTCTCGGCGGTGCCGACGAGCAGCGTCGGCTGGTAGCCGGTCGCGGCGATCTTCGCCACCAGTTCGGCGAGGAACGTACAGGCGCGCGCGATCTCCTTCTGCGACTGGTTGCGCTCGCTGACCGCCGCCGCGACGAGCAGGGCGGTCAGCGAGGAGGCACCGTTGAACGCCTGCAGCGTGATCATGTCGGTGATCAGGTCGTGCCCGAGGAACGGTCCCGATCCCCGGGTGGCGGCGATGATCGCGAAGGTCGACACGGCCAGGGCGCAGGGCGCGGCCCCCGCCAGCTGGAACCGGAAGGCCGCCCAGATCAGCAGCGGGAAGCCGAGGAACATCAGGGGGGTGCCCCGGGTCTCGACGTACCCGACGCAGGCGGTGGCCGCGACGAGCAGCAGCCCCTCCAGCCACCGGTACGCCGGAACCCGCCGGGGCCGGCGCACGGTGCGCAGCACGAGCAGGACCGGCGTCACCACCAGGACGCCCATCGCGTCGCCGGTCCACCACACCGACCAGGTCGGCCAGAACCTGCCGGTGCTCAGCGCACCGGAGAGGGCCAGCGTGCCGGTGCCCGCCGTCGCGCTGACCAGCATCCCCGCGAAGGCACCGAGAAAGATCAGCGCGAGCGCGTCCCGCAGCCGGTCCAGTTCGACCCGGAATCCGGCGCGGCTCAGCAGCGCGTACGAACAGAGCGGGGCGAGGGTGTTTCCGGCCACGATGGCGAGGACGGCCGGGATCGACGGTCCGAGGGAGAAGTTCGCGAGGAGCGCGCCGAGCGCGATCCCGGGCCAGACCCGCGGGCCGCGCAGGAGCAGGCTCGCCAGGGCGATACCGGTCGGCGGCCACAGCGGGGTGACCTGGCCGCGCACCAGCTGCTGGAGCAGTCCCAGCTCGGCCGAGCCGTAGTACAGCGCGGCGACGACGCAGATCTCCACGGCGGCCACACCACCGCCCCGGAGCCGTTCGTGCCGCGCGTCGAACATCGGGCGACCTCCGCATCACCATCGCCCCGGGATCCATCATCCGCTCGATGGCCGGGATCCTCCACGGCAGCGCGGGGCGGGCGGTGCGGAGAAGCGGCGAGGTCAGGCGCGCGGGGTGCGCAGGGCGAGTACGGCCATGTCGTCGTGGCCGTCGCTCGGGTGGTGGTCGGCCAGGGCCCGGACGAAGTCCTGCAGCGGCAGCGCGGCGTAGGCGGCGGCGAGACCGGTGAGTTCGTCGAGGCTCTCGTCGATGGACCGGGCGGGGTGTTCGATCAGCCCGTCCGTGAAGAAGACGACGGTGGAGCCCGGGGGCACGAACCGGGAGTGGTCGGGGCGGGGCTGCTCGAAGTCCACGCCCAGCGGCAGCCCGGGCTCGGCGAACAGGTACTCCGCCCGGTGCCCGGGGGCGAGCAGCAGGGGCGGGACATGGCCCGCGGTGCTCCAGTGCAGCCGCCAGCCCGTGCCGGCCGGCTCGATGCGCGCCAGCGTGGTGGTGGTGACGGGGTTGTTCGTGATGGCCTGCAGGGTGCGGTCGAGCTGGGCGAGGATCGCGCCGGGCGTGCTGCCCCGTTCGTACAGCAGGGCGCGCAGCATGTTGCGGGTGGAGGCCATGGCGGCCGCGGCCCGCAGATCGTGCCCCACCACGTCGCCGATGACGACCGCGACAACGCTGTCGGGCAGCGGGACGGCGTCGTACCAGTCGCCGCCGAGCTGGCTGGGTTCGGCGGCGGGCCGGTAGATGGCGGCGGCGGTGAAGGGCCGCAGGTCGGGCAGTGTCGGCAGCAGGAGCCGCTGGAACTGCTCGGCGCCGACACGTACCCGCTCGAACAGGCGGACGTTCTCGATCGCGATGCCCGCCGCCCCGGCCAGGGCGACGACGACGTCCTCGTCGTGGATGTCGAAGGGCCGGCCGTCGCGCCGCTCGGAGAGGTAGAGGTCCCCGTAGATCTCGCCGCGCACGCTGACGGCGACGCCGAGCAGGCTGCGCATGCACGGGTGGCCCGGCGGGAACCCCACGGACGACGGATGGGCGAGGATGCTCTCCAGCCGCAGGGGGTCGGGGTGGTGGATCAGGTGCCCGAGGACGCCGAGACCGCGCGGAAAGCCGGTCCCGGCCAGATCCGAGTACTCCTGCTCGGACAGGCCCGCGGCGATGAAGCGCTCGAGGTGGTCCCCGGCCTCGTCGAGCACGCCCAGTGCCCCGTAGCGGGCCCCCACCAGGTCCATGGCGGTGGTCACGATGCGCTGCAGCACCGCCGGCAGCTCGACCTCCCGGCTGATGGCCACCACCGCGTCCAGCAGGCCCTGCAGCCGGGCCATGGCCTCCAGCAGCTCCCTCGTCTGCTCGTTGATCCTGCTCAGTTCGGCGCGCAGCCGCAGGTGCAGATCGGGGTCGGGAGCGTGCGGCGGCCTCCACGAGGGTCCTTCGCCGGTTCCTGCCATCCTGAACACCCAGTGGCCTCCTGCGACCCTGGGTCATCGCGGCCGCGGCGCGGCGCGGTGAGACGGGCCGAACGGTCGTCACCCATGAATCAGGATGACACGCCGCGTCCCGCCCGCACGCGGTCCCGGCTCCCCCTCGGCCGCGCGGGGTGCGAGGGATCATGACGGCCGCGAGGGACTCGGTCCGGGAGGGCCGCCGCGGCGGCGACGCCGACGCCGCGGTGCACCGCCGGGTCCCCGGGGACTGATCCCGGGTCAGGGACGGACACGACCCTTCCCGCACGGCCCCGGCGCCGGGGCCGCGGATCGCCGCGCCGGACCGTCCTGGGCCTCGTGTGTCCGCGCGCGTGGCGTCATACGGGGATGCGATCGTGGGAAGGGGGCAGGGGACCCGGTGGGCGGCCGACGGGACGGAGGACCACGATGGACTGGCGGATGTTCGCCGAACAGCTGGCGGGACTGGCGCGCGACCTGCTGGCGCAGGACACGGTGACCGCCACCCTGGACCGGATCACGCACTCCGCGATGGAACTCGTCCCCGGCTGTGACGCGGCCGGCATCCTGATCCTGCACAACAAGGGAGTGCAGACCCTCGCCCCGACCGGTCAGATCGTGATCGACAGCGACCAGCTCCAGGCACGGCTCCACCAGGGCCCCTGCTACGACGTCGCCCGCCGCCAGGACGGCGAGCGGGTGTTCCGGATCGGCGACTTCCGTGAGGAGCACCCGGGCTGGCCGGACTACGTGGCCGCGGGCCGCGAGCTGGGTCTCGGCAGCATGATGGGCTTCCTGCTCTACACGGAGGACGAGGACCTCGGCGCGCTGAACCTGTACTCGCGCAGCCCGGGCGCGTTCACCGAGGCCGGGGAGACGGCCGGCTGGCTGCTGGCCTCGCACGCCGCGGTCGCCTTCTCCAGTGCCCGCACCCACTCCCAGCTGGAGCAGGCCGTCGAGACCCGGCACGTCATCGGCGAGGCCATGGGCATCCTCATGGGCAGCCACGACCTCACCGAGGACCAGGCCTTCGACGTGCTGCGCCGCTTCTCGCAGGACCACAACGTCAAGCTCCGCGACGTCGCCCGCCGCATCTGCGAACGCGGCGGGCTGAACTAGCCGCTCACGGCCCGGTGGTGCGGCCCTCGAACGCGGCCAGGAGGCGTTCCGCCGCCAGGGTCGCGGTCAACCGGCCCTCCCTGACCTGCCGTTCCAGATCCGGTGCCGCCTCGCGCACCGCGGGGTCGGCGTACAGCCGGCCGAGCAGCTCGTCGCGGACCATCGCCCAGGTCCAGTCGACCTGCTGGTCCCGCCGCTTGGCGGTGAGCCGCCCGGTGGAGTCCAGCAGGGCGCGGTGCTGCTCCAGCCGTTCCCACACCGTATCCAGACCCGCCGACTCGCGGGCGCTGCAGTGCAGCACTGGGGGAGTCCAGAAGGCCTCCCTGCCGTGCATCAGCCGCAGCGCGCCCGCCAGTTCCCGGGCCGCCGCCCGCGCGTCCCGCTCGTGCGGCCCGTCCGCCTTGTTGACGGCGATCACGTCGGCCAGCTCCAGGACGCCCTTCTTGATGCCCTGGAGCTGGTCGCCGGTGCGGGCCAGGGTGAGCAGCAGGAAGGAGTCGACCATGTCCGCGACCGCCGTCTCCGACTGGCCCACGCCCACGGTCTCCACGAGGATCACGTCGTAGCCCGCCGCCTCCATCACCACCATCGACTCCCGGGTGGCCTTCGCGACGCCGCCCAGCGTGCCCGCGCTGGGGGAGGGCCGCACGAAGGCGTTCGGGTCGACCGCGAGGCGCTCCATCCGGGTCTTGTCGCCCAGGATCGAACCGCCGGTGCGGGTGGAGGAGGGGTCGACGGCGAGCACGGCGACCCGGTGGCCGAGCGAGGTCAGCATCGTGCCGAACGCGTCGATGAACGTCGACTTGCCGACGCCCGGCACGCCGCTCACGCCGATCCGTCTGGCCCGGCCGCTGTGCGGGAGCAGCTCGGTGAGCAACTCCTGTGCCAGCGCCCGGTGCTGCGGCCGGGTGGACTCGACGAGCGTGATGGCGCGGGCCACCAGGGCCCGCTTCCCGTCGAGCACACCCTTCACGTACGTGTCGAGGTCGATCGCTGCCATCGCGGCTCTACAGCTCGTGGCCGAGGTCGGCCGACAGCCGCTTCACCAGGTCGTACGCCGCGTCAGGGATCACCGTCCCGGGCGGGAACACGGCCGTGGCGCCCATCTCCAGGAGCGTCGGCACGTCCTGCGGCGGGATCACGCCGCCGACCACGATCATGATGTCCTCGCGGCCCTCCTCGGCGAGCTTCTCCCGCAGCGCCGGGACGAGCGTGAGGTGACCGGCGGCCAGCGACGACACCCCGACCACGTGCACGTCCGCCTCGACCGCCTGCCGGGCGACCTCCTCCGGCGTCTGGAACAACGGGCCGACGTCGACGTCGAAGCCGAGGTCGGCGAAGGCCGTCGCGATCACCTTCTGGCCGCGGTCGTGGCCGTCCTGGCCCATCTTGGCGACCAGGATGCGCGGCCGGCGGCCCTCGGCCTCCTCGAAGGCGTCGACCAGGGCGCGGGTGCGGTCCACGGACGGGGACTGGCCTGCTTCGTTGCGGTACACGCCGGAGATCGTACGGATCTGGCTCGCGTGCCGCCCGTACACCTTCTCCAGGGCGTCGGAGATCTCGCCGACGGTCGCCTTGGCGCGGGCCGCGCGCACGGCCAGCTCCAGCAGGTTCTCCCTGCCGTCGGCCGCCCGGGTGAGCGCGTCCAGCGCGTCCCGGCAGGCCTGTTCGTCCCGCTCGGCCCGCAGCCGCCGCAGCTTCTCGATCTGCTGGGCGCGCACCGAGGAGTTGTCGACCTTCAGGACCTCGATCTGCTCGTCGCTGTCCACCCGGTACTTGTTGACGCCGATCACCGGCTGGCGCCCCGAGTCGATGCGCGCCTGGGTACGGGCCGCGGCCTCCTCCACGCGCAGCTTCGGGATGCCCGCGTCGATGGCCTGCGCCATGCCACCCGCCTGCTCGACCTCCTGGATGTGCGCCCAGGCCTTGCGGGCGAGGTCGTACGTCAGCCGCTCCACGTACGCGCTGCCTCCCCAGGGGTCGATGACCCGGGTGGTGCCCGACTCCTGCTGGATGAGCAGCTGGGTGTTGCGGGCGATGCGCGCCGAGAAGTCGGTCGGCAGCGCGAGGGCCTCGTCGAGGGCGTTGGTGTGCAGCGACTGGGTGTGCCCCTGGGTCGCCGCCATCGCCTCCACGGCCGTACGCGTGACGTTGTTGAACACGTCCTGCGCGGTCAGCGACCAGCCCGAGGTCTGCGAATGCGTGCGCAGGGACAGCGACTTGGTGTTCCGCGGCTCGAACTGCGAGACCAGCTTGGCCCACAGCAGCCGGGCCGCGCGCATCTTGGCGATCTCCATGAAGAAGTTCATGCCGATCGCCCAGAAGAAGGACAGCCGGGGCGCGAACGCGTCGACGTCCAGGCCCGCTTCCCGGCCCGCCCGGATGTACTCGACGCCGTCCGCGAGCGTGTACGCCAGCTCCAGGTCGGCCGTCGCGCCGGCCTCCTGGATGTGGTAGCCCGAGATGGAGATGGAGTTGTAGCGGGGCATCCGCTGCGAGGTGTACGCGAAGATGTCGGAGATGATCCGCATCGACGGCTTCGGCGGATAGATGTAGGTGTTGCGGACCATGAACTCCTTCAGAATGTCGTTCTGAATGGTTCCGGCCAGCTTCTCCGGCGGTACGCCCTGCTCCTCCGCCGCCACGATGTACAGCGCGAGCACGGGCAGCACGGCGCCGTTCATCGTCATCGACACGGTCATCCGGTCCAGCGGGATCCCGTCGAACAGCTGCCGCATGTCGTAGATCGAGTCGATCGCCACGCCCGCCATGCCGACGTCACCCGTCACCCGGGGGTGGTCGCTGTCGTAACCCCGGTGCGTGGGCAGGTCGAAGGCGACCGACAGGCCCTTCTGGCCGGCCGCCAGGTTGCGCCGGTAGAACGCGTTGGACTCCTCGGCGGTGGAGAAGCCCGCGTACTGCCGGATGGTCCAGGGCTGGTTGACGTACATCGTCGGGTACGGGCCGCGCAGATACGGCGCGACGCCCGGGTAGGTGCCCAGGAAGTCCAGGCCCTCCAGGTCACGGCCGGTGTACAGCGGCTTGACCCCGATGCCCTCCGGGGTCTCCCACAGCGGCTCCTCGGCCCCGGTCGCCCGCTTGACGGCCGCGCTCCACTCCTCGGCGCCGCCGTCGGCGGACGGGGTCCCCAGCTCGATGCCGGAGAAGTCGGGGATTCCCATCAGGACACTCCCATGCGGTCGAGGGTCGCGGACAGCACGTCGATGGCGTCGCAGCCCGCGAAGACGTACGAGTCGATGCCGGCGTAGTCGCCCCGGCCCGCCAGGGACACCTGCCGGGCACCGGCCGCGCGCAGCGACTGTGCGGCCTGCCCGGCCTGTTCGGCGTAGAGCGCGTCACTGGAGCACAGCACGGCCTCGGTGGCGCCGCTGTCCTCGAAGCGGCCCTCGGTGACCGGTTCGATGCCGCCCGCCTGGAAGAGGTTGGCGGCGAAGGTGGCCCGGGCGGTGTACTCGGCGGCCGTGCCCAGCGTGGCCAGGAAGACGCGCGGCCTGGACCCGGTCGCCGCCAGGTGGGCGTCGGAGCGGGCGCGCAGCTCCTCGTAGGCCTCGTCGCGGCGCACCCGCGGCAGCCCGCCGGAGGGCGGCTCGGGCGCGGGCTCCCGCTCCACCGGCTTCTCGGACAGCAGCGGGAACTCGCTGACCCCGGTGATGGGTTCGCGGCGCTTGGCGAGCCGCTTGGAGCGCTCCGCCCACGTCGTCGCCAGGTCCGTGCGCAGCCGGCCGGAGCGCAGCACGGCCGCCTGGCCGCCGTCGCGCTCGATGGACCGGAAGAACTCCCAGGCGGCCTGGGCGAGTTCGTCGGTCAGCCGCTCGACGTACCAGGAGCCGCCCGCCGGGTCGATGACCCGGGCCAGGTGGGACTCCTCGATCAGGATCGTGGAGGTGTTGCGGGCGATGCGCCGGGCGAACGCGTCGGGCAGTCCGAGCGCGTGGTCGAACGGCAGCACGGTCACGGAGTCGGCGCCGCCCACTCCGGCGGCGAGCGTCGCGACCGTCGTGCGCAGCATGTTCACCCACGGGTCGCGGCGGCTCATCATCACCGGCGAGGTCACCACGTGCTGGGTCTGCGCGCCCGCGCCCGGTGCCCCGCACGCCTCGGTGACCCGCGCCCACAGCCGGCGCGCCGCGCGCAGCTTGGCGACGGTCAGGAACTGGTCGGCGGTGGCCGCGTAGCGGAACTCCAGCTGGGCGGCGGCCTGTTCCACGCCGAGTCCGGCCTCGGCCAGCTCGCGCAGACAGGCCACGCCGGTGGCGAGCGAGGCGCCCAGCTCCTGCGCGGCCGAGCCGCCCGCCTCGTGGTACGGCAGCGCGTCCACGGTCAGCGCCCGCACCCCGGGGTACTGCTCGGCGCAGCGCGCCGCCAGGGCGGCGAACGGCGCGAAGTCGAGTGCCGTGCCGGTGCGGGCCTCGTACCCGAGCGGGTCGGCGCCCAGGTTGCCGCGTGCGGCCTTCGGGTCGACGCCCTTCTCCTCGTACAGCCGCAGCAGCGCCTCGGCGGCCTCGGCGGTGTCCCGTCCTGCGTCCAGCACGACCGGCGCGAGGTCGAGGTACACGCCCTCCAGGGCCCGGCCCAGTTCGGCGACCGGGATGCCGCCCTCGCCCAGCACCAGCCACAGGGAGGTGCCGCCGTTCTCCAGGTCGCCCAGCACGGCGTTCTCCGCGAGGACCGTGTGCCGCTGCCGCACGTCCCAGCCGCCCGCGATACCGCCTTCGGCGCGGCCGCCCCGCAGGTACGGGGCGAAGCCGGGCAGGCCGGGGTCGGGCGCGCTGTCGCGCGCGGTGTAGAGGGGCCGCGTGCGCAGCCCGTCCTCCAGCGTCGTGGACAGAGCGTCCTCAGCTGCCGTGCCCGAGACTTCCTTGCCCGACTTGCGCAGCACACCCTCGACCAGGCGTTGCCACTGCTCGTGTGTCGCGTCAGGGAACTCGGCGGCCAGTGGGAGCCCGTCGTCAGGCAGGACCGTCATGGTCGGATGCTAGGGCAGCACGCCTAAGGGAACGCAGGCCGCGGGATGTGAGGTTTCTCCTCTTGCGGGTGTGACCTGCGCCTCTCAGCCCTCCGAGGGCTCGTTCCCGAGGTCCGGCACCAGTGCGGAGACGGCCGCGCGCTGCTCGGGACCCATGGAGTCGGTGAGGGCCCGGCGCACGGCGCCGGCCAGCAGGACGGAGGTCTCGCGCAGCAGTTCGCGGGCCTTGTCGGTGAGGGCGACCTCCACGCCCCGCTTGTCGCCGCACACCGACCTGCGGGTGACCAGACCGGCCCGCTGCAGACAGGCGATCTGGTAGGTGAGGCGGGTCTTGGGGCGGCCGAGGAGGTCGGCGACCTGGGTCATGCGCAGCCCGGCGCGGGGCTGTTCGGCCAGCAGGCACAGGATCAGGAACTCGTCGTGCGAGACGTCCAGGGTCTCCTTCACGACCGACCGCAGCCGCTGCTCGACCGCGCCCGTCGCGGCCAGCAGCAGCATCCAGGCCCGCAGCTCGTCCGGCAGCAGGCCGCCGCCGTTCCCGGAGAGCGGGCATTCGGGCTGGCCGTCGGGGTGCGCGGCGGAGGCGGACATGACTGAAGTCTAACCGTTGTCCAAATTTGGGCGGGTGAATCGTTCGAAAGGAGCGGCCTGGTTGTCCATTTTTGGATGAGCGGCTAGCGTGAGGTCATCCAAATTTGAATCACCGGAACAGGGAGCCACATCATGACCGTCGCCGTGGAAACAGGCCGCTGGCAGCTCGACGCGACCGCGTCCACCGTGGAACTGCGGCACAGGACCTTCTGGGGCCTCGTCACCGTGAAGGGCGCCTTCGCCGCTGTCGGCGGCTCGGGCGAGGTCCGGCCCGACGGCTCGGCCACCGGCGCCGTCACCCTGGACGTGGCCTCCCTGGACACCGGCAACGCCAAGCGGGACACGCACCTGCGCTCGGCCGACTTCTTCGACGCCGGGAACCACCCGGAGATCACCTTCGCCGTGGGCGGGGCCGACCGCCTCGACGGCGACCAGGTGCGTGTCACCGGCCGGCTGACGGTGCGGGGCGTCTCCCGGCCCCTGTCCCTCACCGCGCGCCTGACGGAGGCGACGGCCGGGGCGCTCACGCTGGCGGCCGAGTTCGACGTGGACCGCGAGCAGTTCGGCATGGGCTGGAACCAGCTGGGCATGCTGCGCGGCCTGACCACCGTGACGGCCGGGCTGCGCTTCACACGCGAGCAGGCGTGAGCCGTTCGCTCAGCCCCTGACGCCCGGCACGGCCCTCGACGGCCGGCTCAGCCCTTGCCGCCCAGCTCGGCCAGCCGTACGTCCCGGGTGGAGAGCGTCTGCGGGGACCCCGTGAAGGCGCGCAGCCGCAGATGGGTGCTCTTCTTCGTGGGCACCGGGAACCTGCCGGACGGCGCCCCGAGCACGACGGTCGCCGTGCCGTGCGCGGGAATCGAGGCAGGGCCGTGCGTGAGCGACCAGTAGCGGTTCAGGCCCTGGCCCGTGGTGAGCATGTAGTGCGGGGTGAGCGCCTCGTCCCCGGTGTTGGTGACCTTCACGGTCAGCGCGGACACCGTGCGCGCCGAGCTGTGCCGCACGGCCGTGATGTCCATCCGCAGGGGCGGCCGTCCCGTGACCGCGAGGGTCGCGCTCACCAGCGCGGGCGCCACCAGGAGCACCACGGCCGCGATCAGGGCGGGACGGCGGCGCGGTCCGGTCAGCCACCGGGGCCGCGGCTGCCAGGCGCGCCTGAACTCGGACAGGGGTGCCGTGATCGCCGCCGCCAGCCACAGCGGCGTCATCATCAGGTAGTAGCCGTCCTGCGAGCGGGTGGCGAGGTAGAAGGCGCACCAGGGCAGCACGGTCGCGGCCGGGCCGAGCCGCCGGACGAACAGCACGAACAGCCCGAGCAGGGCCGCGGCCAGCAGCACGCTCGCGTGGCCGTACCAGTCGAGCCGGTCGCTGCCGTGGGTGAAGTACAGGGAGATGTCCACCAGGCCCTGGCCGTGCAGCGTCGCGCCCTGGGTCAGTGGCAGGGCGATGCCCTGCAGCCAGGGGCCGGGCTCGCTCACGATGAAGTACGCGTTGATCAGCAGCCAGGCCAGGACCGCGATCCCGACGATCCGCAGCACCAGCCGCGCGGCCTGGCGGCCACCCAGCTCGCCGCGGCGCACCGCGTAGATCCCGGCCAGCAGGAACGGCGTCACGAACCACGGCAGCTGCTGGGTCGCGCACGCGGCACCGAGGCACACGGCCCGCGCGATCCCGGCCGCGCCCAGCCTGCCGCGCGCGCCGAGGCGCGGCCAGCCGACCACCACCGGCAGCAGCAGGGTCAGGGCCACGATCGCCGGATAGCCCTGGCGGGCGTACATCGGCAGGAAGCTGAAGCCCAGGCAGATCATCGTGGCCGCCGAGCGCCACGGCGCCGGCAGCAGCCGCCACAGCACCACCGCACCCACGACGAGCGCGCAGGTCGCCGCCAGGGTCGCGGGCGCGCCGCCGTGGCCCAGCCACAGGAACGGCACGGTGAGCAGCGGCGCCAGCGGCGGATAGCCGTAGGTGAAGTCGTACCCGCCGTCTATCGTCGTGGTCAGCGCGACGCCCTTGATGCGGAACAGCCACGGCCACTGCTGCCCGTAGACGATGTGTCCGTGCGCCAGTTCCTTCGCGGCCTGGGTGGTGAGGACCGCCTCGTCGCCGCCGGCGTGGTTCAGCGCCCACGTGCACAGGGTGAGGGCGATCGCGGTCACCAGGACGACCACGTCCAGGCGGGCCAGTGAACGCGCCCGGCGGACCGTCAGGGTGAGCACGCCCGTCACCAGGATCGAGGCGTAGCAGACGGAGATGACGGCGGCGAGCACCAGCTGGTGCGTGGCGGCCTGCGTCCACACCGAGCGTGTGCCGATGAAGAGGCTCACGTTGGCGAGCAGCGTCAGCACCCGGTGCCACTGCGGCGGGCTCCCGGGGGCCTCCGCGCGCGGTACCGGTACGGCGGACACCGCCGACTGTGTCCGCCGGCCGGGTGTCACCTGCTGTGTTTCTGCCAACTGCACGGCACCGGACGCTATCGGCGGCATGTGAGCGGTTCATGGCCGGACGTGAAGAGCCAGGTATGAGGCCGGTAAGAAGCGGGCGTATTCGTACATGTACCCCAGTCCCGTCGGCGGGCCCGGCATCGGCCCGGTCGCGGACCGTGTCGTTGTTGGGCCGAACGGGTGACTTGGCGTAAGAATTGGCTGGTGCAGGCATGGAGTGCGAGTCAGGTCAGGGGGATCCGGTGAGCCGTTACGACGTCACCGACGAACAATGGGAAGGGCTCGCCCAGGTCGTGCCGCTGCGGGGGCGGGACGCCTGGCCGTCCGCGGTGAACCACCGGTCCCTGCCGGACGCCGAGACCGAGACCCGGCGCCGGTTCGTGGTCCTGCGGGTCAACGTCTTCGCGGACGCCCGGGAGGTCGCCGAGACCCTCATGGCCGGGGCGCCGGTCCTGCTCGACCTGTCCGGCGCGGAGACCGAGGTCGCCAAGCGCGTCCTCGACTTCAGCACGGGCGTGGTCTTCGGCCTCGGCAGCGGCATGCACCGCGTCGACCGCAATGTGTTCCTCCTCACCCCGCCGGGCACGGAGGTCAGCGGCCTGATGCAGAGCGCGGGCGCCTCCGGCGGCTGAGCGGCGGCGGGGCACCCCCGGCCGGTTCGCGGTGCGGGTCGGGCGGCCTTTGCCGGTTTGCGGTGTGCGTCAGGCCGTCTCCGCCGGTTTGCGGTGTGTGTCGGGCCGCCCCCGCCGGTTACGTGGTGCGTGCCCGGCCGCCCCGGGGCCTCCCCGGTGTCCCGGACAGGCCGGTCGCGGCGTCGCCGCCGAGGTGGCCGTGTCACCCGGTCGGGTGGCCCTGGATCCCGTTCGTGGTGGTCCGGCCCCCCGATCGTAGGAAGGTCCCGGCGGGAAAACGGTTCGGCGGGTGGGCGGAGCCATACCGTCCGGACATGGCCGTGCCTTCCCTTTCCGCCGAACCACCGGCGGGCGACACCTCCGCCGCCGCACCCGGGTCACCGGCGCCCGGCGGCTCCGCCGGAGCCCTGCCCGCGCAGTCCCGCGGGGCCCTCGACGTGCGCGCCCGGATCACCGAGCTGCGGCTGTCGGCCTTCGCCGGGCACCGGCGGGCCGGGTTCCCGCTGGGAGCCGTCACCGTGTTCGCCGGGCCGAGCGGCGCGGGCAAGACGACCGCGCTCGCGGCGTACGAGGCGCTCGCCCGGCTGGGCGGCGGAGCCCCCCTCGTGGAGGCGTTCCCGGACCCGGCCGGCTGTGTCCCGGAGCGGGCCCGCGCGGACGCCGAGGGCCGGCGCGGCTTCCGGATCGGGTGCACGGCCGACGGCGCCGGGGGACCCGTCCGGCTGGACATCGCCGTACAGGCCGAGCCGCACCTGCGGATCGTGGGCGAGCGGCTGACCGCGGGCGGGGTCGTGCTGCTGGAGACCGCCCTGCGCGACCCGGGCCGCCGCACCGTGCAGGCCGCATGGCACACCGCGGGCACCGCACCGGTGACGCGCGCCCCGCTCCCCGACGACCGCCTCGGCACCGCCCTGCTGCCACTGCGGGTGGCGGGCAAGACGGACGGGCAGCGCCAGGTGCTGGCCGCGGCCGAGCAGATGGTCGTCGCGCTGCGCTCGGTCTTCTCCTGCGACCCGCGCCCCGACCGCATGCGTGCCCCCGTCCGCACGGGCACGGGACGGCTGATGCCCGGCTGCGACAACCTCGCCGACGTCCTGTGGCGCACCCGCGCGGAGTGCTCCCGCCGGCACGGCCTGCTGGTCGAGGCGCTGCGCACGGGCTGCGCCGGACAGGTGGCCGACCTCGTCGCCGAGCCGCTCGGCGACGGCACGATCCGGGCGCTGCTCGACCGCGGCGACGGCTTCCGTACCGAGCTGGCCCGGCTCGGCGACGGCGAACTGCGCTACCTCGCGCTCACGCTGGTGCTGCTGACCGGACCCGGGGTGCTGGACGTGGACGCGCCGGGCGAGGTGCCCGACGCGCTGCGCACCCTCACCGTGCTCGCCGACGGCTTCGACCGCGGGCTCGATCCGGACCAGCGCGGGGCGCTGCTGCGCCTTGCGGCCCGGATGGGCGAGCGCGGGCACATCCGCTGCGTGGCCGCGGTGAACGACGCCTCCTGGGTCACCGGGATCGACGGAGTCACGGTGGTACACCTGAACCCGTGACGGAACACCACCCCGACCTGCCCCGACTCCAGCGCAGACTGGCCGAGTTCGCGGCCGCGCGGAACTGGGGGCCGTACCACACGCCCAAGAACCTCGTCTCCGCCCTCAGCGTGGAGGCCTCCGAACTCGTCGAGATCTTCCAGTGGCTGACCCCGGAGGAGTCCGCCCGGGTGATGGGCGACCCCGGCACCGCGCACCGGGTCACGGACGAGGTCGCCGACGTCCTCGCCTACCTCCTCCAGTTCTGCGAGGTGCTCGGCATCGACCCGCTGGCCGCCCTGGATGCCAAGATCGACCGCAACGAGCGCCGCTTCCCGCTCCCGGGGTCGGAGGAGACCCCCTGACGTCACGGTCCCGGCGGCAGTCCCATTCAGCGGACGTTTGGACTCCGTTATCACTCTGCGGAGTCATACTGCCAGCCGAATCCGAATTGTTGTCCGCAATTTTCCGCCTTCCTCTGGCTTTTCGTCCCACAGGCCCTCACTCTGGGTAGTGAACAAGGGAGTTCACGTAGTCGTGCTGACAGGCACGCGGACGGACGGGGGCGACGGATGGATGCGATACGGCTCATCCTCACGAGCAGGCGTGCGCTGGCGCACGGCACGGACACGCCCGCTCTCATGGCGGAGGTGTGGCAGGCTCAGGCCCTGGCGCAGGCGATCGGCAGCCGCCTCGCGGTCTCCGGTCCGCCGGAGCTGCGCGGCGAGGCGCTGGGGCTGACCGAACTGGCGGGCCGGGGCTGCGGAGTCCTGGACCCGCCCGAACTGGACCCCGGCGATCTGCGCGCCGCCCAGCTGACCGCGCTGGACGACGCCCGCGAGACGCTGCTCTGCCTCGGGGGCCTGCTCGGCGAGGTCGGGATGGCCCTGGTCGGCATGGCCAGCGCCGCGGCCGACGAGACGACGTACTGGCAGTGCATGGAGGCCATCGACGCGGCCGACGAGTCCCGCGACCGCGTCCGGGAGATGCTGCGGAAGCTGGCGGCGCGCGAGGAGGTGTTACCGGGGAACGGCAACGAGAACAGCCCGTTCGGAGGCGCTCCCTGCGCCTAGCGCACAGCCGGGACCGGGCACCGGCCTCCCCGCCCCGCGTCTTGCTCGCGCGGCCGAGAGCGCCAGACCACCCGGCCGGGCATTGGCCTCACCGGCCGCTCCGCCCCGCGTCTCCGCTCGCGCGGCCGAGAGCCCCCGAACACCCGCCCGGGCACCGGCCTCACCGGCCACCGCCCCGCGTCTCGCTCGCGCGGCCGAGAGCCCCCGAACACCCGCCCGGGCACCGGCCTCACCGGCCACCGCCCCGCGTCTCGCTCGCGCGGCCGAGAGCGCCAGACCACCCGGCCGGGCATTGGCCTCACCGGCCTCCCCGCCCCGCGTCTCCGCTCGCGCGGCCGAGAGCCCCCGAACACCCGCCCGGGCACCGGCCTCCCCGCCCGCCATCTCCGCCCGCGCGGCCGAGAGCCCACGGCCACCCGGCCGGGGACGCCCCTCGGCCAGGCGCCGTGAGGCCGAACAGGCCCCGGCCAGGCGCCGTGAGGCCGAACACGCCCCCGGCCAGGCGCCGGTGAGGCCGCAGAGGCCTCCGGCGGGCGGGCGACGAGATCAGGCGGTCTGCGGCATGACCTCGGCCGCGATCAGCTCCAGGTGGTCCAGGTCGTCCAGGTCCAGGATCTGCAGATAGACGCGCCGCGAGCCGACGGCGGCGTAGCGCCCCAGCTTCTCCGCGACCTCGGCGGGGGATCCCGCGAGGCCGTTGGCCTTCAGCTCCTCCGCGTCCCGGCCGATGGCGTCCGCCCGCCGCTTCACCTCGGCGTCCGTCCTGCCGACGCAGGCGACCAGCGCGTTGGAGTACACGAGGTCGTCGCCCTTGCGGCCCTGCTCCTCGGCGGCGGCACGGACGCGGCCGAACTGGCGCTCGGTGTCCTCGACGGAGGCGAACGGAATGTTGAACTCGTCGGCGTACCGCGCCGCCAGTGCCGGCGTGCGCTTGGCGCCGTGACCGCCGACGAGCACGGGCACCCTGCTCTGCGCCGGCTTCGGCAGCGCCGGGCAGTCCTCCAGCCGGTAGTACGTCCCGTCGAAGTCGAACCGCTCGCCGAGGGGGGTGCCCCACAGCCCCGTGACGATCGCGAGCTGCTCCTCCAGGCGCCCGAACTTCTCCTTCGGGAACGGGATGCCGTACGCCTTGTGCTCCTCCTCGTACCACCCGGAGCCGAGGCCGAGTTCGACGCGTCCGCCGGACATCTGATCGACCTGTGCCACCTGGATGGCCAGGACGCCGGGGAGCCGGAAGGTGCCCGCGGTCATGAGCGTGCCGAGCCGGATACGGCTCGTCTCCCGGGCGATGCCCGCGAGGGTGATCCATGCGTCGGTGGGACCCGGGAGGCCGTCGACACCCCCCATGTGCAGATAGTGGTCCGACCGGAAGAACGCCCCGAAGCCGAGTTCTTCGGCGCACTTCGCGACACGGAGCAGCGTCTCGTAGGTCGCACCTTGCTGGGGTTCCGTAAACACTCGAAGATCCATGTACCCATCATGCATGCGGCTTCCGGTGCCGGGACGGCACGCACGCGGGCGCCGGCCGCCGCCCCGCCGAGTGGTGGAGTGAGCCCCATGGGTTCCGGTCTTCACGTCATCAGGTTCCGCGACGGCGACAACATGCCGCTGGACGGCCGGGCGGTCCGGGAGGTGCTGGAACCGTACGTCTCCCACGAGGTGCCCGGCGCGGAGCGGATGCGGGCGGCGGACGGCGGCGAAGCCGAGCTGCGCCACCACCAGGGCGTGTCGCTCGAGCGGACCGGTCCCGGAGTCCTGGACCTCGTCGCCGAGCTGACCGGGCAGACGGTCGGGCGGCTCCTCGAAGAGGCCCGGGGAAGCCTGCGGCGGCCCGTGCTCCCGCCGTTCCCCTACCATCCCGATCCGGTGGGCACCGGTGCGGTGGCCGCTGGCGACGAGAGATGCGTGTGCTGCGGGCACGAACAGGGCTGGATCTGCACGGCGACCGTCTACGGCGCGGACGTGCCCGACGGACGGGTCTGCCCGTACCGCGTCGCGTTCGGCACCGCCGCCCGGCGCCTCGGCGCGTTCTTCGACGACGTCGAGGCGCGGCGGCTGCCGGACGGGGTGGCCGACCAGATCTGCCGGCGCACGCCCGGGTTCGCCACCTGGCAGGAACGGGGCCGGCCGGCGCACTGCGGCGACGCCGGGGTGTTCCTCGGCGCGGCCGGCGCGAAGGAGCCGCGGTCCCCCCGGACGCCCTCGCCCATCTGCGCGGGCTGTGCGCCGAGTGGGGCTGGCGGCCGGCCCTGACCGAGGACTTCCTGTCCGCTCTCGACAAGGACGGGCAGCCGACCGCGTACCTGTTCCGCTGCCGCGTCTGTGACACCGAGTTCGCCCACGCGGACTTCACGTGAGCGCGGAGACAGGCCCCGTGTCGTCCCGAAAACCGGTGGTCAGGGGGGACTGGGGCGGGGAGACTCGGACGTGTGTTCCTGACGATCTCCACGAGCGGCGACGCCGCCCACCCGGCCACCGACCTCGGGTACCTGCTGCACAAGCACCCCGACAACGCGCAGCGGTTCTCCACGTCCTACGGGACCGCGCACGTCTTCTACCCCCAGGCGGACGAGCAGCGCTGCACGGCCGCGCTGCTGCTGGAGACCGATACGGTGGCGCTGGTGCGGCGGGGCAGGGGCAAGGGCCGCGGCGGAGCACCCGACGCGGCACTCGCGCAGTACGTCAACGACCGCCCCTACGCGGCCTCCTCGCTGCTCGCGGTGGCGCTGGGCAACGTGTTCTCCAGCGCCATGCGCGGCGTGTGCGCCGCCCGCCCCGAGCGGGCCGCCGCGCCGCTGCCGCTGCGCATCGAGGTACCGGCCCTGCCCGCCCGCGGCGGCGCCGCTCTCGTCCGCGGGCTGTTCGAGCCGCTGGGCTGGGCCGTGACCGCCGACCCCGTCCCGCTCGACACCGGCTTCCCGCAGTGGGGCGACTCGCGCTACGTCCGCCTCGTCCTGGAGTCGGACGCGCTGACGCTCGCCGAGGCGCTGCGCCACCTGTACGTCCTGATGCCGGTCCTCGACGACGCCAAGCACTACTGGGTCGCCTCCGACGAGGTGGACAAGCTGCTGCGGGCCGGTGCGGGCTGGCTGCCCGGACACCCGGAGCAGCAGCTGATCACCAGCCGCTATCTCTCCCGGCGCTGGTCGCTGACCCGGCAGGCGCGGGAGCGGCTGGAGCTGGTGCGGCTGGCCGAGGCCGACGACAGCGAGGTCGAGGACATCGACAACGCGGTCGAGGAGGAGACCGAGGCGGAGCAGAGGCCGACCCCGCTCGCGGTGCTCCGCCGGGAGGCCGTCGTCACCGCGCTGCACGCCTCCGGTGCCGCCCGCATCCTCGACCTGGGCTGCGGGCAGGGCCAGTTGGTGCAGGAGCTGCTGAAGGACGCGCGGTTCACCGAGGTCGTCGGGGTCGACGTGTCCGTACGGGCGCTCGCCATCGCCTCCCGGCGGCTCGGGCTGGACCGCATGGGGGAGCGGCAGGCGGCCCGCGTCAAGCTCTTCCAGGGCTCGCTCGCGTACACCGACAGGCGGCTCAAGGGCTATGACGCCGCCGTGCTCAGCGAGGTGATCGAGCACCTCGACCTGCCCCGGCTGCCCGCCCTGGAGTACGCCGTGTTCGGGCACGCCCGCCCGCGCACGGTCCTGGTGACCACCCCGAACGTCGAGTACAACGTCCGCTGGGAGTCCCTGCCCGCCGGGCACGTCCGGCACGGCGACCACCGCTTCGAGTGGACCCGCGCGGAGTTCCGCGCCTGGGCGGCGGCCGTCGCCGAACGGCACGGCTACGAGGCGGAGTTCGTCCCCGTCGGACCCGACGACCCCGAGGTCGGTCCGCCCACCCAGATGGCCGTGTTCAGCATGAGGACCGAGAAGGAGGCGAAGGCGGCATGACCGAGACGCGCGAGGGCCGGGTCCTCCCCGTCACCGACCTCTCCCTGGTCGTCCTCGTCGGCGCCTCCGGCTCCGGCAAGTCCACCTTCGCCCGCAGGCACTTCAAGCCGACCGAGGTGATCTCCTCGGACTTCTGCCGGGGCCTCGTCTCCGACGACGAGAACGACCAGAGCGCCACCCGGGACGCCTTCGACGTCCTGTACTACATCGCCGGCAAGCGGCTGGCCGCCGGGCGGCGCACCGTCGTGGACGCCACCAGCGTGCAGCAGGACAGCAGGCGCCGGCTCGTCGAGCTGGCCAGGGAGCACGACGTGCTGCCCATCGCCATCGTCCTGGACATGCCGGAGGAGGTGTGCGCCGAGCGCAACGCGGCCCGCACCGACCGCGCCGACATGCCCCGCCGGGTCATCCAGCGGCACATCCGCGAACTGCGCCGCTCCCTGCGGCACCTGGAGCGCGAGGGCTTCCGCAAGGTGCACGTCCTGCGCGGAGTGGAGGAGGCGGAGCACGCGGAGGTCGTCACCGAGAAGCGGTTCAACGACCTGACCCACCTCACCGGCCCGTTCGACATCGTCGGCGACGTGCACGGCTGCTCCGCCGAGCTGGAGGCCCTGCTCGCCAGGCTGGGCTACGTCGACGGCGTCCACCCGCAGGGCCGCACCGCGGTCTTCGTCGGCGACCTCGTCGACCGCGGCCCGGACACCCCCGGCGTGCTGCGCCGGGTGATGTCCATGGTCGCGTCGGGCGACGCGCTGTGCGTGCCCGGCAACCACGAGAACAAGTACGGCCGCTACCTCAAGGGCCGCAACGTCCGGCACACCCACGGACTCGCCGAGACCGTCGCCCAGATGGAGGGGGAGAGCGAGGAGTTCAGGGCCCGGGTGCGGCAGTTCCTGGACGGCCTGGTCAGCCACTACGTCCTCGACGGCGGCCGGCTGGTCGTCTGCCACGCAGGCCTGCCCGAGAAGTACCACGGCCGCACCTCCGGCCGGGTCCGCTCGCACGCCCTGTACGGCGACACCACCGGCGAGACCGACGAGTTCGGGCTGCCGGTGCGCTACCCGTGGGCGGAGGACTACCGGGGCCGGGCCGCGGTCGTCTACGGCCACACGCCCGTCCCGGAGGCCACCTGGCTCAACAACACCATCTGCCTGGACACCGGGGCCGTCTTCGGCGGCAAGCTGACCGCGCTGCGCTGGCCGGAGCGCGAGCTGGTCGACGTACCGGCCGAGCGGGTCTGGTACGAGCCGGCCCGCCCGCTGCGCCCCGAGGCGCCCGGCGGACAGGACGGCCGGCCCCTCGACCTGGCGGACGTGTCCGGACGCAGGGCCGTGGAGACCCGGCACGCGGGCATGGTGGCGGTCCGCGAGGAGAACGCGGCGGCCGCGCTCGAGGTCATGAGCCGCTTCGCGGTCGACCCGCACCTGCTGCCGTATCTGCCGCCGATGATGGCGCCCACCGCCACCTCGCGGCTGGAGGGCCACCTGGAGCACCCCCAGGAGGCCTTCGCGCAGTACGCGGCCGACGGGGTCGAGCGGGTCGTGTGCGAGGAGAAGCACATGGGCTCGCGGGCCGTGGCCCTGGTGTGCCGGGACGCGGAGGCGGCCGCGAGGCGGTTCGGCGTGCAGGGCCCCACCGGCTCGCTGTACACCCGTACCGGACGGCCGTTCTTCGACGACGAGAAGGTGACCGAGGAGATCCTCGGCCGGCTGCGCTCGGCCGTCACGGACGCCGGGCTGTGGGACGAGCTCGGCACCGACTGGCTGCTGCTGGACGCCGAGCTGATGCCGTGGTCGCTGAAGGCGTCGGGGCTGCTGCGCAGCCAGTACGCGGCCGTCGGCGCCGCGTCCGGCGCGGTGTTCCCGGGCGCGCTGGCCGCCCTGGAGGCCGCCGCGGCGCGCGGCACCGACGTGGGCGGTCTGCTCGCCCGGCAGCGGGAACGCGCCGCCGACGCGGCCGCGTTCACCGAGGCCTACCGCCGCTACTGCTGGACCACCGACGGCCTGGACGGCGTCCGCCTGGCCCCGTTCCAGCTGCTGGCCGTCCAGGGCCGGAGCCTCGCCGCGCTGCCGCACGACGAGCAACTGGCCCTGCTGGACCGGATGGTGGAGCACGACGGCTCCGGTCTGCTGCAGACCACCCGCCGGCTGTACGTCGACACGGGCGACCCGGAGTCGGTGCGCGCGGGCGTCGACTGGTGGCTGGAGATGACCGGCCGGGGCGGCGAGGGCATGGTCGTCAAGCCGGTCGGCGCGCTGGTCCGCAACAAGGGCGGGCGCCTGGTGCAGCCCGGCATCAAGTGCCGGGGCCGCGAGTACCTGCGGATCATCTACGGTCCCGAGTACACCCGGCCGGACAACCTCGACCGGCTGCGGCAGCGGTTCCTGAACCACAAGCGGTCCCTCGCCCTGCGCGAGTACGCCCTCGGTCTGGAGGCCCTGGACCGGTTGGCGGAGGGGGAGCCGCTGTGGCGGGTGCACGAGGCCGTGTTCGGGGTTCTGGCGCTGGAGTCGGAGCCGGTCGACCCTCGTCTGTAGACGTCGTCACAGAACGCCCTTGTGCCGCACACACATCCGTCCATATGGTGGACGGCCGTGCGGCACAAGGGTGTTGACACGTCCGGAGGGGAGCACGGGCCATGGAGATCAAGAAGGTCGTGGTGCGGGAGGACCGGAGCACCACCCGGCGCCCGGCGATCTTGGAGAAGCGGCCGACCCGCTGACCATGCGCGTCCACCTCGTGACCATGCCCTGGCAGCCGCTCGACCTGCCCTCGCTGCAACTGGGCCTGCTGAACCGGATCGTGCGCGGGGCGCGCCCCGCCGACGAGGTGGCCGAGTGCCACGGCTCGCTGCGCTGGGCCGAGTACCTGCTGGAGCACTCCGGCGGCCGGCTGCGGCCCGGTGACTGTGTGGCGGTCGGCAGCGACGCCATCTTCCACGGCCTCGGCGACTGGGTGTTCTCCGGCGTCCTGTACGACGACCCGGGCTGGGGCCTGGCCCGGCTGCGGGACTACGCGGGCGCCCGGGACGTGCCCGTCGACACCGCCGTCGCGATGCGCCCCCACGCCGCCGGGTTCGTCGACGCCTGCGCCACCGGGATTCTGGCCGCCGAGCCGGACGTGGTCGGCTTCACCACCACGTTCATGCAGAACGTCGCCTCCCTCGCGCTGGCCCGCGAACTCAAGCGAAGACGCCCGGGGGTGACGATCGTCCTCGGCGGCAGCAACTGCGACGGGCCCATGGGGCACGCCCTGCACCGCAACCACCCCTTCGTCGACCACGTGGTCCGCGGCGAGGCCGAGTACGCCTTCCCGGCGCTGCTGAACCACCTGGAAGCGGGCACCGCGCCGGCGGACGTGCCCGGCCTGTGCTGGTGGGACGGCGGGGTCTCGCGCGCCAACCCCGAGTCCCGGCGGACCGTGGCCCCCGCCGACATCCCCTCGCCCGACTACGACCAGTGGCAGGCCGCCCTGGACGCCTCCTCGGTGCGCGAGTACGTCCATCCGAAGCTGGTCGTGGAGGGCGCCCGGGGCTGCTGGTGGGGCGAGAAGCACCACTGCACCTTCTGCGGGCTCAACGGCTCCGCGATGGCCTTCCGCGCCAAGCCGGGGGAGCGGCTGTGGGCCGAGATCGACCGCCTGGTGCGCCGGCACCGCATCCTCGACCTGGTCACCGTGGACAACATCATCGACATGGCCTACTTCCGCGACCTGCTGCCCCGCGTCGCCGCGAGCGGCTGGGACCTGCGGCTGCACTACGAGGTCAAGTCCAACCTCACCCCCGCACAGCTGGGACTCCTCGGCGAGTCCGGCACGGTGCACATCCAGCCCGGCATCGAGAGCCTGGGCAGCCGCGTCCTGGACCTCATGGACAAGGGCGTCACCGGAGCCCGCAACGTCCGCACCCTGCGCGAGTGCGAGAACCACGCCCTGACCTGCTCCTGGAACCTCCTCTACGGCTTCCCCGGCGAGAGTGCGGACGACTACCTCCCCGTGATCGAGCAGCTCCCCGCCCTGGTCCACCTCCAGCCGCCGAGCGGCGCCCACCGCATCCAGCTGGAGCGCTTCAGCCCCCACTTCACCGATCCCGGGCTCGGCTTCGCCAAGCGCCGCCCGGCCGAGATGTACCAGCACGTCTACGACCTGCCCGAGTCCGAACTCGCCGACCTGGTCTACCTGTTCGACACCGACGACGCGGGCATCGGCGGGCCGGTCGAGCGGCGCCTCAAGGAGGCCGTGGCGGCCTGGCGGGCCGGGCACGCGGACTCCCGGCTGCTGTTCGAGGAGGACGGCGAGGACCTGCTGGTGCACGACCGGCGGCACGGCCGCACCCCGGCGGCCCACCGTTTCACCGGCTGGCCGGCGCGGGCCCTTCGGCATCTGGAGGACGGCCGCACGGTGCCCGCCCTGCACCGGCTGCTGGGGGCCGACGGGCACGAGGTCACGGCCGGTGTCCTGGAACGCTGGGTCAGGGACGTCCTCGCGCTGGGCCTGCTGTTCCGCGACGGCCACACCCTGGTCGCGCTGCCCACCTGGGGCGAGCCGGTCCGGCTGCCCGAGGGCGCCGGATGAGCGGGCCGCCCGGCACGGTGCCGCACCGGATCGACGGGCGCCGGGTCGAGGTGACCGGGCCGCTGAGCCTGGCCGGACCCGGCCGGGAAGCGGCGGAGGCGGTGCGCTTCCTGCGCGAGTGCGAGGGCCTCGGCCTGCGCGTGGGCTGGCGGGCGGCGGACCGGCCGCCGTACGGCACCGGCCTGCTGCGGCACCTGTCCCCGCCCGAGGAACTGCCGGGCGGCGAGGGGGAGCTGGCCGACTGGCGAGACGGATACTCCTACGGCCGCCTTTACCACCGGCGCGGGCCCGGCTTCGTGACCGTCCTCGACCGCCGGCTGCCCGGCACGGCGGCGCGCCTCACCCTCGACCACCCGGACCTGCTCGACACGTTCCTGCGGCTGCTGGAGCCCACCCCGCTGGACGCCCTCGACACGACCCGGCGGACGGCCGCGGACCTGCTGGCCGCCGAGCGGCTGGTGCTGGTCACCGGAGGCTGGGCGGTGTCCCTGCCCCCGCGCATCCGGCGCTGGCCGGTCCCCTGCACCGCGATCTGAGCGCCTACCCGAGCAGCCGCAGCCGCCGCCCGCACACCCCGATCCGGACCGTCTGCCCCCAGGTGAGCTGGAGCGCGTCGGACTCGATGCCGTCACCGAAGGCGATGAGCCGGTCGGACTCCACGGTGAGGGTCAGCGCCGCCGCGGCGCCGAGTTCGCCCGCCACCAGATCCGTACCGGTGACCGGGGACGGCCAGGCCTCGCGGACGAACCACACCAGCCTTTCCTCGGTGGGGGAGGGCAGCGCGAGCCGGCCGCCCCGCTCCTGCCACACCGAGCGGAGCCAGCCGGTCGCACCGGTGCCGGTGCCCACCAGCACCCCTGAGGAGGCCTGGGCCTCGGCGACACCCCCGTCGCCGTCGAGGCCCAGGCGGTAGCGGGCGGTCTGGTGGCCCTGCGTGCCCAGGTAGATCTCGTTGAGCGCCACCAGCCGCTGCGTGTCGTCGGCCACCGCCTCCACCATGGTCAGCTCCTCGCACCCGCCGGCCGGGGCCGCGAGCAGCCGCGTCGCGTCCCGCGGGCGGTGCCGCACCAGCACCCCGGGGTTGCGCCCGGGATCGGTGTCGATGCCGATCACCGGCTGGCCCGTGAGGTACTTGGCGACGTTCGCGACCAGCCCGTCCTGCCCGATCACCACGACCACGTCCTCGGGCGCGAAGAGGAACCGGTCCAGGTCCGCCCGCTCGACCCGGGCCTGCCGCCAGGTGAGCGGCACGGCCGCGGTCACCTCCGCCAGCGCCCGCCGGGAGCGGTGGTGGCGCTCGGCGACCTCGGCGATGTCCCGGCCCCGGGAGGCGAGGAAGAACGCGGCCTGGCCGTGGGTGCCGTGCCGGGCCACCAACTCCTCGTACTCCGTGGTGCGGTGGACCAGCACGGCCCGCGGGGCGAGGCTCACGCCCCGGGCTCCGCGGCGCCGCCGAGCTTCGCCAACAGCCCCGTCAGCACGTCCGGCGAGATGGTCACGCTGTCGATGTTCGGCAGGTTCTCGGCCACCCGCATCCCGGCGAGGGCGTGCAGGGTAGCCACGTCGGCCTCCGCGTGCGCCCGCAGCCACGCCGACTGCGCCTCGGCCCGGGCCGCGCCCACCTCGCGGGCCTTCTCCGCCTCCGCACGCGCGAGCCGCACCGCCCGGGCCGCCTCCGCCTCGGCCAGCCGCTCGGTGCGGGCCGCCTCGGCCTCGGCCAGCCGTACCGTACGGGCCGCCTCCGCGTCGGCGCGCACCGCGTCCGCGGCCGCCTGCTCCTCGGCCTCGCGGCGGGCGTTCGTGCCGCGCTGTTCGACCAACTGCTCCTCGCGGCGGGCCAGTTCGATCCGGCTCGCCAGCTCGTTCTCGGCGATCGCCCGCTCCCGCTCGACGGCCACCGCGCGGCGCTCGTAGGTCGCCCGGTCGGCCTCCTGCTGGATCTGCTCGCGGGCCGGGGTGCGCAGGGCCCGTTCCACCTCGGGCTCCGGGCGCACCGCCACCACGCGGACGGCGACCACCTCGATGCCGGTGGCCGGAAGCCGGGGCTCGGCGGCCAGTCCGGCGGCCAGGCGTTCGCGCACCGCGGCCACGCCGTCGGTCAGCGCGGCCGACAGCGGGGTGCGGGCCAGCACGTCCAGGGCGTGCTCCTGGGCGGTCTCGGTGAGCAGGGTGGCCAGCTGCTCCAGCGGCGTCCCGCGCCACACGCCGGTGTCCGGGTCGACCGAGAAGTCGAGGCGGGCGGCGGCGAGCGCCGGGTCGCCGATGCGATGGGTGACCGTCGCCTGCACCGTCACGTCCTGGAAGTCGGCCGTGCGCGCGTGGAAGGTCATGGCCAGCTCCCGGTCGTCCACCGGGACCTCGGAGAGCGCGGCGGTCAGCGAGCGGAACCAGAAGCTGAGCCCGGGGCCGTCGTGCACCAGCCGGCCGGAGCGGTGGTACCGGATGTGCGCGGTCGGCGCGCCGCGCAGATGGCGCCAGCCCAGGCGCCGGGTGATGTCGGCCATGCGGCCCCCCTCGTTGTTCTCGTCAATGAGACGATAATCCCGTGATCCGCTTGTCGTCAAGTGGACGAAAACCGTGCGGGGTGACGGCGTGGGAAACAAGAAGCCCCGGAAATGGCCGAGAGGAGGGTGAATCCGGTCGCCGGTGGTCAGGATGGTGGCATGGGTTTCCACGTCGACTCCGAGGCCGGGCGGCTGCGCCGCGTCATCCTGCACCGGCCGGATCTCGAGCTCAAAAGGCTCACCCCCAGCAACAAGGACGCGCTCCTCTTCGACGACGTGCTCTGGGTGCGCCGGGCGCGCGCCGAGCACGACGGGTTCGCCGACGTGCTGCGTGACCGCGGAGTGGCCGTACACCTCTTCGGCGACCTGCTCACCGACACCCTGGCGATCCCCCAGGCCCGCACCCTCGTCCTGGACCGCGTCTTCGACGAGAAGGAGTACGGCCCCCTGGCCACCGACCATCTGCGCGCCGCGTTCGAGACCCTGCCCGCGCGCGAGCTGGCCGAGGCCCTGGTGGGCGGCATGACCAAGCGGGAGTTCCTGGACGCGCACGCGGAGCCGACCTCCGTGCGGTTCCACGTGATGGACCTCGACGACTTCCTGCTCGACCCGCTGCCCAACCACCTCTTCACCCGCGACACCTCCGCCTGGATCTACGACGGGGTCGCCATCAACGCCATGCGCCTGCCCGCCCGGCAGCGCGAGAGCGTGCACTTCGAGGCGATCTACCGGCACCACCCGCTGTTCCGTGACGAAACGTTCCGCGTCTGGTCCCGGGGGCAGTCCGACCACCCCTCCACCATCGAGGGCGGCGACGTGCTGGTGATCGGGAACGGCGCGGTCCTGATCGGCATGAGCGAGCGCACCACCCCGCAGGCCGTGGAGATGCTCGCGCACCAGCTGTTCGCGGCCGGCTCGGCACGTACGATCGTCGCGCTCGACATGCCCAAGCGGCGCGCCTTCATGCACCTCGACACGGTGATGACCATGGTGGACGGCGACACCTTCACCCAGTACGCCGGGCTGGGGATGCTGCGCTCGTACACCATCGAGCCCGGTGCCGGCGAACGGGAGCTGAAGGTCACCGACCATCCGCCCGAGCACATGCACCGGGCGATCGCCGCGGCCCTCGGGCTCGGCGAGATCCGGGTGCTGACCGCGACCCAGGACGTGCACGCGGCCGAGCGCGAGCAGTGGGACGACGGCTGCAACGTGCTCGCCGTCGAACCCGGGGTGGTCGTCGCCTACGAGCGGAACTCGACCACCAACACCCATCTGCGCAAGCAGGGCATCGAGGTGATCGAGATCCCGGGCAGCGAGCTGGGGCGGGGCAGGGGCGGCCCCCGGTGCATGAGCTGCCCGGTCGAGCGGGAGGCGGTGTGACCGGGCGCACGGTGGGGATGCTGGGCCGTATAGAAATGCTGAAGTTCGTATAGAATTCCAGAGTCCCTTCACCCGTACCCCTGGAGCGCCCCCATGGCGACAGTCCCGACCGCCCTCGCCGGCCGCCACTTCCTCAAGGAGGTGGACTTCACCGAGGAGGAGTTCCGCGGCCTGATCGAGCTGGCCGCCGAGCTGAAGGCCGCCAAGAAGGCCGGGGCCGAGACCCAGTACCTGCGGGGCCGGAACATCGCGCTGATCTTCGAGAAGACCTCGACGCGCACCCGCTGCGCGTTCGAGGTCGCCGCCGCCGACCAGGGCGCCCACACGACCTACCTCGACCCCTCGGGCTCGCAGATCGGGCACAAGGAGTCCGTGCGGGACACCGCCCGGGTCCTCGGCCGGATGTTCGACGCCATCGAGTACCGGGGCGACAGCCAGACCAAGGTGGAGGAGCTGGCCGGGCACGCCGGTGTGCCGGTCTACAACGGCCTCACCGACGACTGGCACCCGACCCAGATGCTCGCCGACGTGCTCACCATGACCGAGCACAGCGGCCGGCCGCCCCGGGAGATCGCCTTCGCCTACCTCGGCGACGCCCGCTTCAACATGGGCAACTCCTACCTGATCACCGGCGCCCTGCTCGGCATGGACGTGCGGATCGTCGCCCCCGAGCAGTACTGGCCGGGCGAGGAGGTGGTGGCCCGGGCCCGCAAGCTGGCCGAGGGCAGCGGCGCCGCCGTCACCCTGACCGAGGACATCGCCGAGGGCGTCCGGGGCGCCGGGTTCGTCGCCACCGACGTCTGGGTCTCCATGGGGGAGCCCAAGGAGGTCTGGGCCGAGCGGATCAAGGCCCTCGCGCCGTACGCCGTGACCATGGACGTCCTGCGCGCCACCGGCGACCCGGACGTGAAGTTCCTGCACTGCCTGCCGGCCTTCCACGACCTGGGCACCAAGGTGGGACAGGAGATCTTCGAGGCCCACGGCCTGACCTCGCTGGAGGTGACCGACGAGGTGTTCGAGTCCGGACACTCCGTCGTCTTCGACGAGGCCGAGAACCGCCTGCACACCATCAAGGCCGTGCTGGTCGCCACACTCGCCGGACAACCGTAGTCCGACGGCCCGACCAGGCCGTATCCTGGCGGGCGGCCCCGGAACACCCCATCCGGCGCCGCCGCCGCGACAGTCATCCCGTCGCCCGCACCACCGAGAAACGAGCACCACCCGCAATGCCCGCTCCCCGCATCAAGTCCCCCCACCTGCTGGTCGCCGAATCCGGCGCCGACCGCGAGGGACACGGTCTGCAGCGCACGATGGGCCTCTTCCAGCTCATCTGCTTCGGCGTCGGCGCCATCGTCGGCACCGGCATCTTCGTCGGCCTCTCCGACTCCGTCGCCCAGGCCGGGCCCGCCGTCGTCGTCTCCTTCGTCCTCGCCGCGATCACCTGCGTGTTCACCGCCTTCTCCTTCGCGGAGCTGGGCGGCGCGATCCCGGTCTCCGGCTCCTCGTACTCCTTCGCCTACGCCGGCCTCGGCGAGTCCACCGCCTTCCTGGTCGGCTGGTGCCTGCTGCTGGAGTACGGCATCTCCATCTCGGCCGTCGCCGTCGGCTGGAGCCAGTACGTCAACGAGCTGCTGCACAGCCTCACCGGCTGGCAGCTGCCGACCGCCCTGTCCGCCGGTCCCGGCGACGGCGGCATCCTGAACCTGCCCGCCGTGATCGTCATCGCCATGGCCTCCATGCTGCTGGTGCGCGGCGTGCGCGAGAGCGCCCGGGCCACCGCGGCCATGGCCGCGGTCAAGCTCGTGATCCTGGTCGCCTTCTGCGCCATCGGCTACAGCGCCTTCAAGCACGGCAACCTCACGCCGTTCTCCCCGGCCGGCCTCGGCGGCATCGGCGCGGGCACCACCGCCGCGTTCTTCTCGTACATCGGCTTCGACGCGATCACCACCGCCGGCGAGGAGGCCAAGAACCCCCGCCGGGACATCCCGATCGCGATCATGGTCTGCATGGGCATCGTGACGCTGCTGTACTGCGCCGTCGCGGTCGCCGCGATCGGCGCCATCGGCGGCAAGCAGGTCGCCGGCCGGCCCGCGGCCCTGTCCTACGTCGTCAACGAGGTCACCGGCTCGACCATCGGCGGCGGCGTGATCGCCTTCGGCGCGGTGGTGGCCATCGCCTCCGTGGTCCTCGCGGTGATGTACGGCCAGACCCGCATCCTGATGTCGATGTCCCGGGACGGCCTGATCCCGCGGGTCTTCGAGAAGGTCTCCCCGAAGACCTCGACCCCGGTGGCCGGCACCCTGATCGTCGCGCTGGTCTTCGCGCTCCCGGCGGCCTTCGCCTCGCTCGACTCCGTCATGAACCTGTGCACCATCGGCACCCTCGCGATCATGGCCGTCGTCAACATCGCGGTGATGGCACTGCGCCGCCGCGAGCCCGGCCTCGGCCGCAGCTTCCGGGTGCCGCTGTACCCGGTGGGCCCGCTGCTCGGCATCGCCTTCTGCCTGTACCTGATGTACGAGACGGGCTGGCGGACCTGGCTGCAGTTCGCGGTGTTCCTCGTGGTCGGCCTGGCCGTCTACGCCGCCTACGGGCGCCGGCACTCCACGCTGGCCCGCGCGGCGGCCCCCGAGGTCACGCCGGCCGACGCCGAGCGGGAACCACAGGCGGTCTGAACCACAGGACCCCGAACCGGGCGGCGCACCCGGCGGACCGGCGGGCATGCCGTCGTCCGCCGGGTGCGCCGCCCGGTTTGGCCTGATCACGTGCTCGACCAGCCGTCCTCGCGCACAACGGGGATAGGTTTGAGCCGCGGGCGGGCAGCGGGTGGCTCGGCCTTCTTCGGAGCTGCGGACGGCTTGGACACCGGGCGGCGCCGGCCGGTGGCAGCGCGCCTCGGCCTTCCGTCGTGCTGTGCTCAGCGCAAGGAGGTAGGACGGCCAGTGAGGAGAACCGGCGAATACGCCGAGCTGCAACGCAGGTGCAAGGCGATCCTGAGTGAGCTGGGCGTACAGCGGTCCGTGTCCCTGGAGTCGGTCCGCGAACGGGTGGAGGAACTCCGCGGCCGGCCGCTCGTTCTGCGGGAACTGCCCGAGCAGACGGCCGGGAGCGGGATGTGCGGGCTGTGGCTGGGGACCGACACCGCCGACTACGTGTTCTACGAGGCCCGGACGGCTCCGCTGCACCGGGAGCACATCATCCTGCACGAGATCGGCCATGTGCTGTGCGACCACCATCGCGGCCTCACCGCCGGCGACCTGGCCGGCCTGCTGCTCGACGGTATCGAGCCCCGTCTCGTCCGGCGGCTCATGGCCCGCACCAGCTACACCACCGCCGAGGAGCAGGAAGCCGAGATGATCGCCAGCCTGATACGGAGCGGGGGAAGACCCGGCCGCGGTGCCGGTGTGCTGGGACGGCTCGGTGCCTTCCTGGGAGTGACGGCCGGCGGCGATGAGTGAGCTGACGGACCACGTCGGCGTGTGCAGCGTCCTCGCCCTGTGGACCGCCCTCGGCTTACGGGCGGTGCCCGCGCTGCGGCTCTCCGCCCAGCGGGGACTCTGGCTCACCGTCTTCGCCGCGACCGTCGCCATCACCTTGTTCCAGCCGACCGTCGTCGCGTCGCTGACGGACATCGGCTGCACTTACCAGGCCCTCTCACTGGCCCGCAACATGATCGGCGTCCTGAGCGCCGGACTGGTCCTGCTGTTCATCGTCGACTCCACGCACGCCCGCCGCCCGCACCGCGCGGTGGCGGCGGGGCTGGCGGTGGCCCTGGGCTCGCTGCTCACCCTCTATCTCCTCGGAGCCGGACGCACGGTCCCGCGGGCAGCCTCACAGGGGCCGGCCGATCCCTCGTCCCTCTACTGCGCGATCCTCGCCGTGGCCCACCTGGCGGGCGACGCCGTCGCGGTGGTCGTGTGCCTGCGGTACAGCACGCGCACCGACGACCGCGATCTCCTCTGGTCGCTGCGGCTGTTCGCGGTGGGAAGCGTCCTGGCCATCGTCTTCTGGTGCGGCTATCTGTGCCACCTCTACATCCGGACGTCCGGTGCGCTCCCCTGGCTGTCACTGGTCATGAGCGCCCACGGCTTCTTCCGCGCGGCCTCGCTGCTGGTCCCCGCCGCGACCGCCGTCACCCGGTGGCTGACGGCCCTGCGGACCACCTGGCGGCTGTGGCCGCTGTGGCGCGACCTCGTGCTCGCGGTTCCGCACGTGGTCCTCGCCCAGCCGCAGCGGAGCCGGCTCCGGGAGGTGCTGCGCCCTCGTTCCCCCTACGCCCTGCAGGCGCACCGGCAGACCATCGAGACGTACGACGCGCTCCTGGAACTGCAGCACTACGTACGGCCGGACGCGTACGGCAGAGCGCACCGGCAGGCCGTGCGGGCGGGGCTGCGAGGGGAGCGGCTCGCGGCGGCCGCACTCGCCGGCGCGCTGGACCAGGCCCGGCGCGCCAAGCTCGCCGGCGCGCCGCCGGCCGAGCCGTGCGCACTGCCCGGCATCGACCGCGGCAGCCTAAAGACGCTCCTGGCGATCGCCCGGACATGGCCGCCCCCGGGCCGCCCGCTCCCGGCCACGACCGTCCTCGTCCGGCCCGAGCGGCCCTGACCCGCGGGCTGCGGCGACTTCAGGACAACTCGCCTCCCGGGGACGGTCAGGGCAGCTTGCCCGCGGTGCGCAGGGCGCTCAGGACCGCGCCCACCGCCTCGGAGGACTTGTCCTCGCCCGTGGCCCGCCGGTGGTAGTTCAGCCCACCGGGGTTCTCCATGTTCAGCTCGATGACGTACGGATAGGCGAGGTCGACGCCCACGTAGAAGATGCCGTGGTCCATCAGCCGCTTGCCGAGGCCGCGCAGGAACGCCTCCTCGTCGGCGGTGAGGGTGAGGCGGGCGAAGCGGGCCCCGACGGTCGCGTTGGCGCGGTGGTCGTTGTCGCGGTGGAAGCGCAGGAAGCCGGTCACGGGAACGTCGCCGGCGAGGATGACCCGCTTCTCGTTCTCCCGCACGTTCGGGATGTACTCCTGCACCGCGGTGTACCGCTTGGCCATCCCGATGATGTCGCGGCCGTAACTGACGTACCGGGACGTGGCGTTGCCGGTCGCGGCGGCCAGCATCGCCGAGCGGTTGCGGTCCTTCTCGTTGACGACGTAGACGTTCTGCCCGCAGCCGCCGTTGGTCGGCTTGGTGACCCAGGAGCGGTCGGGGTCGGACTCCACGAGCGTGTTGAGGAACTCGTAGTCGTTCGAGACGTACGAGGCGGGCAGGTTCCCGGGGGGCACCACGGCGCCCAGGTTGCTCTTGGCGTTGAGGTAGAACAGGGCGGTCGCGTCGTTGACGAACGGCACCCTCCGGTTGAGCAGCCAGAGCAGCTGGAAGTAGTCGGTGGTGGCCTCCGGATGGGTGCCGGCGAGCACCCAGACCAGGTCGAAGTCCTCGGCCGAGGCGTAGGACTCGCTGAGCTTCGGGAACTCGCCGCCGGCGACGAACTCCTCCGACACCCGCATCCGGTCGCACACGACGACCGAGTCGTGGACGGCGAGCGTGTCGATGTCCCCGATGTGCACCTCGTGGCCCTCGCGGTGGAGGGCGCTGGGAATGATCGAGTGGTTGTCGAGCTTGAATTTGTGGGCTTCCGAGACCAGGACCAGGATCCTGTAGGACATGGGTGTCACCTCGTTGTGCGGTTCAGGCGGGCGGCAGTTCCTCGATGTGTTCCATCAGCCAGGCCTCGGCCTGGAGCAGCCGCTGCTCCACCTCGGCGGCGTCGCCGCCGGCGACGATGACGAAGCACAGGTGGGAAGCGCTGTAGAGCGTGACCGCGTCGGGCGCGATCTGTTCGTTGACCTCGTAGTGCCGCACCCACGGGAACGGCGGCCTGCCCGGCAGCCGTACCGGGCGGCCCTGCGGCAGGACGGAGACCGAGCCGTGCACCTCGGCCGGCGGGTCGGCCGGGGGCGCCTCGCAGGGCAGACCGCAGGACAGCCGCAGCGAAGCGGTGTGCAGGTCCACGCCGTACGTGGCCCGGGTGAGGGCGGGGATGCGGTCGCCACCCACCCGGGAGGCGATCTCACACATCACCAGTTCGTCCTCGGGCGTGTGGAAGACCTCCAGGTGGTAGGCCCCGGCCTCGGGAGTGTCGAAGGCTTCGAGGACGCGGTCGAGGAAGTCCTCCAGCCGCACGGCGAACGGGTCGTCGGGCCGCAGCTGGACGGAGCCGTTGTTGTCCCCGGAGAAGACGCCCAGGCAGCTGCGCAGATAGCGCGAGGACGCCACGAAACGGTAGCCGGGGCCCAGCACGGCGTCCACGTGGTACATCGGGCCCTTGACGAACTCCTCCGCCATCAGGTCCTCCCGCCACGGTCTGCGGCTGAGGGCGATTAGTTCGTCGTCGCCGTGCAGGACGGTGATGTCGCGCGCCCCGCCCTGCTTGACGGGTTTGACGACGACCGGGAAGCCGTGCTTCTCGACGAAGTCCGTCAGGTCGGTGAACGTGGCGAGGCGGGCGAAGCGGGCCGTGGGGACCGTGCGCCCTGCGACCTGTTTCATGACCACCTTGTCGCGGAACGACAGGGCGCTGGCCACGGACTGGCCGGGGACGCCGAGGTCCTCCCGCATGCGCGCGACCCGTTCCAGGTCGTACTCGTTGTCCGTGATGATGTGGCTGAACGGCCGTTCCCGGGCCATCCGGCGGATCATCAGCTCCGGGTAGGGAACGGCCTCGCACTCCGGCACGTGTTCGTATCCGCCCAGCCCCCGCGTGTGGGCCAGCTCGTGATGGCTGAACACGTGGAGCGTGTCCGCCACGTCGGGGAACATGGCGGGGTAGTCCAGCCGCGGACCGTAGTTGATCACTGCGATGTTGGTCATGGGTGTCGGCCTCGGGTCGTGTGGTGCCTGGTCGTGCGGTGCGTCAGTGGAGCCGGCGGGTGCCGGGGGCGGCGCGGTGGCGGATGTCCCACTGGTTGCGGCGCACGTAGGTCCGCTGCAGCCAGCGGTCGCGTCCGTCGTAGTGCGCCGTGAACGGCGAACGCGCGTGCAGGCCCTTGCGGTTGTTGATCAGCAGGGCCTGGCCGGGCCGCAGGAGCACATGGTGGGCGACCGTCCGGCAGGCGGCCTGGAGCCGGTCCAGGGCGGACCGCGCCTCGTCGTCCAGCGGACGGACGCCGTTGGCGGCGGCGGACACCTCGGGGCAGGCCTCGGGGCCGCTGATCATCGGGACCGGGTCGGACAGCACTTCGGCGCCCCGCGCGACGTCGCGGACGTAGCTGCCGGGCGCGTTCATCCGGAAGCGGGGGCCGCGCAGCGTCCGCAGCGCCGCGTCGTCGAGGACGCGGCAGATGTCGCGTGCGTCGGCGTAGTACGTGCCCGCCACCCCCTCCGGGTCGGCGCGCAGGCAGCTGAGGACGAGGAAGTCCGGGCTGGCGAGGTCGTAGCGGCCACAGGGGTCGTGGACGATGTCGTTGTGGAAGTTGAGGAAGACCGCGGAGCCCTGGTTCGTCTGCGTGCGGGCGCCGCTCGCCACGGGGACCACGTCGTGCACCAGCTGCCCGCTCTTCTCGGTGGCGAACCCGACCGGCTCGCCCAGCAGCCCGCTCAGGCCCAGCAGGACGCCCTCGGCCACGAAGGTGGCCTTGGCCGGGCTCGGGCTGCCGTCGCGCGGTGTGTCCGGCAGCCGCGGATCCACGGGGAGGTTCCGGACGTGGCCCAGGCCCGGGGTGTCCGGGTGCCGGCCGAAGTCCAGTACGTCGCGCAGCAGTTCGGTGGGCATGCGGGCGAAGATCTGCAGATAGCGGGACATCGCCCAGTCGATGTCGCCGGACGGGTCGGGCTCCGCGACCAGATGAGCGCCGAGGGTGTCGCGGACGTGGTCCGGCACATCGATCCTGGCAAGGGTCTCCGGCGCGGTCGGGGCGGACGCGTGGACGGTCATGCGCGTACTCCTTCGGCGTGCGGGTGGACGGGGGACGCGGGGAGGCCGGCGTGCAGCTCACGTGCGAGGAGCACGGCCTCCTGCTCGTCGGCGGCGACATGGACGGTGGCGAGCCCGTCCCGGAGCACGGTCACGGGGATGCCGACGGCCCGGCCGGGGCCCACACCGTGCCGGCACTGGACCTCCGCCAGGTCGACGTAGCCGCCGATCACCGCGACACTCCGGGCGTCGTCCAACCGGATCGCGTCCACGCCCTCGACGCCGAACGCCCGGTGCGCCCGGTCGGCGGACGCGGGGTCGGGGTAGGTGAGGACGACGGAACGCGGATTGAGCACCACGGCGTCGACGGCGGGGTGGCCGGGGCCGATGACCGTGCCCCGGGAGAACGGCCGGGTGTTGTGCCGGCAGACGATGGTGACACCGTGCCGTTCGGCCAGCCGCACGGCACGGTGGTGGAGCACCTTCGCGCCGTGCCGGGACATGGCGGCGGCGTCGGCGTAGGAGACCTGGTCCAGCAGCCGGGTGCCGGGGACCTGGTTCGGGTCGCAGCTGTGGATGCCCGCGACGTCGGAGTGGATCTCGCACTCGGTGGCGCCCACGGCGACGGCCACCGCGAGCGCGGACAGGTCCGAGCTGTTCTTGCCCAGCCACGTGGGGCGGCCCTCGGCGTCGACGGCCTGGCCGCCGGGGACGACGGCCACCTCGTTGGCGTCCAGGGCGCGCCGCAGCGGGCGCGGGTCGGTCCGGTGCAGCCGCGCCCACATGAAGGGCCCCTCGGTCGTGAACCCCGTCAGGTGTCCGGCCAGCACCGTGGCCCGGCGGCCGAGGCGGTGCAGCGCGGCGGCCAGCAGCTGGGCGCTGACGGTGTCCGCCAGGGTGAGCAGCCCGGCCACCCGGTCCCCCGAGGGGCTGGGGTCGACGGCGTGCAGCCGTTCCCGCAGCAGCTCGGTCTCCCCGGGCATCGCGCTGACGACGACGGCGAGCCGGCGCCCTCCGGTGTCGAGCCGGGCGGACAGGGACCGCGCCAGCTCCCCGTAGGCGGCGGGTGTGGCGAAACTGGACCCGCCGAACTTGAGGACCACGGGCGGTGCGAGGGCCGTCACAGCACACCCCGCTCGACCAGTACCTCGGCGATCTGGAGGGCGTTGAGGGCGGCCCCGATGCGGAGGTTGTCCGCCACGACCCACAGCCAGAAGCCGCGTGGGTTGTGCGGGCTGACCCGGATGCGCCCGACGTGCACACGATCGGGGTCGCCGGCCGTGCGGGGCGTGGGGAACGCTCCCGGCACGTCCTGGTCGTGGACGGTGACCTCGGGTTCGGCGGCGAGCAGCCGGACCAGTTCCGCGCGGTCGACGACGTCGCCGCACTCGATCCAGGCCGCCTCCGAGTGGCCGTTCAGCACCGGCACCCGCACGCAGGTGGCGGTCACGTCGAGGTGCGGCAGGCCGAGGATCTTGCGGGACTCCTGGACCATCTTCTGCTCCTCCAGCGTGAAGCCGGTGTCGAGGAGTTCGTCGATGAAGGGGATGACGTTGAAGGCGAGGGTGGGGGAGAAGGCGCTCGCGGGCGGGGTGGCCGCGGGGTCCGCCAGGCTGACGCTGCTGGCCTCGGTGAGCTCGCTCATGCCCGAATGGCCCCGCCCGGAGGCGGCCTGGTAGGTGCTCACCACGGCCTGCCGGATGCCCCACCTCTGCGCCACCGGCCGCAGCAGCCGGACCAGCGGGATCGTGGAGCAGTTGGGATTGGCGACGACGCCACCGGCCGGACGGACGCCGAGTTCCGCCGCGTTGACCTGCGGCACGACCAGGGGCGTGCCGGGGGCCATGCGGAAGGCGTTGGTGTTGTCGATGACGAGAGCGCCCTGGGCGACCGCGGAGGGCACCCACTTCCGGCTCACCGAACCGCCGGCCGAGAAGAAGGCGATGTCGGTGGTGGAGAAGTCGAAGGTGTCAAGGGCCTCGACGCGCCGGGTACGGCCGTCCACGGTCAGTTCACGGCCCGCCGAACGAGCGGAGGCGACGAGGCGCACCTCCCGGTAGCGGAAGCCGCGCTCCTCGACGAGCCGGATCAGGGTGGTGCCGACGGCGCCGGTGGCTCCCACCAGGGTGATGCGGGGCGCGCTGTCGCCGGGTGTGAGGGGCATGGTGCTCGTTCTCCGTCCGTGGGTCGGGTCGGGTGCGTCCGGGGGCAGGGCTCACAGCAGGTGGTCGAGCAGTCTCCGCAGGGCGTCGGGCCGCTGGGTGACGGGCAACGGATCGACGAAGTGCACCGGCGAACCGAGGGCGGCCGCGCCGGCGTCGGCCACCCGGTCGTCGCCGACCATCGCCACATCGGGTCCGGCCAGTCCCAGCCGCTCGCAGGCGATCGTGAAAAGCCGCGCGTCGGGCTTCTGCACCCCGTGCTCGTACGACAGCACGAAGGCGTCGACGTAGCCGTCCACCCCGTGGTGGCGCAGGACGGGACGCAGGTCGTAGCCGATGTTGCTGACCACGGCCACCCGCACGCCGTGCTCGCGCAGCGTCCGCAGCACCTCCTCCGTGTCCGGGTAGGGCTGCCAGGCGGGCGGGGTCATATGGCGTTCGTAGAGGGCGTCGGTCAGCTCCGGCCAGGGGAGTCCCGCGGCGCGGAGCAGCCCGGTGTAGGCCGCCCGGTGCCGTACGGCGTCCAGGTCCCGCTCCTGCCACAGGGCGAACAGTCCGGGGTCGGCCGTGCGCGGGGCCGGCCCGCCGGGGACCGCCCCGCACTCCTCCAAGTGCCCTGCCCAGAGCTTGAGTTCGGCCTCCTCCAAGGGGCGGCCGGATGCCTCGGCCACGGCGCGGAGCCAGCTCTCGGCGTCCTCCAGGTGGAAGAGCGTGCTGGAGAAGTCGAACATGCATCCTTTGACGGCCATGGGGCTCCTTCGTGGGTGGCGGGGGGTGCGGGCCGGAGCGAGCGGGCCCTCGGCCGGGGGCACGCTTCAGGTGGACGGGTGCCGGGTCCGGGAACGGTCGCGGCCGTGGCGCACCAGGTGGCCGAGCAGCGCGGCCAGCGCGGCGAGCAGCGCGATGGTGGTCATGGCCGTCGGCAGACCGAAGGCCTCACTGAGGAAGCCGATGGACGGCGGCCCGAGCAGGATGCCGGTGTAGCCGAGGGTGGACGCCACGGCGACCCCGTGGGACCCGCCGGAAGCACCGGCGTTACCGACGGCGACCGGGAAGACGTTGGCCAGGCCGGTCCCGGTCAGCGCGTAGCCGAGGAGGACCAGCCAGGTCACCGGTGCCAGCGCGCCGGCCAGGATGCCCGCCGCGGCGAGCAGACCGCCGGCCACCAGGACCCTCGTGTCCCCCAGCCGTTCCAGCAGCCAGGTGCCCGACGCCCGGGACGCCGTCATCGTCAGGGCGAAGCAGGAGTACCCGGCCGCCGCCACGCCCGGCCCGGTGTGCAGGTCGTCGGAGAGGTGCAGCGCGCCCCAGTCGGCGAGCGCCCCCTCGCCGTAGGCCGTGCACAGGGTGATCAGCCCGTAGACCACGATGAACGGACGCAGCCGGCCGGTGCCGCCCGGGCCGTGGGGCCGGCTGCCCGCGGTGCCGTCCGGAGCGGGGGAGTCCGGGCCCTCGGGCACGGGGGAGCGCAGCAGCACCCGGCCGGCGCCGGCGGTGACCAGGAGCCCGGCGACGGTCAGCAGAAGCAGATGGCGCTGCGGGCTCAGATGCGGGGCGAGCAGCCCGCCGAGCCCCGCTCCGGCCAGTCCTCCCGCGCTGAAAGCGGCGTGGAAGGAGGGGAGGATGGGGCGCCCGATCGCCTCGGCCAGGTCCACGGCCGCCGCGTTGAAGGCGACGTTCAGGCCGCCGTACGCGGCGCCGAACAGAAGCAGGACCAGACCCAGTTGGACGGCGTCGTGGGTGAGCGGGGGCAGTGCGACGGACAGCGACAGCAGGGCCGCGGTGACGACGGTGACGGGGTGGTTGCCGTACCGCCGGCACAGCCGCCCGGCCAGCAGCATGGTGGTCACCGATCCCACCGACACGCCGAGAAGGGCCAGTCCGAGCACGCCGGGTGAGGCGTCGATCTGCTGCTTGATCGCGGGTATGCGGACGACCCATCCGGCGAACACGAAGCCGTCGAGGGCGAAGAAGAGGCTGATCGCCCAGCGCAGGCGGGCCACCGGCAGTCCGGCGGGGGCCGACTGCCGCCGGCCGGTACTCAGGAGCTGGTCCATGGGGTGGTTTCACCCGCTTCCGTGAGGGGCCTCGGCGGTGAGGCGCGCGTCGGTGGGATCGTCGTGCGCCGGTGCCGCGGCGGCGTTCACGTGCCCCGGCTCCGGGGCACCGGTCGCCGGCTCGGGGGCCGGCCCCGGGGTGCCGGTGGCCCTGCGGCGGGCCAGCACGAGGCGGGAGGCCGGCAGCACGAGGACGGCGACGAGCAGCGCCTGCGGGGCGGCGTAGAGCCAGAAGTGCGCGGTGGCGCCGTGGGACTGGGCGAGGGCGTAGAGCCGGCCTCCGACGATGCCGCTGGTGAACGAGCCCAGGCCGAGCGCCATCCGCTGGCTTCCGACGGCCAGCGCGGGCCGCCCGGGAACGGCCCGCAGCGCTTCCAGTTCGTTCTTCAGAAAGATGACCGCCTCGCCCACGCTCATGAGGACCGTGCCGAGGAGGACGAACGGGACACCGGGGCGGCCGATGGCCAGCAGTCCGAGTCCGAAGGCGGGGAAGGCGACCAGCGCGGCCGCCGAGTAGCGCACGCGCCCGATCCATCGGGCGGCCAGGGGCTGTCCGACGATGACGAGCACGCTGTTGACGACGAGGGCGAGGCTGTAGACCACCGCCGAGTGGGAGGCGGTGACGAAGACCCCCAGGTAGTTCTGGAAGAACCAGTAGAGGTAGGCGCTGACCGAGGCCATCAGGGCCGGCGGGGTCAGGAAGGCCCTGACCCAGTCGGTGCCGCTGCCGCCGCTCTCGGGTCGCGCCGGCTTGCCGCGCGGCAACAGCACCGCGTGCAGCAGCGTCAGCGCGGCGAACAGGACCGTGACGACCGAGAACACCACCAGGGGCATGTGGACGATCAGCAGCCCGGAGATCAGCGTGCCCAGCGCCATGCCGCTGCTCAGCGCCGAGTTGTTCAGCGACAGCAGCACGGAGCGGTGCTCCTCGGGGACCTCCCGGACGAGGAAGGCCTTGTTGGCGGGGGAGTAGAGGGCGTCACCGGTCGCGGCGAGCAGCACCGCGGCGACGGCCGGCCCGGGGCTGGACAGCCCCAGCAGGAACAGGCCGAACCCGCCGGTGCGGACGACGAGCCCGGTCACCATGGCCGGCTTGAGCCCGATCCGCTCCGCCACCAGTCCGCCGCCGAGGCAGCCGGCGAACTGCAGGAGGGAGGTGGCCCCCAGCAGCACACCGACCGGGCCCATCGCCATGCCCAGGCGCTCGTGCAGCAGGATCGCGAGGAACGGCAGCACCATGAAGCTGCCGAGCGGCATGACGAACGAGGTGGCCAGGAGGAAGCGGAGAGCGGGCGGAAGACCGGCCAGACCGGCCCTCAGTTCAGAACGACGGGTGCCAGACATCGCCGTCCTCGAATTCCACCCAGTAGGTACGGGTGATGTCCTCTTTGGTGCGCACGGCCGCCGCGTGGTCCGGCACCCGCAGCCAGATCAGCCCGGGGCGTCTGGTGTTCGCGGCGACGGGCAGCGGGACCTCCCCGGGACGGATGTCGATCTCGAAGTCCTCGACGCCCTCGATCCCCCGCAGCAACTCGGGGTCGGCGGTGCGCAGCACGCGTCTGGCGGGCGGGATCAGCGAGACCACCATGCCCACGGCGTGCGTGGAGGGCAGGTGCGGGGAGGTCACGCTCTCGCCGCCGGGCAGCAGGCTGCGCAGGACGGTGGCGATCTCGTCGACGCCGCCGGCGTGCTCGACCATGCGGAAGATGCGATAGCCGCCGATCCGGGTCTGCGACTCGATGATCACCGGGCGTCCGTCGCGGGCGACCTTGACCTCGGTGTGGGTCAGACCCCAGGTGTGACCGATCGCGTCGAGGAAGGCCAGGACCGCGTCGCTGACGCGCGGCACATGCCGGTCGTACGGCGAGGGGGGCGGTACGACGATCTCGGTGACGGCCGGATTGGGATGCCGGGCGAGACGGCACAGGGAGATCCCGGCGACGGCGTGCCGGCCGGCCAGGGTCACCGTCTCCACGCTGTACAGCTCGTCGCCCTCGATGAACTCCTCCGCCAGATGGGGCTCCCCCATCCAGAGCCGGGAGTCCTCCAGGGCGGCGCGCAGTTCCTCTTCGGTGGTGATCTGGTGGACTCCCACGCTGCCCGCGCCGGCGACGGGCTTGACGACGAGCGGCAGGCCGTGACGGGCGTGGAACTTCGCCAGGTCCTCGGCGCTCGCGACGCGGGCCCAGCCGAGGCCGAGTTCGGGGTGCTCGGCGAGGATGGCGCGCATCCGGTCCTTGTAGCGGGTGGCGGCGACCGAGGCGAGGGGCAGTCCCCTGACGCCGAGGGCGTCGGCGATGACGGCGCAGCTCTCCAGGCCCAGCTCGCCGAAGGAGACGGCCGCGTCGAGCGGATGCTCGGCGTGCATGGCGCGGGCCGCCGCCAGACAGGCGACGACCTGCTCGGCCGGGAGGGGACGGACGAACCGGCAGCGGTCGAGGACCTCCAGATCGTGGGGGCCGAAGTCGGCGGTGTTGCCGATGAAGCTGACGTCGAAGCCCAGCGAGAGGGCGGTCTCGATCACTCCGGCCCAGCCGCTGAGGACGAGGAGGTGGGGCCTCGGCTCAGTCACGGCGGTCTCCTTCCATTCGTACGCTCAGCTGGCCGGCGGCGGACAGCACGTTCTGCAGGGCCAGTTCGGAGGTGGCTCCGGTGGCGGACACCACGGCGACACAGCCGTCCTGGTCGGCCACGGTGCGCACGGCGGTGCCGGCCGGCAGGGCGGGGCGCACGGCGGGGCCCCCGGGGTGGTCCGCCAGCAGCTGCGCGCCCTCGACGGCGCGGAGGACACCCGTGCGCGGCGCGTAGAGCCGGGCGTGCGCCGCACCGCACCGGGGAGCGAGGGGCAGGTCCATGAGGGCGGGGCGCCGGCGGAGGGCGAGGTCGACGAAGGCGGAGTACACGTTGACGCCCAGGGCCCGGCACAGCCCCTCGCCGACCAGGCCGCCACCGAGCCGGGGATTGATCTCGACGACCTCGAAGCCCCGGTCGGTGAGGATGAACTCGGTGTGGGCGAACCCCTCGGTGTAGCCGACCGCTTTGAGTACCCGTTCGATCCACTGGGCGGCCTCCTCCGCCAGGCCCGTGGGCAGCGCGACCGGGAGCGCGAGTGCCTCCTCCCGGAACGCGGGGGGCGGGGACAGGACGCGGCTGCTCACCGCGAGCAGCCGGGTGCCGCCCTCCCAGGTGAGGGTCTCCATGCTGTACAGCGGCCCTTGGAAGTAGGGCTCCGCGACCGGCCGGCCGCGCAGCGAGGAGCCCCTCGCCACTTCCAGGACGGCGCGGAGTTCCTCGGGGGTACGGGCCATCCAGACGTGTTTGCTGCCCGTGCCCGCGCTGTCCTTGACGATGAGGGGGAGGCCGGTGCGGGCGGCCACGGACTCGGCGTCGTCCGCACCGGTGACGGGTCCGCCGGCGGCACGGGAGAGCCCGTGCTCGTACAGGCGCCGACGCAGCAGGGCCTTGTCGCGGACCAGGCGCACGGACCCCGGGTCCCGCCCGGCGAGCCCGAGTTCCCGGCGGGCGGCGAGCGCCACCAGGCTCCAGGTGTCGGTCGTGTCGGCCAGCCCGGTGACGTCACCGATCCGCCGGGCGGTGCGGACGACCTCGGACACGTCGAAGGTGTCCACGTCGTGCACGACCAGTCGGTGCCGGTCGGCGGTCGCCAGTTCGTGCAGGTACTCCGTGCGGTCGCGGGTGAGGAGATGGACGGTCAGGCCCGCGTCGTCGGCGGCGTTCACCAGCCGGCCGAGGCCGAACTGCAGCCATTCCAGGGCGATGAGGTTGCGTCCTGTCGGCGGCGTCACCGCGCGTTCTCCCCGGCGCGGGGCGTGAAGGAGCGGCGGCCCCAGTCCATGACGGACCACGGCAGGGCCAGGCCGTCCTGGGTGTCGATGTGCCGGGGCGCCAGGTCCTCGACACGGGTGGCGCTTTGCGGGCGGGCGTAGACGCTGTCGGCGTAGCGGTGCCCGGTGTCGGCGGCGATGAACACACAGGGCCGCCCGGGGGCGCGGGCCGCCTCCCAGCGGGCCGCCAGATAGGTGCAGCCCGCGGACATGCCGGCGTACAGCGCGTGCCGGCGGAACAGGTCGACGGTGGCCGTCACCGCGCTGTCGAAGTCGATCCAGTGCACGCGGTCGTAGAGTTCGTGGCGCACGTTGCGCATGCGGATGGGGCTGCCGATGCCCGAGATCGAGGCCACCGGGTCCTCGACCGGTTCGCTGCCGAAGGTCACGCTCTCGAAGGGCTCCACGCCGACGAGTTCCACGTCGTCGCCCAGTTCGCGCAGGCTGCTGGTCAGCCCGCCGGTGGATGCACCGGAGCCGACCCCGCCCACCAGGGTGAACGGTTCGCCGCCCAACTCCTTGTGGAGCGTCTGGGCGACCTCCCGGTAGCCGAGGTAGTGCACCGCGTCGTGGTACTGCTGCATCCAGTGGACGTTCTGCTCGGTGTCCAGGATGTGGGCGACGCGTTCCATGCGGGCCGCCTGATCCATCTTGTCGACCAGCGGGCCCGGCGGAATCGTCACCCGCTCGATGCGCGCGCCCAGCATCTCGAGCTGACGGCGCAGTTTTTCGTCGACCTTGGTGGAACAGACGATGCGGCACCGCATTCCGTATTTGTGGCAGGCCATCGCGAGGGAATAGCCATAGGTGCCGCTGGAGCTGTCCATCAAGGTGTCGCCGGGTTTGACGACTCCGGTCACCAGCAGGTGTCGTACGGCTTCCAGGGCCGAGTAGAGTTTCATCATCTCGAAACGCAGGACATGCAGATTGCTGTCCAGACGGATGATGTCCGGCTGTTTCATCGCGTCGGCGGCGTGATCAAACATATGCCTGTCCCGTTCTCTTGGCGGTGGTAGGAGCCGTGTGTGCCGCGGTGCTTCCCCAGTGAGCGCCGACGTTTTTCACCGTGCGGGGGTGTTCTGTTTTCCGGTTTTGGCGTACCGGGAGTGACGCGGCCGGAGCGGGGGTGGGCCGGCCGCGTCCGTCATGGGGCCCCGGTGTCCGTCAGGCCGCCGCGGTGACCGCTTCCGCGGCCACGGGGATGCCGAACGTGCGGTGCGCGGTGCGCGTGGTGAGGTGCCGGACGTCCGCGTCGGACAGCCCATGGGCCTTGGCGTTCGCGATGTGCAGGGCCAGCGGCTGCGATCCGGCCGCGACGACGCCGTTCTCCTCGTACCACAGGCCGTTGTCACCGGTGTGGTGCAGCGGCCGGCCACCGAGCCGGGCCGAGTCGCACCGGTCGGTCATGATCATGGCGTTGCGCGGCCCCATCAGCTGTACGGCTCGCGCGGCCAGCGCCAGGTCGACGTGCTCGCCGTCGAAGTTGACGCAGGCGGAGATGCGGCAGTTGACAGCCTGCTTGATGATGGCGCCCGGCACGGGCCCGGCGATCTCGCTGATGTTGTCCAGGGTCCAGTTGGGCAGCTCGTACGACTCGATGACGCGGTCGCGCTCGCGGCGGGCCCGTTCGGTCCGGAAGGCGTGCCGGATGTTCAGCGGCATGTCGTTGAACAGGTGGTCCGTGGTGACCCGGACGCCCGTGCCGTTCCACTCCGACTGGTAGGCGATCTCCACGATGGCGTCGACGTTGTCGGCGCTGCGCCGCGGGTCGTCCCGGGTGAAGTGGCCGAGCGCCGGGCGTACGCCCTGGGCCAGCAGCGTCGGCACGATCCACGAGAAGTCGCTGGTGCGCAGGTTGGGGTCGTCCTGGAGCACGGACTCCGGGGAATAGGCGTCCGGGGACACGACCGTGTACACCAGGCCGTGCTGCCCCAGGGCGGCCAGCCGCTCCCACTCCTGCCGGCTCGGCGCCCACACGGTGGAGGTCGGGGTGCCGCCCCGGTGCGACAGCAGGGGGCCTTCGAGGGCCACACCCGGCACATGCGGCAGCAGCCCGTCCTCGCGCATCTCGGCGTAGCGGCGCATGAACGCCTCGAACTCGGTCAGCCGGTCGCGGTGCAGATACATCGTGGGCAGGGCCAGCACGCCCTCGCTCGCGCACCACTCGTCGAGCCGGTTCAGATCCACCCGGGTGAAGTCGGAGAAGTCCACGTCCCCGAATCCGTGACAGTGCACCTCCACCGGACGCATACCGTTCTCGTCCACGTCGAACGGCTTCACTTCACTCTTTGCTCGTATCGAACTCATCTGCCGGAGCTCCCTCTTCGGTCGGCGTTGCCTCGATTCTGGGACGGCGAAGTGCGCGGTATCCAGTGCGGGCAATGCTCATGTAGCTGCATTGCAGGTTGATGAAGGAGCGATCACCGGGGGTGCGGTGCGTATTCTCGCTTCCGGGCCGCCCGCCGTCGCCGAGCAGCAATGGAGGCGTGAACGGTCCTGCGGAGCCGGAGAGTTGGGCTTCCGGCTCCCCTCACCCCCTTCCTTGCTCAGGAGAGAACCTCCATGCCTTCTTCTGCGGTCATATCCGACCGGGAATTCGCCCCTCCCCCACGTGGGCGCCGCATAATCCTCTCCAGCGTGTCGTCCGATTCCCACACCTGGAATCTGGTCTATCTCCAGCTGCTGCTGGAGGAGTTGGGTCACGAGGTCCACAACCTCGGTGCCTGCGTGCCGGACGAGCTGCTGCTTCGGGAGTGCCGGAGCCACCGCCCCGACCTGGTCCTGATCAGCAGCGTCAACGGCCACGGCTTCCTCGACGGCCGTCGGCTGATCATCCGGCTGCGGGCGGAGCCGGACCTCGCCGGACTCCCCGTCGTGATCGGGGGAAAGCTCGGCACCGGCGGCGCGGACGACGGCGCACACGGCCCGGCCCTGCGGGTGGCGGGTTTCACCGCCGTGTTCGAGGGCGATGCCGCGATCACGGAGTTCCGCGCGTACATGCGCCGGCCGCCCGCTGCGGCCCGGACCGCGCCGCCCGCCCTGGCGGTGGCGGCCGCATGAGCGGCCCCGCACCGCATGGGCCGCCCGGTGGAACCGGCCCGGCGCCGTTCGGCGCCACCGTCGCCGCGGCCCGGGCGGCGGGCGAACTGGTGGTCCAGCCGCGCATGGGATTCGCCACCGTGGCGGCCATGCGGCACGGCTTGGAGGCCGTGCGTGACGTGCCGGCGCGCACGGTGGGCACCATCACCCTGGACAGCTACACCCGGGTCGGCGATCACGACTCCGCCCGCCGCGCGCTCGTCCGGGGCGAGAAGCTCAACGGCTACCCCCTCGTCGCCCACGGCGCCTCCCGCACCAGGGAGTTGACCGCGTCCGTCGGCGCACAGCGGCCGTTCGCGGTCCAGGTGCGGCACGGCTCCGCACTGCCGCTGGACATCGTCCGGGCACTGCTCGACTCGGGTCTGGACGCCACCGAGGGCGGACCGGTCTCGTACTGCCTGCCGTACAGCCGCACCCCGCTGCGCCGGTCCGTGGACGCGTGGGCGCGCTGCTGCGAACTGCTGGCCGCCGGCTCGCCGACCGCCCATCTGGAGAGTTTTGGCGGCTGTCTGCTCGGACAGCTGTGTCCGCCGGGTCTGCTGGTGGCGATGAGCGTGCTGGAGGGGCTGTTCTTCGAGCAGCACGGACTGCGCGACATCTCCCTGAGCTACGCCCAGCAGACCGACTTCGGGCAGGACGTCGAGGCGATCGCCGCCCTGCGCCGGCTGGCCGGCGAGATGCTGCGGGAGGCCTCCTGGCACGTCGTCCTCTACACCTACATGGGCGTCTTCCCGCGGACCGAGGCCGGCGCGCTGGCCCTGCTGCGGCACAGCGCCCGGCTGGCCGCCGCGACCGGAGCGGAGCGGCTGATCGTCAAGACGCCCGCCGAGGCGCACCGGATCCCCACGGTCGAGGAGAACACACGGGCCCTGCGGGAGGCGGCCCGGGCGGCCGCCTGCCACACGTCCGCGGCGGACACCCTGGCCGCGGCCCGCCCGCACGCGGGCGACGGGGTGTACGACGAGGCCCGCACCCTGGTCGAGGCGGTCCTCGAACTGCACCCGGACATCGGGCGCGCGCTCACCATCGCGTTCGCCCGCGGGCACCTCGACGTCCCCTACTGCCTGCACGCCGACAACGCCCAGCGCTCGCGCGCCTTCGTCGACGGCGACGGGCGCCTCGCCTGGCTGTCCGTGGGCGCCATGCCGATCCGCCCCACGGCGGCGCCCGGCCGGGCCCGGCTCGGCGCGGACGACTTCCTCGGGATGCTCTCGTACACCCAGTCGGAGTTCGACCGTGCCGCGCTCGCCCGGGTCTGAGGCGGAGCCGCCGCCCCGGCCCGCCGCGCCTCCCGCCGGCACCGGCCTTCCCTTCCTTTCCCTCGTCGCTTCCGTCCCGTGCGGCACCCGCTGCCGCCGAACGGGCTCAAGGAGAAACCTCATGACCGACTCCCAGCAGCCGCCCGTCGCCCACACCGTCGCCGTCGTGGGCACCGGCCCCCGCGGCATCTCCGTACTCGAACGCCTCGCCGCCCTGCTCCGCGACCGTGGCCCGGGCGCCACTCCGGTCCACCTCTACGCCATCGACGCGGTCGAGGTCGGGGCCGGCCGCGTGTGGCGGTCCGACCAGGACGACTGGTTCACCATGAACACCGTCGTCGGACAGGTGACGATGTTCTCCGGCGAGCCCGACGGGAAGCGCCCGAGGCCCGGCGCCGGACCCTCGCTCGGCGAGTGGCTCGACCGGTACGCCCCCGACCGCGACCGGCGACCGGCGCTCGGCCCCGACGACTTCGCCTCGCGCCGCGACTACGGGCGCTACCTCCGGTTCGTCCACCGCACCATCGCCGCCGAACTCCCTGACCACGTCAGCCTGTTCCCGGTCAAGGCCCGGGTGACCGCCGTACGACCGGACCCGCGCGGCGGCTACCGGCTCACCCTGGACGACGGCACCCGGACGATCACGGCCGACAAGGTCGTGCTGGCCACCGGACACCCGCGCAACGATCCCGACGCCTTCGACCGGGCCATGCTCGACTTCACGGCCTCGCGTCCCGCCCTGCGCTACGTCCGCGGGGACTCCGCAGCGGACATGGACCTGGACGGGGCCGTGCGCCCCGGATCCACCGTGGCGATCCGCGGACTGGGTCTCACCTTCTACGACGTCCTGCTGTCGCTGACCGTGGGCCGCGGCGGCGCGTTCGTCCGCGACGACGACGGCACCCTGCGGTACGTGCCGAGCGGGCTGGAGCCCCGTGTCGTGGCCGGATCGCGCAGTGGACTGCCCATCCCGGCACGCGGGCGCAACCAGAAGGCACCCGGGTACGTGCATCCGGCCCGTTTCCTCACCCAGGAGGCGGTGGCGTCCGCCCGGGCCCGCCGCAGGGAGGCGACGGGCAGCCCCTTGCTGGACTTCGCGCAGGACCTGCTGCCGCTGCTGCGCAAGGAGGTTCAGCACGTCTACTGGACCACCCATGTACGGGCCCTGTCCGGCGCCGCGGCCGCCCGGGACTTCGCGCGGCAGCACGCCGAGAAGCTGCACGCGGACGACGACACCTCCGTCCTGCTCAAGGAGGCGGGCCTGGACCACCTGCCCCCGCTCGATCTGCGGGCGCTGGCCCGCCCGTTCGCCGGCGAGACCTTCGCCGGACCCGGCGCCTGGCAGGAACGGCTGCTGGGGGTGATGGGCCAGGATCTCGCCGAGGCCGTACGGGGCACCCTCGACGGCCCGCTCAAGGCGGCTCTGGACGCGCTGCGGGACCTGCGCGGGATCGTGCGGTCGGCCATCGACTACGGCGGCCTGCTGCCGCACTCCCACCGCGACGACTTCCTGCGCGACTACGCGCCGGTCAACGCGCTGCTCTCGGCCGGACCGCCCATGGTCCGCAGCGAGCAGCTGATCGCGCTGATGGAGCGGGGAGTGGTGGAGATCGCCGGTCCCGACACCCGGTTCGGCGCCGACGCGGCGCGCGGCCGGTTCACGGTGGTGTCCCCCCAGGTCGCGGGCTCCGAGAGGACCGCGGAGGTGCTGATAGACGCCCGCATACCCACCCCGTCCCTGCCGCGTGACGGCTCCCCGCTCACCCGGCAGCTGCTGGCGGAGGGCCTGATCCGCGAGTTCGTGCACACCGACGCCGGATCGGGGACGTCGTACGCCACCGGCGGCATCGACATCGTCCAGGGCTCCTTCCAGGTCCGGGACGGTGCGGGGCGTGTGCAGCCGGGCCTGTACGCGCTGGGCATCCCCACCGAGCACGTGCGCTGGTTCACCCAGATCGGCAACGGACGCCCGGGCGTGGCCACCGACTTCATGAAGGTCGCCGACACGGTGGCCCGGGACGTCCTCTCGGGCCTGACCGACGACGACACCCAGGACGAGGCACCGGGACGCGACACCGCACGGGCCGTTCTGGTGGGACCCGACCGCGGGTCCCACGGCTAGGCCACCCGTTCCCCTCCACGAAAGGTTCCACCGGCAATGACCGCGCAGCCCACACAGGCGCACCTGGAGTTCCGTCAGGCGCGCGACATCCTGCTCGAACACCGCGACGACCTGGAGACGGCCCGCCGGCTGTTCCGATGGCCGCGACCGGACCGTTTCAACTGGGCACTCGACTGGTTCGACGTGGTGGCCCGCGACAACACCGCGCCGGCGCTTCGGGTGATCGGCCCCGAGGGCGACCGGGACTACTCCTTCGACACCCTGCGGCGCCGCTCCGACCAGGTGGCGTCCTGGCTCCAGCACCTCGGCGTCCGCCGCGGGGACCCACTGCTGCTGCTCCTCGACAACCGGGTCGAGCTGTGGGAGGTGATGCTCGCCGCCATCAAGCTCGGGGCGGTCGTCGTCCCGACGTACACCACGACCACGCGGGCCGAGCTGGTCGACCGCGTCGAGCGGGCCGGGGTCCGGCACGTGGTCGCCGCGTCCGAACTGGCGGACCGCTTCGCGGACATCCCCGGCGGCTGGACCCGCATCGCCGTCGGCGCGCCGCGGCCCGGCTGGGTGCCGTACGACGACTCGGCGGACGCCCCCGCCGACTTCGGCCCGCGCGGCTGGTCGTCCGCCGACGATCCGCTGTTCTGCTACTTCACCTCGGGCACCACCTCGCGCCCGAAGATGGTCGCGCACACCCACCTCAGCTATCCGGTGGGTCACCTGTCCGGCATGTACTGGAACGGCGTGCGTCAGGGGGACGTCCACCTCAACGTCTCCGCGCCCGGCTGGGCCAAGCACGCCTGGAGTTCGTTCTTCGTCCCCTGGAACGCCGAGGCCACCGTGGTCGCCCTGGCCGATCCGCGCCCGTCCGCGGCGGCCGTCCTCGATGTGCTGCGCACCCGGGAGATCAGCACGTTCTGCGCTCCGCCCACCGTCTGGCGGGCGATGGTGGACCTGGGGCTCGGCGAGCGGCCCGCACGGTTGCGCGAGGCGACGGCCGTCGGGGAGTCGCTGGAGCCGGCGCTGTTCCACGCGGTGCGCCGGGCCTGGGACCTGCCGGTGCGGGACGGGTTCGGCCAGACGGAGACGACGGCCCAGATCGGCAACCCGCCCGGCCGCGAGGTCGTCCCCGGGCGCATGGGCTGGGCCCTGCCCGGATACGACCTGGTGCTGATCGACCGGGAGACCGGGCAGGAGGTTCCGGACGGTACCCCGGGCGAGCTGTGTGTGCGGCTCTCGCCCCGTCCCGCCGGCATGATGACGGGCTACGCCGGCGACGAGGAGCGTACGGCCCGCGCCTTCGACGACGGTGTCTACCACACCGGTGACCTGGTGGTCCGCGACCGGGACGGCGGCTACGCCTACGTCAGCCGGACCGACGACATGTTCAAGTCCTTCGACCACCGCATCTCGCCGCTGGAGCTGGAACGGGCCCTGCTGCGCAGTCCGGTGGTCGCCGACGCCGCGGTCGTGGCCGTGCCCCACCCGGTCGGGATGTGGGAGCCCAAGGCCTATGTGGTGCCCTCCGGCGGCCATGCCCCGGACGAGGCGACCGCCCTGACCGCGTTCCGTGACTCGGTGGAGGTGCTGCCGCGTGAGAAGTGGGTGCGCGTCCTGGAGTTCGTCGACCGGCTGCCGCTGACGCCGTCCGGCAAGATCCGCCGCGCCGAGCTGCGGGAACGGCCGCAGGTCGCCGGCATGACGCACCGGTTGCCCGCCGTATGGGAGGAGGACGGTGATGGAGAAGCACTCCGGGGAGCGGAGCCCGCTGCTCTGCATGTGCCTGCACGTGACGGAGCGTGAGGTGCTCGCCGCCGTCGCGGCGGGTGCGTGCGACCTCGAAGCCGTGCGGGACGCCACCGGGGCGAACACCGGCTGCGGCGACTGCGCCTTCGACATCGAGGACCTGATCGCGGAGCGGATGGACAGCCAGGCGTCGGGGTGACGTGACAGGAGAGCCGGGCCGGTGGTCCGGCTCTCCGTGCGTTCAGCGGCGGACACGGCTGGCGAGGAGGGTGCCGGCGGTGGCCAGCAGGAGCCCTCCGAGAGTGAGGGAATGCAGCGGCTGTCCCAGGAGCAGCGCGGCGAGGACGGCGGTGCACATCGGGACGAGGTAGAAGAGGCTGCTCACCTGGCTCGTCCCGTGGCGCTGCAGAAGGCGGTAGAGGAGGCCGACGCCGACGATGGAGTTGATCAGCGCGCTCCACAGCAGTGCCGGGGCGTACGAGGCGGTGAAGTCGACGTCCCAGCCCTCGACGAGGAGCGCGGGGACGAGTACCACCCCTGCGGCGGCCAGGAGTTGGACCGCGTTGCCGCCCACCGGGTCCATTCGGCCGCAGAACCGCTTCTGGTAGACGGTGCCGGCCGAGATGCCGAGCAGCCCGAACACCAGGAAGCCCAGCCCGAGCAGGTCGTGGCCCGACAGGTCGATCCCGTCGGCGACCGCCAGGGCCACGCCCCCCAGACCCAGGAGCAGTCCCAGACACTGGCCCGCCGTGACCCGCTCGTGCAGCAGGGGTACGGCGAGGAGCGAGGCCGTCAGCGGGTAGAGGGCGATGATCAGTGCGGCGAGCCCGGAGGGCACGCCGAGGTCCATGCCCATGTAGATGCTGGAGAACTGCACGGCCTGGACCAGTGTTCCGGCCACCGCCAGATGGGCCATGCGGCGGCCGCGCGGGAGCCGTTCACGGCGCAGAGCGGCGACGCCCAGCAGGACCGCGCCCGCGATGGCGAAGCGCAGCGTGGCGAATGTGTAGGGCGCCGCATGGCGCAGCCCTAACTTGCCGGACACGAAACCGGAGCTCCACACCACCACGAGCGCCACGCGGGCGGCCAGATCGGCGGGGTGCCGGGCGCGGGACGGCTCATCGGTGGGGAGGGGTGAGCGGCTGAGGACCGGGGCTCGCCCGGAGCCCTCGACGGGAGAGTTCGGCATCGTCACGGTGACCCTTCTCTGTGCAGTAAAAAGCACTGTAGAGCAAAATATCGTTCAGCGCGAGAGTGGGGAACGGGTCGTCCGGGTCCGGCCTCGCCGCCGTGGGCAGCGAAAAGCCCCACGGACAGAGGTCCGTGGGGCTTCGGCGCGGAGCGGAAGGGTCAGTAGAGACTGGAGAAGAGGATGCCCACCATCCGGGCCGGCTCGTCGCTGTCGTTGCGGAAGCTGTGCGGATAGCCCGCCGTCCACTGGATGCAGTCGCCGGCCGACAGGACGTGGTCCACGCCGTTGTAGCGCGCCACCAGCGTGCCGAGGGTCACCACGATGAGGTCGGAACCCTCGTGCTGGAGGTCCTCGGCCAGGCCGCTGTGCGGTGCGAAATCCCCTGTGACCACCTGGTATCCGAGCTCGGGGGAGCGCAGGACCCGGTAGACGACCCCCGGGGCGCGCTCCAGGACGTCCTGCTCGTCCCTGGGGAAGACGGACGGGGTGGCCCGGCCCCGGGAGAAGCCGAGGAACGAGCCGACGTCGTGCCCGAACACCTTGGCGAGCCGGCCGAGCCGCTCCAGCGCGATGTCGGTCTCGCCGCGCTCCAGGGCGGCCAGGAAGGACACGGACAGCCCGCACTCCGCCGCCACCTGGCGCAGTGACATCCCTTTGTGGGTGCGGAGCCGGTGCAGCACCTCGCCGGGTGGCGGGAAACCGAGTTCCGGATCCCGCGGAGCAGCCGACAGCGCAGGGGAGTCCGGGTCAGTCATGCCCGCATCCTAGAGGGCCCCGCGCCCCATCTCCCAGTTGGTGCAAGGGCTCACCCCTCATCGAGCAGTCCGGACTGGGCGATCAGCACGCCCAGCTGGCACCGGCTGCGGGCCCCGAGTCCCTGGTAGATCTTGGCGACATGGGCGCGGCAGGTCCGCACGCTGAGCCCGATGCGGCGGGCGATCGCCACGTCGGTCTCGCCCTGCGCGAGCAGCTGGATGATCGACATCCGGACGCTGGACACCACCTCGCTCACATCCGCGGAGCGGTTGTGGGTCTCGAACGGCCGGGCGCCCACCCAGGCCCGCTCGAAGACGGTCACCAGGAAGTCCACGATGGCCGGCTGGCGGATGGCCACCGCCGCGTCGGCGTCGCCGGCGGCCGGCACGAACGCCAGCTCCCGGTCGAACACGATCATCCGCTCGAACGAGTCGCCGAGCGTGCGCGCCTCCGCGCCGGCCGCGCAGATCCGTTCCACCCGTTTTCTGGCGAGGCTGTCGAAGCGGGTGACGTGCTGGTAGAGGAACCGGGCCCCCGCGAGCCGGCGCGGGGCGGACTCGGGCAGCTCCCAGGCGCTGCGCCGGGCGGTCGCGCCATGGCCGCCCCCGGGGCAGACGACCAGGATCTCCGAGGGGCCCGCCTCCATGGCGGCCGCGATCTCCGCGGCGACGGAGTCCGCGCCCGTGATGGTCTGCAACGGCTCCGCGAGCCGGGTCTCGCGCACGGCCCGTTCGTGCACTTCCTGGAAGACGGCGAGTTCCGCCTGGATCTCCTCCGACATGCGCTCCATCCGCGCGATCTGCGAGTGCAGCGGGGCCAGTCTGCGCGAGGCGGCGGCGCGCGGCGCGACCGGGACGAGCGCCCCGTGGTCGGCGGCCAGTGGCCGCAGGAGCCCTCCCTCCATCAGGAGGCCGACCGCACGGGACGTGCGGGCGTGATCCCAGCCGAGTTCCTGCGCGGACTGTTCGACGTCGAGTATCTGGGTGCGGATGGCCAGCCTGTACAGCTCCTCCGGATCGCCGGTCTCGACTAACGGTTCGGCGTACGGAGCCGTGAGACCTGACTGCATGTATCCCCCTTGGCGCAGCCGATGGCACGACCGTGCGGAAGGACTCCGCGCGGCGCTCGGAATGGTGCCCCCGGGGTAACGCGCCGACCCGAGGGCGTCGCTTATAATGTTTGAACGTACTTAATATCGCACGCACTTCATTGGTCGTCAACTACAGCGGATCAGAAGCCGGTTGAGAAGGTCTCCGCTGTCCATGATGGCGGATGATCTCTCCGGGCCGGGAACCCGGGGGCACTTGTGCGCCGTCCGCCGCGCAGCGGACGGCGGGCCGTTGTCGCCGGGGCGCGAACGGGAAAACGCCGCGTCCTGTGGCGGACGCGGCGTGTCGAGGGGCCGGGCGCCGGGTGGGGTCACGGCGCCCGGCGGGCGGCGGGGAGAGGAAGAGGTGGCGGGGACCCGGTCGGGTGTGCGCCGGGTCAGCGCTCGGGACGTGGCGCGCCGGGATCGGGGGCGCAGGACGGCCGGGAGGCGCCCGGTGCGTCCGCCACCGTCAGCTCCTGGAGCCGGCGGACCTCCTCCACCATGCCCAGCAGGGCGTCGAGGCTGGCTGGCGACAGTCCATGGGCGCGCAGCGCCAGGTTGCGCACCTGCGCATCCCGCAGCGCCGAGACGAGGGCCAGCTGGCCGTCGACCTTGTCCGCCACGTCGTCGTTGACGAAATACTCCGTCGGGACGCCGAAGAACTCCGCGAGCGCTTCCAGATGGTCCAGGGTGACGTTGGACTTCTTGCCGGTGGCGAGTTCCCAGAGATAGGTGCCGGAGATCGCGCGTCCGGTGGTGTCGCGTATCTCCTGCGCCAGCTTCGCGTAGCCCGGCCGTCGGCGCTCGTCTGGGTAGACGGCGGCGATCAGGGTGGTGAGCCGACGGTCGATCTTGCGCTCAGAGGGTGGACCCGAGCGGCGGGACTGGGCTCCGCCCATGCGCGTCCGTTTTCCTTCCATGTCCGGCCAACTACTCGCCGGCCTCGGCCGACACGTACGAGATGCAACCCTGCGACCATGCTACCGTCCGCCCGTCCGGGCGCGGCGGCACTCCGTCGCTTCCGCGCACCCGGTGTCACCCTCGTCCCCACCCGACGTGCGAGAACCGGCACTGGTACCCCAACCCCATGAAGAACTCGGACAGTTCCGCGTGGCGTTGCTGGTCGGGGCGCTCCCGGAACAGGTACCCCACGACGGTGCCCGTGTGGGCGACCACGATCCCGTCCGCACGGAGCTCGGCCCGGTGCTCGTACAGGGCCTCGAAGGTGCGCTTCGGGACGACGCCCTGGGACAGCGCGGCGCTGCGCATGGCGGCCTCCGCGACGGCGGCGGCGTCGCAGCGCCCGAAGGCCGCGAGGAGTTCGTCGACGCAGACGCGGTAGGCCTCCCGGTGCCGGGCGTAGTGCGCCAGCAGGGCGGCCCCGGCCGCCTCGGTGTCGACGGACCCCTCCTCCACGATGTAGCACGCGTACAGGCCGACCCGGGCTCCGAGCCGGCGGACCACCCGCTGCGCGGCGCTCAGGTACAGCGCGTACTCGTCGAGGAAGACGCTGTCGGCCCGTTCTATCCGGGAGAGGATGTCCGTGACGGCGCGCTGCTCGTACGGCAGGGCGAACAGCCGGAACAGGCAGCGGAGCGTGGCCACGATGTCCGCGGTGGAGCTGGCCATCCCCTTGCCCGACGGGAGTTCGGTGTGGAAGGCCATGCTGCCGGGGGGCATGCCGACCCCGTACCGGTCGAGGAAGAGTTCCATGGCCCGGGCAGCCTTGGGCCGTGCCCGAAGGGCCGAGGCGTCGAACCCGCCGGCCGAGGGGTCGAGGGTGACGTGGCACCAGCTGAACTTGTCGACCGGCAGCGAGACGAGGGAGATGTGGGGCAGCCCGGCCTCCCAGTGCGGTCCCTGGTACAGCTCGCCCAGGGTCCCTCTGCTGACACCGCTGTACAGGGCCTGTCCCGTCCGGGCCGGGGTGGCCGTACGGGGCGCGGTCCGGGTCCTCGGTTCAGGCGGCGTCCGCAGCATGGCCCGCCCCTCGGACGTCGGTGGCGGCGAGCGCAGAGCGGACGATGTCCAGCCCCCGGTCGAGTTCCTCGCGGCCGATGGTGAGCGGGGGCAGCACCCGCAGAACCTCGTCGCCTCGGCCGCAGCGCTCCATGACCAGGCCGTCCCGGAAACACAGTTCCTGCACCCGCCGGGCGCGTTCCGGGTCCCCGGTGTCGACTCCCGCCACCAGTCCGCGGCCCCGCACGGGCAGCCCCCGCTCGGCGGTGACGCGCTCGGCGAAGCGGCGCAGGACGGCGGCGTTGTCGTCGAGCCGCGCCAGGAAGTCCGGATCCCTCCAGTGGTCCAGGGCCGCCGTGGCGGCGACGAAGCCCAGCTGGTTGCCGCGGAACGTGCCGCTGTGCTCGCCGGGCAGCCAGACGTCCAGCTCGGGCGAGATCAGCACGAGCGCCAGGGGCAGCCCGTAGCCGCTGATGGACTTCGACAGGGTGACGACGTCCGGGGTGATGCCCGCCTGCTCGAAACTGAAGAAGTCCCCGGTGCGTCCGCAGCCGGCGAAGATGTCGTCCACGATCAGCACGATGCCGTGGCGACGGGTGAACTCCCGCAGTCCTCTGAGGAATTCGGGGGAGGCGCAGTAGATTCCGCCGTCGGACTGGACGGTCTCCAGGATGACGGCGGCAGGCAGCGGAGACCCGCTCGAACGGTCGGCGACCATCCGCTCCAGATACGACAGGGAGTCGAAGGGGCCCGTCGGTCCCTCGGGGTACGGCACGAAGACGGTGCCGCCGGGATCGGTGCCCAGGGCCGCGCGGGCGCCGAGATCACCCGTGACCGCCAGGGAGCCGGCGGACACACCGTGGAACCCGCCGTAGAACGAGACCACTCCGCGGCGGCCGGTCGCCTTGCGGGCCAGTTTCAGCGCGGCCTCGACCGCGTTGGTGCCGGTGGGGCCGCAGAACTGGACCTTGTGCGGAAGCCCGCGGGGAGCGAGGACCGTCTCGTGCAGCGCGTCCAGGAACTCCCGCCGGGCGACGGTGAAGAGGTCGAGCCCGTGGGCCAGGCCGTCGTCGGCCAGGTACCGGAGCAGCCGCTCCTTCACGGCGGCCGGATTGTGCCCGTAGTTGAGCGCTCCCGATCCGCAGAAGAAGTCGATGAACGCCCGGCCCCGCTCGTCGTACAGGAGGGAGCCCCGGCCCGTCGCGAACACGGCGGGGAACTTCCGCGAATAACTCCGGACCTCTGATTCCAGGGGGTGCGGGGAATGCCCCGCCGGTGTCGGTGCGGCAGCTGGCTGCGCGGGCATGAGGTTCTCCTTCGGCGGGAGGGCGGTGGGACGGAGCGGGACCGGGCCGGGGGCCGCGGCACGGGTCGTCATGCGTGGGGGGGCGACGAGCGAGGTGCGCCGCGGTGACCGGCCGGCGCGGTCCACGCGGGCTCCGGGAGGCGGCCGGCCCATGGCGGGGCCTGGAACGGACCGCCACGAAAACACCGCGAACAGGGCACTGTCAACGGCCCGTCGGACGGTGTGCCCCTCAGCTTCCTGCGCTGCAGTTTCATGGGTCCGGCAGCCTCTGGAGAGCCGTTCGGCCGCGGACCCATACTCGGCGTGTCCTTCCCCCCACCCGCTACGATCGGAGACACCGGCGTGCACGTCGCAGCTCTCGAATGGCTCACCTTCGGCCTCGCCGACGCGGTCGCCGCCGCGCAGGAACGGGGCGTCACCTTCCATCTGCTGACCGCCGACCGTTCCGAATACGCCTTCGAGCTGGACCGGTGCGCCCCCGGTTCGCTCGTCGTCCACGACACGGACACCTCCGACCCCGACCGGGTGGTCAAGGAGCTGCGCGAGATCGGCGGACTGGCCGGGCTCATCAGCACCACCGACGTGTGCAGTCTGGTGTCGCCGCGGGTCGCCGCCGAGCTGGGGCTGCCGGCCCAGCCCGCCGACGCCGTACGGCTGGTGCGCGACAAGGCCGCGCTGCGCCGCCATCTGCACGAGGCGGGTCTCTCCCGCGCCTCGCAGCGGACCGTCGACCCCTCCACCGCCGATGCCGAGACCCTCGCGCGGACCCTGAGCTACCCGGTGATCCTGAAGGACGTCTCGGGCACCGGCAGCCAGGGCGTGTGGCTGGCGCGGGGACCCGAGGACGTACCGGGCGTGCTGGAGGCCGCCCGGGCCGCCTCGCTGCGTGGCGGCGTGCTGACGGCCGAGCCCTACTTCCGCGGTCCGCTGTACAGCGCCGAGACGCTGAGCTGGGACGGTGAGACCCGGCTGCTCGGCGTCAGCAGCCGGTTGCTGTCCCCGCTCCCGTACTTCCGCGAGGAGGCCGAGGCGTTCCCCGTCCCCTTCCCCGCGCTCCAGGCCGAGGAGCTGACCGACCTGGTCCAGGCCGCACTGGACGGCATCGGCTACTCCGGCTTCTCCCACACCGAGTTCATCCTCACCGACGAGGGATTCGAGATCGTGGAGATCAATCCCCGGCTGGGCGGCGGCATGGTGGGCGCCCTCGTCAACGGCGCGTACGACACGAACCTCTGCCACGCCTTCATCGACATGGCCCTCGGGCAGCGCCCCGCCCTGCTCGACACGGCGCTCACGCCCGTGCGGGGCATGTCGGAGGTCCACCTCATCGCGGACCGGACCGGCGTGTTCGACGGCTTCGACGGCGAGGAACTGCTGGCCGGCCACCCGGGTTCCCCCCGGCTGGTCGCCTCCCGCTCGCGCGGTCAGACCGTGGACTGCACCACCGACTGGCGCGGCAGTGTGGGCTCCGTCGTGGCACACGGTCCGACGCCCGAACTCGCCCTGTACAACGCGGCGTCGGCGGCCCGTCTGGTACGGCCCCGCATGCTGTGACGGCGGGCCACGGCCGACGCCCGTGGGGCCGGCCCGCTCCTCGCCGCGTCGCGGGAGTGATCACCGGACGGGCGTGACCGCCCGCGGTCCACCGGGCCGCCCGGACCCCGTGCCGGCGGCCCCCGGGGTCACGCCGGCCGGCGCTGGGCGGGAACGACGGGCAGTCTGAACCACACCGCCTTGCCCGACGGGGTGGGGCGGTGCCCGCACGAGGAGCTGAGGGCGCGGATCAGCAGCAGCCCGCGCCCGCCCTCCTGCCAGCAGTCCGGCTCCTCGATCACCGGCCGGGTCAGATGGCCGGGCGGGGAGGGGTCCGGATCGTGCACCTCGACCTGGCAGCCGGTCGGCAGCAGCCGCACCACCAGCTCTATCGGGCCGCGCCCGGCGGTGTGCTCCACCGCGTTGGCCACCAGCTCGGCCGTGAGCAGCTCGGCCGTGTCGCTGTCGGCCGGGTGCTCCACCTCGGCCAGCGCCGTGCGCACCAGCGCACGCGCCACGGGCACCGCCGCGGTGGTGTGCGGCAGCGCGATGCGCCAGGAGGCCGGTTCGGTGGGGCGTTCGTGCAAGGCGAGTCCGTTCATGGAGCAGGCTGTCCTGCTTTCGACTGTAGGAATGGTACGGGCCCGGCCACGGAGGCCTTCGGCGGGCTTCGGCCGGAACCACCGGCCCCGGCAACGGGCGGCTTACCCCGCCGGACGGCCCGCCTCGCACGCCGGGGCCCACTGTTACGGCGCTGTCGCCGACCGGTGACACAAGGGGCCGGACCGGCCGGACGGCCCCTTCTTGTCGCGCGCTCGTGACGACAGTCACAAACAGGTGATAACTTCATGGGACAGCGCAACGTACGGCACCGCCGCCCTAGGAGGCCGCACGTCATGAGTCCCTTCACCGGCTCCGCCGCCCGCACCGCCGACTGGGAGCACCTGCGGGTCGACCTCGCCGACGGGGTCGCCACGGTCACCCTGGCCCGACCCGAGAAACTCAACGCCCTCACCTTCGGCGCCTACGCCGACCTGCGCGACCTGCTGGCCCAGCTGTCCCGGGAGCGCTCGGTGCGCGCCCTGGTGCTGGCCGGGGAAGGCCGCGGCTTCTGCTCGGGCGGTGACGTCGACGAGATCATCGGTGTCACCCTCTCGATGGACACCGCCCAGCTGCTCGACTTCAACCGGATGACCGGCCAGGTCGTGCGGGCGGTCCGCGAATGCCCCTTCCCGGTGATCGCCGCGGTGCACGGCGTCGCGGCCGGCGCCGGGGCCGTCCTCGCCCTCGCCGCCGACTTCCGGATCGCCGACCCGAGCGCCCGCTTCGCCTTCCTCTTCACCCGCGTCGGACTGTCCGGCGGCGACATGGGCGCGGCCTACCTGCTGCCCCGGGTCGTCGGCCTCGGGCACGCCACCCGGCTGCTGATGCTGGGCGAGCCGGTCCGGGCCCCCGAGGCCGAGCGCATCGGCCTGATCAGCGAGCTGACCGAGGAGGGCCGGGCCGACGAGGCCGCCCGGGCGCTGGCCCGCCGCCTGGCCGACGGCCCCGCGCTGGCGTACGCCCAGACCAAGGCCCTGCTGACGGCCGAGCTGGACATGCCCCTGGCCGCCTCGGTGGAGCTGGACGCCTCGACCCAGGCCCTGCTGATGAACGGCGAGGACTACGCCGAGTTCCACGCGGCCTTCACCGAGAAGCGCCCGCCGAAGTGGCGGGGGAGGTGACCCCCGATGCCGACCTCGGGCATGCCGGCCGAAGGGGCGCGGGCAACCGCGCGGCAGGCCGCGACGGAGCCGCGGCCGCCGTCCGCGCGAAGCCGGTCCGCACGCATCGCGATCGTCGGCGGCGGCCCGGGCGGGCTGTACGCGGCGGCGCTCCTGAAACGACTCGACCCCGGCCGTGAGATCACCGTCTGGGAGCGCAACGCCCCGGACGAGACCTTCGGCTTCGGCGTCGTCCTGTCCGACGAGACCCTGGGCGGCATCGAGCACGCCGACCCCGTCGTCTACGAGGCCCTGCAGCGGGACTTCGTCCGCTGGGACGACATCGACATCGTCCACCGAGGCACCCGGCACACCTCCGGCGGTCACGGCTTCGCCGCGCTCGGCAGGCGCCGCCTCCTGGAGATCCTGCACGACCGCTGCCACGCCCTCGGCGTCGCCATCCGCTTCCGGACCGGGGCACCGCCGCGGGACGAGCTGTCCGCCGCGTACGACCTCGTGGTCGCCGCCGACGGTGTGCACAGCGCCACCCGTGAGGCCTTCGCCGACGTGTTCCGGCCGCGGGTGGAGACCCACCGCTGCCGCTACATCTGGCTCGCCGCCGACTTCGCCTTCGACGCCTTCCGCTTCGAGATCGCCGAGACCGAGCACGGCGTGATGCAGCTGCACGGCTACCCGTACGCGGCCGACGCCTCCACCGTCATCGTCGAGATGCACGAGGACGTGTGGCGCGCGGCCGGCTTCGACGAGCTGGGCGAGCAGGAGTCGGTCGAGCGCTGCGCCAAGATCTTCGCGGACGCGCTGGGCGGCCGGCAGCTGCGCTCCAACAAGTCCGCGTGGACGACCTTCCGCACGGTGGTCAACGAGCACTGGTCGCACGGCAACGTCGTCCTGCTCGGCGACGCCGCCCACACCGCCCACTTCTCCATCGGCTCCGGCACCAAGCTCGCCGTCGAGGACGCGCTGGCGCTCGCCGCCTGCCTGGAGGAACAGCCGGACGTGCCCGCCGCGCTGGCCGCGTACGAGGAGGAGCGCAAACCCGTCGTCGCCTCCACCCAGCGGGCGGCCCGGGCCAGCCTGGAGTGGTTCGAGAACGTGGGCCGCTACCTCGGCCAGCGGCCCCGCCAGTTCGCGTTCAACCTGCTCACCCGCAGCCGCCGCGTCACCCACGACAACCTCCGCCTGCGCGACGCCCGCTTCACCGGGGCCGTGGAGCGCGAGTTCGGCTGCCCGCCCGGCACGCCCCCGATGTTCACCCCGTTCCGGCTGCGCGGACTGACCCTGCGCAACCGCGTCGTCGTCTCCCCGATGGACATGTACTCCGCCACCGACGGCGTCCCCGGCGACTTCCACCTCGTGCACCTCGGCGCCCGCGCCCTGGGCGGGGCCGGGCTCGTCATGACCGAGATGGTGTGCGTGAGCGAGGAGGGCCGCATCACCCCGGGCTGCGCCGGCCTCTACAGCGGACGGCAGGCGGAGGCGTGGCGGCGCGTCACCGACTTCGTGCACCAGCAGGCGCCCGGCACCGCGATCGGCGTGCAGCTGGGGCACTCGGGCCGCAAGGGCTCCACGCGACTGATGTGGGAGGGCATGGACGAGCCGCTGCCCGCGGGCAACTGGCCGCTCGTCGCCGCCTCCCCGCTGCCGTACCGGCCCGGCGGCCAGACCCCGCGCCAGCTGTCACGGGCCCAGCTCACCGACATCCGCGAGCAGTTCGCGGCGTCCGCCTGGCGGGCCGCCCGCGTCGGCTTCGACCTGCTCGAACTGCACTGTGCCCACGGCTATCTGCTGTCCGGTTTCCTCTCGCCGCTCACCAACCGGCGCACCGACGCCTACGGCGGCTCGCTGGAGAGGCGGCTCAGGTTCCCGCTGGAGGTCTTCGACGCCGTACGCGCGGTGTGGCCGGCCGAGCGGCCCATGACCGTACGCATCTCGGCCACCGACTGGGCCGAGGGCGGCACCACCGCCGAGGACGCCGTGGAGATCGCCCGTGCCTTCGCCGCGCACGGCGCCGACGCGATCGACGTCTCCACCGGGCAGGTGGTGGCCGAGGAGCGGCCGGAGTTCGGGCGGTCGTACCAGACGCCGTTCGCCGACCGGATCCGGCACGAGGTGGGCGTCCCGGTGATCGCGGTCGGCGCGATCTCCTCCTGGGACGACGTGAACTCGCTGATCCTCGCCGGGCGTACGGACCTGTGCGCGCTGGCCCGGCCGCACCTGTACGACCCGCACTGGACCCTGCACGCGGCGGCCGAGCAGGGCTACGAGGGGCCGGGCACCGGCTGGCCCGCGCCGTACCGGGCGGGCAGCCGCCGCCCGCAGACGGGCCGCACGGACGCCCCGAAGCCCCGGCTCTCGCTCGGTTGAGAAGGACCGGGGAGGAGTCGTGCGGGGGTGCGGTCACACCCCTTCCACGCGATTCGCACGGTTCCTGAACCGCCCTGTCACCGCCGTCTGACTAGGTTCTTTCGAGCCATTTACGAAGACCACAGGGATCGAGACCGCGATGACTGACACCAGGCCGCTGCCCGAGGACCCCGAATACGGACACGGATACGGACACGGCCACGCGCCGGCCCCGGCACCGCAGTACCGGGGACCCGTGGCGCAGCCGGTCGCGCCCGCCAGGACCCGCCCCCGGGACGGCTCGGGCACCCGGCGCGCCGCGCTGGTCATCCACACCGTCGCCGACGTCGCGGCGGCGTTCCTCGGGCTGTGGATCCTGCTGTACCTGCTGGAGGCCAACCACGCGAACGTCTTCGTGGGCTTCGTGCGAGACGTGGCCGACTCGCTGGCCTGGTGGTCGCAGGACATCTTCACGATGGACACGGAGAGCCTGCGGGTCCTGCTCGACTACGGTCTGCCCGCGGTGGTCTACCTGGCGGTCGGGCACGGCGTCGCCATGCGGCTGCGCCGTTTCTGAGCCGCCGGGGCCACCGGCCGCTCACACCACCCCGGTGAACTCCGCGCCCGCGTCCCGCAGCCGCTCGTGCAGCCCCCGGAACACCTCCGCCGAGCGCACCCCCGGCCAGTCGGCGGGGAGCAGCCGGGTGGGCAGCCCCGGGTCCGTGTAGGGCAGGTGGCGCCAGGAGTCGAGGGCGAGCAGGTAGTCCCGGTAGGCCTCCTCGGGCGGGGTGTCCGGGCGGTGCTCCCAGGCGTGCAGGACGGGGGCGTGCGCGTCCAGGAACCGCTCGTGCTCCTTGGCGATCGCGGCCAGGTCCCACCAGCGGGCGACCGCGTCGGCCGTCGGGGCGAAGCCGAGGTGCTCGCCGCGGAAGAAGTCCACGTACGGGTCCAGCCGCAGACGGCGCAGCGTGTGCTCGGCCTCCTCGTACAGCCGGGCCGGGGCGATCCACACCCCGGGCGCCGCCGTGCCGAAGCCGAGGCCGGCCAGCCGGGAGCGCAGCACGTGCCGCTTCTGCCGCTCCGACTCGGGCACGGAGAAGACCGCCAGGACCCAGCCCGCGTCCTCGGGGGGCGCGGTGGCGTAGACGCGGCGGTCGCCGTCCTGCAGCAACTGGCGTGCTTCGGCCGAGAGTTCGTACCCGGCGGCGCCGGACGTCGTGCGGGCGGGCGCCAGCAGTCCGCGCCGTTTGAGCCGGGACACGGAGGAGCGGACCGAGGGCGCGTCCACACCGAGCGCGGCCAGGAGCCGGATCAGCTCGGCGACGGGCACCGGGCCGGGCATGGAGCGGCCGTACGCGCCGTAGAGCGTGACGATGAGGGACCTGGGGGCGTGCTGGTCGGACACGTTGATCATTTTAGGTCGTCGGTATCACTGCTGGTCACCCCGGGTGCGTAGGCGGAACCGCTGCAACTTTCCGGTGGCCGTGCGGGGCAGGGCGTCGAGGAAGACGAACTCGCGCGGGCACTTGTAGGGCGCCAGTTCGGACGTGAGGAACGCGCGCAGCGGTTCGGGGTCGCGCGGGGCCCCGTCGCGCAGCACGGTGTAGGCGACCACCACCTGGCCGCGTGACTCGTCGGGGCGGCCGACGACGGCCGCCTCCACCACGTCCGGGTGCCGCAGCAGGGCGTCCTCCACCTCGGGCCCCGCGATGTTGTACCCGGCCGAGATGATCATGTCGTCCGCGCGGGCCACGTAGCGGAAGTAGCCGTCGGGCTCGCGCACGTAGGTGTCGCCGGTGATGTTCCAGCCGCCGCGCACGTAGACGCGCTGGCGCGGGTCGGCGAGGTACCGGCAGCCGACCGGGCCCCGCACGGCCAGCAGTCCGGGCTCGCCGTCCGGCACGGGCGCGCCCGCCGCGTCCTGGACCTGGGCCTGCCAGCCCGGTACCGGCAGGCCCGTGGTGCCGGGTCTGATGTGCTCGTCGGCGGCGGAGACGAAGATGTGCAGCAGCTCGGTCGCGCCTATGCCGTTGATGATGCGCACCCCCGTGCGCTCGTGCCAGGCCCGCCAGGTGGCCGCGGGCAGGTTCTCGCCCGCCGACACGCAGCGGCGCAGCGACGAGACGTCCTGGCCGTCCAGCTCGTCCAGCATGGCCCGGTACGCGGTCGGGGCGGTGAACAGCACCGAGACGCCATGCTCGGCGACGGCGGGGAGCAGCTGGCGGGGACCCGCCTGTTCCAGCAGGAGGGAGCTGGCGCCGGCCCGCATCGGGAAGATCACCAGCCCGCCGAGGCCGAAGGTGAAGCCCAGCGGGGGACTGCCGGCGAAGACGTCGTCCTCGCGGGGGCGCAGTACGTGCCGGGAGAAGGTGTCCGCCGTCGCCAGCACGTCCCGGTGGAAGTGCATGCACCCTTTGGGGCGGCCCGTGGTGCCCGAGGTGAACGCGATCAGGGCGATGTCGTCCGCCGCGGTGTCGACCGCCGTGAAGGGGGTGCCGGGCGCGGGGCGGTGCAGGAGGTCGTCGGGGGCGTCACCGCCGTACGTGGTGATGCGCAGCCCGGGTATCTCGGCCTTGGCCAGGTCGTCCACCGCCCGGATGTCGCACAGGGCGTGCTCCACGCGGGCGATCTCGCACATGGTCGCCAGCTCGTGCGGACGCTGCTGGGCCAGCACGGTGACCGCGATCGCGCCCGCCTTCAGCACCGCCAGCCAGCAGGCCGCGAGCCAGGGGGTGGTGGGGCCGCGCAGCAGGACCCGGTTGCCGGGGACCACCCCGAGGTCGCCGGTGAGGATGTGCGCGATCCGGTCGACCCGGGCGCGCAGGTCGCCGTAGGTCCAGGTGGGGCCGCTCGGGGTGTGGAAGACCGGGCGGGCCGCGTCGGCGTGGCCGAGGAGCTGCTCCGCGCAGTTCAGCCGGTCCGGGTAGTGCAGCTCCGGCAGGTCGAAGCACAGCTCGGGCCACTCGTCCGGCGGCGGCAGATGATCGCGCGCGAAGGTGTCGACGTGGGCCGAGAGGTGCATGGCGGTTCGCCCCCTTGCCGTGACAGACGTCCGGACGGGCTCTCTGGTGCGCTCGCGGTTCGAGCGTATCGTGTTGGTGACGGCAGTCAACCTTGCGCGATAACGTCGTGGATGACGGAGCGGGCCGCGACGTCCCGTCCCGGTGGGGGCGGGGAAGCCCGGCCCGGCAGGTGACGGCCAGGGGCCGGGGTGGCCCGGCCCGGAGGGAGGACCGGCAGTGCCCGCATTCTCACTCGAACCGGAGCAGATCGCCTGGTGCGCCGAGCTGCGCACGCTGGCCGCCGAACGGCTGCGCCCGCTCGCCGACAAGGGCGAACCGGGGCGCGTCAACCGGCCGCTCCTCGCCGAACTGGGCCAACTCGGCCTGCTGCGAAGGCTGTTCACATCCGGGGCGCTCGACCTGTGCCTGATGCGGGAGTCCCTGGCCCAGGCCTGCACCGAGGCCGAGACCGCCCTCGCCCTCCAGGGACTCGGCGCCCATCCGGTGCACGCCCACGGCAGCCCCGCCCAGCGGGAGCGCTGGCTCCCCCGTGTCGCCGACGGCAGCGCGGTCGCCGCCTTCGCGCTGAGCGAGCCGGGTGCCGGTTCGGACGCGGCCGCACTGGCCCTCGCGGCCGAGCCCCACGGCCGCGACGGCTGGCGGCTCACCGGCGCGAAGTGCTGGATCTCCAACGCCCCCGAGGCCGACTTCTACACCGTCTTCGCCCGCACCGCGCCCCGCTCCGGGGCCCGGGGCGTGACCGCCTTCCTGGTCCCCGCCGACCGGCCCGGACTCACCGGCAGCGCCCTGGAGATGATCTCGCCGCACCCCATCGGCGCCCTCGAGTTCGACGCCGTGCCCGTCTCCGTCGACGACGTGCTCGGCGAGGCCGACCGCGGCTTCGCCGTGGCCATGGGCACCCTCAACCTGTTCCGGCCCAGCGTCGGCGCGTTCGCGGTCGGCATGGCCCAGTCGGCGCTGGAGGCGACGCTCGACCACACCCGGAGCCGCGAGGCGTTCTCGGGCCGGCTGATGGACCTTCAGGCCGTCTCCCACCAGGTCGCCGAGATGGCGCTGCGCACGGAGGCGGCCCGGCTGATGGTGTACGCGGCGGCGAGCGCCTACGACCAGGGCGCCGCCGACGTGCCCCGGCGCGCCGCGATGGCCAAGCTGCTCGCCACCGAGACCGCCCAGTACGTCGTCGACACCGCCGTCCAGTTGCACGGGGCGCGGGCCCTGCGCCGCGGTCACCTGCTCGAACACCTCTACCGCGAGGTGCGCGCCCCGCGCATCTACGAGGGGGCGAGCGAGGTCCAGCGGGGCATCATCGCCAAGGAGCTGTACGCCACGACCCACGACCGGGAGGTCCGGTGACGACCGAGCGCGTCAACCCGCCCGAGCTGTCCCCGCCCACGGGCTTCTCGCACGCCGTCGTCGCGACCGGCTCCCGCGTGGTGTTCCTCGCGGGCCAGACCGCCCTCGACGGCGACGGCAAGGTCACCGGCGCCACCCTCCCGGAGCAGTTCGAGCGGGCCCTCGGCAACCTCCTCACCGCCCTGCGCGCGGCCGGCGGCACCCCCGCGGACCTCGCCCGCGTCACCGTCTACGCCACGGACGTGGCCGACTACCGCGCCCGGGCCCGCGAGCTGGGCCGCATCTGGCACCGGGCGGCGGGCCGGGACTACCCGGCGATGGCCGTCGTCGAGGTCGTACGGCTGTGGGACGAGCAGGCGATGGTCGAGCTGGACGGGTTCGCCGTCCTGCCGTAGGGGCCCGCCGCCCGGCAGACCCGCGGCGGCCGGCTCAGGCCGCCACGGCGGGCCGCGCGGCCGGGACCCGCCGGGGCGGGACCACGCTGCCGTCCGCGTGCAGCTCCCCGCTGTCGTCGAAGACGATCGAGCCGTCGCACAGCAGGGTCCAGCCCTGCTCGGGGTGGGCGGCCACCGGGTGCGGGCCGTGGGTGGCGGGATACCCGGAGACCGAGGAGGAACAGGAGCACATGGCGCACCTCCACATCGGATGCTGAAGACCGGCGGATACGGCCGCCGCCCGGTATGCACAGACCATGCCCCCGGTGTGAACGCACCGGAACCGCCCGCCGGGAAGCGTGACAACACCCGGACAACTCACGGACGGTCCGATGACGCGCCACCGATGGGGTGAAGGTCACGGCCACCGGCAGGGCCGCCGGGTACCAGTGGTAGCCCCCATCCCCACGGAACCGGGAGGCACACCATGCCCCTACGCCACGCCCTCGCCGCGGCCCTCGGCGCCGCAGCCCTGCTGTGCGCCGTCGCCGGCCCGGCCGGCGCCGACCCCGCCGAGACCGTCACGGTCGACGCGACCGGCCGGATCGCCCCCGACGGAACGATCATCCTCACCGGCAGCTACCGCTGCACCGGCGGCACCGGCCCGGTGTTCGTCAGTTCCTCGGTCAGCCAGGGCGACCTCGGCGTCGAGCACGGCATCGGCGGCAGCATGGCCCTGTGCGACGGCGCCGAGCACCGGTGGACGGACATCGGGAAGGTCTCGCCCGCCCCGCTCAAGGAGGGTGCCGCCCATGTGGAGGCCACGCTCATGGAGCTGCGCCCGCTGGGCATCGCGCCGCTGCCGGCCTTCCACGCCGTGGCCGAGCAGGACATCACCCTCACCCAGGAGTGAGCGGCGGGCGCGCGCCGAGCCGTCCGGACGCGGGGGGCACCGGGCCGCCCGGCGCCGGACGCGCACCGTTCAGGAGCGCTGCCAGCTGTGCGGCGCGTGGAAGGCGTGCGGGCGCCAGCAGGTGGTGCCGGGGGTGGAGGGCTCCACACCGGCGTCGGCGAGCGCGCCGCGGCTGAGCAGCAGCACCGTGAGGGCGGCCAGCTCCTCGTCGGTGGCCTCGCCCTTCTCGACGCGGATGGGGGGAGTGGGGGCGGACGCGGGGGACACGGACATGGGGTACCTCCGTCACTGAGGGGGATTGCCGTGCTTGCGTGCGGGGCGCTCCGCGTGCTTGGTGCGGAGCATCGCGAGGGCCCGGATCAGCACCTCGCGGGTCTCGGCGGGGTCGATCACGTCGTCCACGAGGCCGCGTTCGGCCGCGTAGTAGGGGTGCATCAGCTCGGCCCTGTACTCCTTGACCAGCTCGGCCCGCTTCGCCTCCGGGTCGTCGGCCTCGGCGATCTGGCGGCGGAAGATGACGTTCGCGGCGCCCTCCGCGCCCATCACGGCGATCTCGTTCGTGGGCCAGGCGTAGGTGAGGTCCGCGCCGATGGACTGGCTGTCCATGACGATGTAGGCGCCGCCGTAGGCCTTGCGCAGGATCAGGGAGATGCGCGGGACCGTGGCCTCGCAGTAGGCGTACAGCAGCTTGGCGCCGTGCCGGATGATGCCGCCGTGCTCCTGGCCGACACCGGGCAGGAAGCCGGGCACGTCGAGCAGGGTGACCAGGGGGATACTGAACGCGTCGCACATCTGCACGAACCGTGCGGCCTTCTCCGAGGCCTCGATGTCCAGGACGCCGGCCAGGGCCTGCGGCTGGTTGGCGACGATCCCGACCACCTGGCCGTCCAGCCGGGCCAGCGCGCAGATGATGTTCCGCGCCCAGCGCTGGTGCACCTCCAGGTACTCGCCGTCGTCGACGATCTCCTCGATGACCCGGGTCATGTCGTACGGCCGGTTGCCGTCGACCGGCACCAGGTCGCAGAGCGCCTCGCACCGGCGGTCGGCCGGGTCGGCGGAGGGCGCCGCGGGCGGGGTCTCGCGGTTGTTGCCGGGCAGCATGGAGATCAGGTAGCGGACCTCCTCCAGGCAGGTCTCCTCGTCGTCGTACGCGAAGTGGCAGACGCCGGAGGTCTCCGCGTGGACGTCGGCGCCGCCGAGCCCGTTCTGGGTGATCTCCTCGCCCGTCACCGCCTTGACCACGTCCGGGCCGGTGATGAACATCTGCGAGGTCTCGCGGACCATGAACACGAAGTCCGTCAGGGCGGGGCTGTAGGCCGCGCCGCCCGCGCACGGGCCGAGCATCACGGAGATCTGCGGGATGACCCCGGACGCCGCCGTGTTGCGGCGGAAGATGCCGCCGTAGCCCGCGAGGGCGGTCACGCCCTCCTGGATGCGGGCGCCCGCCCCGTCGTTCAGCGAGACCAGGGGCGCGCCCGCCGCCAGGGCCATGTCCATGATCTTGTGGATCTTGGCGGCGTGGGCCTCGCCCAGCGCGCCCCCGAAGATCCGGAAGTCATGGGCGTAGACGAAGACCGTACGGCCCTCGACCGTGCCCCAGCCGGTGACCACACCGTCGGTGTACGGCTTCCTGGCCTCCAGCCCGAACCCGGTCGCCCGGTGCCTGCGCAGCGGCTCGACCTCCTGGAACGAGCCCTCGTCGAGGAGCAGGGCGATCCGCTCGCGCACGGTGAGCTTGCCCTTGGCCCGCTGGGCGGCGGTCGCCTTCTCGCTGGGGCCGGCGAGCACGCTTTCGCGTATCCCGGCCAGTTCCGCGACATGGGACTTCATGTCTCCCTGCCTCCGCGTGAGGTGACGTGAGATCGGACGGGGCCCGCGCGGGCCGTCGGGCCGGGTGTGCGTGGGCACGATCGTGGCAACGCGGGCTGACCGGGCGCTGACGGACCGCTTACAGGCCCCGGCCGCCGCTCGGTCACACCGGCTGGAGCAGCGAGGGGACCCGCGGGTCGCCGGTGAGGGCCGGGTCGTGGGCGAGGATGGCGCTCTCGACCTTGCGCAGGGCGGGCGAGGGCTGGATGCCGAGTTCCTCGTCCAGCTGGCGGCGCATGCGCCGGAAGACGTCCAGGGCGTCGGCCTGCCGGCCCGAGCAGTACAGGGCGATCATCAGCTGCTCGCAGAACCGTTCCCGCAGTGGGTGGTTGGAGTGTGCCTCGGCCAGTTCGGCGAGCACGGCCGCGTGGTGGCCGAGCCGCAGCTCGGCGTCGAAGCGCAGCTCCATGGCCCGCATCCGGTACTCCTCGTAGCGGGCGCCGGCCAGCTGGCACAGGGTCCCGCCGGGGAAGCCGCCGAACACCGGCCCGCGCCACAGGGCCAACGCCTCACCGAGCAGCCGGGCGACACGCGGGGCGTCGTCGGGCGAGGCCGTCTCCGCCTGCCGCACGGCCCGCACGAACTCGGCGGCGTCCAGCTCCCCCTCACCGACGCCGAGCCGGTAACCGGCGGGGTGGATGGTGACCCGGGAGGACGGCCGGTCCGGCTCCAGCGCTCGCAGCCTGCGCCGCAGCCGACTGACGTGCGCCTGCAGGGCGTTGGCCTGGTTGTCGGGTACGGCGTCGCCCCACATCTCCTCGGCCAGGCTCTCCCCGGAGATCGGCCGGCCCTCGCTGACCAGCAGCGTCTGCACCAGGGTGCGCTGCAGATCGCCGGAGACATCCGCGGGGCCCGCGGCGGTGCGTATCTCCAGTGCCCCGAGAACGGAGAACCTCAGCATGTCTTTCCCCCTTGATGACAATTCCTCGGCGACGGTGTTCCTGGGGTGGTGCTGCGGTGAAAGACAAGGAGACCGAACGCGCCGCGCCCCGGCGGGCCTCGACTCCTACGGCGGCCCGCCGGGGCGTCTGCTCCGCCGGGACGGGGGGCGGCCGGCGGTTCCTGGGTGATCCGGTGCTCCAGCGCCTTTGCGATGCACCGGCCGGTTGTGATCTGATGCCGCGCGCCGGGTCGGTGAATTTCCGTTCACCCCCATCGGGAATTTCATCCCGACGCGATTCCGGCTGCTGGCGGAGAGGGCAGGGTTCGAACCTGCGTGGGCCTTTTCAGGCCCGACCAGAGCTGTGCTCCGGGTCCCCGATCGGCCACTCCGGGCACCTCTCCTCGCTCCCGGCCCCGGTTCCCCGTGCCGTTCACATGGACCACATTGGCAGTAGCTGCTGACGGAATGCTGACACGCTTCTGACGCAGGCAACTAATTTCCGGTTGCCCTTTTCCAGAACAACCTCGTGGTGCTGTACTCCCTTCGACGGAAAACGCTCCCGAAAGGGGTACGGGAATGACCGCGACCACCACCGAAACCGGCACTGACAGCCAGATCCTCGACGCGATACGCGCCCACACCACGAGCGAGAACCCGAGTTCGTTCCTGGCACTCAACAGCGGAAACAGCGCCTTCACCGTCCCGGGCGCGGACGGTGTCGTCGTGTACCGCCGCACCGGCCGCTGGGCCGTCCAGTTCGGCGGCCCCTTCGTCGCCGAACGCGACTACGACACCCTCGTCGACGCCTTCCGGAGCCATGTCCGGGACGAGGGCCTGAGCCTCGTCGGCGTGCAGCTCCAGCGCACCGACGCCGAGCGGTACGCCAGGCTGGGCTGCACCGTGAACCAGGTCGGCGCCTCCTGGGCGGTGCGCCTCGCCGAGTTCACCCTGCGCGGCACGAAGTTCATGCAGCTGCGCAACAAGATCTCCCGCGCCCACCGCAACGGGCTGCAGATCCAGGAGGTCGACGCGGCCGACGTGCAGGATGCCATCGCCACCATCGACCAGGCCTGGCTCGGCTCCAAGGGCGGCGCCCAGCAACTGGAGTTCCTGGTCGGCCAGATCGGCGGCCCGGCCCAGGCCCACCGCCGCCTGTTCACCGGCACCATCGACGGCGCCCCCGTCGCGTACATCTCGTACTCGCCGGTCTACGGCAGCCGGGCCGGCTGGATGCACGACCTCAGCCGACGCATCCCCGAGGGCTCCCCGGGCCTGATGGAGGCCATCAACGCGCACGCCATCGAGGTGTTCCGGGCCGAGGGCGTCGAGTGGCTGCACTTCGGGTTCACGCCCTTCACCGGGCTCGACGCGAGCCACGAGATCGACGGCCACAGCCCCGCGTTCCAGTGGATGATGCACGCCCTGTGGGCCGAGGGCGCCGCGCTGTACCCGGCGCAGACCCAGCTGTCGTACAAGCAGAAGTGGGCCCCCGACGTGGTCATCCCCGAGTACGTCGCCTTCGACGGACCGGGGGCCTCGCTGCCCGGTTTCGCGCACATCTTCCGCGCCTGCAACGCCTTCTGACACCCGCCCCGCGCCCCGCGCGGCGCACCCTCACCGAACAGGAGACGACGAGATGAGCCAGTCCACCGAGGAACTCCAGCACGCCATGATCGGGCAGTTGATGGCCGTGATCGGCGCGCCCGACGACGAGCAGGTCGCCGAGGCCGCCGACGCGGTCGTCCGCGCCCTCGACGAGCGGCTGCACGCCGAGGCGGCCGCCTGAGTGCGCAACGGTCCGCCGGCGGCCGGGACGCACGGCACCCGATCAGACCGGCATCAGTGCCACATCAGTGCGGCACGGAACGCTGGACGTACGTTCGCCCGGCGGTCCGGGCCCGGGGGTACCGCACTGTGCCCCCGTCGCCCGGGTCCGCCGGGCGGCGGCAGCCCGCGACGGTGACCGGCCGCGGGAGCCGAAGTCGACCCGCGGCGCCCGCAGGTCCGCGGGGCCCCGGCGCCGCCGCCCGATCCGGGCACTTCTCCAAGGAGAGCAACGCATGCAGCGTCCGCACATCCAACAAGCCGTGGCCGCGGCCGCACCGGGCGGCGAACGCACCGGCGCGTCGGCCACGTTCGCCGAACTGCTCAAACGGGTCAAGGCAGAGGGGCTCCTCGACCTGAACCCGCGGTACTACGTGGGCAAGCTGGCCCTCAACACCACTCTGCTGCTGATCGGCTTCGCCGCCTTCTTCGAACTCGGCGACTCCTGGTGGCAGCTCGTCACGGCCCTGTGGATGGGCCTGTGCGGCGGGCAGTCGGCGTTCATGTGGCACGACGCCGGCCACAAGTCCATGTTCCGCAGCAAGAAGGCCGCCTCCGCCGTCGGCTACGTCCACGCCAACCTGGTCAACGGGGTCAGCTACGGCTGGTGGGTCAACCACCACAACCGGCACCACAGCAACCCCAACCACCTCGACATGGACCCGGACATCGGCCGGCGCACCGCCATCTTCGACATCAAGCAGTACGCGAGCCGCAAGGGCACCCAGAAGTTCGTCGTGCGCTACCAGAGCGTGCTGTTCTTCGTGCTGCTCGTGCTCGAGGGCTTCAAGATGCTGAAGACCGCGGTCCTGTCCATCGTCCAGGGCAAGACCAAGCGGCCCGCGCTGGAGACGTTCCTGATCGTGCTGCGCACCGCCGTCTACCTCACCTGCGTCTTCACCGTCCTGTCCCCGGCGCTCGCGGTCGCCTTCATCGTGGTGCAGCACGCCGCCCTCGGCGTGTACTTCGGGATGATCTTCGCCCCGAACCACAAGGGCATGCAGATCCGCGACGGCGAGGAGGAGACCCTGGACTGGCTGGAGCGCCAGGTCCTCACCTCCCGCAACATCCGGCCCAACCTGCTGGTCGACTTCCTCTACGGCGGGCTCAACTACCAGGTCGAGCACCACCTCTTCCCGGCCATGCCGCAGAAGAGCCTGCCCCGCGCCCGCGAACTGACCATGCAGTACTGCGCCGAGCGGGGCGTGCCCTACCACGAGGTCGGCTTCTGGGCCTCGTACCGCGAGGTCGCGTCCTACCTGCACGAGGTCAGCGCGCCCGTGCGGCGCGGCGACGTCGAGGAGCAGCTCCGCCGCCGGGCCATGGAAGAGGTGGCCTGACCCTCCACCCCCACCGCACACCCCACCTTCCCCCACACCCGGCCCCCGGGCCGCACGCCCGGGCCCGCCGGTGGCCCGGGCGGTTCCTTCCCCAGGAGCAACGCACACAAGGAGCCAGCCCCATGTCCCAGACCACCGCGGCGGCGGGCGGTCTCACCGCTCCCGCCCCGATCGGCGCCCGCCTGGACCGCATGCCGATCACTCCCCTGCACCGCAGACTCACCGCGGTCATCGGCGTCGGCCTGTTCTTCGACACCTTCGAGAACAACCTGTCGGGCACCATCGGAAAGGTGCTGCAGAGCGACTTCGGCTTCGGCACGACCTCGCTCAAGCTCGTCCTGGCCTCCGCGTTCGTCGGCCAGTTCATCGGTTCCCTGACGCTCGGCCGGATCGCGGACCGGTTCGGCCGGCGCCGGGCCTTCCTGATCAACCTCGCGCTCTACTCGGCCTGTTCGCTGCTCGGCGCGTTCGCCCCGAACGCTGCCTGGCTGATCGTCACCCGCTTCCTCGCCGGGCTCGGCATCGGCGCCGAACAGGCCCTGTCCGACTGCTACCTGGCCGACGTGCTGCCCGCGGCCAAGCGCGGCCGGTTCATCGCCTGGGCCTACACGCTCGCCTTCTGCGGGGTGCCCGCGGTGGGCTTCGCCGCCCTGTGGCTGGTGCCGCTGACCCCGCTCGGGGTGGCCGGCTGGCGCTGGCTGTTCGTGCTCGGCGCCCTCGGCTCTGCCGCGGTGTGGTTCCTGCGCCGGCAGCTCATCGAGTCCCCGCGCTGGCTGGCCGCCACCGGCCGCACCGCGGAGGCGGAGCGGCTGGTGGCCCGGCTGGAGGCCGAGGCGGCGGGCCGCGGGCTGCCGCTGGAGAGGCCCGCACCGGCCACCGAGGCCCTCGGTGACCAGCCGCGCCTTCGGGACGTCCTCGGGCGCGGCCTGCTGCGCCGCACCCTCGTGCTGTGGGTCTTCTGTGTGCTGTCGGTCGTCGGCTACTACGGCTTCGGCACCCTCGCCCCGCAGATCGTCGCCGCCAAGGGCTACGGCATCGTCGCCGGCCTCGGTTTCACCGCGCTGTCCTTCCTCGGCTACCCGGTGGGCTCCGCCCTCGCCCTGCCGGTCGTCGACCGGATGGAGCGCCGGACGCTCGTCGCCCTGTCGGCCGCCGCGATGGTCGCCGCGGGGCTCGGCTTCGCCTGGGCCGGCTCCGCGCCGCTGATCGTCGTGTGCGGCTTCGCGTACACCCTGTTCAGCAACGTCTTCTCCAGCGTCTCCCATGTCTACCTGTCCGAGCAGTACCCGACCGCGATCCGCGCCACCGCCTCCGGTGCCGCCTACTCGCTGTCCAAACTGAGCGCCGCCGCGCTGCCGTTCGTCCTGCTGCCGGTCCTGGACGCGCACGGCCCCGGCGCCCTGTTCGGTGTCATCGCCGCCGCCATGGCCGTCCTCGCCGCCACCGTGCTGACGCTCGGCGAGCGCACCACCGGCGTCCCGCTCGACCGACCCCACCTCACGAGGAGTTGAACATGGCCTACGTCATAGGACTGCCCTGCGTCGACGTCAAGGACCGCTCCTGCATCGACGAATGCCCCGTGGACTGCATCTACGAGGGCCGCCGCGCCCTCTACATCCATCCGGACGAATGCGTGGACTGCGGCGCCTGCGAACCGGTCTGCCCGGTCGACGCCATCTACTTCGAGGACGACATGCCCGAGGAGTGGGGCGGCGACCACGCGGCCTCCAACGCCGCCTTCTTCGCGCATCTCGGCTCGCCCGGCGGCGGTGGCGCGGTCGGTCCCCAGGACCACGACTCGCCGCTGGTGAGCGCGCTGCCCAAGGGGGTGACGGTGGCATGAGCGGCATCCTCGCCGGCAAGCGGATCCTGGTGACCGGCCTGGTCACCGACGCCTCCATCGCCTTCCACGTGGCCCGGATCGCCCAGGAGGAGGGCGCCGAGGTGCTGCTCACCGGTTTCGGCCGGCTCTCCCTGATCGAGCGGTTCGCGGGCAAGCTCCCGCGGCCCGCCCCGGTGATCGAGCTGGACGTCACCGACCAGGAGCACCTGGACACCCTGGCCGAGCGGATCGGCGCCCACACCGACTCCCTCGACGGCGTCGTCCACTCCATCGCCTACGGACCCCAGGGCGCCTTCTCCTTCCTCGACGGCACCTGGGACGACGTGTCGACGGCCGTGCACGTCTCGGCGTACTCCCTCAAGTCCCTCACCACGGCCTGCCTCCCGCTGCTGCGGCCGCGCGGCGGCTCCGTCGTCGGCCTCACCTTCGACGCGGCCGTGGCCTGGCCGCACTACGACTGGATGGGCGTCGCCAAGGCCGCGCTGGAGTCCACCAGCCGCTACCTCGCCCGCGACCTCGGCGGCCAGGGCGTGCGCTGCAACCTCGTCGCGGCAGGACCGCTGCGCTCCATGGCCGCCAAGTCCATCCCCGGCTTCTCCGAGCTGGCCGACGTCTGGACCACCGGCCGGGCCCCGGCGGGATGGGACCTCACCGACCCCGAGCCGGCCGCCCGCGGGGTCGTCGCCCTGCTCTCGGACTTCTTCCCGCGCACCACGGGCGAGATCGTCCACGTGGACGGCGGGGTGCACATGATGGGCGCGTGAGCGCCGACGGGAAGGGGGCGGGAGCCGGACCGGCTCCCGCCCCCTTCCCGTGTGTCACTCGGTCCCGCCGCCCGGCAGGATGCGCCGGAACCCGGTGTACGGGACCAGCGCCTCGGGCAGCCGCACCGAACCGTCGTCCTGGGCGCCCTGCTCCAGCAGGGCCGCGACCGTGCGGCCGATCGGCAGCGCCGAGCCGTTCAGGGTGGCGGCCGGCGACTTGCGGCCGTCGGCACGCTTGACCCTGATGTCCGCGCGGCGGGCCTGGAAGGTGCCGCAGTCGGAGACCGAGGAGATCTCCCGGTAGGCGCCGCCACCGGGCAGCCACACCTCGATGTCGTACGTCATCCGCGCCGAGAAGCCCATGTCCCCGGCGGGCAGCAGCACCGTGCGGAAGGCGAGTTCGAGCCGGCCGAGGCACTCCTCGGCGTGCCCCACCATCAGCTCCAGCTGCTCCTGCGCCTGCTCCGGCGCGCAGATCCGCACCAGCTCCACCTTCTCGAACTGGTGCAGCCGCAGCACGCCCCGGGTGTCGCGGCCGTACGCCCCCGCCTCCGCGCGGAAGCAGGGGGTGCGGGCGGTGAAGGCGTACGGCAGCGCCCGCGCGTCCAGCAGCTGTCCGGCCACCAGATTGGTCAGCGGCACCTCGGCGGTCGGGATCAGGAACAGCTCCCGGTCGCCGACCTGGGTGCGGAACAGGTCCTCCTCGAACTTGGGGAGCTGCCCCGTGCCGGTCATGGTGTCGCGGCCGACCAGGAACGGCACCGACTGCTCGGTGTAGCCGTGCTCGCGGGTGTGCAGGTCGAGGAAGAAGTCGCCGAGGGCGCGCTCCAGCCGGGCGCCGGCGCCGTGGGCCACGCTGAACCGGGCGCCGGAGAGCCTGGCCGCGGCGGGGGAGTCGAGGATGCCGAGCGACTCGCCGATCTCCGCGTGGTGCCGGGCCCCCTGCGCCGGACGCGGGTCGGGGCCGCCCCGCCGTATCTCCACGGCCTCCTTCTCCGAGTCGCCGTCCGGGACCGCGTCCAGCGGGAGGTTGGGGATGCCGAGCAGCAGGCCGGTCAGCTCGCCGGCGGCCGTGCGGGCGGCGGTCTCCGCCTGCTGCACCTTTGCGCGCAGGGCGCGGGCGGCCTCCTTCTCGGCCTCGGTGGGCGGCCCGGAACGGCGGGCCTTGGCCGTCCGGTTCAGCTCGGTGCGCAGCCGGGTGACCTCCGCCTGGGTGGCCGAGCGGGCGCGCAGCGCGCCGGTCACCGCGTCGAGGTCGAGGTCGTAGCGGCGGCGGGCCAGGCGCCGTACGGCGTCCTCGCCGGCCTCGATCAGCTCATTGGGATCGTGCATGACGGTCTCCTGACAGGGCGGGGGAGTGGTCGGGTACGGGAACGGCGGTGTGCCGGGTGCCGAGCAGCCGGTAGCGCAGCGGGTGGGCCGAGCGCAGCCGGGCCGCGTACACCAGGCCGCCCAGCGCGACCAGCGGCAGCAGCCAGGGCAGCGCGGCGATCACCTGCGAGGGCGAGCCGGTGAGCATGTCGAAGTTGCCGACCACCAGCCAGACCGAGGCGGCGAGCCCCGCGAAGCCGAGCAGCGGGGCGACGGTCTCCCGCCACCAGTGCCCGCGCCCCGCGCGCAGCCGCAGCCCGAGCACCGACAGCGCGGCCAGCGCCTGCAGGGTCACGATGCCGAGGGTGCCGAGGCCGAGCATGCTGGTGGTCAGGTCGGCGTACGGGTCCAGGCCCGCGATCGCGAAGCCCGCGACCACCAGCGCGGTCAGCACGCTCTGCGCGACGCTCGCCCGGTGCGGGGAGTGGTGCCTGGGGTGCTCTGCGGCCAGCGAGGCGGGCAGCAGCCCGTCCTCGGCGAGGACCTGGGCGTAGCGGTTGGCGGCGCTGTGCAGGGCCAGCGTCGCCGCGAACAGGCTGGTGCACAGCAGGACCTGCAGCCCGGTGCTGCCCGCCTTGCCGAGGAAGTCGTCGCCGAGCCCGAAGAACAGGTCGCCCATCTGCTTGCCCGCGACCTCCCGCACCCGGTCGCCGCCGATCGCGCCCACCGCCAGCCAGCTGGTGAGCGCGTAGAAACCGGCGATCAGGAGGACGGCCGCGTAGGTGGCCCGCGGCACGCTGCGCGCGGGGTCGCGCGCCTCCTTGCCGTACAGGGCGGCCGACTCGAAGCCGATGAAGGACACGAACGCGAACATCAGCGAGACACCGACGCCCGGGCCGACGGCCGTGTGCGGGGAGAACGAGGCGGTGGGCAGCGCGTGCAGCCCGTGCCGCGCGAGGATCGCCACGTCCAGGGCCGCGAGCACCCCGATCTCGCCCAGCATCAGCAGGGCGAGCACCCGGGCGCTGAGCGCGATCTCCCGGTAGCCGAGAACGGCGGTCAGCACCAGGCCGACGGCCGCGCACCACTCCCAGGAGACCGTCAGCCCGTGGGCGGCGAGGACGAGCTGGGTGAAGTAGCCGAGGGCGCCCGCGAGACCGATGGTCGCGCAGTTGTACGACAGCAGGGCCACGTAGCCGGCCGCCACCGCGGGCGGCCGGCCGAGCCCGTCGGCGACGGAGGCGTAGAACCCGCCGGACCCGCCGGTGCGCCGGGCGCTGACCGCGTAACCGACCGAGAAGCACAGCAGGGTGACCCCGGCGAACACGAAGGCCGCCGGAACGCCGGCCCCGTCCCCGAAGGCGAACGCGAGCGGGACCGTGCCGACCATGGCGGACAGCGGGGCGGCCGCGGCGACGATGAGGAAGAGGATGTGCCCGGTGCCGAGCCGGCCGGCCGGGGGCGGGGAACCACTGGTGGACATGGGGACTCCAGAGCAGAAAGGGGACGTACGGGGAACAGCCGCCCGCAGTGGGTTTCTGCGGACGGCTGCTGGGAGCGCCCCGGAAGGGGGCGCGGGGACCGCGTGGCCGGCCGGTGGCCGGCCACGCGGTCGGACGGCGGGCATCACGCCGGCGCGATGGCCAACGCGGTGTTCTGCCCCCCGAAACCGAGCGAGTTGCTCAGCGCCAGATCGACAGGCATCTCGGTCAGGGACTGGGCCAGCTTCACCTCGGCCCGGGGATCGGGCATGACCAGGTTGGCGGTCGGGGGGATCAGTTCGTGCTCCACGCTCAGCACGGCGAACGCGGCCTCGACCGCTCCCGCGGCGCCGAGCAGGTGCCCGGTGACTCCCTTCGTGGAGGTGACCAGCGGGTCCCCGCGCAGGGTCCGCTGGATCATGCGGGCTTCGGACAGGTCGTTGAGCGGTGTCGACGTGCCGTGCGCGTTGACGTGCTGCACGTCGTCCGGGTCGGCGCCCGCGTCCGCGAGAGCCGCCCGTACCGCCGCCTCGATGCCGGCGCCGTCGGGATGCGGCGACGTCATGTGGTGGGCGTCGGCGGTGGCGCCGTAGCCGATGATCCGGCCATGGATGTGCGCGCCCCGGGCGCGCGCGTCCGCGACACGTTCCATCACGAGGATCCCGGCGCCCTCACCGGCGACGAACCCGTCCCGGTCGACGTCGAACGGGCGGGACGCGGACGCCGGGTCGTCGTGCCGCTTCGACAGCGCGCCCATCTGGGCGAAGCCGGCCATGACCAGTGGGGTGATCATGGCCTCGCTGCCGCCCGCGAGCACGATGTCGCAGCGGCCGAGGACCAGCAGGTCCCGGGCGGTGCCGATGGCGGTCGCGCCCGAGGCGCAGGCGGTCGCCACCACCAGGTTGGGCCCGGTCGCCCCGAACTCGATGGCCGTCTGTCCGGCCAGCATGTTCGGCAGCTGCATCGGCAGCAGCAGCGGCGACACCCGGTCGGCGCCGTGCTCGCGCAGCACATGGTGCTGGTCCTCGACCGTGCCCGGACCGCCGTCGGCGCAGCCCAGCACCACACCCACCCGCGCGCCGTCCCAGGTCTGCGGGTCGAGGCCCGCGTCGGCCACCGCCTCGTGGGCGGCGACCAGCGCGAACTGCACGAACCGGTCCAGGCGGTGCGCGCGCCGCGCACTCAGCAGTGTCTCGGGGTCGAAGCCGGGCACCCGGCAGGAGATCTGTACGGGGTTGTCCGCCAGTACCGGATCGAGGGCGGCGGCCGGCCTGCCGTCGCAGACCGCCGACCAGCTCGGCCCGACCCCGATCCCACCCGGGGTGACCAGACCGAGCCCGGTGACGGCGATGTCCATGCCGGCCATCAGACCGTCGCGCTCCGCTCCTCCATGAGCCGGACCATGTCGGCCACGGTCTCGGCCTCCAGGAGGTCGTCGTCGCTGATGTCCAGGTCCAGCTCGGACTTCAGCAGCAGCGACAGCTCCACCACGGCCAGCGAGTCGAGCTCGATGTCCTCCCGGGTGGCCTCCGGGGTGATGGCCTCGGGCGACACCTTGAGCTTGTTGGACAGGATTTCCTTGAGCTGCTCCAGCATGTCGGTTCCTTTCGAAGGTGTACGCGCCCGGCGTACCGCTGAATCGATATGAGTTACGGACTATTGCTGACGGCCTGTCAGATGGTCTGCAGCTCCGGCCAGACGACGGTGGCCGCACCCCAGGACAGCCCGCCGCCGAACGCGGTGAGCAGCACCCGGTGGCCCGCGGTGAGCCGTCCCTCGGCGGTGGCCTCGGCGAGCAGCAGCGGGATCGACGCGGCACCGGTGTTGCCGACCCGCGCGATGTTGCTCAGCCGCCGCTCCTCGGGGACCTCGAGCCGGTCCGAGACGGCGTCCAGGATCCGGGCGTTGGCCTGGTGCGCCACGAACCGGTCGACGTCGTCCAGACGCCAGCCGGCCCGCTCGGCGGCCTCGGTGGACGCGGCGGTCATGCGCTCCACCGCGTGCCGGTAGGTCTCCCGTCCGAGCATCCGGAAGAAGTACTCCTCCGGGGCGGCCGGACGGTCCGACGAGCGCTGCCGGGAACCGCCCGCCGGTACCTCGATCAGATGGCTCAGCTCGCCGTCGCTGCCGAGCACCAGCGGCCCGATCGCCCCCGGTTCACCGGCCGAGCCGGCCCGCAGGACGACCGCGCCCGCACCGTCCGCGAAGATCACCGCGGTGGTGCGGTCCTCGGGGTTGATGATCGTGGTGAAGGCGTCGGCCGCGATCAGCAGCACGCTGTCCGCGACCCCCGCCGCGATCAGCCCGGCGGCGGACGCCAGGCCGTACAGGAACCCGGAGCAGACCGCCGCCACGTCGAAGGCCGGCACCTGCCCGAGCCCCAGCCGCGCGGCCACCTGCGGCGCCGTCGCCGGGCAGGGCTGGTCGGGGGTGGTGGTGGCCAGCACCACCGCCCCGACCTGCTCGTCGCCCGCCGACTTCAGCGCCCTCAGACCCGCCTCCACCGCGAGGTCGCCGGTGGAGGTGCCCGGCGAGACGAAGCACCGCTCGGCGATCCCGGTCCGGGTCCGGATCCAGGCGTCGGAGGTGTCCAGCCGCCGCGACAGGTCGTCGTTCGTGACGACGTTGGGCGGGACGTACGATCCGATCCCGCTGATGACCGCGGCCCGCCCGGTGCTCATGCGCCGGCCTCCGAGGCGAGGACCTCCACCGGCAGGCCCATGTACGCCATGCGGACCTCGGCCATCTCGTCGGTCCACCGCTCGGCCATGTCGTAGCGCTGCTCGGCGGTGGTGTCGAGGAGGCGGACGCCCGGCCACACCTCGTAGTCGCCGATCAGGTCGGCGTGCTCGAACATGCCTTCCTGGAACAGCTCCTCGCGGTGGATGACGAACTCCCGGTCCGGGATCTCGTCCCACAGCTTCACGCCGGAGCGCAGGATCTCCAGCAGCCTGGGCCTGTACTCCGGGTGCGCGGCGACGTGGTCGCGCAGGATGGTGCTGGCCACGGTGAGGTGGCGGATCTCGTCGATGGCGGTGCCTCGGGAGATCTCGCCGGTCGCCGGGGACAGCGGGGTCCACTTGCGCTCGCTCAGCTCGGCGGCCGGGGCGAGCACGCCCTCGATGATGATAGCGAAGACGGCCACCCCGCCGGGGAAGTCGGCCTGGTCGCGGACGATGTCCAGGGTGAAGTCCACCACCGGGTCCAGCACCCGCCTGCGGTAGTCCCGGGCCATCTCCTCGATGTCCTTGAGCAGGGTGCCCGCCGGGACGCCCAGCTCCACCAGGTGCTGCCGGAAGACCCGGGCGTGCCGGGCCTCGTCGATCAGCTGGGTGGCGTAGAACTCCATCTCGGGGATGCCGGGCGCGATCGAGACGTAGTGGCCGAGCAGCCGGGTGGCCAGCTCCTCCGCCAGCGCCCGGAAGCCGAACTCCAGCACCAGCGCCTGCCGCAGCGGGCCGGGTGCCTTGAGGAAGTCGGGCGTGGGCGCGTTCTCGTGGTGGCCGGTCACCCCGCGGTCGCGCAGCGTGCCCTGGGCCACCGAGGTGATCCAGTAGGCGAGGTCGCACTCCTCGGGGCCGAGGGTGAGTTCCTTCGCGCCGTCGAGCAGACCGGGTGCCTTGTCCCAGTCCGCCTCCGGTGCCACGGGTGCGGTCATGATGCGGCGGCCTCCTTCGCCGGGCGCAGGGATCCGGCGTACAGACCGCCGGTGTAACTGAACAGCGGGAGGCCCTCGTCCGCGGTGGCGCGGACGACATGGCCGAGCAGCAGCTCGCTGTCGCCCGCCGCGTGCGCGGAGTGGAACCGGCAGACGTAGTGGCCGAGCGCGCCCGCGATCAGCGGGGCGTGCGCGTACCGGTCGGTAGTCCAGGCCAGGCCCTCGAAGGCCGAGGCACCGTCGGGCCGCGCGCTGTCGGCGAACCGGCGGGCCACGTCGGCCTGCTCGCCGCCGAGCACGTTGATCGCGAACCGGCCCTCCTCGGCCGCCAGCCGGGCGAAGGACGAGCCCGCCCGCAGGACGACCCCGACCAGCAGCGGCGCCCGCGAGACCAGGGTGACCGTGCTCGCGGTGGTGCCGTGCATCCGCTCCTCGGGGCCCGTGGTCAGCACGGAGACCGGGGAGGCCAGGTGGTACAGGGCGCGCCGGCGCTCGGCCGGGTCCTGGCGGACCGTACGGCGTACGGTTGCGGTGGTCATCGCACGGCCTCCGTCTCCCGCACGGCGGGCCGCGCCGGGACGTGCCCGACCGGCACCGGGTCCATGGCGTGGCCCACGGGCTTCGGGTGGGACAGCCCCAGGTCGTCGAGGAGGCGCAGATAGCCCTCCTGGCGGACCGGTTCGAAGGGCAGCGCGAAGGACTTCATGAAGTTGCCGAACAGGCCGCGGTCGCCGAACAGGTGGAACGGCAGCACCAGCAGCGCCCACTCGGGCTTCACCAGCCAGCACCACAGCGCGGCGACCGCGCCCTGCGTGATGAGGCTGTGCATGACGTTGTAGAGGACGTAGTACGCCTTGGGGATCGGCCGCCCGCCGCTCTTGCGGAACGCGATGGCGCCCGGGATGTAGCCGATCAGGTCGATGTAGAGGAACAGTCCGAGCGCCGGCAGCCAGCGGATGTCGCCGAAGTGGTAGACGATCATGCCGGTGGTGACGGCGAGGCCCACCAGGTACTCGGCGCGGTGCAGCGAGTAGGTGCGCGGGGTCTCGAAGGGGTTCGCCTGGTCCATGGTCAGCTCCTCGCGCGGGTCCTAGGCGCCGACCGCGGCGGGCGTGGTGAGTTCGATGCCGCCCTGGATGCGCACGGCCGGGAACAGGCCGGTCAGCGCCCAGGCGACGGTCTCCTTGATGACCCGCTCGGCGATCGGGTCGAGGATGCCCTCCAGGCTCGGGATGCCGAAGTCGAAGTCGGCGTCGAACCGGACGGCGACGTCCGCCCCGGACTGCTGGAAGGACCAGACCCCGGTGAAGGAGTCGAAGTCGCCGTCGGACTGCTCGAAGCGGACCTCGCCGCTCTCCGGCAGCACCGTGTCGTCCTCCGTCCAGCGCAGCAGGCCGCTGCGGAAGTGCAGCTCCCAGCTGGAGGAGGCCTTCGGGTCGGGGTAGGAGGCGTGCACCGTGGTCGCGTTGACGTGGGGCGCGAGGTCCGGGTACTTCTCCCAGCGCCGTACGGCGTGCAGGACCGTTTCGGCCTGCTCCGCGGGTATCAGGGCATCGAGTTCGACGTGCCGCACGATCAGTTACCGCCTTCCGGCATTTTGGCCGCGCCCTTGATCAGGTCGCGGGTGGCCAGGTCGAAGGAGTCGACGAGGAAGTCCAGGTCGGTGTCTTCCAGCACGGCGGGCGGGGTGAACCGCACCACCGAGCTGCCGTTCATGGAGTGGTTGGCGACCACGCCGTGGTTGAACAGTTCGATCAGCAGTTCGCCGGCGAGTCCCGCCTCGACCAGCTCCACGCCGATGAGCAGGCCCCGGCCGCGCACGTCCACGACCAGCTCGGGGATGTTGCGGTGGGCGACCTCCGCGATCCTCGGCAGCAGCCGGGCACCGAGGTCCATGGCCCGGGTGACCAGGCGCTCCTCCTTGACGGCCCGGATCGCGCCCTGCACGGCCGCCATCAGCACCGGCTGCCCGGAGAAGGTGGCGGTGTGGACGTAGGGGTCCTTGTCGAAGGGGCGGAACGCCTTGCGGGTGGCGACGGCCGCGGACACCGGCATCACCCCGCCGCCGAGCGCCTTGCCGGTGAGCAGGACGTCCGGGACGACGCCCTCGATGTCGGCGCCCCACCACTCGCCGAGCCGCCCGAAACCGGACTGCACCTCGTCGAGGATGAGGAACCCCTCGTACTCGCGGACCAGTTCCTCGACCCGCTTGAGGTAGCCCTTGGGCGGGATGATGACGCCGCCCTCGCCCTGGACCGGCTCCAGGATCACGCAGACCTCGCCCGGGTGGGCCCTCAGCTCGGCCTCCAGGGCGTCGGCGTCGCCGTACGGCAGGTGCTGGAAGCCGGGGACGAGCGGGCGGAACGGCGCCTGGTAGACGTCCTTCGCGGTCGCCGACAGCGCGCCCAGGGTCTTGCCGTGGTAGCCGCCGCGCATCGAGACCGTGTGCTTGAAGCCTCCCGCGCGGGCCAGCTTCAGTCCGGTCTCCACCGCCTCCGCGCCGGACAGCGCGAAGTGCACGCGGTCCAGGCCGGCCGGCATCACGGAGACCAGCGACTCGGCGGCGCGGGCCACCGTCGGCTCCAGCAGGATGCGGGTCGCGGTGGGGTGGGTGCGCAGCTGGCGCTCCACCTCCTCCATGACGATCGGGTGGCGGGCGCCCATGATGAACACGCCGTAGCCGCCCGCGTTCAGGAAGCGCTCACCGTCGCTGGTGGTGAGCCAGGCGCCCTCGGACGCCGTCTCCATGTGGCTGCCGAACAGCTCGGCGAGCGTGGCCCGGCCCTTGCTGAGGTGGGCGCGGTACAGGTTGAGGATCTCCGCCTCGTCGTCGGCGGCCGAAGCCGCCGCGGCCTGGGGGGATTCCTGGATGACGGTCACGTGTCGCTCACTCCAAAGAGGGTGGGTGGGGGAGCGCCCGAAGGGGCGCGAGACCGAACCGGCACGGTCGGCTATGCCAGGACCAGCGGCCCCCCGTCGAAATACGTGAGAAGCGCCTCGGCCGCGGCGATGCGGGACGGCGGGTGGAAGGCCAGCGCACGCGTCGCGGCGGCGACCTGCGCGCTCCCCGGATTGCTGATGAACTCCAGCCCGCCCAGCAGCTCCAGGGCCCGGCCCACGATGTCCGGCAGCGCGTTCTGCACGGCGTACCGGGCGACCAGCACGCGGGCCACCGACTCCTCGTCGCCGGGCTCCTGGCCGGTGCCGCGGGCCACGCCCTCCAGCAGGGCCAGCGCCGCCTCCATGTCGACAGCGAGCGCGGCCCGTTCCTCGGCACCGCCCCGCTTGCGCTCCAGCACCTGCTCGACCAGCGCGGCGGCGCCGCCGGCGTACCCGGCGGAGATCAGCATCTCGAACCAGACGAACCCGGCGGACTGCAGGTCGTCGAGGCGGGTGGGGTCGTCGTCGCCGGCCCGCACGACCATCTCGACGGGGACGAACACGTCCTCCAGCCGGACCTCGTCGCTTTCGGCGCCGGCCAGCAGGTCGTTGCCCCAGAACGGGTGCACGGACAGGCCGGGCGCCTCCGCCGGGACCAGCGCGAGCGCCAGCTCCGGCTCCCCGCCGTCCTCGCCGTGGATGGCGATGGACGCGGTCAGCAGGCTCATCGAACGGGACAGGCTGCAGGGCTTCTTCGACCCGGACAGCAGGAACCCGCCCTCCACCGGGCGCGCGGTGACGGCCGGCTTGAGGATGTTCTGCGCGGTCCGGCCCTCGGCCCAGCCGGAGGCCAGCACCTGCTGCTCGGGCACGATCCGGTGCAGCAGTTCGGTCTGCGCCCGGGTGAGCCGGTTCGCCTTGACGGCGAGCGAGTACAGCATGGCGGCGGTGAAGTGGTGCATGGACACGGCAGCGACCAGCGACGGCGACAGCGCGCCGAGGGCCAGCTGCACCCTCAGCGCCTCCAGCGGGGCCGCGCCGTGACCGCCGTAGGACTCGGGTATCAGCAGACCCACCCCGCCGTGGATGCGGAACAGGTCGATCACCGGGCTGCCGGGCTGCTCCCGCTCGGCGTACGGAATCTGCTCCAGCTCCTTGAGCAGGCCGGGGTGGAACCGCTCGCACACGGTCCGGGCGGCATCGAGGGAACGCACGGGGAACCTCCGGAAGACTTCGAGGGCGGTGGATCAGGCGCCGAAGACCGCGTCGTACGGGCTGACGTCGCGGGCGATGCTGACTCCCTGGACGTGGGAGGTCTTGAGCATCGGGTAGTTGGCCTCGCCGAACGCGCCACCGGTGCGGCCGGTGCCGCCGTGGCTCGGCAGGTACGGAAGGAAGCCGATGTGGGAGTCGTTGACCTTCAGCAGGCCGCCGTTGACCGTGCGCCGCACGAAGGTCTCCACGACGTGGTCCGAGCGGGACCACAGCGAGTTGCGCAGCCCGTAGTCGTTGCTGTTGACGAACTGCAGGAACGCCTCGAGGAGGGCGTCGTCGTTGTCGCGCTCGGGCACCACGATCGGGACCAGCGGGAAGAAGGTCTCCTCACGCACCACGTCGTACGTCCGCGCCCGGTCCAGGCCGTCCACCCGCACCACCGTCGGCTGCAGGAACACACCCGTCTCGGAGACGGTGCCGTCCAGCTCGGTGCGGTTGCCACCGGTGACCAGCTCGGCGCCGTTGTCGATGGCCTGGCGCAGCAGCCGGAAGAACCGCTCGCTGCGCCGCACCGGCGACAGGAGCACGTCCTCCTCCTCGGGCAGGCCCGGCCTGATGCCCTTGACCTGCTCCTTCACCTCGGCGATCAGCGCGTCGGCGACCTCCGGGTGGACCAGCACGTAGTTGGGCACCATGCAGATCTGCCCGGAGCCGTAGAACGCCTCCGTGATCGCCTCGGCCGCCCACTTCACGTCGGCGTCCTTCCACACCACGATCCCGTCGTTGCCGGCGAGTTCGAGGATCGGCTTCTTGCCGTGCGCCACGCAGCTCTGCTCGAAGCGCAGGCCCTCCTGGCTGCCGCCGATGTAGAAGATGTCGTTGATCAGCGGATCGGCGATCCAGCGGTCCATGGTCTGCTTCGGGTTGGAGCACACCGCGTTCAGCACCCCGGGAGGCGCGTCGATCTCCTCCAGCAGCGGGGCGACGACGTCCCGCAGCAGCCACATCGTGGACAGCGCGATGCTCCGCGGCGCCCGCACCACCACGGCGTTGCCGGCCATCAGCGCCAGCACGCACAGCGCGGCGCTCGGCAGGGGGGCGTTCTGCGGCGGGTTGAAGGCGACCACACCGTCGGGCTGGCGCTGAAGGATCAGCCGGCGCCCGTTGTACTCCTTCTCCACCCGCATCTGCTTGGCGTACCAGCGCAGGGAACCCGGCGCGTAGATCTGCAGCAGGCAGCTCAGCTCCCAGCGGGCCAGCTTGACCGGGTGGGACTCGGCGACCAGCATCCGCAGGAACTCGTCCTCGTGCTTGATGAGTTCCTCGCGGAACCGGGTGCCCAGCCGCATCCGCCGCTCCAGCGGTACGGCCGCCCATTCGGGAGCGGCCGCCGCGGCCGCCTGCGTGGCCACGTCGATGGCGGCGTCGTCCGCGATCGCGCAACGCCCGACGACATAGGGGTGCTTGGCCGCCTCGGACTCCGGGTCCTGTTCGAGGGAGCGCTTCAGGCTCACGCTCGTGAACACGTCTTCCAGCAGCGAACGCCCGCTGACGGTGTAGACCCAGCCGTCCCCGGCGACGTCCTTGCCCGCGATGTAGAGGTCGTAACTCTTCAATCCGGAAGGTGCCTCAGCACTCTCCTCCTGCGCGGCTTCGCGAAGCATCTTCAGCCTTTCGGATATGGCGTGTGGATTTCTTGAAGCAAGGCCGAGCGTGGCAGCGGAATCTGACCCCGCGCTGACACCGGACTGATCCAGCCAAACGGGCCGGCCCGACCCGTCAGTGGGGCGTCAGCCGGCGCTGCTTGCATGAGGCGCATGCCACCTGTCGACAGCACCCTCCAGAGACTGCGCGAGCTGCCGCGCAGTGAACTCGCCGAGGAAATAGAGACGATCGTCCTGGAGAAGTTCAAGGCCGTTCTCCTCATGGACGATTCCGAGGATCTTCCCCTCGACATCAGCTATTTCGATCTCGGGCTCACCTCGCTGCGCCTGACCGAGATACGGCAGACCCTGGAACAGCTCCTGGACCTGTCCATCAACGTCAGCGTGCTCTTCAACGAGCCGACGATCGCCCATCTCGTGGACCACCTGACCCAGGCCATCCAGGAAGCTTGAGGAGTAGCTCCATGCCGCGTAAGGAATCAGAGCAGGCGCCCGAGCCGGTAGCGATCGTCGGAATCGGTCTGCGGTTCCCCGGCGGCAGCGGCTCGCCCGACGAGTTCGACGCCTTCCTCCGTGAGGGCCGCAGCGGAATCGGCCCGATCCCCCGGGACCGCTGGGACGTCGACGCGTTCACCCCCGAGGGCCCCGACGACAAGGGCAAGATCCGCGCCTCGGCCGGCGGGTTCCTCGACCGCATCGACCTGTTCGACGCCGGCTTCTTCAACATCTCCCCGAAGGAAGCCCGCTACATGGACCCCCAGCAGCGGCTGCTGCTGGAGACCGCCTGGCAGGCGCTGGAGCACGCGGGCATCGACCCCGCCCCGCTGCGCCGCGGCAACGGCGGCGTGTACATCGGGGCCAGCTCCATCGACTACGCGCTCGAACTGGACTCGCTCCCGTTCGAGGAACTGGACGGCCATCTGGCCTCCGGCATCACCATGTTCCCGCTGTCGGGCCGGCTGTCCTACTTCCTCGGCTGGCGCGGCCCGAGCATGAGCGTCGACACCGCCTGCTCCTCCTCGCTGGTCGCCCTGCACCTCGCCGTGAACGCGCTGCGCGCCGGCGAGACCGACATCGCGCTGTGCGGCGGCGTCAACGCCCTGCACCACCCGCGCATCCCGGTGATGTTCTCCAACGCCCAGATGCTCTCCCCGGACGGGCAGTGCAAGACCTTCGACGAGGCCGCCGACGGCTACGCGCGCGCCGAGGGCTGCGGCGTCGTCGTGCTCAAGCTGCTCTCCGACGCCGAGCGCGACGGCGACCGCGTCCTCGCCCTGGTGCGCGGCACGGCCGTCGGCCAGGACGGCGACAGCGCCGGCCTGACCGTGCCCAACGGTCCCGCGCAGGAGAAGGTCATCCGCACCGCCCTGGCCGCGGCCCACCTCGCGCCCGAGGACATCCAGTACGTCGAGGCGCACGGCACCGGCACCCCGCTCGGCGACCCCATCGAGTTCGGCGCCATCGGCGACGTCTTCGTCGACTCCCACACCAAGGACCGTCCGGTCCTGGTCGGTTCGGTGAAGACCAACCTCGGACACATGGAGCCCGCCTCCGGCATCGTCGGCGTCATCAAGACGGTGCTCCAGCTGCGGTCCGGCACGGTCTACCCGCACCTCAACCTCGACACCCCCTCCGGGCGCATCCCCTGGGACCTGTACCCGATGCGGGTGCCCACCGCCCCCGAGCCGTGGGAGGCCGAGGTCAGGCGGGCGGTCGTCAACAGCTTCGGGTTCGCCGGGACCATCGGCGCCGTGGTCCTGGAGCAGGCGCCGCAGACCGCGGTACGGGACGGGGCGCCGGGAGCCGCACCGCTGTTCACCCTGTCGGCGAAGAACGCCGGCGCGCTGCGTGAACTCGCCGCCTCCTACCGGCAGCTGCTCGACGAGCGGCCCGAGGTCTCCGTCGCCGCGCTCTGCCACAGCGCCAACACCACGCGCGCCCACCACCCGTACCGGACCGCCGCCCCCGTCGCCGACCGGGCCGCGCTCGTGAAGCTCCTCGACCGTGCCGCCGAGGCCGAGCACGAGGGGCCGTCCGGCATCCGCAAGACCGCGTTCATGTTCACCGGCCAGGGCTCCCAGTACGCCGGCATGGGCGCCGCCCTGTACGAGGCCCTCCCGGTCTTCCGCGCCCATGTGGACGAGTGCGACGAGCTGTTCGCCGCGCATCTGGGCCGCTCCGTGCGCGAGCTGCTGCTCGGCACCGCCGACGACCCCGAGGTCATCGACCGCACCGAGTACACCCAGCCGGCCCTGTTCACGCTCGAGTACGCCCTCGCCCAGCAGTGGATGGCCTGGGGGGTGCGCCCCAACGTGCTGATCGGGCACAGCATCGGCGAGGTCGTCGCCGCCGCCGTGGCCGGGCTGTTCAGCCTGCCGGACGCGGTCAGGCTGGTCGCCGCCCGCGCCCGGCTGATGCAGGCCGTCACCGCCGAGGGCGGCATGGCCGCCGTCAGCGCGCCCCTGGACGAGGTCGCCCCGCTCCTGGAGGGCCGCGACGACCTGGCCGTCGCCGGCGTCAACGCCCCCGACCAGACCGTGATCTCCGGCGCCACCGCCGCCCTCGACGAGGTCAGCGCCATCCTCACCGACCGGGGCGTGCGCGTCGAACGCCTCAAGGTCTCCCACGCCTTCCACTCGCCGCTGATGGCCGAGGTCTACGCCGACTTCCGTGCCGCCCTGGACGGCATCGCCTTCCACGAGCCGCAGATCAGCCTCATCTCCAACGTCACCGGCCGGCTCGCCCGCTTCCGCGAGATCGGCAACCCCGATTACTGGGTGCGGCACATCGGCGAGCCCGTGCGCTTCCTCGACGGCATCCGGGCCGTCGCCAAGCGCGGCCGGCACGCCCTGATCGAGGTCGGCCCGCAGGCGGGGCTCACCGCGCTCGCCCGGCGCTCGGTCACGGTCGAGGACCACCTGTGGCTCGCCAGCCTGCGCCGCCGCGACACCACGACCACGACCACCCTGACCGCGCTCGCCGAGTACTACGCGGCCGGCCTCGCCGTCGCCTGGGACGGCTACCACGCCGGCCACCCGGCGCCCGCCCGCGTGGACCTGCCGACGTACGCCTTCCAGCGCAAGCGCTACTGGCTGCCCTCCGTCACCCCGCGCCGCTCCGCCGCCGGCGGCAGCGCACGCCACCCGCTGCTCGGCACCGAGGAGCGCTTCGCCAGCGGGGTACGGGAGTTCACCGCCGAGTTCACCGCCGAGGAACTGGGCGCGCTCGCCGACCTCGCCGACGGCGGCCTCACGGTGCTGCCCGCCGGCGCCTACGTCGACCTGCTGCTCGCCGTGCAGGACGCGGTCCAGGGCCACGCCCGCCACGCCGTCCGAGACCTGCGGCTGCTCGCCCCGCTTGAGCTGCCCGCCGAGACCGTCACCGCGCTCACCACCCGCTGGCGGCCCCGCCACGGCGGCGGCGCCGAGGTCGAGGTGTTCACGATCGTCGGCGGCGAGGAGAACGTGCACGCCACCGCCGTCGTCGCCGCCGAGCCCGAACCCCTGGTGCCGGTCTCCGAACTGGCCGAGCTGGACGCCACCCTCGCCCCGGCCGCCCAGCACATCGACGACGAGGACATCTACACCGACCTCGCCTCCGTCGGCCGCCCCCAGGGCCCGCGCATGCGCCTGCTGCTGAGCGCCACCCGGCACGGTGACGGCCTGGTCTCCGGCGAGCTGACCGGCCGTGACGCCACCGCCGTCGAGCACGTCCCGGCCGAGCTGCTGGAGGCCGCCGTGCAGGCGCTGGTCGTCCTCGACCCCGAGGGACCGGTGTTCGTGCCCCGCGAGATCGCCTCCGTACGGCACTTCCGCAAGCCGCGCGGCGAGAACCTGCGGGTGCTGGCCCGCGTCCGCGGCGACCAGGACCGGCGCCTCGCCGACGTGCTGCTGCTGGAGAACGGCGACCCGGTCGCCGAACTCCTCGGGGTGCGCATGGCCCGCCCCGAGGGCCGGCACGGCCGCCGCCAGTTCCTGCACCGGCCCGACTGGGTGCGCCGCGCCCTGCCGGCCCGCCAGGGCGCCCCCGCCCGGCACGTCGTGCTGATCGACCCCTCCGCCCAGCGCGCCGCCGAACTGGCCGCGGAACCCGGCCTGCGGGTGACCTGGCTCCCCGACCTCACCGACCTCAAGGCCGCCCTGGAGGACCCCACCGTCACCGACGTCTGCCGCCTGTGGCGCCGGCGCCAGGAGCCGATGTCCGCCGACCGGCTGCGCGCCGAGTGCGAGGACAACTACCGCGAACTCCTCACGCTGACCGGCGCCCTGGAGGCCGCGGCCCGCCCGCCCCGGCTGTGGCTGGCCACCGAGGGCGCCCAGTGGCTGCCCGGCGACCCGGCCGGCGACGGCGGCCACCTCGGCGCCGCCACCCTGTGGGGCTTCGGCCGGGTGCTGCTGACCGAGTACCCGCAGTACCGGACCACCCTGGTGGACCTCGCCCCGGGCAGCGGCCTCGCCCCGCTGGCCGAGGAGTGGCGGGCCGAGCCGCCCGGCGAGTACCAGGTCGCCCACCGCCCCGGCCGCCGCTACGTCCGCCGGCTGCTCGCCGGTGACGCCACGCTCACCTGGACCGGCGGCTTCGAACTGCGCGCCCCCGACTCCGGCGACCTGTCCGACCTGGCGCTCGCCCCGGTCACCGACCGGGCACCGGGCGCGGACGAGGTCCAGGTCCGGGTGCGCAGCGTCGGCCTGACCGCCGAGGACGCCCGCGCGGCCCTGGACACCGGCCGGGCCGAACGCGCGGAGGAGGGCGAGGAGGAACCCCCGCCGCTGCTGGGTCGGCTGGCGCGCGGCACGGTCCTCGCCACCGCCGACGGCACCGGATTCGCGCCCGGCGACGAGGTCCTGGTCCGCCACGACGGCACCTTCCGCGCCACGCTCACCGTGCCCGCGGTCGCCGTCGTGCACGCCGGCGGAGCCGACGACACCGCGCCCGGCTTCCGGCTGGACGAGACCGGCGAGGCCCTGCGCACCGCCCTGTCCGACCCCGCGGGACAGACCTGGGTGACCCTGCCGGAGGACCCGGAGGAGCAGCCCGGACGGCCGGATTCGGCGGACGAGGGCCCCACCGGGCTCCGCCCCGACCGCACCTACCTGGTCACCGGCGGACTCGGCGGCCTGGGCCTGGTCACCGCCCGCAAGCTGGCCGCGCTCGGCGCCCGGCACCTCACCCTGGTCAGCCGCAGCGGCCGGGCCACCGAGGAGGCCTCACCGGTCCTCGCCGACCTCGCCGCCGAGGCCGAGATCGACGTCGTGCGCGCCGACGTCTCCCGCCCGCAGGACGTGCAGCGGCTGGTGCGGCACATCGAGGCGGGCCCGTACCCGCTCGGCGGGATCGTGCACGCGGCCGGCTCCTACGACAAGAAGCTGGTCTCCGAGCTGACCTGGGAGTCCATCGACGCCCAGCTCGCCGCCAAGGTTTACGGCGGCTGGCTGCTGCACGAGGCCGCCGACAGCTCCTTCCCCGAGCTGGACTTCTTCGTCACCTACTCCTCGATCGCCTCCGTGCTCGGCGGCGCCACCCAGGGCCACTACGCCGCCGCCAGCGCCGGGCTCGACGCGCTCGCCGAGTGGCGCAGCCGGCGCGGGGTGCCGGGCCTCTCGGTCAACTGGGGCGCCTGGGCGAGGGTGGGCATGTCCGCCCGCCTGGAGGAGCACCTCAGCGAGGAGATCGAACGCAGCGGCGTCCGCTTCTTCTCCCCGACCCGCGCCCTGGACACCCTCGCCCGGCTCTGGGGCCGGCCCCGCACCCAGCGGATCGTCGGCGAGTTCGACTGGGACCGCTATGTCTCCGGCAGCGTCACCGGCGACCTGTTCTACGACCGGCTCGCCCGGCAGGCAACCGACGACGACGGCACCGGCCTCGACCTCGGCGCGCTGACCGCGCTGCCCGCGGCCGACCGCCTCGCCGCCGTCACCTCCGCGGTCCGCGAGAAGGTCGCCGCCGTGCTGCACCTGGAGGAGGGCGACGAGCTGGACATGACCAACGAGTTCGTCTCGCTGGGCCTGGACTCCCTGATGGCCCAGCAGGTCAAGGCCGGGCTGGAACAGGCCTTCCGGCTGCCCCTGCCGGCCTCCCTCACCCACGACCACCCCACGGTCCGCGCGCTGGCCAACTTCGTCGACGGGCAGCTCGGCCCGGTAGCGACCGCCTGACGTCACGCAAGGGACGGGAAACCACCATGAACGAGACACCGAGGGAGCGCTGGACGCTCCACCACTCCGCCCGCGCCCACGCCGGCACCCGCCCCGACCACCCGGCGATCGTGTGCGAGGGCCGCGTCACCACCTACGACAAGCTGCACCGGGACAGCAACCAGGCCGCGCACGCCCTGCACACCAGCGGGGTACGGCGCGGCGACCGGGTCGCCTACCTGGGCCGCGAGTCGGCGAACTACTACCTCGTGATGATCGCCTGCGCCAAGGCCGGCGCGGTCCTCGTGCCGGTCAACTGGCGGCTCACCCCGAACGAGGTCGACCACATCCTGCGCGACTCCGGCGCCGCGCTGATCTTCGTGGACGACGAGTTCTGGGACACCGTCGCCACGGTCCGCCACCAACTGCGCGGCCTGCGCCGGGTGATCCGCGTCGACGGCACCGACGCCGACGGCGAGCCGGCGCGCGGCGCGGGCCTGCTCGCCTGGGCCGCAGACCAGCCCGACACGGACCTCGCGCCCGGCACCGGCCCCGACGACGCCGTCATCCAGATCTACACCAGCGGCACGACCGGCCTGCCCAAGGGCGCGGTCCTCGCCCACCGCAGCTTCTTCACCCTGCCGCACGCGAGCCGCGAACAGGGGCTGGACTGGATCGACTGGCTGCCCGAGGACGTCGCCCTGATCTCCCTGCCGGGCTTCGGGGTCGCGGGCATCGGCTGGTTCCTGCACACCTTCAACGCCGGCGGCACCAACGTGATCATGCCGCAGTTCGACCCGCAGGAGGCGGTACGCCTCATCCGCGCCCACGGCGTCACCACCACCTTCGCCGCCCCCGCGATGCTCCAGGCGATGGCCGCCGAACGCGAGGCCGGGCCCGAGGCGTTCACCTCGCTGCGCAAGATCGCCTACGGTGCCGCGCCCATGTCCGAGACGCTGCTCAAGCAGTGCCTGGAGACCTACCGCTGCGAGTTCGCCCAGATCTACGCCAGCACCGAGACCGGCAGCGTCGCGGTCTGCCTCCCGCCGGAGGCGCACCACCCCGGCAGCGCGGTCCTCACCTCCGTGGGCAAGGCCTGCCCCGGCAACGAGATCAAGGTGGTCGGCCCGGGCGGCGAGATGCTGCCGCCCGGCTCCATCGGCCAGATCTGCGTGCGCGCCCCCTCCCGGATGCTCGGCTACTGGAACCTGCCCGAGGCCACCGCCCGCACCCTGGTGGGGGAGTGGTTGCACATGGGCGACGCCGGCTACCTCGACGAGGACGGCTACCTCCATCTGTGCGACCGCATCAACGACACGATCATCGTGGCCGGCCAGAACATCTACCCGGCGGAGGTCGAGAAGGCCCTCGCCGCGCACCCGGCGGTCGCCGACGCGGCCGTGGTCGGCCTGCCCGACGAGCGCTGGGGCGAGAGCGTCCACGCCGTGGTGGTGCTGCGGCCCGGTGCCAGGGCCACTCCCCGGGAGCTGCTGCTGTCCCTGCGGGGCCGCATCGCCGACTACAAGATCCCCGGCACCTACCACTTCACCGAGTCCCTGCCGCGCAACCCCTCGGGGAAGATCCTCCGCCGCGCGGTGCGGGAACAGCTGACCACGCCCGCCAGGGACCCACTTGGGAGCACAGTGTGACTTCACCACGGATCGGCATCCTCCTGCCCACCCGGGAGCAGGCCATCAACGGCAGCTACGCCGCGGCCCCGCTGCTCGACTTCGCCAGGCGCGCGGAAGCCCTCGGCTTCGACTCGCTGTGGGCCGGTGACTCGCTCACCGCCCGCCCCCGGCTCGACCCCCTGGTCGTCCTCTCCGCGGCGGCGGCGGCGACCCGCACCATCACGGTCGGCACGGCGGCCCTCACCCCGGCCCTGCGCCACCCCCTCATCGGCGCGAACATGATCGCGAGCCTCAGCCACGTCGCGGCCGACCGGCTGGTCCTCGGCCTCGGCTCGGGCTTCCCGATGCCCGAGACCGAGGAGGAGTTCGCCTCGGTCGGCGCCTCCTTCCAGGGCCGCGTGGGCCGCCTCGACGAGATCACCGCGCTGTGGCGCACCGCCTGGCGCTCCGGCGACGACGGCGAACCCACCGAGTTCGAGGGCCGGTTCTGGCAGGCGGAGAACCTCGACCGGCTGCCGTCCCCCGCCGTCCCCGGCGGCCCGCCGCTGTGGCTGGCCGGCAGCGACACACCGAAGGTGCTCGCCCGCGCGGCGACCCGCTACGACGGCTGGCTGCCGTTCCTGCCGGACGTCGACGCCTACGCCCGCGCCCGCGTCCGGCTCGGGGAACTCGCCCGGGAGGCGGGCCGCGAGGTGACACCCGCGCTGTACGCCACGGTCACGGTCAACGCCGACGAGAGCGCGGCCAGGGCCGAGCTGGAGCACTACATCAGCCACTACTACGGCCGTTCCCTGGAGCAGATGCGGACCATCCAGGCCTACGCCTGGGGGAGCGCCGAGAAGTGCGCCGAATGGCTCGGCGGCTACGTCCGCGCCGGCGCCCGGCACCTGGTCGTACGGATCGGATCCCTCGACCCGGAACCGCAGTTGAAGGAGATCGCCGAGGTGCTGCTGCCCGCCGTGCGCGCCCTCGGTTCGTCCACCACCGTTGGGAGTACGCAGTCGTGACCACCGCCACCGGCACCATCGGCAGCCAGATGTCCAGCGAGGGGCACTGGTTCCACCCCGTGGAGCCCTCGCCCGACGCCTCGATCCGGCTGTTCCTGCTGCCCCACGCGGGCAGTGGCGCCATCATCTACCGCGACTGGGAACGCCTGCTGCCGCCGGACATCTCCCCGCAGGCCGTCACCCTGCCCGGCCGTCACAACCGCCGGGAGGAGCAGACGTACGAGAACTTCTGGCCGCTGCTCGACGCCCTGCACGACGCGGTGCTCAACGACCTGGACGACAGGCCGTTCGCCTTCTTCGGCCACTGCCTCGGCGCCCAGCTGGCGTTCCGGCTCGCCATCCGCATGGAGGAGGAGGGCGGCCCGGTCCCGGCCATGGTCGGCATGTCCGGCTGGTCGCCGGTGGGCTTCTTCAAGCCCACCGAGGAGCAGAGCCGGATGCCGGAACCCGAACTCATCGAGTGGATCAAGAAGTTGGGGTCCTTCCCGGCCGAGGTCTACGACAACCCCGAGATGCTCGCGCTCGTCGTGCCCGCGCTGCGCTCCGACCTCCGGGTCGCCGGGGACTACGACGACGACGGCGCCGGCGTCAGCTGCCCGCTCGCCTCCTACGGCGGCCGCAGCGACCCGCTCCAGGAGGCCGCGGACGCCATGTCGCACTGGGCCGGGCGCACCCCGTCGTACCTGGGACACAACGAGTACGAGGGCGGCCACTTCTACATCGACACCCACGCACAGGCGGTCACCGCCCACTTCGCACACCGGCTCCAGCGGACCGTGGCCACCGCCGTGAGCTGACCGGGGCGAAGGCGCGTCAGCGCCGTGTCAGCGGGTCGCGAGAAGCTGCAAGGCGGCCCGCCGACACGGCGTCCGTCGGTCTCTCCCCGACGAACAGCCGAGGCCATCCCACCCGAGAGAGAGAACGGCATGAAATTCGAAAACGACCTCTACATCGCGTCGGCCGCGTCCTGGCTACCGGACACGGTCCCGGTCACCCGGGCCATGGCGGAGGGCCTCCTCGACGAGGACCACCGCGACCTGGGCTTCGAGCACATCGCCGTCTCCGACGACCTCTCCGCACCCGAGATGGCCGTACGCGCGGGACGGCTGGCCGTGGCGCGCTCCGGTGTCGGCCCGGAGGACGTCGGGCTGGTCCTGCACGCGTCCAGCAGCTATCAGGGCCACGACATGTGGCCCACCGCGGCCTACGTCGCGAACGAGACCGTCGGTCCCGCCGCGCCCGGCTTCGACCTCCAGCAGCGCTGCAACGGCGCCCTGGGCTCGGTGAGCCTGGCCGCCGGCTACCTGGCCTCCGGGCTGGCCACCGAGGTGCTGATCACCACCGGCGACCGGTTCGCGGCTCCCTGGGTCGACCGCTGGAACATCCAGATCAACTTCATCTTCGCGGACGGCGGCAGCGCGCTGATGCTCTCCGGGCGCACGGGGTTCGCCCGGCTGGTGGCGGCGACGCTGAGCGCCGACAACTCGCTGGAGCGGTGGAACCGCGGACTGGAGCCGTTCGGCGTCGCGCCCGGCTCCGAGGTGCGGCTGCGCGAGCGCGGCGCCCAGCACGCGGTGACCAAGGAGGCGGAGGGCTCCTGGGAGCGGTACGAGGCCGCCCTGATGGCCACCACCTCGCGCGTCCTGGCCGAGGCCGGGGTGAGCACGCAGGACGTCTCCCGCGTGGTCACGCCCAACGTGCACCGCAACAAGGCGCCCGAGAACTTCGACCTGCTCGGCTTCACCGAGAAGCAGAGCACCTGGGAGGTGGGGCGCCGCTACGGGCACATCGGCCCCGGTGACCAGTTCCTCGGCATCGAGCACCTCGTCCTCGAACGCGCCGTCGGACCGGGCGACCTCGTCCTGGTCGTCGCGGCGGGCGCGGGCTTCAGCTTCTCCGCAGCCGTACTGGAGATTCTGCACGTCCCGTCCTGGTGACGGGCGGGGCGGCTCCAGGGAACCCCCACCGACGCACGAAAGGAACGGCCGCCATGGCCTTACAAGAACCCCGGGAAGCCGCCCCGGACGAGAACGGGAACCCGTCCGGGGCGACCGGACGGAGCACACCGCGGGCTGCTGCCGCACAGCAGGAGCCCGCGGCACCGCACTGGGCGATGCTGCCGATCATCCTCATCGGCACCTTCGTCATCACCCTGGACGTCTTCATCGTCAACGTGGCGATCCCGGCCACCCAGCGCGACCTGCACGCCAGTTCCTCCGCCGTGGAGTTCATCGTCGCCGGGTACGCGCTCGCGTACGCGGCCGGACTGATCACCGGCGGCCGGCTCGGCGACCTGTACGGCCGGCGCAAGATGTTCCTGATCGGCGTCGCGCTGTTCACCCTGTCCTCGGCCTGGGCCGGATCCGCGCCCACCGCCGGGCAGCTGGTGGCGGCGCGCGTCGCCCAGGGCCTGGCCTCGGCGCTGATGGGCCCGCAGGTCCTCGCCATCATCGGCGTCGTCTACAGCGGGCCCGCCCGGCTCCGCGCCTTCAACGCCTTCGGCCTGACCATGGGCCTCGCCGGCGTGTTCGGCCAGCTGATCGGCGGCGTGCTGATCCACGCGGACATCGCCGGGCTCGGCTGGCGCACCTGCTTCCTCGTCAACGTGCCGGTCGGTATCGCCGCCCTGGTCTTCGCCCCCCGCGTCGTCCCGGAGTCCAGGGCGCAGGGCAAGTCCCGGCTGGACCCGCTCGGCATGGTGCTGGTCTCCGCCGGTCTGGTCGCCGTCGTGCTGCCGCTCGCCGAGGGGCAGCAGAAGGGCTGGCCGCTGTGGACCTGGGTGTGCCTGGCCGCCTCGCCCGTGCTGCTCGCCGTCTTCGCCTGGTACCAGCGGCGGCTGGCGGCCGCGGACCGCGGCCCGCTCGTCAACCCGGCGCTGTTCCGGCAGCGTTCGTTCACCGTCGGCGTCACCACGGCCCTCGTCTACTACTCCGGGATGGCGTCCTTCTTCCTGGTGCTCGCGCTCTACCTCCAGCAGGGCTGCGGCCTGAGCGCGCTGAACTCCGGACTGGTCTTCCTGCCGCTCGGCGTGGGCTTCCTCGCCGTCTCGATGACGGCCAAGCAGATCGCCGCCGTCCTCGGCCGGCAGACCCTGGCGGTCGGCGCGCTGGTGCTGACGGCATCACTGGCCGGGCTGTACGCCGCCGTGGAGCACATCGGCACCCACGGTCCGGTCGCCTGGCTGGTGCCGGGGCTGCTGGTCGGCGGCGCCGGCATGGCCATGGTGATGGCGCCGCTGGCCACCGTGGCCCTCGCGGGCACCGACCCCCGCTACGCGGGCGCGGCCTCCGGCGTGCTGTCCACCGCCAACCAGGTGGGCGGCGCCGTCGGCGTGGCCGTGGTGGGCGTGGTCTTCTACCACGTCCTGAACCACGGCACCGGCCCCGACGCCTTCGCCGACGCCTTCCGGGCCAGCGTCTACCTCCTGGTGCCGTTCGCGCTCGCCGTGGCCGCCCTGGTCCAGCTGTTCCCACGTCCCAGGAAGACCCCCACGTCCTGAGCCGCGCGGCCCAGGCACCGTCCCGCGCATCCGCCCCGCGGACGCGTCATCAGCACGCACCACGAAGGAGTTTCGTCCATGACCACCGAAGCGGAACTGACCGGAAGTGCGGCCGCGGCCGCACCATCAGGCGTCGCGGAGCCCGAGGGCAGACCCGCCTGGGGCGCGCTCCTGGTGGTGCTGGCCGGCCTGTTCATCGCCAACGTCGACTTCTTCATCGTCAACGTCGCCATCCCCTCGCTGCAGCGGGACATGCACGCCACCAGCGCCGAGATCCAGCTGGTGGCCGCCACGTTCAACATCGGCCTGTCCGCCATGCTCATCACCGGCGGCCGGCTCGGTGACCTGTACGGCCGCCGGAAGGTCTTCTCCATCGGCCTCGCCCTGTTCACGCTCGCCTCGCTGGCCTGCGGCATCGCACCGAACATGGCCGAACTGATCGCGGCCCGCGCGGTGCAGGGCGCGGCCGCGGCGCTGGTCATCCCGCAGGTCCTCGGCATCCTGACCACCGCCTACACCGGCAAGGCCCGGGTCGCCGCGTTCAACGCCTACGGCATCACCATGGGCGCCTCGGCCGTGTTCGGCCAGCTGATCGGCGGTCTGCTGATCAAGGCCGACATCTTCGGCTGGGACTGGCGGACCATCTTCCTGATCAACGCCCCGATCGGCGCGATCGTCCTGCTGCTCACCCCGAAGACGGTGCCCGAGTCCCGCGCCGAGGGCCGCACCGGACTCGACTGGACCGGTGTGATCCTGGTGACCGCCGGGCTCACGGCCATCGTGCTGCCGCTGGTCCAGGGCCGCGAGCAGGGCTGGCCTACCTGGACCTGGGAGTGCCTGGGGGCGGCGGTCCCGCTGCTGGCCGCGTTCTGGTACACCCAGCGCCGCAAGGCGTCCCGCGACAAGTCGCCGCTGGTCCACCCGAGCCTGTTCGAGGACCGCGCCTTCGGCGTGGGTGTCGTCTCGCTGCTGGTGTTCTTCGCCGCGATGGCCTCCTTCTTCCTGGTCCTCGCGCTGTACCTGCAGGAGGGCCGCGGTCTGTCGGCACTGCGGTCCGGCCTGCTGTTCATGCCCCTCGGCCTCGGCTTCTTCCTCGGCTCCGCGCAGTCGCCGAAGGTCGCGGCCAAGCTGGGCAGGCAGGTCCTGGCCGTCGGCGCGCTGCTGCAGGCGGTGGGCAACGTGGCCCTGGCCGCCACCGCCTGGGAGCTGGGCGGCTCCGGGTCCGTGGCCTGGTGCATCCCGGCCATGGTGCTCGCCGGCATCGGCATGGGCCTCGTCGTCGCCCCGCTGGCCTCGCTGGTCCTGGCGGGCGTGGCCCCGCACCACGCGGCCGCCGCGTCCGGTGTGTTCTCCACCGCCCAGGAGATGGGCAACGCCATCGGCGTCGCGGTGATCGGTGTCGTCTTCTTCGGCGTCGCCGGGCACGACGTCACCGCGCACTCCTACTCGCACGCCTTCGGTGCCGGACTGCTGGTCCAGGCGGCGATCTGCGTCGTGGTGGCGTGCATGGTCCAGCTGCTGCCCCGGCCGACGGCGGCCGACGGGGCCGCGGGGGCCCCGGCCACCGCCGACTGACGCCCTCCCGCAACGCCCCGAAGGGGGCCGGCGCACCCGCGCCGGCCCCCTTCCGCCGTTTCCGGGCCCCGTGCCCGACTCCCCCTTTACCCTTCGGAAACCCGTCATTTACTGGCCGAAAGCACATCAGTAACCCATCAGATCGCCGTCAGCCCCGATCACCAGGATGTCCTTCCAACGCTGAGATCCAGCCAACGGAGGGAACCCCATGTCCGCATGTGATCAGCGGCAGCTGCCGGAGTGGCCCATGCCCCGCTCATGCCCCTACGCACCCCCGGACGCGTACGCGAGACTCCGCGCGGAACCACCGCTGAGAGTGCGCATCCGCGGCGGCGAGGCCTGGCTGGTCACCCGGCACGCGGACGTCCGCCAGGTGCTGAACGACAACCGCTTCAGCGCCGACGACCAGCGGCCCGGCTTCCCCATCCGTATCCAGCTGCCGCCCGAGCCCGGCGTGATGTCCTTCAGCCGCATGGACGACCCCGAGCACGGCCGGCTGCGCCGGATGGCGATGACCGAGTTCACCGCACGCCGCACCCGCGCCCTGCGCCCCGAGGTCGAACTCCTCGTCGAGGGTCTGCTCGACGAGCTGGAGCGGGGGCCCAGACCGGTGGACCTGGTGCGCGACTTCGCGGTCCGGCTGCCCGCGCTCGTCATCGCCCGGATGCTCGGCGTCCCCGAACAGGACGAGGCGGACTTCACCGAGCAGAGCCAGGTCGTCCTCTCCCAGGAGGCCGGCCCCGAGGAGACGTACGCGGCGTTCCTCGAGATGACGCGGTTCCTCGACCGGCTCGTCGCCCAGCGCACCGCCGACCCCCGGGACGACCTGATCAGCAGGCTCGCCACGCGCTACCTCGCGACGGGCGAGCTGACTCACCAGGACCTCGTCGCCATGGCCCGGTTCTTCCTCGTCGCCGGGCACGAGACCACGGCCCACCAGATCAGCCTCAGCGTCCTCAGCCTGCTGCAGGACCCGGACCTGCTGACCGAACTCCGCTCCGACCCGGCCCTGTTCAAGCCGGCCGTGGAGGAACTGCTGCGCTACTGGTCCATCTCGCAGGACAACCAGGTGCGAGCCGCCGTCGACGACGTCGAACTGAGCGGGGCGGTGATCCGCAAGGGAGAGGGCGTCGTCCTCGCCATCCCCGCGGCCAACCACGACGAGTCGGTCTACCCCGGCGCCGGCCGGCTCGACATCCACCGCGACGCCTCCGGCCACCTCGCCTTCGGCTTCGGCGCGCACCTGTGCCCCGGCGCCTCGCTGGCCCGCATGGAGCTGGAGGTGTGCCTGAACGCCCTGTTCGCCCGCTTCCCCACGCTGCGCCTGGCCGTCGCGCCCGACCGGATCCGCTTCCGCGAGAACACGATCGTGTACGGCCTGGAGGAGCTCCCCGTCACCTGGTGACGGCCGCACCCCGGCGGCGAGAGCCCCCAGGGCCGGCCGCCACCACGGCCCCGGGGCCCCGATCCCGGCCCCTTCCGTCACCCCGGTCCCGGCGTCAGTCACGCGTCAGCGCCGTGACAGCGGCCCCCGGCAGAGTGGGGATCACCGCGGCGCCGGGCACTTCCCCCGCCCGGCCCCGCGGGAGTCGTCCGACGAGCGTCCGAGGAGAAGGAGTACGCCGACATGGCAGACACCGCAGCTCCGGCACCCACCCGGGCCCTCGTCCTGGGGAATCCCGCCTCCGGCAGCCATTCGCCCGAACTGGTCGAGGAGGTGCGCCAGTTGTGCCTCTCCTACCTGGAGCGCACCGAGGTGCACCTGACCACGGGGCCGGGGGACGCCACCGTCGCCGTGCGCCGGGCGCTGCAGCGCCCCGACGGCGCGCCCGACCTGGTCGTGGTGATCGGCGGCGACGGAACCGTCCGGGAGGCCGTGCAGGGACTCGTCCCCGTCACCGGGAACGCGACCCTCGCGGTGGTGCCCGGCGGCACCGGCAACTCCGGCTACAAGATGCTGTGGGGCGAGCGGCCCTGGAGCGAGTCCCTCAAGGCGATTCTGACCGACTGCGGCATCGGCGGCAGCGCCCGGCTGCGCCGTCTCGACCTGGCCCGCCTGGCCGAGACCCGCAACTACGTCTATCTGGGCGCCTGTTCGGGAGTGATCGCCGACGCGCTGATCACGGCCCGGGAGGTGCCGCTGTCCGGCCGCGAGCGCTACGCCCGCGCCTTCGCCGACACGGCCGCCGGCTACGAGCCGTACCCGGGCCGGGTCACGGTGGACGGCCGGGTGGTGCACGAGGGTCCCACGGTCCTCGCCAACGTCGGCGGTGGGCGCTACCGCGGCGGCCGGTACCTGGTACTGCCCGACTCGCTCCTCGACGACGGACTGCTCGACGTCTGTGTGATCGGCGGCGAGGTCGCCGCGGCGGACGTGCCCGCACTCACGCTGACCGCCGCGCACATGGCGCACGCGGCCACCGTGTACGCGCGCGGCCGCAGGATCACCGTCGAGCGGACCGACGGGCGCCGGCTGCCGCTGGAGCACGACGGCGAGTACCAGCACGGCATCGGCGCCTCGGCCACCTTCGAGGTGCTGCCCGGAGCGCTGCCGGTATGGGCGCCGGCGAACCCCTGAAGCACGTACGAAGCCATCTGTCCGAAGAACCGACCGAGCAAGCGACCAAGGAGAACGCCCGCATGAGCGACCTGACCACCACCGTCACCCGTTACCTGGACATCTGGAACGAGGCGGACGCCGAGAAGCGCGCCGCGGCCATCGCCGAGCTGTTCACCGCCGACGCCCCGTACATCGACCCGCTGGCCGCGGTCGAGGGCCCCGAGGGCTTCGGGGCCGTGGTGGCCGGCGCCCGCGACCAGTTCAAGGGCCTGCTCTTCGAGCTGCACGGCACCGTCGACGCCCACCACAACCAGGCCCGCTTCCAGTGGGGCCTGGTGACCGAGCCGGGCGCCGAGCCGATCGCCATCGGCTTCGACGTCCTCGTCACCGACGAGGCCGGCCGGATCAAGGGCGTCTACGGCTTCCTGGACAAGGTCCCGGCCGCGTAACACCCCACGCACCGCGGGAGCACCGGGCCGCCCGGTGCTCCCGCGGTCGTGTTCACTCCCGACGCAACCGAAGGTAGCCGCCATGACCGCCGTCCTCGCGGAGAGCGTCGCCCGGGCGCTGTGCACCGACTGGGCCGAGCAGGTCCGCAGCACGCCCCGGCCCGCCCGCGGCCGTACCCCCGCGGACACGCCGCTGCGCGAACTGTCGCACTGGGCCGCGACCCTGCGCCCGGGGGCCGTGCCCTGCCGGGTGCTGAAGCTCGCCGCGAGCCAGGTGCTGTCGCAGATCGCCTCCATCCGGGCCGGGCTCCAGCACCCGCTCGGCAGAAAGCTGGTGGCCGCCTTCGGGCACCCCATGCAGCGCGACCCGCGGCAGGCCGCCGGCGTCTTCGCCGCGCTCGGCTCCTGGCTCAACCTGGACGACACCGCATACGCCGGGCACCTGTCCAACTCCACGGTCGCCGTGCCGCTCGCCTTCGCCTACGCCCGGCAGCTGGACGGCCTGTCGCTGCTCACGGCGGTGGTCGCGGCCAACGAGTGCGCGGCCCGTATCACCGCCTCGGCGACCCTCGGACCGCTGCGCGGCCAGAGCGCCGTGCACACCCACCTGGCCGGCGCGGTGGCGGGCCGGCTGCACTGCGACCGGGCGTCGGCGAGCCTGTTCGAAAACGCCTTCGGGCTGGCCTTCGCCATGCCCAACTGGCCGCTGATGCGCGCCTTCCTGGCCAGCGACGCCCGCCTGTTCAACACCTTCACGCCGGTGCGCACCGCCATGGACGCCTGCGACGCGGCGTACGCCGGGCTGCGCGGCGCGCCCGACATCATGGAGCACCAGGACGGTTTCCTGGCCCGCTTCGCCACCGTGCCCCTGCCCGAGGCGGTGGCCAAGGGCCTCGGGCGCCGCTGGCACACCGACACCCTGTCGTTCAAGGTGCATCCGGGCGGCCCCGGCATCGACGCGGCCGTGGACTGCGCGGCGGAGATCCACCGGGAACTCGGCGGGGTACGGGCAGAGGACGTGGCCGAAGTCGTCGTCGAGGCCTCGCTGTACACGCTGTTCGCGGGGGAGCGGGCCGCCCAGTACGTGACCGGGCCCGGTTCCCCGCTGGGCGCGCTGGTCCTGGACGTGCCCTACCCGGTGGCCACCACCCTGCTCACCGGGGAGTTCTCGGTGGACGACTTCTCCTCGCCGCACCTGGACGACCCCGGCCGGTGGGCGCTGGCGCGGCGCGTCCGGCTCGAACACGACACCGAGATGACCCGCGAACTCTTCCTGTCCGACGCGCCGTTCGGGGAGGCCGTGCGCGAGGCGGGGGAGCGGGCCGTGCCGTGGCTGCGCGGCTTCGGCGGGGACGAACTCGTGGACCTGGTGGGTGCGGTGCGCGCGGACGGCCGGGACTTCTCCCGGTCCACCAAGGCCACCGGTGCCCGGGTCACCGTACGTCTGACGGACGGCCGTACGGCCTCGCGCACCCGCCTCATCCCGATCGGCGCGGCCGGCCCCGAGACCCGCGCGGGCCACGCGGACCTGGTCCGCGAGAAGTTCCTGTCGGTGGGCGGCTCCCAGGAGGTCGCCGACACGGTCGACCGCCTCCACCGGATGCGCCCGCGCGCGGTACGCCGCTGGATAGAGACGGCGTTCCTGGACTGACCCGCGGCCGGGCCGGCCGCGGGCCCCGCGGTCAGGCGCGGTCGGTCAGATCCTCCGCGAACACCTGCGACAGCGGCTGCGGTCCCACGTACTGCTGGCAGTTGCACTCGCCGGCCTCGTAGCGCAGCGGCTTCTTGTTCTCGTCCCAGGCCGTCGGCACCTCGACCCGCTCGTGGCACCGGCCCTGCTTGTCGTGCTTGGCGAGGTGGTGCGTGCATCCGCACACCGGCTCGGGCGCCTTGTGCGCCGCTTCCACGGACAGACGTTCCTGCCTCGCCGCTTCCAGCAGCTGCATCTTGCGCTCGTGCCGGTTGCGCAGCGCGCCGCGGACGTTGTCGGCCGCCCACGCGAAGCCGCCCGTCCAGAAGACGATGAGAACCCACCAGAACCAGTCCACCGGCTGCCCCTTCCCCCGTTGCCGTTGCGGACCAGCATAGTTGGCCCGGCCGCGGGCAGCGGCCGGCTCACCCCGGGCCCAGCTCCCCCCGCTCGTGTGCGGGGCGCGACCGCCGGACCACGGCGCCGCCCGCCGGCCGGCGCAGCGCGGCCACGAACTTGTAGCGGGAGCCCCGGTACACCGAGCGCACCCACTCCACCGGGCCGCCCTCGGCGTCCCGCGAGTGCCGGGACAGCAGCAGCATCGGCAGGCCCACGTCGGTGGCGAGCAGCTGGGCCTCGCGCGGGGTCGACAGCGAGGTCTCGATGGTCTCGTCGGCCTCCGCGAGATGGACGCCGTACACCTCGGAGAGCGCCGTGTACAGCGAGGGGTACGTGGCCAGGGACCGGCGCAGGCCGGGGAAACGGCCGACGGACAGGTGCGTCGTCTCGATCGCCATCGGGTCGCCGCCGGCCAGCCGCAGCCGCTCGATGCGCAGCACCCGTTCGCCGATGCCGATGCCGAGCAGACCCGACAGCCTCTCGTCGGCGGGCACCTCCCCGATGTCCAGCACCCGCGAGGCGGGGGTGAGCCCCTGGGCCCTCATGTCCTCGGTGTGCGAGGTCAGTTGGAGCGTCCGGTACAGCTTGGGCTGCGCGACGAAGGTGCCCTTGCCCTGGATCCGGTCGAGCCGGCCCTCCCCGACGAGTTCCTGCAGCGCCTGGCGGACGGTGGTCCGGGAGGTGTCGAACCGGACGGCGAGCAGACGTTCCGCGGGCATCGCCGAACCGGGCTGCAGGGCCTCGGTCATGGCGAGGAGCTGTTGCTTGATCCGGTAGTACTTCGGCACGCGCGCGGTGCGGCCGGGCGTCCTTCCGCGCGGCTGGGCGCTGCTGACGTCGGTGGTCATGCCTGCCTTCCGGCTGTGTCGGTGGGCTCCCGTTATAGCGACCAACTGCCCTATGGTCTAGTCCAACTGAACAGGACGGGCGAAAGGGGCGGACATGGACGGACGGGCGGACGGACGCGCTCCGATGACTTTCTCGTAACGGCCTCGACCGGCTTCCCGAACCACCCTTGACACCCCGAAAGGTCTAGGCCAAGCTCCACCGTACTGGTCTACACCATTAGTGGCCAGGTCCCGAGCCCTACGTGCAACAGCGTCGTACGCAGGTCACCGCCGAGGGCGTGGGGGGTTAGTGGCATCCCTGAGGAGGGTGGCGTGAAGCGCAAGCTTGCGGCCGCGATCGTGATCGCGGGCATGATGGTCTCCGTCTCGGCGTGTGGCGGGGGCAAGGGCGGCGACAGCGGCAAGGACGCGGGCCCGGACAGCTGGAAGGGCCAGACCCTGACCGTCTGGACCATGGACGGCTCCGCGCCGCCGCAGTGGAGCAAGGACGTCCAGGCCGCCTTCGAGAAGAAGACCGGCGCGAAGCTGAAGTTCGAGATCCAGAAGTGGGACGGGATCCAGCAGAAGATCACCACCGCCCTCTCCGAGGACAACCCGCCGGACGTCCTGGAGGTCGGCAACACCCAGACCCCCGCCTACGCGGCCACCGGCGGCCTCGCCGACCTGGGCGACGTCAAGCAGGCGATCGGCGCCGACTGGACCCCCTCGGTCTCCCAGTCCTCCGTCTACGACGGCAAGCAGTACGCCGCCCCCTGGTACTTCGCCAACCGCGTCGTCATCTACAACAAGGCCGTCTGGGCCAAGGCCGGCATCAAGGACACCCCCAAGACCCGGGACGAGTTCTACAAGGACCTGGAGACCATCGGCAAGAAGACCGACGCCGAGCCGATCTACCTCCCCGGCCAGAACTGGTACTTCCTCGACGGCCTGATCATCGGCCAGGGCGGGGAGCTGGTGAAGAAGCAGGGCGACAAGTACGTCTCCAACCTCGGCGACCCGAAGGTCTCCGCGGCCATGGAGATCTACAAGAAGTACGCCTCCTACTCCAAGGCCCCCAAGGACAAGGACGAGGCCACCCCGCAGCAGGCCACCATCTTCGCCAAGGGCAAGACCGGCGCCATCATCGGCATGGGCTGGGAGGCCGGCACCGCCATCCAGGCCAACAAGGCCATCGAGAAGGACCTCGGCTACTTCACCATCCCCGGCGCGACCGCCGACAAGCCCGAGGGCGTCTTCCTCGGCGGCTCCAACCTCGCGGTCGCCCAGAACAGCAAGAAGCAGTCGCTGGCCAAGGAGTTCCTGAAGATCGCCCTGTCCGACCAGTACGAGGGCGAACTGGCCAAGATCAACGGCGTGGTCCCGAACAAGACGTCCCTGGAGACCAACCTCAAGGGCAACGCCGCAGCCGAGGCCGCGGCTCCCGGCGCCGCCGCCGGCGGCACCACCCCGCTGATCCCCGGGTGGGCCGCGGTGGAGAACACCCCCAACCCGATCAAGTCGTACATGACGGCCGTCCTGGGCGGTAAGTCCCCGGCGGACGCCGCCAAGGACGTCTCGGGCGACATCGACAAGCGCCTGGCCCAGCAGAACTAGACCCGCGCCGGGGGCGTCGCACGGACGCCCCCGGCTCACATGTGCCGTGCGCGTTCCTTGCCGTGCGCAGGGCACACGGATTCGTACGGCCACGGAAGAGATGACGACTCATGTCAGTGCAGACCGAAGGCACGGACACGGCCGGGGAGCCCGCTGTCCGGGGGGCCCGGGTACCGGCGCCGCCACGAGGTGAGGACCGCACCTCCGGGTCCCCGGCCGGCCGCCGCGCCGTCGCCGCCCCCTACCTGCTCCTGCTGCCGGCGCTGCTGGCCACACTCATCCTGCTCGGCTGGCCCCTGGTCAAGAACGGCATGCTGTCGTTCCAGAACCTCAACCCCCGGCAGCTCATCCAGCACCTCACCGAATGGAACGGCGTCGACAACTACAAGGAGGTCCTGACCGGTTCGGACTTCTGGAAGGTCGTCGAGCGCTCGATCCTGTTCACCGCGGTCAACGTCGTCCTGATCATGGCGGCCGGCACCCTGATCGGGCTGCTGCTGGCCCGCCTCGGCAAGAAGATGCGGCTGCTGCTCCTGGTGGGGCTCGTCCTCGCCTGGGCCATGCCCGTCATCGCGGCCACCACCGTCTACCAGTGGCTGTTCGCCCAGCGCTACGGCGTCGTCAACTGGGTCCTGGACAAGCTCGGCTGGCACTCCATGGCCGACTACAACTGGATGGGCACCCAGTTCTCCACGTTCTCCGTGATCACCCTGCTCATCGTCTGGATGTCGATCCCCTTCGTGGCGATCAACCTCTACGCCGCCACCACGACCATCCCCAGGGAGCTGTACGAGGCCGCGTCCCTGGACGGCGCCGGAGCCTGGCAGAGCTTCACCTCCGTGACCCTGCCCTTCCTCAGGCCGTTCCTCTACTCCACGACCTTCCTCGAGGTCATCTGGGTCTTCAAGGCGTTCCCGCAGGTCTTCGCCATGAACGAGGGCGGCCCCGACCGCCTCACCGAGACCCTGCCGGTCTACGCCTACGTCGAGGGCGTCGGCAACCAGCACTTCGGGGTCGGCGCGGCGATCTCCTTCCTGACCATCCTGGTGCTGCTCGTCATGACCTCGTACTACCTGCGCATGGTGCTCAAGCAAGAGGAGGACGAGCTGTGAAGCGCTCGCTCATCGGCCGCATCTGGCCCAACGCGACCGCCGTCGTCCTCTTCGTCGGCTTCGTGTTCCCCGTCTACTGGATGTTCGCCACGGCCTTCAAGCCCACCGGCGACATCATCGCCGACACCCCGGTGTGGTTCCCTACGAACGTCACCGTCGGCCACTTCAAGAAGGCGGTCGACGCCGACCACTTCTGGACACTGGTCGGCAACTCCGTCACCGTCACGGTCTGTTCGGTGCTGTGCTCGCTCCTCATCGCCCTGTTCGCCGCCTTCGCCCTGGCGCGGATGCGGTTCAGGGGCCGGCGCGGACTCGTCGTCACGTTCATGCTGGCGCAGATGGCCCCCTGGGAGGTCATGATCATCGCCATCTACATGATCGTGCGCGACGACGACATGCTGGACAGCCTCGTCCCCCTCACCGTCTTCTACACGATGATGGTGCTGCCCCTCACCATCCTGACCCTGCGCGGCTACATCGCCGCCGTGCCGAAGGAGCTGGAGGAGTCGGCGATGGTCGACGGCTGCACCCGTGTCCAGGCCTTCCGCAAGGTGATCTTCCCGCTGCTCGCGCCCGGCCTCATGGCCACCTCGCTGTTCGGGTTCATCACCGCCTGGAACGAGTTCCCGCTCGTGCTGATCCTCAACAAGGACATCGAGAAGCAGACCCTGCCGCTGTGGCTGTCCCAGTTCCAGACCGCCTTCGGCGACGACTGGGGCGCCACGATGGCCGCCTCGTCCCTGTTCGCGCTGCCCATCCTGATCCTCTTCATCTTCCTGCAACGCAAGGCTGTCAGCGGTCTGACCGACGGCGCCGTGAAGGGATGACGCCCCCGATGACCACACTCGCCACCACCGCCTCCGACAGCGGCTCCGCCGCGGGCGACGCGCTCACCCGGGACGCGCTGGCGGTGCTGCAGCCGGGGTTCGACGGCACCACCGCGCCCGACTGGGTGCGCCGCCGCCTCGGTGAGGGCCTCGCCTCCGTCGCCCTGTTCGGCCGCAACGTCGTCACCGAGGAGCAGGTCACCGCCCTCACCGCGCAACTGCGCGCCGAGCGGGACGACCTGCTGGTCGCCATCGACGAGGAGAGCGGCGACGTCACCCGCCTGGACGTGCGCACCGGCTCCTCCTTCCCCGGCAACCACGCCCTCGGCGCCGTCGACGACCCCGATCTCACCCGGGCCGTCTCCCGCGAGCTGGGCCGGCGCCTGGCCGCCTGCGGGGTCAACTTCGACTGGGCGCCCTCCGCCGACGTCAACGCCAACCCCGACAACCCCGTCATCGGCGTCCGCTCCTTCGGCGCCGCCACCGACCTGGTCGCCCGGCACACCGCCGCCTGGGTCGAGGGCCTGCAGTCCACCGGCGTCGCCGCCTGCACCAAGCACTTCCCCGGCCACGGCGACACCAACGTCGACTCCCACCACGCCGTACCCCGCATCGACGTCGACGCCGAGACCCTCCACGCGCGTGAACTGCCCCCGTTCCGCGCGGCCATCGCCGCCGGCACCCGCGCGATCATGAGCGCGCACATCCTCGTCCCCGCGCTCGACCCGGACCGCCCCGGCACCCTCTCCCGCCGGATCCTGACCGAGCTGCTCCGCGAGGAACTCGGCTACCAGGGCCTGATCGTCACCGACGGCATGGAGATGCGCGCGATATCCGGCACCTACGGCCTGGAGCACGGCGTGGTCCTCGCCATCGCGGCCGGTGCCGACGCCATCTGCGTGGGCGGCGGGCTGTGCGACGAGGGCACGGTACTGGGGCTGCGGGACGCCCTCGTGGCCGCCGTGCGCTCCGGCGAACTGCCCGAGGAGCGGCTCGCCGACGCGGCCGCCCGGGTGCGCGCGCTGGCCCGCTGGACCGCCGGTGCCCGCAGCGGCGCGTCGGACGCCGAACCCGCGCCCGAGATCGGCCTGGTCGCGGCCCGCCGCGCGCTGAGCGTGACCCGCACCGGCGCCGCCGTACCGGTGCACGGACCGGTCCACGTCGCCCAGTTCAACCCGGCCCCCAACATCGCCGTCGGCGACCAGACCCCCTGGGGCGTGGCCGACGAGCTGGCGCGGCTGCTGCCCGGCAGCACCGCGGGCTCCTTCAGCGGCGCCGGTGCGGGCGCCGCCGCCCTCGCCGCCGCCGGCGACCGCCGGATCGTCGCCGTGGTCCGCGACGAGCACCGCCACGACTGGATGCGCTCGGCGCTCGACACCCTGCTCGCCGCCCGCCCCGACACCGTCGTCGTGGAGATGGGCCTGCCGCAGGCACCGCCGCGCGGCGCCCTGCACATCGCCACCTACGGCGCCGCCCGGGTCTGCGGCACGGCCGCGGCCGAGGCCGTCGTCGCGGGCTGACCCCCCCCGCACCCCCGGCCGCCCGCCCCCGTCGCGGGCGGCCGACCTCTCCGTTTCCCAGGGAACCTGGTGGCTCTCCCGCGCCCTCGCGCATGCCACCGGCACATGTCTCACCGCCTGTCACCCCGGAGTGATCGCATGCAGACGAAGGCCCCCTATCTCCACCGAGCGGCGTCCGGCCGCCCCTACTTCAGCGCCGACGGCGAGACGTACCTCACGCCGACGCCCCTACGCGACATCGACAAGACCCAGCCCCTCAGGGTGCTGTCCGAGGAGGACTTCGCCTTCTGGCAGACGTACGGCTACGTCGTCGTCCGCGAGGCCATCACCCCCGGCGAGGCGAAGGGGCTGCTCGACCTCGCCTGGCAGTTCCAGGGCCTCGACCCCGACCGCCCCGAGACCTGGTACACGGAGCCGGAGTTCCGCTCCGAGCTGGACCGGCACCTCTTCATCTACGGCTTCGTCGAGGCCTACCACCACCAGCTCATCTGGGACAGCCGCCAGACGCAGCGCGTCCACGACGCCTTCGCGGACGTGTGGGACTGCGCGGAGCTGTGGGTCACCCTCGACCGGCTCAACCTCAACCCGCCCAACCGGCACACCCGTTCGCGCTCCCTGATCGAGCCCACCGACGAGGGCTTCGACATCGAGCTGCACTGGGACGTCGACACCACCCGCGCCGTCCTCCCGCAGCGCGTCCAGGGCATCATCGCCCTCAACGACACCCGCCCCGAACTCGGCGGCTTCCAGTGCGCGCCGGAACTCTTCCGCCGCTTCGAGGAGTGGCGCGTGGCCCAGCCACCCGGCCGCGACCCCGTCCGCCCCGGCGCCGACCGCTCCGAGTTCCCCGTCGTCCGCCCCGACCTCCAGGCCGGCGACCTGCTGATCTTCAACGGGCTGCTGGCGCACGGCGTGGCACCGAACCTCTCTGACAACGCTGTCCGAGCCGTCCAGTACCTGTCGATGATGCCCGCCCTGGAGGAGCACACGGCCCTGCGCGACTCCCGCGTGGCCTCCTGGCGCACCCTCGCCACCCCCGACTGGAACGCCACCCTGCTCGGCGACGCCCGCCGGCCGGAGGCCCTGCGCTACGGCCCCGCCGAACTGAACGGCCTGGGCCGCAGGCTGCTCGGCCTGGACTCCTGGACCACCGGGGACGAGGCACGGTGAACCGGATCTGCCTCGCCCTGCCCACCAACCGGGCCTGCTCCGCCACCGTCACCGCCCTGCACGCCGAGGCCGCCCACGCCGCCCGCCACCTCGGCGCCGACGTCGAGCTGCTGGTCCTCGACTCCTCGGACGCCCGCACCCGCGCGGAACACGGCCGCACGGTCGCCGGGCTGCCCCCGGCGCCGCACGTGCGCGTCCACCACCTCGACGAGGAACTGCAGCGCGACCGGCTGCGGCGCACGATCGCCCGGGCGGGCCTGCCCGAGCCCGGCCGGCTGCTGCGCATGATGCTCCCGCCCGCCGTGTCCTACGGCGCCTGCACCAACCGCGCCTTCCTGTTCGCCGCCGCCCTCGGCTGCGACTCGGTGCACCGCAGGGACTCCGACAGCGCCTACCAACGGCACGCCGGGCAACCGGTGTTCCCCGTGCACCACGAGCTGCCGTGGCTGGGCAGGCCCGCCGCCGAGGCCACGGCCGCCGGTCTGCGCACCGACCTCGACCCGGCCCTCGCCCACCGCCCGGTGTCCATGGCCGGGGCCTCCTTCATCGGCGAACTCTCCGTCGACATCGCCGAGATGCGCGGCCTGGACGCGGGTGTGTACCACGACGTCGTCGGCCTCTGGGCGCCCGGCGACTGGCCCGAGGACCGCAAACGGGACCTGGTCGAGGAGTCCTTCACCGGCGCGGGCACGACGCCCTTCACCGGCGATCGGGCGACCCTCACGGTGGTCGACCCCATGCGTGTCGACATGTGCAACATCGCCTTCGACCGCGCGGTGTACGAACGCGTCCCGCTGCCGCCCGCCACCGACACCATCGGCAGCGACTACTTCCTCCTCCACCTCGTCCACGACGCCGGACTGCCCGGCATCCTGCACAACCGGCACATCGAGAACTTCCACACCCCCGAGCGGCGCAGTGACACCGGCTTCCCCGCCTACCAGCGGCGCTTCGTGAAGTTCCTGCTGTCGATGCTCTACTTCCACCACGTCTACGACCGGATGACCGCCGAGGGCGCCGCGCTGCTGGACGAGCGGCACCGGGTACTGCCCGGCCGGATCGTGGACCTCCTGCGCGAGAGCACCATCCTGGACCGCGCGGAGAACGTCTGGCGCCTGGACCGGGTGGACACCGCGTACCGCAAGCTCGGTGGCCGCTACACGTTGTTCGCCGAGCAACTGGCGTTACAGCGCGCCGGGTTGCTCGACCAGGCGGAGCGGGACATCGAGGACTTCGCGTACCTGGTCGAGTCCTGGCCCGCACTGGTGGAGGGGGCCCGCACATGAGCGTGCCCTGGGGCGCACTCGCCGCACCACTCGCCGCGGCCGGTACCGACCGCATCGTCTACGACCTCACCGGCATCGAGGGCCAGTACGACTCCCTGCTGGCCGAACTCCCCGGGATCCAGGTCCGCTTCGCGCTCAAGGCCTGCCCGGTCGACGAGGTCCTGCGCTGCCTGGCCGCCAGGGGCGCCGGATTCGACGCGGCGAGCCCCGCCGAGATCGCCCAGGCCCTGCGCGCCGGCGCGCCGCCCGAGCGCGTCCACTACGGCAACACCGTCAAGTCCGACCGGGACATCGCCGAGGCCCACCGCCTGGGGGTCCGCACCTTCGCCACCGACAGCGTCGAGGACGTCACCGCGATCGCCCGGCACGCCCCCGGAGCCCGGGTGTTCTGCCGCCTCGCCACCAGCGGGGAGGGCGCCCTGTGGGGCCTGAGCCGCAAGTTCGGCTGCGCCCCCGAGGACGCCGTCCGGGTGCTGGCGACCGCCCGCGCGGCCGGTCTGGCCCCGGCGGGCCTGTCCGTGCACGTCGGCTCCCAGCAGATGACGTGCGAGGCCTGGCAGCAGGCCCTCGACACGCTCACCGAGACCCTGACGGCCCTGGCCGGGCGGGGGATCGTACCCGACCACGTCAACCTCGGCGGCGGCCTGCCCGCGCTCGGCTACCAGGACCGCCACGGCAACCCCCTCGACCCGCCGCTCGACAAGATGCTCGCCGTGCTCCGCGAGGGCATGGAGCGCCTGGACTCCCTCACCCCCGCACCGCTCGCCCTCGTCATGGAACCGGGCCGCCACCTGGTCGCCGACCACGGCGCCGTGCGCGCCCACGTCTCCCGGCTGACCCGGCGCCGGCAGCCGGACGGGGAGGAGGCGCACTGGCTCTACCTGAGCTGCGGCAAGTTCAACGGCCTCTACGAGATGGACCAGGTGACACACCGCCTGGTCTTCCCCGGTCACCCGCGGACGCGGGAGTACGTCCCCGCGATCGTCGCGGGCCCCACCTGCGACAGCGACGACGCCTACGGCGGCGGCCTGCACCAGGTGCGGGTGCCCCGGGACGTCGCCTCCGGCGACCCCGTGTGGATCCTCTCCGCCGGCGCGTACGCCACCAGCTACATGACCCAGGGCTTCAACGGCGTCCGCCCGCTGCCGTGCGTGTGCACCCGCGCCCAGGAAGGACACCACTGACATGAGAGCCCTCATACGGGACGTCACCGAGACCGACTGGCCCGGGGTCGCGGCCCTGGAGGCCGGGGCGTACGCGGACACCTCGCTCACGGAGGGCGAGGCGGCGCTGCGCGCCCGGGCCGCGGCGGGCACCTGCTTCGTCCTCGACGTCGACGGCCGGCTCGCGGGTTACGTACTGGCCCTGCCCTACCCGAGGTTCCGCTGCCCCGACCTGACCCGGTCCGAGCCGGCGGTGCACCGCTCCTCCAACCTCCACCTGCACGACCTCGTCGTCACCGGCCGGCTGCGGCGCAGGGGGCTCGGCACCCGGCTGGTCCGCCATCTGACGGACGTGGCCCGCACCCACGGCTTCGAGACCATGTCGCTGATCGCCGTCGCGGGCAAGGAGCCCTTCTGGCGGGCCAACGGCTACCGCCCCCACCCCGAGGCGCGGGTGCCCGCGGGCTACGGCAGCGGCGCGGTGTACATGTCGGCGCGGCCGGCCGCGGCGCGGAAGGCGGGCCGATGACCACCCCCTCCTTCCGGCGCGCCAAGTGGTCGATCGCGGCGCTGTTCTGCTTCCTCGGCCTGCAGTACGGCACCTGGGTCTCCCGCATCCCCGCGCTCAAGTCCCGGCTGGACCTCGGCGCCGGGGAGGTGGGCCTGCTGCTGATGGCCTGCGGCGCGGGCGCGGCGGCCGCGTTCCCGCTCGTCGCCGTGCTGATGCGCCGCCTCGGCTCCCGGCGCCTGTCCCTCGTCTCCGCGCTCGGCCTGGTCGCCGTGCTCGCGGCCCTGTCCGTCGTGCCGAACTACCCGCTCGCGCTGCTCGCGGTCTGCGCCGACGGCGTCGCGGTGGGCTGCCTGAACATCGCCATGAACGCGCAGGGCGCCGCCCTGGAGACCGAGTACGGCCGTACGGCCATGTCCCAGCTGCACGCCACGTTCAGCGGCGGACTGCTCGCCGCCGCCCTGCTGGCCTCCGGCGTCACCACTCTGACCGCGTCCGTGCCGGCCCACTTCACCGTGGCAGGAGCCCTGTTGCTGCTCCTGCTCACCGGCGCCCGACCGGGCCTGCTCACCCACGCCGAGGCCGGTCCCGCGAAGGGGCCGCGGCAACGCCGCCGCCCGGCCCTGCCCTCCGGGACCACCCTGCTGATGGGCTGCGCCATGGCGTTCGGCACCATCACCGAGGGGGCGATGAACGACTGGTCGACGCTCTACCTCAAGGACGTCGTCAGGGCGTCCGCGACGGTGGCCCCGCTCGGTATCGCGGTCGTCTCCGTGATGATGCTGCTGGCCCGCGTGTGCGCGGACCGCTGGCGCACCCGCTGGGGCGACGGCCAGGTGGTCCGGGTCGGCAGCGCCGTGGCCGCCGTCGGTCTCGCCCTCGCCCTGCTCGCCGGCGGGGTGGTGCCCACGCTCCTCGGCTTCGCCTGCGTGGGCCTCGGCGCGGCCGCCGTCACGCCGTGCGTGTACGTCGCCGCCGCCGAACGCGGCTCCGACGCCCTCGCCCTGGTCGCCGCGATGGGCACCACGGGACTGCTGGCCGGGCCGGCCCTGATCGGCTTCGTCGCGGGCGCCGCGGGCCTCACCCCGGGCATGGCGACGGTCGCGGCCTCGGCGCTGGTGGTGACGCTGACCGCGACCTGGATCCCCTGGCGCGCCCGCGTACCGGCCGCCGTGGGCTGACCCGCCTGCCCCCCGGCCGTCACCCCGCGGGCGCCGGGCTCACAGCTTCAGGCTGAACCAGGTCGTCTTGCCCTCGTCCGTGGGGCGCACCCCCCAGTCGTGGGCCAGGGCGCGGACGAGCAGCAGCCCGCGCCCGGACTCGTCGTCCTCCGCCGCGATGCGCGGCTGGGGCAGGTGCAGGCTGCGGTCGCTGATCTCCACGGTCAGGGCGGTGTCGGTGCGGCACACATGCACCCCGATCGGGCCCTGCGCGTGCTGGACGGCGTTGGTCAGCACCTCGGAGAGCAGCAGGAGCGCGTCGTCCGCCGAGTGCGCGCAGCCCCACGAGACGAGCGCCTTGTCCAGGAAGTCGCGGCCCGCGGGCACGGACTCGGCGGCGGCGGGCAGGTCCGTCGCGACCGTGGCCAGCGGGGCCGCGGGCAGCTGCGTCAGCAGCAGCGTGACGTCGTCGTGCCCGTCCGCGTCCGGGAGCAGCGAGAACAGGACGTGGTCGGCGGCGGCCTCCAGGTCGGGCGGCGCGCCCGGGAGCGAGTCCAGCGTGGCGATCAGCTGGGTGAGCTGGTCCTCGATGTCGGTGCCCGGGGTCTCGATCAGGCCGTCCGTGTACAGCACCAGGGTGGAGCCGGGCGCGACCGTGGCGCAGCACTGCTCGTAGATCACGCCGCCGACGCCGAGCGGGGCGTTCACGGGCGCCGGAAGCGCCTGGACGGAGCGGCCGGGGGAGGCGACGAGGACCGGCAGATGACCGGCGGAGCACATCGTCACCTCCGCCGTGTCGGCGGCGATCACCAGATAGCAGCAGGTGACCAGCTGGTCGGGGACGTCGAGGTCGGCGACGACGCTCTCCAGCGTCTGCATCAGCTGCCGCGGCTGCACCCCGGTCTTCGCCAGTGCGTGGGCGGCGGACCGGAGTTGGCCCATGACGGCGGCGGCCTCCAGGCCGCGGCCCATCACGTCGCCGATCAGCACGCCCACCCGGCCGGCGCCCAGCGGGATCAGGTCGAACCAGTCGCCGCCCACACCGGCGCCCTGGGTCGCTGGGCGGTAGCGGCTGGCGGTGGCGAGACCGGGTATGGCGGGCGGCGTGCCCATGAGGCTGCGCTGGAGCGTGAGGGCGATGTGCCGCTGCTGCTCGTACAGTTCCGTCAGTTCGGCCTCGGCGCGCTTGCGGTCGCTGATGTCCCGGACGATCGCGCAGGCCCCGACCACCCTGCCGTTGCGGGCCCGCGTCGGCCACAGGGTGACGTCCACGTCCAGCAGTTCCCCGGAGCGGGTGACCCGCAGCGTCTCGAAGTGCTCGACCTTCTCGCCCTGGCGCAGCCGCTGGAGGAGCACCGTGATCTCGTCCCGGCGCTCGGCCGGCGCCAGTACGGACACGTGCCGTCCCAGGACCTCGTCCGCCGTGAACCCGTACAGCCGCTGGGCCGCCGCGTTCCAGTACGTGATGTGGCCGTCGAGCGTGTTGGCGAGGATGGCGTCCTGGGAGGACTCGACGAGCGCCGCGAGTTCGTTGATGCGCTCTTCGGCCGCCTTGCGTTCGCTGACGTCGCGTACGGCGGCGGAGACGAGGAGGCCGTCGGCGGTCTCCAGGGGGCTGAGGCTGATCTCGACGGGGAA